>JBBQGQ010000022.1:0-73608 GCA_038323195.1 Acidimicrobiia bacterium | reverse complement strand
TGTGATCGTTGCTTGGGTTCCGGTCACGGTCGCGGTCTTGCCGCCGGGTGACGTCGTGACCGTGTAGTGCGTGATCGGCGAGCGGTTGTCCGCCGGGGCGATCCACTGCACCGTCGCTTGGGTACCGGACACCGTTGCCGTGACTGCAGTCGGTGCGTCGGGCGCAGTCGGCGGAATCACACAAACCGGGATTGCATCGACACCGAAGTCCGTCGCGACGACCCCGCCGGACGGGTCGGCCGTGCGGCAACCGCCGTTCACCGTCCAAGACGTCGCGCTCGGCTCGGCCCGGAGGACGGTGCCGTCGGCCGGGAGCTGACGGAGATGACCGGACGAGAACTGCGTGCTCGAGGTGAGCGCGGCGTCGACGACCAGCGTCGTGGTCGGGTTGCCCAGCGTCGCCCAGTTGTCGACTTTGAGTGGCGCGCCCCCGACCACCTCCCACCCTTGCCCCGACGGCCGCGCGTTCAACGCGGTGCCGTCGGCGGGGAACTGACGCAGATGTCCGAACGAGAGCTGATGGGTGCCGTTCAGCGCGGTGTCGTTCACGATGAACAGCCGCGGATTGCCGATTGTCGCCGGGTTGTCGACCGCTAGTGGCGCGCCCCCGACTACCTCCCAATCCCGCCCCGACGGCTGCGCATTGAACGCAGTGCCGTCGGCCGGGTACTGGTTGAAGCCGGACAGGGTTGCGACCGGAATGGTCGGTTGTGGACCACCGAACGGTGCCCAGTCGTCGACGTAGATCGGTGCGCCTCCGACGATCTCCCACGTCCGACTGTCGGGGGTCGTGACGAAACTGCCGTCGGTCGGAGGGCCGGGCGTGCAGGACTGCTTGGGTGCGCTGTTCAACGTGCCGACTATCCCCAGCGCGTCGCCCTGGTTGAGCGTGACGCCGGGCTGACCGTTGTCGGTCCAACACGCAAACGCGCTCGCCGAGACGTTGCTCAGCTCGATGTGGAGGTGAGGGCCGTCGTTGCAGCCGTTCCCCCAGTCGTGGACCGTACCGAGCGTCATGCCGTTCGTCGGTTGCGGATCGGCAATGTTGGTGAGGCGCCCGCCCGCGAGGTGTCCGTAGTAGATCCAGCCCACGAACGCGCCGCCGACGAAGACGTCGACCTTCGAGCTCGTGCCACAGCTCGTGGTGCTCGATTCCCAGGTGAACGTGACCGGGCCGTCGGGGCTCGTGACCTGCAGTGTCACCGGTGTTCCCTCGTCCGCCCAGACGTCGGTCGCCCAATCACCGCCGTTGTTCGCCGGGGAGACCGAGGGGTAACTCGGGTCGTTCGTGTACGACGGATTCACCGGCGCATTGGACGCCCAGGTGCCGGCGAACGGCATCCCGACCGTCGCGACGGGATTGGCGGGCGACCCGGATGCGGTGCCGCCGGAGACGAGCGGCGCGCAGATGCCGGCCGCGACGAGAAGGGCAACGCGCGTCTTCCAACCCCGCCCGAACATCCGTGTCCCCCAGTTACGTGACCCGCCGTGGTCGCTCCGCCACCGCCATGATTACACACGACGCGGGGTGATGTCTGCTCAGGCGCGAGATAAATTCGTGATGACCGCGGTGTCGCGACATGGCTGCCCGCGCAACGACGGGCACGCCGGGAGACCGGGCGTGACGTCGACGCCGGACACGACCGGGAGCACGATGCGCGACGCCACCGCCCCGCCGCGGCCGATCGTGTTCACCTGGTGCGGTTTCGCCGGCAGATCGTCGAACGACCACGCCGGTCGGGAGCCGCCGGGCGCGTCGATGATGACGCGGATGCGTGAGCCGGCACGGAACGCCTGCGCGAACGGGAACACCTCGACGCGCGCGAGCACGAACTTGCCGGGACGCAGCTCGTCCACCGCCGCCTGGGTGAGCGGGTGGGTCGGACGCAGCTCGGTGGCATCGGGTGCGAGCGCTCGATCGCTCGCCCGCAGCCAGCCGTTCTGCACGAATGTCTCCTTGCCGTCGGGCCGCACTTCGGTGATCGTCACTTGGATGTCGGTGTCGCGCGCGGTCGACGTCAACCACAGGTCGACACTTGCGTTCCCGATGACGGTGACGTCGTGGCCGAGTGGCGCGGTCTCGTACGCCAGTGCCGTTCCCGGAGCCGGCGGGTTCCAGTGGAAGGCCGGCAGCTTGGCCCAGGTCGCGCTTTGGCTCCCGCCGGGGATCGTCGTGTCGTGCTGGTGCGAAGGGTCGTATGTGTACGAGTCGGAGGCCGCGGCGCTCGGCGAGGCGTCGACGAGTGCACCGCCGGCGCCGAAGTACCACGGTGTCGCGGTGGTTCCGGGCACGGGCCACGACGGATAGTCGGCCTCGAAGCGCGGTGCGGGTGCGCCGGGGTCGGAGCCGCCGCCGTTGTCGAACAGGATGCGAACCCGCGGGAAGGTCTCGAAGAGCTGTTTTGCCTGCTGATAGGTCGTCACGTTCACGAACGGATCGGGCGGCAGCGGCGCGGTCGTCCCGAAGGCCGCGTTTGCGACCGTGTTCGCGACGACACCCGTGAACGCGGTCTGTCGTGGAATCTTCTGCGCGACGAAGATCGACAGGAATTGCACCCAGCGGGCGAACACGGTCGGGTCGAGTGGATCGGCGTGGCTGCCGTTCTGGGCGGTCAGCCACGCCTCCTTTGTCCCGGTGAACTGACCGAACAGGTTGGCGAAGTAGCCACCGGTCTGCTCGTCCTGCCAGTCGCCTGCGAGATACACCGGCACGTTGATCTTGTTCACGAAGTGCTCGGGCGACAGCGGCAGCCCCAGCGCGTCGGTCCAGAACTTCTCGGTGTTGATCAACTGGATGATGTCGGGCGCTTGGCTGTGCAGGACCTGGTTCGCGAGACAGGTCGTGTCGCCCGCCTTGATGCGATCGGTCGCCCACGATTGGCCACCGCCGGGCGCGGGCTGCGCGTCGTGCTGGCGATCCTTGGCCCATGCGACGGCGAAGCCGGAGTTGAGGATGCCACCCGGAGCCAGCGTGCCCTTGATCGTGTCGTCGATCACCGACAGCGGGGCGATCGACGCCAGATGCGGCGGACGGAGCTGCGCGACGAACAGTTGGCTGATGCCGGGATACGAGAGGCCGACCATCCCGACCTTGTGGTGCGCGACCCATGGCTGCGCGGCGATCGCCTCGATCGCGTCGTACCCGTCGGTCGACTGCAGATGTTCGAAGAAGTTGAACGCGCCCCCCGAGCAGCCGGTGCCGCGGATGTTGACGCCGACCGTCGCGTAGCCGAGGGCCTGGGTGATGAGCGTGCTCGGTTGGGGTGACTTCGGATCGGCCGGCGAGTAGCCGGAGTATTCGACGACCGTCGGGTACGGACCCTTGTCCGCCGGCCCCGGGAGGTGCACCGTCATCGCCAACGAGATGCCGTCCCGGGTGCGCAGGTAGCTGTAGCCATCGCCGATCTTCTGCTGCGTGTAGAGCGCCGCCGGCGGCGGCGACGTCCACGCGGTCACGTTCACGTCGCCGCTCGCGACGAGATTTGCCCCGTGGCCGGCCGCGACGCGATACGCGTCTCCCACCGGCACGTCCCGGAAGATGAGACCGCCGTGCGCGTCCGCATGCGCGTGCGCGATCTCGTGGTTGTCACTGCTCACGAGCCGCAGATCTTCGCCCGCGCCCGCGGCGGTGACGTACACCTGCTCGACGCTTCCACCGACCTTGAACGGGGCGAGACGCGCGCGACCGAGGTCGATCTTCACGAGGCCGGCGGTGGTCCCGGAGTGGGAGCTGCCGCTGCATGCTGCGAACAGGATCGCGACGACCGTCGTCACGACGATGGTTCGGACGGTGTTTCGACGGTCCGATGCCGACATGGCTTCCCCTCGAACGAGATTGGGCGCGGAGGATAGCGCCCGGCCGGGGTTCGAAATGTGTGCGCCGACCGTGAACGCGCACTCGAGGTCGAGAGTTCGAGTGCGGCCTCGGCAGCCAAAACCCGCGAACCTCGTCGCGCGTCGAACTGCCCGGTGTCGGAGTGCGCGTCCGTTGTCGATGCTCGTGGCTGCATCACGGAGCGTAAGCGCGTGTCGGGCCGGAGGTGTCGGGCCCGATTGCCTGCGGCTTTGATGCGCTTTGCCCGGAATCAACGATCTGGCCCGGACTGTGAGGCGGCGTTATCGGCTCTCGGGGCGATTTTCTTGAGCCGCGCCTTGACCCGATCGCGCGGACGGTAGTAAAACGACTCTCCACTGGGGTTGTTCGCGAGACCCGTCGTTCCTCACGGATCGATGGGTCTCCATGGGAGGGCGGGGCACGGATGCGTTCCAACGGCGCGAAGTTCGGCACTTTTTGGCGCGCGGGTGCGCTGATTTCGGGATTGATGCTCTTCACGGCGGGGTCCGCGGTGGCGTCCATTCCGGCCAGCAACGGTGTCATCAACGGATGCCGTAACAACTCGTCGGGCGCGTTGACCGTGATCGACTCGGCGGCGACATGCCCGGCGGGCACGACCGCGCTGAACTGGAGCCAGGCGGGCGTCGCCGGCGGCGCGGTCGCGATCCCGTACACGTTCGACTCCTCCACTGCCGACACCGATCCGGGCAGCGGCGATCTGCGACTGAACAACTCCGGCACCAGCGAGTGGACCTCAACGATGATCCGCGCGAGCAAGACCGGCGCGGACGGGAACAACTGGACGACGGCGCTCGCGCACTTCGCCGACGGCACGGGCACGCCGAAGGCGTACTTCCGGGTGATCAAGGCCTCGAGCTCGAACCAGCTGTTCGGGACGATCTCTGCGGTCGCGACGGTCGGCAACTACTTCAACATCTCGATCACGGTCACGTCGTCGGGCGTCGCGCAACCGTTCGTCGCCGGTGACACGGTCTTCCTCACGTATGACCGCAACGGTGACGCCGGTTCCGCGGGCGCGACCGGACCTCAGGGCGCGACGGGCGCTGCCGGCTCCAACGGTGCAGCCGGCGCGACGGGTGCCGCGGGCTCGGCTGGTGCCACAGGTGCGCAGGGTCCGACCGGGGCGCAGGGTCCGACGGGTGCTGCTGGTGCGACGGGTGCCGCCGGCACGAACGGCTCCCCGGGTGCGCAGGGTGCAGCGGGTGCTACCGGCGCTGCTGGCACCAATGGCACGACCGGTGCAACGGGCGCAACTGGTACTGCCGGTTCCAACGGCTCCACTGGTGCGACCGGCGCGACGGGGGCTACGGGTTCGAACGGCAGTAACGGTGCGACGGGTGCGACTGGAGCTACGGGTACGGCGGGTGCTCAGGGTTCGACCGGTGCGCAGGGTGCCACGGGTGCTGATGGTGCGACGGGTGTTGCCGGCTCGAACGGAACCAACGGAACCAACGGAACGAACGGCGCCACGGGTGCGACCGGCGCTGATGGTGCGACGGGTGCTGCGGGTTCGAACGGAACCAATGGAACCAACGGTGCGACGGGTGCGACCGGCGCTGATGGTGCGACGGGTGCTGCGGGTTCGAACGGAACCAACGGTGCGACGGGTGCCACTGGCGCTGATGGTGCGACGGGTGCTGCCGGCACCGCGGGTGCTCAGGGTCCGACCGGTGCGCAGGGTGCCACGGGTGCTGATGGTGCGACGGGTGCTGCCGGCTCGAACGGAACCGACGGCACGAACGGTGCGACCGGTGCCACGGGTGCTGATGGTGCGACGGGTGCTGCGGGTTCGAACGGAACCAACGGAACCAACGGAACCAACGGCGCCACGGGTGCGACCGGCAATGACGGTGCGACGGGTGCTGCGGGTTCGAACGGAACCAACGGAACCAACGGTGCGACTGGTGCCACGGGTGCTGATGGTGCGACGGGTGCCACGGGCGCTGACGGTGCGACCGGTGCTGCCGGCACCGCGGGTGCTCAGGGCCCGACCGGTGCGCAGGGTGCCACGGGTGCTGATGGTGCGACGGGTGCTGCGGGTTCGAACGGAACCAACGGTGCCACGGGTGCTGACGGTGCGACGGGAGCTGCGGGCGCCACTGGTGCCAACGGCACGAACGGAACTAATGGTGCGACCGGCGCCACTGGTGCTACCGGCGCTGCAGGTTCGAACGGCACCAACGGAATCAACGGCACTGACGGTGCGACTGGTGCCACGGGTGCTGACGGTGCGACCGGCAGTAACGGAGCTACGGGTGCTACGGGTGCCACTGGTGCTGCTGGCACCAACGGCACGAACGGAACCAACGGCAGCGACGGCGCGACTGGCGCTGCCGGTGCGACCGGAGCGGCTGGTGCCACGGGTGCTGCTGGCACGAACGGCAACAACGGGGCCACGGGCGCGACTGGTGCCACGGGTACCAACGGCACGAACGGCAACAACGGGGCCACGGGCGCGACCGGTGCCACGGGTGTGACTGGTGCCACGGGTGCTCAGGGTCCGACTGGAGCGCAGGGTCCGACCGGTAATACGGGTGCGACTGGTGCCACCGGTGTGACTGGTGGCACGGGTGCGGCCGGTACAAATGCCTTCACCACGACTTCGGCGAACTTCACTCAACCGGCGTCTGGAAGCAACGTCACGGTGACTGTGGTGAACACGTCATGGATGGCTGTTGGCCAGGTGCTCTTCGTTCAGGGTGGCGGCTACTACTCCGTTAGCTCGATCACCGACACCACGCACGTCATCCTCACGAACCTCGGCTACACGGGCAACGCCGCCGCAACGACGTCGGTGACCAGTCCGAAGGCAGTAGGCCCTGGTGGGTTGCAAGGCGCGGTGGGTCCGACAGGTCCGCAAGGGAACACTGGAGCGACAGGTGCCACGGGTGCGACCGGTGCGAGCGTCACGGGTGCGACCGGTGCGACCGGTGCGACGGGTACAACTGGCGGCACGGGTGCGACCGGTTCTACAGGTGCGCAAGGCCCGACCGGAGCGCAGGGTGTGGACGGTCCCACCGGTCCGACCGGGCCGACCGGTGCTGCTGGAGCGAACGGGACAGGTGCGTTCGCCGCTCCGGCGACCGCTACTAACACCGCGAGCTGCACGTACGCCTTGGCCACCTACAACACGACTGGCTGCACGACTGGGGGTACCCCGTCCGTAACGTTGACGACCGGTACACGGGTGATGGTCGTCGTCACTGCGGGAGTTGCCACAACGGGCAACCCACAGAGCGGTTCGGTCAGCTTCGTCGTGAGTGGTGCAACGACGCTCGCAGCCAGTGATCAGAACGCCTACACGGCCGGGATCAGCGGTGGCAACCAGACTCCGAAGGCGACCGACCAGGGAAGCACGGTGACGTACCTGACCGTGACCGGTGGGTCGAACACGTTCACGATGAACTACAAGAACTCAGACACGAGCAACGTTACCTACACCAACCGGACGATCACGGTGATTCCGCTCGGTTAGTCGCGCTGCCTACCAAGGAAGGTCGGCAGCCGAATTGAGAGGGGACCCCCTTCGCCGGGGTCCCCTCTCACGTTCCGGGCCGCTCAATGGTGGCGTCTGTTGCCACAGCGGTTTCCGCTGATCGGCACGCGTCGGCTGGGTTCGGCGCTCGCTCAGTAAGCGTCTGGTGGCTTGCTTCGAGTGCGGCTCGGGCGGTGTGGGCGTGTTCGGCCTGGTTGAACAGGTGTGCGTAGACCGAAAGGGTGGTCGTCGGTTTGGCGTGGCCGAGTTGGCGTGAGACGAACATCACGTTCAGCCCGGAAGCGATCAACATCGACGCGAAGCCGTGACGCAGGGAGTGCAGTGACAGCCTTCCGCGCCCGGTGATCGCGGCGTTGTTGACCGCGGTCCGGAACGCTTCTGCGACGTAGTTGTAAACGAGTCCCCGGCCGTCGCCTTCGCAGAAGACGAGGTCGTCGCCGTCTCGGTGTGCTGATGCGTCCCACTGGTGATGCAGGATCGTTGCGACGGGGGCGGCGAGCACGACATCTCGGTTGCCTGTGTCGGTTTTGAGCCGCTTTGGGGTCCGCTGGCGGGAAAGTTGTTGGCGCACCCGGATGAGCGCGGCGTCGAAGTCGATGTCGCACCAGCGCAGCCCGAGGGCTTCACCGATCCGTAGGCCGGTATAGGCGAGGAACTCGAAGAGGGGTCGATGTTCTCCGGCATGTTCGAGCACGCGGGTGAGGTCCGTGCCTTCGAGGATCGCGACCGGTTGGGCCTTGCCGTGTGGCCGTTCCCCGGCTTCGAGACGACCGACCGGATTGTCGGCCAGCCAGCCACGACGGAGGGCGTAGCGGCAGACCTGGTTCAGCACCATCAACGTCAGGGCTGCTGTCGTGGGTGCGAGCACTCGTTCGTTGCCCTGCGACCAAGCCGCGACCCGATCGGCCGTCAGATCCCGGAGCTTCGCGTCACCTAGCTGTAGTGCCCATGGACGTTGCTGACGGGGTCCGCGGATGAGTTGAGCCTCCGAGCGAGTGTGGAGCTAGCAGGCAACCCACTCGCAACGGAGGCTCTTGTGCACCGTAACGCTCCACTCACGCCCGAAGGGCGTCTTCGTTTGTGTCAACGCATCGAGGCTGGTTGGCCGGTCGCGCAGGCGGCCGCGTCGATGGGGATCTCCCGAGATCGTGCCTATGTGTGGTGGCGGCGCTATCAAGCTGATGGTCGTGCCGGGCTCGAGGATCGGTCGTCGCGGCCGCACCGGTCACCCCATCAAACGCGGCCGAGTCGCGAGCGTCGCATCATCAGCCTGCGCCGGGATCGGGGACTCGGTCCCGCTCGGATCGCGGGCATCGTGGGGATGCCGGCGTCGACAGTGCATCGTGTGCTGAGCCGTCACGGGCTGAACCGGCTTGATCATCTCGACCGTGTGACCCGAGCGCCGATCCGCCGGATCGTGATGTCCCGGCCCGGTGAGCTCGTCCATGTCGACATCAAGAAACTGGGTCGCATCCCCCGAGGTGGCGGCTGGCGCGTCCATGGCCGAACCGCACGGCCAAACAGCCGTCGCGCCCGCAACGCGCGCCTCGGTTACGCATACGTGCACTCGGCGATCGACGGCTACTCGCGCCTACAGCGAAGTGCTCGCAAACGAACAAGGCCGAACCGCCGCCGAGTTCATGACCCGCGCACTTGCGTTCTTCACCGACCACGACATCGTCGTCGAACGCGTCCTGAGCGACAACGGTGCTTGCTACCGAAGCGACGCATTCGCGGCCGCTCTCGGCGACATCGTGCACACCTTCACCCAGCCCTACAGGCCAGCAACCAACGGCAAAATCGAGCGCTTCAACCGAACCCTGCAGGTCGAGTGGGCGTACGCCCGACCCTGGACCTCAGACGGTCAACGAACCCGCGCCCTTGCCCGATGGCTTCACACCTACAACCATCACCGACACCACACCGCCATCGGCGGCCCACCCATAACAACGTCGGCAACCTGCCAGGGCAATACACCTAGCGGTCGTTGCGTCGGGTTGGGTGTCGCCTCGACGCAAACGCGCACGATCTGCTCGTAGCGTTCGCGGGTGGCCAGGTCCCAGCGTCCGTTGCCCCCTCGCGCGTTCAAGCCAGTGCTGTGCGACCTCAGCGACCGTCAATCTCGTGCGCTCGATCCGCTGCCCGAGCCGCATCCGAGACACGATCTCCGTGCGCTCGGCCTGGGCGTCGACTTTCGTGGTGCCCTTGGCGGTCTGCCAGATCTGGCGGCGGGTGGCTTTCCGAGTCGGTTCAGACTCGGGGCCCCACCGGAGAACGAGACGCGACGAACACGTTTACCAGCGAGGCCACGACGGCGGGAGCGTGCCGCTCGGTGTGCCGCTCGAAACGCCGCCCGGAGCACCGACCGATTGCAAGAGCTGGGAGAAGTTGTATCCGAAGGCGGTGGCGTTCGAGCCGTCGAACTGCCCGTAGGTGCGCGCCATCGTGTCGGGCAACCGCGAGCCGTCCGCCCAGCCGGTTTCGATGCCGGAGGGCCCCAGGAACATGTGGCCGAGGACGGTGCTGGACGTCACCGTCGCGCCGACTTGCACGCTCGCCTCGATGTCCTCGGCGGCGTAGACGACGAGCCCCTTGGCGGGACCGTTGGTCAGCCGGTAGGCGATGAAGGTGCCTCCCGGCCACCCGGATCCGACGGTGCTGAGCACGACGCCGTCGCCGATCGCGTAGATCGGGCCGAAGCCGCTGTAGTCGACGCCTTGGTCGATCCGTTCGGACGTGAGCCCGACCACGGCCCGTAGGGGATTCGCGTAACCGCCGGGCGATGACCGCGGCGGTACCGAAGTCGGCGGGGTCGTAGGTGCCGGCAGCAGTACGGGCGACGATGCCTGCGGCGGCGTGGTCGTGGGCGTCGGTGGAGGTAAGTCCGGCGTGGAGGGGGCTGCCTTTGGCGCCGCGGCCAGCGCCCGCTCGGCCGCCACCTCGGCCGCCCGGCGCCGTTCGCTCGCCGCGGCGAGGAGGGCACGCAGGTCGCCGCTGATGTGGCTGAGCTTCGCTTCGTCGGCGGCGATCGCGGCCGTCGCCGCGTCGTGCGCGGTCGTGAGCTGGCGGAGGGTCTCGCGGGCCCGGCCCTGCTCGAGTTGCAGACCATGTTGGGCGTCCTGCGTGCGACTTTGATCCCGGCGCAACGCGGTCAACGCGTCGTCGAACTTGGAGTTGACCGCACCGAGGTATTGGTTCTGTTCGAGCATCGACTCCACGCTCGACGTGCCGCTGAACATCGCGAGTGCGGGCGAGTTCATTCCCGCGCCCGATACGTATGCCTTGATCGCCATGCGGCGCAGTGCGCTCGTCGCGGCCGCCTCGACCCGTTGGTCGGCGGCGAGGAGCGTCTGGTCGTGCGCGATCTGCGCGTCGAGCGCGTTGACGTGCGCCTGAACCTCGTTGTAGCGGCTGACGAGCGCCTGCGCGTGCGCGCCTTGCGCCGCGATCTGTTGCTCCAGCCGAGCGATGTCCGTCTGGTCGGAGCCGACGCTCGCCGCGGCGGTCCCCGACGACGCGGCCAGGCCGGCCAGGGCGACGCTGAATGCGCTCAAGGTCGCCAGGGCGGCGCCGGCGTGCCGGCGTCGGAACATCAACAACATGTTCCACAACCGCAACAAGACCCTCGAAGCTAGCCGAGCGGAGGCCGGGTGTCACAACCCATCCGGGCGGTAATAGATCATGCGGTAAATCCGCGGGTTTCGACGTATTGCGCACCGACTGCGGCATGCGCGAATATTCAGTGTTCCCAAGGCGAGCAACCCCAAATTCCCGCCCGGAACAATCCAGAAGAACGGCCGGGTCCTTGTTCCAGCCGGGGCCCGGCCACTTCTGTGGATGCGCAGGCGTGTCGTCGAGAGGATGGCGTCATGGCGACGAACGTGCACTTCATCACCTGCGTCAACCGGTCGTCGACGCTCTTTCACCAACACGTCACCCGGGTTGGGCTCGGCGATGCCCTCGGGTACTACCGCGAGCGAATCTCGGTCGAGGCCGTGCGAACGGCGATCCGTGAGGGCGACCGGTTCTATACCGTCAGCCCGACGACAGGGAAGGCGGCGCTCGTCGAGATCTACGACTGCCCGTCGTGCAAGACGCCGACGATTCGGTCGGCGTCCGACTGGGTCACCGACAACAACGTCGACAACATCTCGATCTGCACGTAGGTCACTCGGGCGCGAGGTCGCTTGCGTCGATCAGGCTGGTCATGCGCGCGAATGGATGTCGCGGTTTCGGATCGGGGCTCTCGGTCGCGTGTGGGTGCGCGGTGTATCCCGACGCGATCGCGATGGCATCGGCAATGAACGGGACGATCTGTTCGGCTTCGGCCACCGTGAGGTCGAGCCCGAAACGTCCGTCGAGCGTCAGATGGACCCGCCCGCCGTTCAACGGGGTCGCGGTGAGGAACGGGACACTGCATCCGTTCACGACGACGTCGTGATGCTCGAACGGGCCGATGAAGTCGACAGTCATCGCCATCTCATTCGACCGGCCGAGCGGCCATCGGAGCGCGACGGGTCACGATGTCCGATTCGTTCCCGATCAGGAGCTGCTGATCGGGCTTGATCAGGCCGAATCGAGGCCCGCGGAGCGCTTGGCGCGCGCGATCGCGTCGGCATGCAACGGCCGCAGTGTCGGGGCGCCCGGCCAGTGGACGATCAGGCGTCCGTCGGCGCCGGTCCAGCGTTCGGGCTGCGCCCAGGCGATCTCGAGCAGTTCGCGCGGCAGAACGCCGGTCTTCACGACCAGCTCGGCGGACGCGGGGAGAAGCTCGCGTACCGGCGCCAGGCTCGTTGCCGACAGCGTGCCGAGCGCGACGACGATGTCGAGGCGTGACGCGACCGTCGGGATGTGGGGCACCAAGCGGGAGACGGCGTTGACCTCGAGGCCGATCCGCGCATTGGGACAGTACGAGTGCAGGTCGTCGAGTGCCGCTTCGATCGCGGCGACGTGGCCGGTCGCGGTAGCGAGATCGACGAGATACGCGTCGACGACGAGCGACCCGCGATACGCGCGCGAGAGTCGCCGCAGCTCCGCGCGGAGCATCACCAGCAGTGCTTCCCATGGCCTTCCCCCGGCGGAGGCCGCGCCGACTGGCGACAGGCCGAACGCGGCGCGCCCGAGTCGGCCGATGCCGAGCTCGCGTACCAGCGTCGTCGCGCCCTTGTTGGTGAGGGTGCGGAAGTGGCCGGGGGCGTCGGGAAGGGCGACGATCGCCTCGTCGCGAGCGTGCGCGGCGGTGCCGATGAGCGCCGGACCTGCCCAGGCGCGCGCGACGACGGCGGGCGCGCCGCGCAGATCGGGCATCGGCGTGTCGACCGAGGGCGTCGCCACGACGTTCGGTACCACGGGCTGCGATGTCGGCGGCGCGACGCGCTCCGCGGTCCGGTACACGCCGGTGATGAGATCCTCGACGCGGCGCGCGATGTCGAGCGAATTGGCGCCCGGCTCGCGCCGGGCGAGGAGGTCCTGCTCGTTCCAGAACGCACCGCCGGCATCGAGGGGCGCGAGGTCGAAGCCGCGATCGGCGTCGACTTGGTGCACGAGCCGAACCTCGTCGCCGCTCACGAACGCGGCGCACGAGGTCGTGCACACCACGTAGCCGCGATCAGTGTCGACCCGCAGGTGGTTCTCGGGCATGTCGAATCCGGGAAGATGCCACGCGGTGGTGAATGCTCCCTCGACCCCGCCCGCGCGCAGCGAGAGCGTCGCGCCGTCCTCGGTGGCGCGCGCGCCCGGCGCGACCAGCACCGCGTGCTCGACCTCGGCCGCGCCGAGCAACACGTCGATCATGGCGAGCACGTGGACGCCGAGGTTGACGAGCGCGCCACCGCCGCTGATCGTGGGGTCGAGCTCCCACATGTCGCGCTGCTCGGCGACGCCCGCCTCGACCCGCGAGACGAACGCATGGGCCTCGAACGAACGCGGCGTTCCGAAGCGTCCCGCGCGCATGTCGGGCGCGATCGCAGCAAGGTGCGGGAGCAAGCCCGAGAGGTAGCCGGTTCCGAGATAGCGATCGGGATGTCCGGCGACGACGCCGGACAACGCGTCCCGGTCGGCATCCGACGCGGCGACCGGCTTCTCGACGAGCACGTCGATCCCCGCTTCGAGCAGCTTGCGGGCGAGCGGCACGTGGCTCGACGGCGGCGTACCGATGATCGCGGCGTCCGGCCGCACCGCCGCGATCGCTTCGTCGAGGTCCGTGAACATGGGTAGGCGCGGACCCGCGAACGATGCGAGTCGCTTCATCGCGGCGAGATCGAGGTCGACGATGCCGACGAGCACCATGCGTTGATGATGCGCGGCAGTGAGCGCGTGCACGAGGCCGATGCGGCCGGCGCCGACGAGGATGAGTCGGCGGGGCTCCACCGGAGGCACCGTCCGCAGGCTCCGGAGGGTGCGCACGCTCGTGAGCAACTCGACGTCGGCGGCCGTGTCCATCGGCTCGAAGGCGGCGATGCCGTCGAGGTTCTCTTCGCTGATCGGCGACGGGATGTGGAGGCGCGAGACCCAACGCACGCCCGCCCGGGCCAGGCCGAGCGGTACGGGTATCGCGGTGGGATTCACGCCGAAGCGGGCCCGCGCCTGGCTGCGAATCAGATCGGCCAGCGGTCGCACGGTTGGATCTGCCAACGCGACGACCCTCGGCGGACCGTCGATCGTGGCGAGTGCGAGGAGTGCGTCGCACAGCTCGTTGACCTCGATGGGTTGCACGCGCGCGGCGCGACCGCCGATCACGGGGAACACGCGCAGCTTGGCGGCCGTCTTCGTCGCGCGGCCCATCAAGCCGTCGTCGGTATCGCCGAACACCATGCCCGGCCGGACCACGACCACGCCGGGCTCGGACGCGAGTTGCTGCTCGACCGCATGTTTCGAGCGGCCGTAGGCCGACGTGGCACCGGCGTGTGCCGACTGCGACGACACGAAGATGAAGCGGCCGGCGCCGGCGCGCTGCGCGACTTCGTACAGGCGGGCGCTGCCGATGCGGTTCACGGCGTCGACGGTGGCGGGCGACGCCGACTGGGGGGCGATCGCGAGGTGCACGACGATGTCGACGTTCGCGAGCGTTGTCGGGTCGGGCCACGCGGGCAGCTCGAGGAAGTGACGATCGTCGAGGGGAACGTACGGCGGGCCCGTCCATGCGCGACGACTGAGCGCGGTCACGTCGAACCCGGCTTCGAGCGCGCGCGTGGCGAGGTGGCGACCGATGAACCCGGTCACCCCGGTTATGGCGATCCTCACGCCCGATCGCCCTCCCACAGGGTGAACCGCACCACGCGCCGCCCCGTCGGTCGGTAGCGCTGCAGCCACACCGCGGTGACGACTCGCAGCAAGTACCACGCCGACGAGATCGAGGACGCGCTCGAGACGCCGGCCGCCCGCGGCCGCATCGCCGCCGGCACCTCGACCACGCGGTACCCGGCCCGACCCGCGCGCGCCAGCGATTCGATCGTGTCGCCGAGGTACTCCGTGGGGTATGCGGCCGCGAACGCCCCGAGCAGCTTGCCGCCGATCGCCCGGAAGCCCGAGGTCGCGTCGGTGACACGTATCCCCGTTCGCCGCGATGCCATCGCCGCGAGGCGCCGCATCACGAACCGGCGCATCCGCCCGACGTCGTAGGCGTCGCCGGCCGTCGCGAAGCGCGAGCCGACGACGAGCTGCGCATCGTTTTCGGCCATCGCGTCGAGCAGCGTCGCGATCTGCGCCGCGTCGTGTTGACCGTCGGCGTCGCATTGCACCACGACTCGGTAGTCGTGTGTGACCGCGTATCGGAACCCACAGCGCAACGCGCCGCCTACCCCGAGATTCACCGGCAATCGCAGCACGGTGGCACCGGCCTGCTCGGCCAGGTCGGCGGTGTGGTCGACGGAACCGTCGTCGACGACGAGCGCCGCGAAACCGGCGGCGCGCACCTCTTCGACGACACCCGCGACCGTTGCCTCCTCGTTGAACGCAGGGATGACGATCAGGACGTCACCGTGCCGACCGGCCGAGACGCCGGCACGCCGATCGCTCACTGTGCGCGTCGCTGCTTCAGCCGACGTACCGCACCCGGACCGAAGCGCGGCACGAGCGCCAGTGCGATCAGTGCGAGCGCCCCGAGCGTCAGCAGCTCCCAGTAGTGCGGGTAGGCGACGTAGCGAAAGGCGATCGTGTGCCGGCCCGCCGGGACCGCGACGCCGACGAAGCTCGGCGCGAGCATCTGGGTCTTCGCAGTCTTGCCGTCGACGGTCACCGCCCAACGCGGATCGTAAGTGGCCTTGAGCATCACGACTGCGGACCGATTCGCGGTGACCACGCCTCCGAATTGGCCGTCGTCAGGGAGGTCGTACTGAACGTCGACGTTGCCGGCCGGCCCCGCTTCGGCGGTACCACTCGGATCGGTTGGCGTTGCCGCGTGACTTCCTCCGAAGGCGACGACCGGGACCAAACCCTGTGCGAGCTGCGGCGACCGGAGGAACGCCTCGGTGCGTTGGCCGATGTTCGTTCGATCGGCGACGAGGGCCGGTGTCGTGTCGACGACTTGGAGATACCCGGAGGTCGCGACCTGCCACAGACGCCAGCGGCCCGCCGACTGCAACTGCGTCGCGGGGACCGAGGGCGGCTGGCCGGCGGGCAGGATCACATACCGGACGTTGAACAGGTTGTATTGCGCGGCGTTCCTGTCGCTGAAGCGGACCTCGACGTCGGAGCTCAACGACAGCGTCCGCAGGCCGAAGCCGACCGCGTCGACGTCGTCGTCGATCAGATAGATGTAGGTCGGGACCGATCCGATGGCGATTTGCTGACCGGTGTTCGCCGGCGATCCCGAGTAGATCCGGCCCCCGCCGAGGGCGGCGGCCTGATCGGCGAGTGTCGTGAAGTCGCGACCATCGGTGCGGTCGTAGGTGCGTTGGATGTCGATCCCCTGCGCATCGAGGTTGTCGTAGTGCGCGCGCTCCCGCCAGGCGGGCAACAGCACGACGAGCCCGAGAGCGAGCAACGCGGCGACGATCGCGGAGGGGCGGAAGCGTGTCCAACGTCGCGCCCGTATGTACGACTCCTGCGCCAGGAAGGACGCCCCGACTCCGGCGAGCACGATGCCGCCGAGATGCACACCGATGATGAACCGGTGGAGCAGCAAGTCTTTGCCGCCCGGCAGCCGGTTGATGATGAACCCGAACGCGCCCCGACCGCAGAAGAGCACCAGGCTGATCGCGGTGAACGCGAGGACCGCGCGCGCTCTTTCGTCGCGCCCGAACCGCCAGATGCACACCAAGGTGCCGATCGCGGCGAGCATCGTGAACACGGGCCAGCGCGTGTGATCGAACAGCTCACCGCTGACGAGCCAACCGAGCACCTTCTTGGCGCCGAACGAGTTCGACCAGAACGTGCCGTTGTTGAACTCGGTGCGGGCGGACCACTTGCTGTCGGCGAGCAAGGGAACGATCACCCACGCGGCAACGAGCGCGCTCCCGACGCCGACGACCGCCGCGCGCCCGGCGCGACGCAGCCATTCGCTCGGCTTGATGATCACCCAAACGGGAATCGCAATCAGGGCGAGGTAACCGGTGAGGAAGTGCGCGGTGATGGTGAGCCCGACGAAGAGCGCGGCGAGCGCGTATCCCTTGCCGCGCGATACGGCGCGATACGAGAACGCGAGTGCGAGCGGGAGGAGCCACATGCCCCAGAGCGCCGTCCAGATGCCGTTGCCGCGCCATTGAAAGCTGCCGTGCTCGAAGCCGTAGAGCGTGACCGAGGAGACGAGAGGCGATACGAGCGCGGTGATGCCGGCAATCCAGCGATGGAACCCGAACAGACGGACCGCCCAGTAGATGCACAGCGGCCACAACGACACGAGGAGGTAGTTGGACCACGCAACCGTGCGCGCCGCCCCGAAGATGATCGCGATCGCACCGCCGAGGATCGGCGCCAAGCTCTGGTAGTGGTGGAACTGCGCGACGCCGAACGAGAGTCGCGGGTACCAGCCGTCGAACACGAGCTGGCCGTGCCTCAGACGCTGTTCCGCCCAGTGCACCATCGAGATGTGGACACCGGTGTCGTTCGGCGCGGCGACGCCGCGCACCTCGGCGCGCAGCACGAAGAGGTTGAACGCGATCGCGATCGCGACGAGCAGCAACGGCGCGAATACCGCCAAGCTGGGTCGCACCGAGGTCGCGTCGTGGCGCGTGTCGCGGACGTTCGCAACGTCTGACCGTTCTTCAATCTGCGCGGTCATCGACCCAACATCGTAGTGCTCGCCACTTCGACCCCTCAGTCCGTGTCCCGCGCTCGCTCACGCTTTTCGACACGCGCGAGACGCTCCTCGAGCAGCGCGTTCGTTTCGCTCAGCTCGCGAATCGCTTCCTGATGTCCGGAGAGCGAGATCGAGAGCTGCAACGCGACGAGCGTGAGAAAGCCGAGGCCCAGGGCGGCGATGAGGCCCGTCGGAGTCAACGGCAGCGAGTCGCTGACACCTCCGACGATCGCGAGCGCGAGCGTCGCGATGAGCAACAGCGCCGATACGGCCATCCAGCCGAGCGCGTAACGCAACGACAACAACCCGCGCCGCGACAGCGCGAACACCACCAGAAACAGCGCGAGGCCGCCGAACGCCACCCCGAGCGACTGGATCGCGAGATGGTTCACGGGTTGCCGGCCGATTGCATGTCGGCCCATGATTGTCGACCATGCGGGCAGGAGGGTGGACAGAGCCGCTCGCCCGGGGCATAGATCTCGATTCCGCGGAGTCGGCGGAGGTTCAGCGAGTTCTCCTGCGGACGAAGCCGTCGCTCCGGCGCGTGTACGAGCGCGTCTACGCGAAGATGCTCGCGGCCGCGCACGCGTATGCCCCCGAGGCGAGGGTACGGGTCGAGCTCGGATCGGCCGGTGGGTTCCTCTCCGAGGTCGTGCCCGGCATCGTGACGTCCGACATCCGCCCGATTCGTGGTCTCGATCTCGTTTTCGCCGCGGAGGACGCACCCTTCGCCGACGCGAGCATCGACGTCGTCTTCGCCATGCACGTGATCCACCACATTCCGCAGATCCGGCGGTTCTTTTCCGAGCTCGAACGTGTGCTCAGACCCGGCGGCGTACTGGTTGCCGTGGAGCCCTACTGGAGCCCGATGGCGAAGCTCATGTACAAGCACATGCACCCCGAGCCCTTCGACGAGCGCGCAGCCGCGTGGGAGTTCACGAGCGAGGGTGCGATGTCGTCGAACCAAGCGATGAGTTACTTGATCCTCGAGCGCGACCGGGACGTCTTCAGGCGCGAGTTTCCGGATCTCGAGGTGATCCGGCTCGGCGCGTTCGGCGGACCCAGCTATCTGCTCACCGGAGGAATCTGGCGGCGGAAGCTGTTGCCCGACCCCTGGCTCGCACGCCTCTGGGACTACGAGGACGCGCACACGTCGTGGCGGCGCCTGCTCGCGCTCCATCACATCTTCGTGCTCCGTCGGGCCGTCGATCGGACCGGCAGACCGGTGAAACCGCGTCACTGAGGTCGTTCGAGCCGGTTGCTACTTGCCCGGGAGCGGGACTCCCTGAGCCTGTGCCTTCGCCGCGAGCTTCGGGTCGAGTCTCACGGCGGTCTGGACCTCGGTGTTGCCGGCCGCCGTCTGCCCGGACGCCCGCAGCAGGAGACCGAGGTTGAAGTGCGCATCCGCGAACTTCGGATCGGAGGCGGTCGCGCGCCGGTAAAGCGCGATCGCGTCTGCCGTCGCGCCGTCTTGGGCGCGCAGGATGGCGAAGTTGTACAGCGCCGGCGTGTAGTTCGCGTCGATCGTGAGGACGATGTGGTAGTCGTTCTTGGCCGTGTCCTTGTTTCCCGCGTTCTGCGCGATCAGCCCGAGGTTGTAGTACCCGAACTTGTTCCTGGGGTCGAGGCGGACCACCTCGGTGAAGTCCTTCTCCGCTTGGCTGGTATTGCCGGACACCTGCTCTTGCAGCGCCTTGTTGAGCAGCGTGGCGGCCTGCTTCGCGTTGGTCGTTCCGGTCGTGCCGGTCCCCTTCTTGGAGCTCGAGCTGCACGCGCCGAGGGCGAGCACGCAGAGGAGGCCTGCCGCCCAGCGCGCCCTGATCGTCGAGGTATGAGAAAGCATCATGGTCCTGTCCCGCCGAGTGTCGGTCTCAGACTCTTGAACGTCAGGGTTGCGTCCGGGTTGAGCACAACCGCCGAGCATTCTGAGGGAACTGCGAAGTCTACCGGCCATTTCGTACCAAAGCAGACAGGCCGTCCGGCGCCAGCCAGATGTTGACAGTTCGGCCGGCGGACATGGCATCTTTAGGCGTGCCGAGTCGGACCCCGTGGCGACCTTCCCGGTTCGCGTCGCCGGTCGAGTTCAATCCCTGACACCCGATGCACGCATCCGGGGGAATTGAAGATGTCTCGGCCCGATCTCCAGGGGCGGCGGATGACCATCCGCGCCTGACGCATCAACCCGCGCTCGACGGGCTGCGGGGGCTGGCGGTTGCGGGCGTGTTGCTGTTCCACGGCGGACATCTGTCCGGCGGGTTCCTCGGCGTCGACGCGTTCTTCGTGCTCTCGGGCTTCTTGATCACTTCGCTGCTGCTCGCCGAGGCGCGCGACCGGGGAGGCATCGCGCTCGGTGGCTTCTGGATGCGCCGCGCTCGCCGCCTGCTGCCCGCGCTGACCTGCGTGCTCCTGGCGGTCGCGGCGTATGCAGTGCTGCTCGCGAAGCCCGACGAGCTCGCGACGATTCGTGGCGACGCGCTCGCGACGATTGGATACTTCGCGAACTGGCGGGCGATCTTCACCAGCCGCGACTACTGGTCGCTGTTCCGCCAGCCTTCGCCGCTCGACCACACGTGGAGCCTGGCGATCGAGGAGCAGTTCTACCTGGTGTGGCCGTTGCTGGTCGCCGCGCTCGTCTACGGCCGTGGGAGTCGGGTCGCGGCTCGGCGGCTGCTCGTCGCATCGATCGGGTTGGCGATCGCATCGCTGACGTGGACACTCGTGATCTTCGACCCTGCCAACGTGTCGCGTGTCTATTACGGCACCGACACGCGCGTCGCGTCGATCCTCGTCGGCGCCGCACTCGCGTCGTGGCTCGCGCTGAGGGGTCCGGTGCGGACGCCGCGCGCACGGGTCGCGCTCGAAGCCGGCGCGCTGGGGGCGCTCGCGCTGCTCGCGATCGTGTGGACGCGCGTCTCGGGTTCGTCGACCGACCTGTACCGAGGCGGCCTGTTCGCGTGCGCGGTCGCGACGGTGGTCGTGATCGCAGCCGCGGTGCACCCTCGGCGCGGCCCGGTATGCCACCTGCTCGCGTTCCGGCCGTTGTGCGCGCTCGGACTCGTCAGCTACGGCGTCTACTTGTGGCACTGGCCGATCTACGTCGCGCTCGACCAATCACGGGTGCATCTCGGCGGCTGGCCGTTGCTCGGGGTTCAGGTCGGTACGACGCTCGTGGTGGCGGCAGTGTCGTATCGTGTCATCGAACGACCGATCCGGCGCGGCGCGGGCTCGCGCCACAACACCGGAGGTTCGGCGGCTCGGCGGCTCACGCTCAGCCTGGCGACCGGTGCTGCGGTCGTCGCCGCGATCATGGTCGCGACCGCGGCTTCGCCGGCTCCCCGCGTCGTCGTGTCCGACCAGATCCGCAGCCCGGTCCCGACGCCCCCGCGGCAGAAACACGGACTGCGCGTGCCGCGAATGCTGGTAGTCGGTAACTCGATCGCGTTGTACAGCGCCGACGAAGGCTTCAAGCGCGTGCACACGAACCCGCCGCTCGACGTGCTCAACCTCGGCTCGATCGGCTGCCGCCTCCTTCCCGAGGAGACGCGCTTCAGATATCCGAGTGGCGACGTATACACGGGCCAGTCGCACGTGTGTCGCGACAATTGGGCGTACGCAGTGTCGGTCTTCCGGCCCGACATCGTCGTGATGCTCGTCTCCGACCCGACGGACGCTGTGCACGAGATCGACGGCCACTGGACGGCACCGTGCGAGCCCTTGTATGACGCGGTGTTCACGCACGAGTTGCACGAGCAGATCCGTCTGCTCGCGTCCAAAGGTGCGTACGTGATCATCACGACGACGGCGTACGCGGGGTTCCCGTACAAGTCTCCGACCTGGTACCAACACAACGATTGTCAGAATGGGATCTTGCGACAGGTTGCCGCGTCGGAACCACACGTCGTCATGGCGGATCTCTTCACGTGGATGTGCCCGAAGCTCGACACGAATTGCGACACCCACGTCGGGGACGTCGTGCTCCGGCCGGACGGCGTGCACTTCCGCGACGCTTCGGCGCGCGTGCTCGCCGCATGGCTGATCGCGCAGGCCCAGCACCACGGCATCCTCTCGCGGCTGCGGATCGAGGGTCCGGACGCGCAGCGTCTCTCCGTTCAGCCGACGCCGTGAGGCGGAGGCTCGAGCTGCTCCATGAACTCGAGCCGGATGCCGCCCGGCGCGTCGACGAACGCGATGCGTCGCTTGCCGAACGTGCCTTCGACAACGGTCGGGCCCCACACGACGGTATGACCCTGCAACTCCGCGTCGAGGTCGTCGGTGAAGAGCGCAGGATGGAGGAAGCCTTCGGCCGGCACGGCGACGCGGTCTTCGTAGATCGCGTGCGTGAACAGCGTGATCATCACCGGTCCGAGGAAGATGTCGGCCCGTTCGCCGTTGTTCCATACCATGCGGTCGCGCACCTGAGCGCCGGCCGCGAGGTAGAACGCGCACGCGGCATCGAGGTCGGCCACCTTCACCGCGAGGTTCGCCATGCCCGTGATTGCCATCGGTCCCACCCTTCGTCACGGAGCCCGAGGTTCACGAACTCTTTACCGCATCCGGCTCGGGCGCTCATATTCGTCGCCGAAACTGCACACATGACCAAGGAGGGCTCGATGACGTCGATGTGGGTGATCCGCTGGGTGCTCGTCGCGCTCAGCGCCGCGCTGGCGATCGCACTCATCGCGCGCGGCAACGTCCTCATCGGTGTGCTCGTCGGCGCCCTCGCGCTGACCCGGATGGTGTTCTTCGTGCGTCTGCACCGTCGACGCGACCAGTTCCGCCGGCGGATGGCCGAGCGACGGAATCACCCGTCCTGACGGTCAGTAGCCGGGCTTGGGCCGGAACAGATCGAAGCGGAGTCCCTGGTCGTCGACGCACTCGGCGTTTCCGCCCGACTCGTAATCGCCGACCGACAGCACCTCGCCGCCGAGGTCGCGCACGCGCGCGGCGGCGGCCTCGATGTCGTCGACGCGGAAGTAGACGTGCACCTCGGGAGCTCCCGGACGGCTGTCGATGCCGGCAGGAGGTGTGATCGACGCGATGTGGAACGCGCCGGGCCGGTACCCGGGCTCGAGCTGCCAGTTGAACAGGCTGCCGAAGAAGCGCGCCGCGCGCTCGCCGTCGGCGACCAGCAGCGTGAGGTAGCCGACGTCGCCGTAGCGTCGACCGAAGACGTCCGCGACGGGCACGTCGTCGGCCGCGATCGCGGTCTGGACGAACCAGCGGTGCCCGAACGGATCCCGGATCGTGCCGCCGCGCGCGCCGTAGGACTCCGTGACCGGCCGCAACGCGGTCGCGCCCATTTCGACCGCGCGCGCGTACGTTGCCTCCGAGTCGGGGACGTGGAGCATCAGGCCGACGGTGCTGCCGCCGAGCGTCTCCGGGCTGAGGTGCTGCTCCTCGGCGAACTCGCCCGCGAGCATGAAGACGGTGTCGCCGACGCGCATCTCGGCGTGTCCGATGCGGCCGTCGGGCATGACGATCGGATCACCGAGGAGCACGGCGTCGAACACGTCCGAGTACCACTCGATGGCACGCGCTGGGTCGCTGGTGGCGAGGTAGGGCGTGAGGGAATGCAAACGGGCGGGTGTGTATTCACGGATGGCGAGTGTGGGCATGGTGTGGTCCTCCGGATCGGGTCCGAGCTCGGCGACGATGCGGCGCCGGAGCTCGCGGGTGAATGCGGGTCGAGGTGCGAGCGGCACGACCGGCTCGCGCAACGCGTCGAACGGGTCAGTCATCGCTCCTCCCTTCGTCGTAGCGCCCTTCGACGTAGCGCTCTTCGTCGTAACGCGCGCGGAACGCGTGACGAGCGCGCACGAGGAGGGCTTCGGTCGCGTGCAGCGTGCGGCCGAGGTGGTCTGCGACTTCGGCTACCGAGAGGCCGTCGAGGTACCGCAACGTGAGCGCGGCCCGGTGATGAGCGCCGAGCTGGGCGAGCACGTTGCGGGCGTGTAGGCGGTCGAAGTGCGCGTCCATTGCGTCGTCGACCACGTCGGCATCGAGGTCGGTCGCGAGCCGCAGGCTGCGCTCTTCGCGCGCGAGGCGACGCCAGTGGTCGACGAGCTTGTTGCGTGCGACCGTCACGAGCCAGGCGATCGTGATGTCGGGCACCTTTCCCGCGCGCGTGGCGTGCACCGCGGCGAGAAACGTCTCGCCGGTCAGGTCCTCGGCCACGGCCGCGTCGCCGACCCGGGCCGCGAGGTATCCGTAGACCTGCGGGAGCGCGCGGTCGTACAACGCGAGCAGCCGCGGACCCTGGTCGGCGGCCGCGCTCTCGTTCACGCTGTGATCATCGCTCGCCGACCCCATGTTCCGACGGGCCGCGGCGAGAAATCCGGATCAGCGTCGTTCGGCCACGGCGAGCACGTGACCGCAGTACGGCTGTAGCTCCAGCGTCACCGAGCCTCCGAGACCGTTGCCGAGGCCGCAGCCGCACCGAGCCCCGCTTCGCCCACGTCAGCTTCTTGCCGCTGGCGCAGCTGCGAGCACTTGCGCGAGCACTGCAGCTGGGCGCCGACCAGGAGATCGACGGAGAGTTTCTCTACTTCTCCGTGAGCCGAGCGATGTTGACGAGCGTCTTCTCCATCGCGGCGCGGGTGTGATGCTTCGACGGCCCAATACCCAGCAGACCCTTGATCGGGCCCTTCTCCTGGGAGATGTCCCAGCTCTCGCGCACGAGCGTGCCGCCCTCGGCCGGCTCGAGCTCGTATCTCCAGATCCGGCCACCGAAGAACTTGCCCTGGAAGCTGCCGGACGGTCGTGTCTGCCAGGCGATGCGCTTGCCATCGTCGAACTCGATGACCTCGTTCAGCATCGAATAGTTGATGCCCAGGTGCATCGACATGCCGAACTTCGCGCCCATGGTCAAGCGCTCGGAGCCGCCCTTGGCATTGCGAACGCTTCCCGAACCGTCGATGTCGTGGTGGCGCTCCGGGTCGGCAAGGAGGTCGAAGATGCGTTCGGCGGGCGCGGCGACGAGACGCTCGACCGATACGACGTCAGGTGATTCGCTCATGCCGGTAACCCTATGTCGCGAGGCCGCGGCGCGCCCGGTCGTTACGCTCGCGGTCCGCAGCTCTTCGAAACGCCGTTTCGAACAGGCGTTTCGAAGAGGCGTTTCGAAGAGGCGTTTCGAACAGGAGAACGTCGATGCCCGACTCCGGAGCGACGAGCCCGCGCTTCAGCCATCTCGACGACCTCGAGTATCAGGAGGTCCGGCGGATCGGTCACGGTGATCGCATCATGTCGGTGCGCGAGAAATGGCTCGACTTCTCACCCGCGTACCTCTCTCTGTACGCGAACTGGGATGCGGGCATGATCGTGCAGCCGCACGGTCACAACAGCAACCACGTCGTGTTCGTGCTCGAGGGCGAGATGACGTGCGGCGACGTCGTGTGCCGCAAGGGCGCGCACATCGCCCTCGACCAGGGAGACACGTTCGGTCCCTTCGTTGCCGGCCCCGATGGTGTAGAGCTCTTCGAGGTGATGATGGGCGACCCGCGCTCGTTCCCGGCCGACCCCGCGGGCTACGCGCGTTTCCTCGCCGAACGCGGCGCGCGCCAGCTCCCGAACCCGCCGATCGACATGCCCGACTGGATCGAGGACACGCGCAGTTGAGCTCGTCCTCGCCGTTCGCTGCGGGCTCGGTCTCGTTTCGGAGCTACCCGACCCACGGGCTCGGGCCGACCGAGACGATCGAGGAGTTGTGTGCGCAGGCGGCGCTCGCCGCCGACCACGGTTTCGACGGCGTGATGACGAGCGAGCATCACGGTGGGTTCGCCGGCTATCTCCCGAACCCGCTCCAGCTCGCGGGCTTCCTGCTCGACGCGATGTCGCGCGGCTGGGCCGCGCCGTGCCCGCTGCTGTTGCCGCTGCGCCCGGCCGCCCTTGTCGCCGAGGAGACAGCGTGGCTCGCGGCACGGTTCCCGGGCCGGGTCGGGCTCGGTGTCGCGGCCGGCGCGCTTCCGGTCGACTTCGAGATCATGGGCGTGTCGATGGACGACCTGACGGCTCGGTTCGCGACCGGGCTCGAGCTGGTCAGCGGCGCGTTGCGCGGCGGGTGCACCGGTCCGCTCGCGGCCGACGCCGCGCTCGCCCGCAGCCGCGAGCATCCGATACCGGTTCTCAGCGCAGCGGCCAGCGTGACCGCGGCGCGCCGCGCCGCGCGTGTCGGAGCCGGATTGCTCCTCGATTCCCTGGTCACGCCGGCGCGGGCGCGCGTGCTCGTCGACGCCTATCACGAGGCGGGCGGCACCGGGTCTTGCGTGCTGGTGCGGCGCGCGTGGTTGGGTGAACCACCGCGCGCCGATGTCGACCACCAGGTCGATGTGTACCGCGGGTACGCGCCCGCGACGGCGCCCGCGCACTGGGGGTCCGACGAGATGGTGGTCGCCTCCGATGCGGACGAAGTCGCGCGTCGGTTGCTCGATGTGCAGCGCGCCGCGGGGGCCGACGCGTTGAACCTGCGCGTGCACGTTCCCGGCGTCACCGCCGATGCCGGGCGCGACCAGATCGTGCGCCTCGGAGACGAGGTGCTGCCGCGGTTGCGGGGATGACTCCGGTTACCCGTCGTGGGGGGTCGGCAGCGCCAACCGCGCCACGGTGCCGCCGCCTTCCCGCTCGAGGAGCTCGATCGTCCCGCCGTGCAGTTCGGCGATCTGACGCACGATCGCAAGACCGAGACCGGAACCCGACATCGATCGTGCCGCGGCCGCGCGGTAGAAGCGATCGAAGACGAGCGTGCGCTCGTCGGCCGCGATGCCGACGCCGCGGTCGCGCACCTCGACGACCCCTCCGCGCACGCCGATCTCGATCGGTGTACCCGACGGAGAGAACTTGCACGCGTTGTCGAGGAGATTGTGCACGGCGCGATCGATCGCGGAGACCCGGACGTCGACCGTGGCCGCCGCGTCGCGCGTCAACGTGATCGACCGGCCGCTGCGGCGGCGCTCCCGCACGACCACCCGGTCGATCAGGTCGCCGATGTTGACGCGTTGAACCGGCTCTTCGGCGCGCGCGTCGGTCGCGAGATCGACGAGCTCGGCGACGAGATCACCCAGCTCGGCGAGCTCGACCTGAGCGGCGTCGACCAGCTCCACGCGTTGCGCCTCGTCGAGCGACCCGGCGCGCTGCAGCAACTCGATGTTCGTGCGTAGCGCCGTGAGTGGTGTTCGCAGCTCGTGACTCGCGTCCATCACGAGTCGCCGCTGTTGCGCGCGCGACGACCCGAGCGCGGCCAGCATCGTGTTGAAGCTCGCGGCCAGGCGGCCGAGCTCGTCGTGGCGCGAGATCTCGATGTGGTGCTCGAGCTCTTGGGTCTCGGCGATCTGCTCCGCTGCGATGGTGAGCTGTTCGACGGGGCGGACGATGCGGCGCGCGATCAGCCCGGCGAGGGCGGCCGCGACCGCTGTGCCGGCCAACGCGATGAGCAGCAGCCGTAGGTCGAGCGTCGACAGCACGTTGTTGGTGTCGGAGATGCTGCGCGCGATCTGCGCGGCGCCACCCTCGGACGGAACTGTGAGAACGCGATACTGGGTGCCCGAGATCGTGGTGGTGTGGAACCGCGGCGTTCCGCCGTGCGCGGCGATATCCCTGTCCCGAGCGTCGACCGGAATGGCCGGTTGGTTCGCGATCGAGCGCACGACGCTTCCCTTCGCGTCGAGCAGCTGGACGATGGCGTCGGGTTCGGCGAGGGGTGGCGCGCCGTCGCCGCCGCCGGAGGGAGGCCCGTGGTCGCCGAACCCGGAGACGATGCCCGGATCGTGCGCGCGCTGCATCAAGAACCGGTCGGTCTCGGCGCGCAGTTCCTGTTGGGTGCTGACGTGCGCGGCGTACACGCAACCGACGACCACGACCGCGAACGTCGTCCCGACGACCAGCAACAGCCGAAGGCGCAGGCTCATGCCGCTCGGACTGTGTACCCGACACCGCGGATCGTGTGAATGAGACGGGGCACGCCTCCGATCTCGGTCTTGCGCCGCAAGTATCCGATGTACACGTCGAGCGACTTCGATGACGTTTCGAAGTCGTAGCCCCAGATGCGCTCGTAGATGGAGTCACGCGAGACGACGATGCCGGCGTTGAACATCAAGAGCTCGAGGAGATCGAATTCGGTCTTGGTGAGCTCGAGCTCGATCGTGCCGCGCCACGCCTGGCGTCGCATCGGATCGAGCACGAGATCGGCGACCGTCAACTGCGCGTCGCCGTCGGTGATGCTGCTGCGCCGCAACAGCGCGCGAACGCGTGCGAAGAGCTCGTCCAGCGCGAAGGGCTTCACGAGGTAGTCGTCCGCCCCCGCGTCGAGGCCTGCGACCCGGTCCGAGACCTCGTGGCGGGCGGTCAACATGAGCACCGGCGTGTGGTTACCGCGGTCGCGCAGGATGCGACAGACGGCCAACCCGTCGGTACCCGGCATCAGCACGTCGAGCACGATCACGTCGGGCGACAAATCGTCGACGTGGAGCAGCGCGTCGTTGCCGTCGACGGCGGTGTGCACGTCGTAGCCCTCGAACCGAAGCGCGCGCTCGACCGCCTCGCGCACGTGCGCGTCGTCCTCGACGACGAGGACGCGGTCGGCGTCGCCGCGGTTGGTGGTCATGTTTTCAGCCTGACACGGGGAAGTAAGAGCCGACCAAGAAGTCGCGGGGCCCGTTACCGTCGCTTGCACCTCGGCGGCGGTGCCGGGGGCGGTTCGGCCGTCGCCGGGACGGTCAAGCTCGTCGACGGCACGAACGTGTACGTCACCGACACCAACGGCAACGTCGTGAAGGTGACGACGAACGGGAGCTCCCAGCTCACGAAGACCGATCCGGCCACGACCAAGGACGTCGCCCCGGGTGATGTCGTCACCGTCCGCGGCACCCAGAACAGCGACGGCTCCTACGCAGCGACCTCAGTCGTCATCATCCCTCCCAGCGCGACCGGCACCACTCCCAGCGGCTGACAACGGGCGCCGACTCACCGGGTCGGACGGCCAAATTCGGGCCGTGACGCTGGGAATGAGGCGGCGGGGCGGGGCGTTGTACGGCCAGTTATGCCTCGTCTTTCGCTGAAGAATCTCTCGCTGAACATGGCCCAGACCGATTGGTTCGACGACGCCGCGTGTCGCGATATCGGCACCGACGTCTTCTTCCCCACGTCCGAGGCGCAGGCGACCGAAGCCAAGTCGATCTGCGCGGTGTGCCCGGTGCGCGAAGAGTGTCTCGAGCACGCGCTCGAGACTCGGCCCGGCGACGGTGTCTGGGGCGGCCTCACGCCGACCGAGCGTCACCGCCTGATCCGGCGCCGGCAGAAGGCTGCCCGCAAGGCGCGCGAAGCGCGTCCTGCCGCCTAACCCTCTCGCGCGTTCAGGCTGTCTCGGTCTCGATGGCGGCGGCGACGCGGAGCTCGCTCCGACGGGTGTACGAGGTGGTGAACCAGAGCAGTGCTGCGATCACCCCCCAGTTGAGGACCGGTGAGAGGACCAGAAAGGTCTGCGTGGGCAAGGTGAGCGCGAGCCCGGTACGCGCGACCGCCTCGGCGACGAGGGCGACACCCCAGACCGCGGTGACGAACTGGAAACGGCGCGGGACGCCCGGCAGCTCCCAGATGGTGTCGAACTCACGGACCTTCGCCGGGTCGTCGCCGGTGGCAAACGACCGGCCCAGGTAGTACATCGCCGGGCGACGCGCTCCCAAGGAACCAAGGCATACCAGGCCGAACACTCCCGTGAACAACGAGTCGCGTACCTTGAGCAGGGTGGCGTCTCCGTGGAACACGAGCGCGCCGACCAGCCCGACCGCGATGCCCATGAGGGCAATGATCCCGATGGGTTCGAAGCGACCATGACGCAGTCGCTCGAAGGCGATCTCGGCGATCGGGAACACCATGACCGCGGCCAGAGCGGTCGCGTCCGACGCGACATGTGGTCGGAGGAAGGCGTAGGCCACGACGGGCAACACGCCGGCGACGACGAGTTGCGGCGCGAGCAGGCGAAGACTCGGCACCATCTGTCGAGTCATCTCCGGTTGCGAGCTCATTCCCGGCCCCGCGTCAGCAAAGCTTCGAGAACGTCTCGAGGTTGCCCGCGTATGAGTACGCACCGCCGAGCTCTCGCGACGGCACGTCGTGCGCGAACCACGAGATCCCGGCGACGTCGGTCACGTGGTACGTCCGGCCGTTCGTACGCACCGTGAAGCTGGGGTTCGGGAGGAACTCGACGGGGTCGCCCACCTCGAGCAGGACGTTGAAGCACTCGCCCCCGGCCGGGTCTCTCCACGGGGGCACGACGTTCGTCAGGTACGGGTCGTTGATCCACTCCGCGACTTCGTGACTGAGCACGTAGGCGTCCGACTCTGGTGGTCCGACCAGGACGTTCGGCGTGAAGTATCCGGTCCAGATGAGCGTCATCGGAATGCTTCGACCGGGGGGAGTGAAGGCGAAGTGGAATCCCAAGAAGCTGTCGCCAGTGACGTCCTTCGTGACGATGATCAGGAGTGCCGACGGGTCGTAGAAGTCGGCCAGCCGGGGTGCCAGAGAAAAGGTGTACCCCGTCGTCACGGTACCGGCGGGCCCGTTCGGCGTCTCGACCGCCGAACCGGAACCCTTTGGCACCTGCAGCGATATCGTCGGGAGCACGTCGGGATTCGACAACAGAACGTGGTAACGCGGGCTCTTCGTCTGCACGTCGTCCCAGAAGGACGCGCGTTGCATGGCGTCACCGTATTGCGTGTGCCCGCTTCGATACTGGGCATCCTTGAAGATCGGGGAGTGCTCGACTTCGTGAACGACGTCGGTACCGTCGAGCGTGATCCCGCCGTCGAACGTGAGACGCAATGGAAGAATCCGTACCCGTACCTTCGTCGTCGCCGATCCCGCTGACGGGTTGGAACCGACCATCGTGTAGCCGTACGTCGTGCCCGCCGACCGGAAGGACCCGGTCCAGGTCGGAAGGGCCGTTGCGCCGCGCTCGACTGCGTTCACACGAGAAGAACGTGATTGCAGCGCGTCGGCGAGGGCGGAGGTGGGGTCGTCAACGCCCCGGGGCGTGACGGGTAGCGCGGGTCGCGCGGCTCCCGCGGATGCGGCGAACGTGGCCTGCACGACGAGCGTGGCGGCCAGGCCCAGGGTGATCAGTCTCTTGTCCATCGCGTGCCGCCTTCGCCGCAGATCGGAATACCGCGAGACGGAAATGCCGGGCGCCCACCTCGCTCGAGCACGCGAAGTCAACCCGGGACCGCGAAGCGTTGTCAATGCTTGCGGCGAACGTACAGAAGCGAACGGTCTTTTCGCGTCTCTCCATCGGAGATTCCCCTGCCGATAGGGAGCTATGACCTCCACGAACACGAAGACCAGCGAGGCGGCGAGGCTCGAGGCGCTGTGGGCCGGCGACTTCGGCAACGAGTACGTCGACCGCAACCTTTCGACGTCCGACCGGCGGGGCGAGTTCTGGCTGCCGTTGCTCGACGAGCTCCGACCGCAGAGCGTGCTCGAGGTGGGTTGCAACGTCGGCGGAAATCTCCAGTGGATCGCGCAACGGGTCGACCCGGCCCGGGTGACGGGCGTCGACGTGAACCCCAAGGCCCTGCGCCTGCTCGATCGGCGGGTTCCCGGAGTTCGGGCCGTGCATGCACCCGCGCGCGATCTTCCGGTCGCCGACCGCTCGGTCGACTTCGTCTTCACCATGGGTGTGCTCATCCACCAACCGCAGGAGTCGCTCGACAAGGTGATGAGCGAGCTGGTCCGCGTGTCGAGTCGTTACGTCTTCTGTGGCGAGTACTTCGACACCGAGACCGTCGAGGTCCCGTATCGCGGTCACGACGGCGTGCTGTTCCGTCGCGACTACGGCAGCCTCTTCCTCGATCTCTTCCCGTTCGAGTTGACGCAGGTCCGCCAGGGCTACCTGGGCACGGAAGACTGTTGGAACGGCGTCACGTGGTGGCTCTTCGAGCGCACGTAAACCGTTGACCGCGGTGTCTCGGCACTTCGTACGATGACGTCATGAACGACGTAGTGATCCGCGACGCGGCCGAGCGCGATCTCGACTCGATCACCGTGATTCAGAATGCCTTCATGTCGTCCACGGCAATCGAGTGGACCGACATCGAGCACTCGGTGGAGGACCGGCGAATCTGGCTGGACCACCATCAACGCTCCGGCTATCCAGTCGTGGTGGCGGTCGCCTCCGGAGACGTCGTCGGGTTCGCGTCGTTCGGAAATTTTCGGGACTCGACGAAGTGGCCCGGATACCGGCTGACCGTGGAGAACACGATTCACGTGCGCGATGGGCACTGGGGAGCGGGGATCGGTCGCAAACTCATGAGCGTGCTCATCGAACGGGCGATCGAAACCGGCATCCACGTGATGGTCGCGGCAGTCGACGGCGAAAACGTTGCTTCGATCCGCTTCCACGAGCGACTCGGCTTCACCGAGGTCGGGCGCATGCCTCAGGTCGGGACCAAGTTCGGACGTTGGCTCGATCTCGTTCTCTTGCAGCGCGTTCTCGGCGAAACGGCGCCTCCGTCCCGCTGAGCCGCAGGTTCCGCGGGCCGAGGAGCGTCAAGAATTCGCGATGCCGACCATCTGGGTCGTCGAGACCGGTCGCTCCGACACGCGTTCACTCGGCGACGACCCGTCCGCGACAGCGGAGTAGTACGCGGCCTTGCGCCGCGCGACCCGCCCGTTCGGACGTGCCTCCGCAGTTACGGCGTCCGGCTCGAGCTGCGAGTTGATGCCGTCCTTCAGGAGCAACAGCGCTTCGGCGCGCAGCTGCGAGATCCGCGACTCGCTCACGCCGAGCTCGTCGGCGAGGCTCTGCATCGACCGCTCCTCGAAGAAGTAGCCCGCCACCACCCGCTGCAGGCGTTCGGGCAGCGCGTGCACGGCGTCGATGAGGTACGCCTTGCGCTCGCGATCGAGGATCGCCTCCTCGGGCCCGGCGTCGTCACCCGCGAGGAACGACTCGGCGTCGCCTTCCAGCACGAGCGAGTCGTAGTTGAGCACGGTGGCGCGGTGAACGTCGTCGACGAGCTTGTGAACCGTCTCGGTCGGGACGTCGAGCATCGTCGCGACCTCTTCGAGGGTCGGCGTCCGGCCCAGCTTGTTCATCAGCTCATCATTGGCGGCTTGCAGGCCGCGGGCCCGCGCCCGGACGGAGCGACTCGCCCAGTCGCGGCCGCGGAGCTCGTCGAGCAGTGCGCCGCGGATGCGGGTCGAGGCGAAACGATCGAACGCGATCCCGCGCTCGGGGTCGTAGCTGCGGGCGGCCTGGGCGAGGCCCAGCATCCCGGCCGATACAAGGTCGTTACGGCTGACGTGGCTCGGGACCCGGTGGGCCACCTCGGAGACCACGTACTGGACGAGCGGAAGATGCTGACGCACGAGATTGTCCTCGTTCGTCGCCCGTTCGATGTCGATATCGGCCTTCGGTGCTGACTGCACGTGCGTTGCCCCCCGGGTCCTTCGCAGGTGTCCACAGATGTTGTGGATGTTGGGGCAAACTTCGACGGCCACGTGCCCCGGTCTTGATTGGCCTCAGGGTTGAAAGAATCGACCGCTTTGCGTGGTGTGTCCGGGCACGGAAGGTAGCGTGACCGAATCACGACCGCTGGGAGGCGTGTGGTGGCACGGGTCCTGAGCGACGACGGTTCGGGCGGTCGAACCGTCGCGTTCGTCGTCGACGAGCTCGCTCTCGTGCGCGCCGGCATCACCGTCGTGCTCGAGGCGCGGGGGATCGAGGTCGTCGCCCAGACCCGGTCGGGTCGCGAGCTGGTCAGACTCGCCACCATGGAGCGCCCGGCACTGGTCGTCGTCGGTCCTCCCGCCGATCTCGACATCACCGACGTCGTCCAGCGGCTCGTCCGGCTGCGCCCGCGTCCGGAGATCGTGGTGCTCCTGCCGCCGGCGCACGAGCACGCGGTGCGCTACCTGCTTGCCCTCGGCGTCGCGGGCATCGCGCTGCGCACGGTCGACGCCGACGAGCTCGGCGTGGTCGTCGACGCGGCGCGCAAGGGCGACCGGCACGTCGTCCCCGGGCTCCACCGGGCGCTCTCCGGCGCGGTTGGGCTCCCGGCGCTCGACGACCGGACGGTCGACGTCCTGACGGCGCGTGAGCGCGAGGTTCTCGTGCTCCTCGCCGAAGGCCGTACCAATCGTGAGATCGCGGGCTCGCTCTGCGTCACGCTTGCCACGGTGAAGTCCCACCTCGTTCGGATCTACAGCAAGCTCGAAGCCGGCAATCGCAACGAGGCACTCGGGCGAGCGGTCGCGCTGGGCCTGTTGAGATAATTCATAATTCTGCGTGCGCTCACTGCGGCGCACGATACGTGCGCCGCGGGCGTTCGCTTGCTGGCGAGTTCGTTCGCTTCGCTCACTCACCGCGTCGTGCTGGGTTCGGCACTCGGCGGCGGTGCTCATTTGCCGCATCAGGTACGGCATCGCTCGGCGGTCACCGCACTGCGTGACTTCGCTTTGTCGGTTCCTTCATCTTGGGGCTCGTTCCGGCCGATGAGAGGCCGGAAACGGTGGGCGGAAGGGCCGCCCGCGAGGTCGGGTCATGGCGCTGAGCGACGTATCGAACATCTTGTGGCGCGAACGGCAGCTCTTCGAGCTGCTCGTGTTCAAGCTGGAAGAAGAGCAGCTCGTACGCGCCGCGGGCCGGTCCCGTTGGCTGGCGCACGCGACCCGAGAGGTCGCCAGCGTGCTCGGCGAGACCAAGGGCATCGGGCTCGAGCGCGCGGTGCTGGTTGCCGGCGCCGGTCGAGACCTCGGGCTGTCGGGATCGCCGACGCTGCGCGAGCTCGCGGATCTCACTTCGTCGCCGTGGGACGGCATCTTCGCCGCACACCGCCGCGCGTTGGTCACGCTCGCGCAGGAGATCGACGCCATCACGAGCACGAACCGTGATATGGCGCCCGGGCGACGGGTCCGGGCCGAGATTTCGCAATTTCCTGCCGTTCGGGCCGTGCAGAGCCAAAGCACTGCGGATTGCCTGACGATGAAACAGGGCCTGGCCACGATCGAGGACGCCCACCTCGCGCAGGTGATGGTGCAACTCCAGTCGGGCCGAGTCGTCTCCCAGGTCGCGCTCTCGGCCAACGCGAGGGCCATCCAGCCTTCGCTCGCCGACTTCTTGAAGTAGAGGAATCATGCTCGAGACTGATGCAGCAACCGACATTGCGGAGATCACGTTCCCGGCAGGTCTGCCCGGGTTCCCACACGCGCACCGCTTCGAGGTGGCGGCCGGGGGTCCGGCGGGAAGCCCTTTCCTTTTGCTTTCGTCGCTGGAAGAGCGTGACATCGCGTTCGTCGTCGTGCCGCCGTGGGTCTTCTACCCCGAGTACGACTTCGAGCTCGACAGCGACACCGCAGAACGGCTGGCGCTCAACGCGGCGGAAGACGCCGTGGTGTTCGCGGTCGTCACGCTACGCGAACGGCTGGAGGATTCGACGCTCAACTTGCTCGGCCCCGTAGTGGTGAACCGCTTTACGCACGAAGCCGCGCAGGTCGTGTTGCCCAGCGCGGGATACAGCGTCCGCGCACCGTTGGCCATCGCGACCTGAGGTCGGTGCGACCTCGGTCGCGACGCAACCACGGAACGTGTTGACGGCCGTTCCGTACGCGTAGCAACGCGCATTCGCGCGTGATATGCGCGTATGCTGCGATTCTGCGGCTTCGGCGGCTGCCATGGAAGGGGTACCTCGTGCTCGTGCTCACGCGACGTGCGAATCAGAGCATCATGATCGGGCACGAGATCGTCGTGACCGTGCTCGAGGTGCGCGGTGACCAGGTACGCCTCGGTATCAAGGCACCACGATCGATCGATGTGCACCGCGAGGAGATCTTCGCGCAACTGCAGCAGGCGAATCGCGAGGCCGCGCAGGCGCCGAAGGATGCACCCGAGTCGCTGGAAGGCCTCGCCAATCCAGGCGGCACCGATGCGGGCGCCGATGCCGACGCGCGCGCGCCGGGGTCGAACGGTTAACGAGCGTCGACGATCGTTGCCGCGGGAGCGCCGAGCGCTTCGGCCACCGCCGGGTTCGTCACCGACCCGTTGAGCGTGTTTACACCGCCCACCAGTGCGGGATCGGCTTCGATGGCGTCGATCCCACGCGTGGCGAGATCGACGGCGTACGGCAGCGTCGCGTTGGTGAGCGCGTAGGTCGACGTGTTCGGTACCGCACCCGGGACGTTGCCCACCGCATAGAGCACCACCTCGTGCCGGACGAAGACGGGATCGGTATGGGTCGTCTCGTAGATGCCCTCGATCGTCCCGCCTTGGTCGATCGCGCAGTCGATGATCACCGCGCCGGGCCGCATGGACGCGAGCATGTCGTCGCTCACGAGTACCGGAGCGCGACCGCCCGGGACGAGGACGGCGCCGATCACGAGGTCGGCGTCCCGCACGGCGCGGGCGACCGCAGCCCGGTTGCTCGCCAGCGTCTGGATCCGTCCCTTGTGGATCTGGTCGACCCAGCGCAGACGGTCGATGTTCTTGTCGAGCAGGAGCACCTCGGCCTCCATGCCCTGCGCGATCCACGCCGCGTTCCAACCGACGTTGCCCGCGCCGAGCACGACGACACGCGCCGGCCGCACGCCGGGAGCGCCTCCGAGCAGCACGCCGCGTCCGCCCTGTCGCCGCTCGAGGTAGTGCGCGCCGATCTGCGGCGCCATGCGCCCGGCTACCTCGCTCATCGGGGCGAGCAGCGGGAGCTGACCGCCGGCGAGCTGGACCGTCTCGTACGCCACGCCCGTCGTGCGGGAGTCGATGAGGGCGCGGGCGACCTCGGGGTACGCGGCGAGGTGGAGGTAGGTGAACAGCACGAGACCCGGCCGGAGGAACGCGAGCTCCGAGGCTTGCGGTTCTTTCACCTTGATCACGAGCCCGGCGCGGCCCCAGACATCGGCGGCGGCGTCGACGATCTCGGCGCCTGCGCTCCGGTAGTCGTCGTCGACGATGCCGGAGCCGGAGCCGGCGTCGTGTTCGACGAGCACGCTGACGCCGTGGTGGCGCATTTCCAGCACTCCGTCGGGAGTTATCGCGACGCGGTGCTCGTCGGTCTTCACCTCGCGCGGCACGCCGACGACCAGCGGTGTCGTCACGCGTGCAAACGTAGTCGGGGCTATCCGATCGCCGGTGCCACGTCGCGCATGAACCGCTCGACGGTCTCGGGTGTGCCGAAGTCGGAGAATTGGCAAACGAAGCCTTCGACACCCCGTTCGACCTCATGGGAAAGCGCGGCTGCCACCTCCTCGGCGGTGCCGGCGATCACCCCGCCCCACGAACCGAAGCGACGGTGAACGGTCGCGATCGTCTCGTCACGGTCCGCGGCGTTCGCTGCGAGTCCGATCGGATGCTGCACCGACACGTGTGCGTGTCCCGCGAGCGGTCGGAGCTCGTCGAGCCGGTCGAGCGCGTAGCCGGGACAGTTCCACCAGTCGGCGAAACGTTCTACGAGCGGCATCGTGAGCTTCGGCCCGCCGCCGCCGATGTGCACGGGTACGTGCGATTGTGCAGGTGTCGGCCGTCCGGTGGCGCCTCGCAACGTGAAGTGCTCGCCCGCGAAGTCGAACGGTTCCCCCGCGAACATCAGCTCGACGATCTCGAGTGTCTCCTTCAGTCTCGATGCGCGCGTCGCGGCCGGTTCCGATCCGAAGCCGAACGAGCGCAGCTCGTCGGGTACCGATCCCCACCCGATGCCGAGCTCCAGCCGTCCGTTCGAGATGACGTCGAACGATGCTGCGGTCTTGGCGAGCAGTACAGGGTGGCGGAACGGGTCACACAGCACGAGGTGACCGATCCGGATCGTGGACGTGCGCGCCGCGAGCGCGGTCGCGACGGTCCAGCCTTCGAACGTGTCTACACGCGGAGCCATCGGCGCGGCGAAGTGGTCCATCAGCCACACCGAATCGAAGCCGGCGGCTTCGGCGGCGAGCGTGCGTTCAAGGATTCGGTCGAAGCTCATCCGGACCTGCGGGAGATACAAGCCGAACCACGGGGGAGCCATGCGGGCCGGACGCTAGCGTCGTCGTTCGATGGATCTCCAAGGCGCGCGCGCGATCGTCACCGGCGGCGCGAGCGGTATCGGCGCGGCGTCCGTTGCGAAGTTGCGGGCGGCGGGCGCGCGCGTCGTCTCTCTCGATCTCGCCGATGCGCCGGACGCCGACGCATCCGTGCAGGTCGATATCGGCGACGAGCAGGCTGTCGTCTCCGGCGTGCGGGAGGCGGTGCAGCGACTCGACGGGCTCGACGTCGCCGTGTTGAGCGCCGGAGTCGGCGGCAGCGCCGCGCTGGTCGATATGACGACGCGGGAATGGGATCGAGTGATGAACGTCAACCTGCGCGGCGCGTTCGTCAGCCTGCGCGAGTGCGCGCGGGCGATCACCGAGACGGGTGGGGGCGGCGCCATCGTTGCGGTGACGAGCATCTCCGGCTTCCTCAGCGAACGGCGCATGGCGCACTACGCGGTCTCGAAGGCGGGCCTCGGCCAGCTCGTGCGCTCGGCCGCACGCGAGCTCGGCGCGCAGGGCATCCGTGTGAATGCGGTCGCGCCGGGAACCACCGACACGCCCATGTTCGCCGCGACCGAGCGTCTGCCCGGATACCGCGAACGGGTCGCGCGGCGCGCCGCCCTCGGACGGCTGGGGACGGCCGCCGAGGTCGCGCAGGTCGTCGTCGCACTGTGCCGGCTCGACTGGGTGACCGGCCAGATCGTCGCGGCCGACGGTGGCGTCTCACTGCACAGTCCCATCGATCCGCAGGAGTCGACCGAAGGGTGACCGGGCGCGTCCACCACAGCGCGATTGTCGTGCGCGACGTCGACGCGTCGCTGCGCTTCTGGCGCGACGGCGTCGGATTCGAGGTGATGATGGACATGCACTTCGACGGCGACTGGGGCACGCTGTTCGGCGCGCCCGCGAATCGTTTGCGGTCGGTCTTCCTCGGTGACCGCGAGCGTGCCGATGCCGGGATCGTCGAGCTGGTGCAGTTCGGTGCGGAACCCGATGACGCAGCGGTCGGACTGCCGGAGCCGGCCCGCGGATTCTTCCTGCTCTCGTGCTACGTCGACGTCGACGCGGTGCTCGATCGGCTCCGGACGCTCGGGCTCGGAGGAGAACCGCGCCGGATCGTGGTGCCCGGCCCGAGTGACGCGGTCCAGATGGCGACGGTCGTCGATCCCGACGGAGTGCTCGTCGAGCTGATCGGAGTCCCGAGCCGGTGACGGTCGAGGAGCCGACGATCGAAGCAGTCGTGTTCGACTTCGACGGGCTGATCCTCGATACCGAAGGTCCCGTCTTCGTGGCCTGGCAGGAGGAATTCGAGGCGCACGGCTGCCCTTCGCTGACGGTCGAGGAATGGGCGGCGGAGATCGGCACGACGGGCGGCCTCGACCTGGTCGAGCTCATCCGGACCCGCGCCACGCGCCCGTTCGAGGAGGAGGCGATGCACGCCCGCCGCCGGATCCGGCGCGACGAGCTGGTCGCGCGAGAGACGACGCGGCCGGGTGTCCATGCTTGGCTCGACGAGGCGGATGCGCTCGGATTGGCGCTCGCGATCGCATCGAGCTCCCCGCGTGAGTGGGTCGAACCGCACCTCGAACGGCTCGGCCTCCGGCACCGGTTCGCGTTCCTCGCGTGTCACACGGACTCGATTGCCGGCAAGCCCGCTCCCGATACGTATCTCGCCGCGTGCGCCGCGCTCGGCGTTGCACCGGCCGCCGCGCTTGCGATCGAGGACTCACCGCACGGTGTCACGGCCGCGAAGGCCGCCGGGCTGCGGTGCATCGCGGTCCCGCACGAGATCACCGAGCTTCTGGACCTATCGGGTGCCGATCTCCGGCTGAGCTCACTCGCCGATACGACGTTGCGCGACGTGCTCGAGTCTCTGCGTTAGCCGCGAACGGGCGGTCGTGCGTCAGCAGCGTCCGCCCCACGGGCCGGTGCCCTGCCATTGGTACAGCGCCCACGCGGTCTCGTCCTGGTCGAACGGCGAGGCGCGCGACGGCAGCTCACCCACGAGGTCGAGACGCCCGGCGTGCACGGCGGTGGAGTCCCAGGTCGACGGCAGGAACTGATATGCGCCGTAGTAGCCGGACGGGCTGACTGCGTCGTATTGCCCGTTGCTCTCGCGCTTGCGCGTGCAGACGAGAAACGGGTCGTCGTGATGAGGGCTCACGCGACCATCGTTCCCCGGCGTTGCGACGATGGCGGGAACAGCCGCCGCGAGGGCCGGTGGTCCGGTCGGCGCGGCGAGCGAGTCCGTCGATTGCACCACTACGAAAGCGCGCATGCGCGCATCGGCCCGCGCCCGGGCGACGCGGTCGCGGGCGGCCGCCAGGGCGACGGTGGCATCGTGATGGGCTTGGCTCCGGAAGCCGGCGAGCTCGGCTTCCAGCGTGCTGCGCTCGGACGCGACCTCGCGCAGGACGTTCTGCTGCTGCGAACGCGCCGCTTCGAGACTGCGGTGCTCCGCCTTCAGGTTGTCGACTTCCGTCGTGAGCTGCGCGATGGCGGCGTCGCCGCCTGCATTCGCGTCACCGACGAGATGCTCGCGTCGCGCCGAGTCGAGGGCGTTGTCGCCGAAGATCGAGCTCAGGCCGACGTCGGCGTTCTTGTACATGACGACCGCGCGCTCGGTCGCGATCTTGCGCGTGCGCGCCATGCTCGCTTGCGCGTCGGCGATCTGTCGTTCGACGTCGGCGATGGTCGCGTCAATACGCGCGGCATCGGCCTGCGCCGCGAACCAGCGTTGCGCGGCGGCGTCGATCGCCCGACTGGTGGATGCGATCCGGTCGCCGGTCGACGCGTGCGCCGGTACGGCCGGCAGAAGACCGAGCGCGCCGACGCACGCAACCACGACGAAGCGGGTCACGTTGAAACGCGTCAGCCCGGTGTAAGCGTGGTGCTCCGCCACACCGATGCTGCGCTCGCTCGCCCGAAGGCGACCGGGGGGTCGGCGCATCAGTTCGAACCTACCCACCCTGCTCGCGATTAGTCGCATTCCCGATCACGCTTCGTGGCGACGGTCGTACCCGCTGCAAGAACTACCTGCTCAACGGTGATGCAACTTTCTTCGGTCGAATTGGGCTCATCGCGCCGTTTACGCGATGGTCGCGCCACCCTCGACCGGGATGGTCTGTCCGGTGAGATACCGCGCGTCGTCACTCAACAAGAAGATTGCGACATCGCCGATGTCCCGAGCCTGCGCGTACCGACCGACGGGCACCCGTTGCTTCGCGCGCGCGATCGCATCCTGGGTCGCGAAGACACCACCGGTCATCGGAGTGTCGACGCCTCCGGGACAGATGCAATTCGCGCGCACGTTGTTCGCGCCGTACTGCACCGCCAACAAACGCGTCAGCGCGTCGACGCCGCCCTTGCTCGCGGTGTAGCCCGCGCCGTAGCCGTGGCCGCGTATCGCCGCGGTCGACGCGATCGTCACGATCGAGCCGCCGCCGTCGATGAGCATCGGGAGCGCGTGCTTGATCACCGCAAAGGTGCCGACGAGGTTCACCCGTAGGACATGAACGAAGTCGTCGACCGTCACCTGATGGGCGGGCTGCAGGTCGGGACCGTGGAAGATGCCGGCGGCGGTCACGACTCCGGTGACGCGTCCGAGGTCGCGACCGATGCGTTGCACGGTCTCGGCGACGGCCGCGTCGTCGCCGACGTCGCACCCGTACGCGATCGCAATCGCTCCTCCGCCGGCTTCGTTCACGATCCGGGCGGTCTCCTCGGCATTGTCGGCCGCTCGATCGACGATCGCCACCCGGGCGCCGTCGCGGCCCGCTCGTTCCGCGGTCGCGCGCCCGATCCCGCTCCCACCGCCCGTCACCAGGACCGTACCGCCGAGCATCGCTCTCCTCTCCTCTCCGCTCCCGCGCCTTGGCCGCCGACGGTAGGCCGCACGTACTGTGCCCCGCATGTCAGGGAACGCAACGGACATGCACGGCGTCGACGGCAAGGTGATCATCGTGACGGGTGCCGGCCGGGGCGTCGGCCGCGGCATGGCGTTGCATCTCGGTCGGGGCGGAGCCCGCGTCGTCGTGGCGGAATGGAAGCCGGACCTGCTCGCCGAGATCGGCGCGGAGCTCACGGAGCTGGGAGTCGAGAATCTCGGTGTCGTGTGCGACATTCAGGACAAGGATCAGATCGACGCGATGGTCGCGCAGACGCTCGATCGCTTCGGCCGCGTCGACGGGCTCATCAACAACGCGCAGACCTTCCGGCCGCTCGCGCCGGTTGCCGAGGTGAGTGAAGACGACGTCGATGTGTTCTACCGGTCCGGAGTCAAGGGCACCCTCTGGGCGATGCAAGCCGTCTACCCGCACATGAAGAAGCAAGGCTGGGGTCGGATCGTCAACTTTGCGTCGTCGATGGGCATCACCGGCGGTAGCGGATTCGCCGCGTACAACGCGTCGAAGGAGGCGATCCGCGCGATCACGCGCACCGCCGCCCGCGAATGGGGAGCCGAAGGGATCGTCGTCAACGCGATCGCGCCGGCGTCGGCAGCGCACCATGGCGAAGCCGCAAAGGTGAGCGAGGGCTATCGCATCTTCATCGAGAACTGCCCGATGAAGCGCCAAGGTGATCCCGAGCTCGACATCGGGCCGATCGCATGGTTCTTGTGCTCGGATGCTTGCCGATACCTCACCGGCCACACCTTCATGGCCGACGGCGGAGCGTTCATGTGGGCGTGAGCGTCGAGGACGCTGCCGGGGCGCGGGCACTCGAAGGAGACGGCTACCGGTTCGTCGAGCCGGTCGCGCCGCGCGACGACGACTTCGACGCGCAGGGACATCTCAACAACGCCGCCACTGTTCGTCTGTTCAACGAGATGCGCATCGCGTACGTGCACGGCCGTATAGGAGATTGGTGGGCCGAGGAGATCCGGGCGAATGCCTTCGTGATCGCGGCGAGGGAGCTGCACGTGCTGTACGAGAGCGAGGGATTCCCGGGAGAAGGTCTCGTCGGAGGCATGAAGTACGTCGGGCGCGACGGAAAGGCGGCCGTCCTCGAGCAGCGCATCGTCGAAGCGACGAGTGGGCGCGCGATCGCGCGAGCCTGGGTGGTGCAGCTGCTCGTGCAGCATGGAACCGTCGTCGAGTGGCCGGCGCGCTATTTCGACCGGGTCGGCGAGATCGAACGTCGTGAGATTCCCGAGCGACCGCGCGCCGCGCCGCGTCCGTGGGGACCGCCCGGCTGAGCGTTTCAGACGTCGAGCTCTCGCAGCAGACCCTCGAGCGCGTCGACGGCTCGCGGCACGGCCGCGTCGTAGCCCTCGGTGACGATCGCGTCGCCGATGAGCTCGAGCTCGAAGTACCCGCGGTAGCCGGCATCGTCGAGTTCGCGCAGGATGCGAAGCGTAGGGATGTCGCCGTCGCCGGGAACCAGGCGTTGTGAGGACGCGACCGTGCCGACCTTGAAGTCGCTCACCTGCACGAGCCGAATGAGATCGATTCCGTCGCGGATGGTCGCCGCCAGGCCGCGCTCGGCCCAGCACGCGTTCAGCTCCATGCACACCCCCGTTTCGAGGCGGCGCGCGAGGTCGACCGCGTCGCGCAGCGTGTGCACGAACCCCACGTCGACCCGCAACGAGTTGGTGTGCTCGATCAAGACGGCGACGCCGCGGGTCTGCGCCTCGTGCAACACCGGCGCGAGCGCTTGTTCCAACGCGTCGGCGGCCTCCTCCCACGTGAGCGGAGCAAAGGGCCCCGTCGTGAAGACGATGGAGCTTGCGCCGACGGCGACCGCGGTGTCGATCGAGCGCACGAGGCGATCACGTTGCGCGTCCCACCGGGCGGGGTGCGCGAGCTGGAATGGTCCGAGACCGATGAGGTCGACGACCCGCAGACCTCGGGCCACGGCTTCGACGACGAGCGCGGTGCCCGCTTCCCACCCGTGAGTTTCGAGCTTCGCAACCGACACTCCCACGTTCGTGATGCCGTGCGCGCGCCAAAACGCGAGGTCGTCGGCGAGCGGCAGCCGAAAGGTGCTGATCGCGCTCACGCACACGCGCGGGTGCATCCGGATCAACCGAGCGTGCGTCCGCGGGCGATGCTGCTCCCGCCGTCGAGCTGCAAATTGACGCCGGTGACGAAGCCCGATGCGCGGCTCGCGAGGTAGACGCACGCGTCGGCCACGTCGGTCGCCTCGCCGAGTCGGGTCAGGTGCATGCCTTCGAGGACGGCGCGACGCTCCGGCTCGAGGTCGACGTCACGACGGTCGTTGAGCACGTACCCGGGACTGATCGTGTTGCACCGGATGCCGTGCTTCGCCTCCTCCACCGCGATGGCGCGCGTGAGCCCGTTCAAGCCCGCTTTGGCCGCGACGTACGCCGCGAGGCCGGGGCTGGCACGCTCGGCTTGGCGGGTCGAGATGTTGACGATCGCACCATGCCGGGCCGTGCGCATGTGCGCAATCGACGCGCGCGCACACCACATCGGCGCGGTGAGGTCGATGCGGAGAATCGCGTCCCACGCTTCGGTCGTGATCTGCGCGACGGTGGCGTCGTGCGCGTCCCCGCCCGCGGCGTTGTTGACGAGCACCGTCAGCCCGCCGAGACGCTCCGCGGCTTCGTCCACGAGTCGGTTGCACGCGTGCTCGTCGTTCAGATCGGCGACGACGAAGTGTGCCGTGCTGCCCGCGGCCGCGATCTCCTGCGCGACCGCGCGACCGCGCTCCGGGTTGCGCCCGGTGACGACGACCCCGGCGCCGGCTGCCGCGAACGCGATCGCGATCGCCCGTCCCATCCCCGCCGTCGAACCGGTGACGAGCGCGCGTTCCCCGTCCATACGCACGACGCGGACGCTACCCCGCGCCACCTCGCGCCGCGATCGGGAGTTGGCGGTCATGCGGACAATCAGCGGCGAAGGCGGGAATCACCCGATCGGGTGACGCAATTCGGTCGCGTTGGGCCGAAGCTACTGAGCAGATGACTCTCCAACACGTCGCGATCGAGGATCCCGAAACTCGGCGTCACGATGCGGGAGGCTGGCGAGCCGCCTCCTTTTGCCGGAAGTTTCCGACCCGGTGGTGGTTCGGGGGCGATCACCGCGAGACGACCCGCGCCAAGGACATCTGCGCGGGCTGTGTCGTGCGGACTCCGTGCCTCGAGTTCGCACTCGGCCGTCCCGAGCTGCTCGGGGTCTGGGCCGCGACGACACCCACCGAGCGGGTTGCGATGCGCCGCGCGGGCGTGGCCGCATCCGAGATCGAGAGTGGGATCGGGGTCGACGTCGACGGGCCTGCGAAAGCCGAACAAGAGGTCAATGCCGGAGAAGACGTCGACGTCGAAGAAGTGCGACTCGACCTCGTTCTCGAAGCCGAGCGCCATCTCAGCCGCGAGGCGCTCGTCCGCACCCGGCCTACGGGCGCGAGTGCCGGGCTCGGCGACCGCGACGAGCTGTTCACGCCGGCCGAAGCGGCGCGCCAGCTCGGGGTCACCGCGAACACGGTGACGCGCTGGTCGCGTGCCGGCCGGATCTCGTCGATCCAGACGATGGGCGGCCACCGACGCTTCCGTCGCTCCGAGGTCGAACGGGTGCAGGGCGAGGCGACCATCGCGGCCGACGCCGCGGTCGCGATCTGATCGCGATCTGATCCCGATCTGAGCCGGTGATCTTCGGCGAAGTCGTGGGCTACGACAGCTAGTCCGGGATCGATGCCGCGGTTGGCGCGACCAGGTTGCGCGCGCGATGTCGCGCGGCGAGCGGAGCCGCGAGCACCATCGCGGCGGTGACGGTCGCGCAGCCGGCGAAGGCGAGGCCGGTGCGCGGGCTCCAGTGTTCGCACACCCAGCCGACGAATGGACCACCGACGACCGTGGTCCCGAGCGTCAACAGCGTGTAGATCGCCATCACGCGCCCGCGCAACTGCGGCGCCGACCAGATCTGCATGTGGGCGTTTGCCGTCGAACCGAAGAACACGGCCATCGCTCCGACCGGTAAGAGCGCGACCTCTGTCTCGACCTGGCCGGGCGCCGCCGCGGCGACGACCAGCGTGATCCCGAGCAAGGCGGCGGCGACCACGACGGTCCGGGAAGTCGGCCGGGCGCGTGCTGCCGCGGTGAGCGCGCCGACGACCGTTCCGACGCCGAGCACGGCCATGAGAAAGCCGGCGAGTCCCGCCCCGCCGTGAAAGGTGTCACGTGCCAGCAACGTCAAGAAGGTCGGGAAGTTGTAGACCAGAGTCCCCACCACTGCGACCAACAAGATCGTCGCGCGGATCTCGGTGATGGTCCACGCGTACGCCAGCCCCTCGCGCACCCGCGGACGGTCGGTATGCCGATGCGGCCGGTGCAGCTCGGCGGTACGCATCGCGACCAACGCCCCGACGACCGCGAAGAACGACACTGCGTTCACGAAGAACACCCATGAAGTGCCGACGGTCGCGATGAGCAGTCCCGCCGCGGCTGGTCCGGTGATGCGAGCGGAGTTCCCCACCGCGCTGGTGAGCGCGACCGCGTTGGGCAGCCGGTCGCGACCGACCATCTCCTCGACGAACGCGTGGCGCGCCGGCTCGTCGACGACCGTGACGAACCCGAGCGCGATCGCGAGTGCGAAGACCATCCAGACCTGGACGACGCCCGTGAGGACGATGAGCCACATCACGACCGCGAGCACCGCCGCGAGCGTCTGCGTTACGAGCAGCACCCGGCGGCGGTCGAATCGGTCCGCGATCGTGCCGCCCCACAGGCCGAACAACAGGACCGGCAGGAATCGGAACGCGAACGTCGCGCCCACCGCGACGCCGCTGCCGGTGAGCGTCGACACGAGCCAGGCCTCGGCCATGGTCTGCATCCACGATCCGACGTGCGACACGAGATCGCCGGTGAAGTACAGCCGGTAGTTACGCGTGTCGAGCGACCCGAACGTCCGAAGGAGCGTGCCCCGAACGGTGGTGTTCGCCTGCTCCGTCGACAGGGGACGGGGCAGGTCGTCGCTCGGGAGCATGGCGCTCACGACGGTAATCGGCGCTTGCTCGCCGTCTCCGGGGATTTATCGGGAGAATCGGTCAACCTTGCGTGTAGATCATCCGCGTGGCTCGCCGGGAAGCAGCGTGAGCACCTCGACGCCGGTCGCCGTGACGAGCAGGCTGTGCTCGAACTGCGCCGAGCGGGAGCCGTCGCGGGTCGGAGCGGTCCAACCGTCGGGCCAGATGCGGCCGAGCTCCCACGAGCCTTCGTTGATCATTGGCTCGATCGTGAACGTGAGGCCGGGCGTGAGCACGAGATCGGCCGAAGGGTCGTAGTAGTGGAGCACGGCCGGCGCGGTGTGGAACTCCTCGCCGACGCCGTGACCGACGAACGAGCGTACGACGCCGAAGCCTGCCGCTTCCGCGTGGGTTTGGATCGCGCGGCCGATCTCGTACAGCGCCGCGCCGGGCCGGACCTGCTCGATGCCCTTCCAGAGCGCTTCGTAGGTCACGTCGACCAGGCGGCGCCCCTCGTCGTCGACGTCGCCGACGAGGAAGGTGGCATTGCAGTCGCCGTGGACCCCGTGGAGGTAGATCGTGACGTCGCAGTTGACGATGTCGCCGTCGAGCAGCGCACGGTCGTCGGGGATGCCGTGGCAGATCACCTCGTTGACCGACGTGCACAACGACTTCGGGAAGCCCTTGTAGTGCAACGGGCTCGGGTAGCCGCCCCGAGCGATGCACGCCTCGTGACAGATGCGGTCGAGCTCGTCGGTGGTCATTCCGACCTTCACCGCGTCGGTGAGCTCGAGGAGTATCTCGCGGCCCGCGTGCCCGGCGGCGCGCATCCGATCGGCGAGCTCGTCGGGCGGAACCGCCGGTAGGAGCGCGGGCGCGTCGGGCGCGTACGCCGGTCGCGGGATCGACGCCGGGACCACGCGATCGGGCGAAAGCCGGCCCGCCCTGACCGGCGGCCGGCGTAGCGCGGGGCCGCGCCGCTCGGACGCCACCCGCCGCCGGGCCCTCTTCTCCTTCTCCTGGCGTTTGCCCATCTCGAACAGTTTGGCGCGTCGCGGGCTCCGGTCGGTCCTCGGAGTCCGTTCAGGGCTGGGAGTTGATCATCGCGGTCGACGCCGTCGTGAAGTACTCGCGCATCATGGTCGCCGCGGCCGCCGGAGCGTGCGAGTCGTCGAGCGCGGCCAGCATCGCCGCGAGCCACGCGTCGCGCTCGCGGCTCGCGATGGCGAAGGGCGCGTGTCTCATCCGCAACCGCGGGTGGCCCTTATCCGCGCTGTAGGCCGCCGGGCCACCCCAGTACTGGCCGAGGAAGAGTGCCAGCGCCCGCATGCCGGGCGCGAGATCGATCGGGTACAGCGGGCGGAGCGTCGGGTCGGCGTCGACCCGCGTGTAGAACCGTTCGACGAGTGCGTCGAAGAAAGGTTGGCCGCCGACGACCTCGAATACGGTTGTCTGGGTCACGACGGTACATTCCTCCTTCGTGCGTCAACAATGGCTTCATCCGAGCGCGGAGACGCGTCCGACGGCGACGAAGGGTACCGGCGTGTTCGCACTTGACGCGATCCCGGCGAACACGACCGTGGCCGGGTTCGGCGGCCGCGTCGTCGACGGGAAGGAGCTCGAGGCGCTCGGCGAAGCGGTGCGCATACACGCTCTGCAGATCGACGACGACCTCTTCCTGGCGAGCGAGCCGCCTTTCGATCCCGCCGACTACGTCAACCACTCCTGCGATCCGAACTGCGGCATCGTCGGCTCGGTGCTCCTTGTCACGATGCGCGACGTCGACGCCGGCGAGGAGCTCTGCTTCGACTACGCGATGACCGACTCCGACGACTACGACACCTTCAAATGCGGGTGTCGGAGCGCGCGCTGCCGCGGTGAGATCACCGGTGACGACTGGAAGCAGCCCGAGCTCCGCGACCGCTACGCGGGCTGGTACTCGACCTACCTCGCGCGCCGGCTCTCGTAGCCGGCACCGGCCGGCCGGTCACGGCGTGCAATCGGCGCACAGGCCGACGAGATCGAGCCGATGGTGCTCGGTGCGAAAACCGGCGCGCCGCGCAGCCTCGTCGATCGCGACCGCGACCGAGCGCTCGACGGCGGCGGTCGCGGGAAGGTCGTCGACGCGCCCGCAGTTCGAGCAGACAAGATGGTGGTGGTGGCCGGTGAGGTCCTCGGCGAGCTCGTAGCGCGCGAAGTCGGCGTGGGTCACGAGCCGGTGCACGACTCGGGCCTGTTCCAACACCACCAGGTTCCGGTAGGCCGAGCTCTGGGCGAGCGCCGGCTGGCTATCGAGGATCTCGGGAATCGTGAGCGGCCGGTCGGCGGCCTCGAGCACGTCGACGATGAGCGTGCGCGTCGGCGTGAGTCGCTGCTGCCGGGCGCGCAGCATCACCGAGATGGTCTCGTGAAGCCGTGTCGGGCGCGGAGCGTTCGCCGCCATTGCGGCGAGTGTACGGGTACCGTCGCGCGTCATGGACGCCACGGAACGGTTTGCGGCGGCGGTCGCCGCACCGGCCGGGAAGCTGCGTCTCGACGTCGCCGCGTTCTGTCTGGCCGCGCATGCGCATCCGGGTCTCGATGTCGACCGCGAGTGCGCGCGGCTCGACGAGCTCTCGCAGCGGTGTCCGACCGCGACGTTCGACGGAATGCGCGCCTGTCTCTTCGAGACGCTCGGCTTCCGGGGAAACACGCACGACTACGGCGATCCGGAGAACTCGTTCCTCGACTCGGTGCTCGAACGACGCGTCGGCATCCCCATCTCGCTTGCGGTCGTGGCGATGGAGGTCGGGCGCCGGATCGGTGTGCCGGTGCACGGAGTCGGTATGCCCGGCCACTTTCTCGTGATGGACGCGGCGCGTGATGGTGTGTGGTGCGACCCGTTCCACGGCGGCGCCCTCTACGACGTCGACGGCTGCCGCCGGCTCTTCGCGCGCGTGCACGGCAACGCGCGCGGGTTTTCTCGCGCGCTGCTCGCTCCGACCGACTCACACGAGATCGTCGCGCGCATGCTCGCCAACCTCGAGAGCGGACGACTCGCCTCCGACCCGATGGCGCTCGGGTGGATGTGCGAGCTGCACCTGATGCTGCCGCACTTGCCGGACGCCCAGCGCGAGCGGATCTCGACGGCGCGTCGGTCTGTGCGCGCGCGCTGGAACTAGTGGGGCGCGATGTCGTGACGGATGCACCGAAGCGCACCATGGCGATGTTTCCGCTCGGCACCGTGCTGTTCCCGCACGCGCTGCTCCCGTTGCACGTGTTCGAACCGCGCTACCGGCTGATGATGCGCCATGTCCTCGACGGCGACCACGAGTTCGGCGTGGTGCTCATCGAACGGGGGAGCGAGGTCGGCGGGGGCGACACGCGTTTCGACGTCGCGACCGTCGCGCGCGTCGTGCAAGCGGCCGAGCTCCCCGACGGCCGCTACGCCCTGGCGACCGTCGGCATGGGGCGCGTGCGCGTTCTGACCTGGCTCGTCGACGACCCTTATCCCCGCGCGGCGGTCGTCGCCTTGGGCGATCCCCCTACCGCTACTGCCGACGCGGCTGCGCGCGAGCGCGTCGTCGACGCGTTCGCGCGCATGACCGAGCTCGCGCGTCGCTTCGATGCCCGAATCGCGGAGCCGCCGCCGTTCGACGCCGACCCGGTCCGGGCCTCGTACGAGGCGGCGGCGGTCGCGCCGATCGGCCCGCTCGACGCGCAGCGGCTCCTGGCCGCCGACGACGCGGGCGTGCGGCTCGCCCAGCTCGCGGTCATGCTCGACGAACGGATCGGCGAGTTGCGCGCACGTCTCGACTTGGACGAATGAGCAGAGGAGCAGTGACGACTTCCGCGCGGATGGGTACTCTGCGGGCATGAACGATCACGTGGACGAGCAGGCGACCCGTGAGCGGCTCGAGCGCGAGCGCGCTCGCGTCGGAGAGCTCATCGCGGAGCTGCGCAGCGAAGGTCTCGACGAAGAGCAGGCCGCGCAATCCGGCGACCTGACGCACTACGACCAGCACCCGGCCGATCAGGCTTCGGAGATGTTCGAGCGCGAGAAGGACCTCGCCATCCTCGAAGGGCTCGAGGTGGATCTCGCGGAGATCGAGGCCGCGCTGCAACGACTCGACGACGGAACCTTCGGCATCGACGAAGTCACGGGTCAGCCGATCGACCCCGAGCGCCTCGAAGCGCTCCCGACCGCACGCACGAACGTTCCGCCCCCTGGGTCGTGATCGTCCGGCTGCTGCTGTTCGCTTCGGCTCGCGAGGCCGCGGGCCTCAGCCGCGACGAGTTCGAGCTGACCCCCGGCGCCCCGCTCGAACGACTCCTCGCCGACGCGGTCGAGCGTTACGGAGCGTCCTTCGCGACCGTGCTGGCCACCTCTCGGGTCTGGGTCAACGGCGACGAGCCCGGCGCCGAGGGGCCGACGCCTCTTGACGAGGACGACGAGATCGCGGTGCTTCCGCCGGTGAGCGGCGGCGCCGGCGCCACACCCGGTCCGCCACTCCGCCGATCGGCCCGGTCAGCCCGTCGAACGTCGCCCGGTTAGCGTTCGGTCGGCGTGCGCTTCCACGTCCGGTTCTCGCTCGCACGGCGCGTGCTCTTCGCGGCCGTCGCCATCGCGCTGCTGGCACCACCGGCGGCGGCCCGGGCCGCGTCCGATCCGCTTGCGGCCGTCATCGCTCGTGTTACCGCAGCCGAGAAGGCCGACAACCGGGCGACCGCCGCGTACGACGCTGCCCAGACGCGGTACTACGAGTTGCAGGCCGAGCAAGCCACGACGCGGCGATCGATCGACACCTTGACCGCACAGCAACAACACCTCGCCGCGCTCGGGCGCATGCGCGCCGTCGTCGCGTACAAGCGCGGTGCGCTGGTTCTCGACGGCATCCTCGGAAGCGGGTCCGACATCTTGGACGCGGCGCGGCGCGCCACGATGCTCGACGACGCGAACGCCCGCGGCGACGAGGCGATCGCGCAACTGGCCGCGGTGACGGGTGAGCTGAAGGACCACCAGACGACGCTGCGCGACGAGATCGCGCAGGCGAAAGCGGCGCTGGGAACGATGGATGCCAAACAGCGCGACGCCGAGCGCGCACTCGCGGCGGCGGGACGCGCCGAGCGCGACCTGCGTGTGCAACTCGCGGCACAGCGACGTCTGCGGCAACTCTCGGCGATCCTCGCAGCCGCGCGCGCCAAGGCCGGTTCCGGGAACGCTTCCGGAAGTGCCAGCGGCGGCAGCGGCGGAACCGCGGGCCGGATCATCGTGCGCGGCACATGGGTCTGCCCGGTGCAGGGCCCGGTCTCGTTCACCGACACGTTCGGCGCGCCGCGCCGCGGCGGTCGCAGCCACCAGGGCAACGATCTGTTCTCCCCCGGCGGTACGCCGCTCGTGGCGGTCACCGAAGGGTCGGTGTTCTTCCAGGGCGATCCGCTCGGCGGCAATGCCGCATACGTAGAGGGACACGACCGGAACACCTATTACTACGCGCACCTGAGCGACTATGTCGGCGGTGCGCGCGCGGTCGCCGCCGGCGAACTGATCGGTCACGTCGGCAACACCGGCGATGCCGCCGGCGGTCCCACCCATCTGCACTTCGAGATCCGTCCCGGTGGTCCGAACGGCCGTGCGATCGATCCGTACCCCACGCTGGCGGCTCATTGCGGGTGACCACGGGTAGGGTGGGTGCTCCGACCGATTCGTGAGAGAGGTGATTGCGACGGAACGGATCCAGCGACTCATCGATCCCGCCTTCGTCGCCGCACTCGACGCCCGACCGGTAGACGAGCTCCGGGCAATGAAAGTGGAGTGCAACGAGGTCGAGAACGCGCTCTCGTACGATCGCCGGCTCGCGCAGGCGCGCATCGAGATCCTGGAAGCCGAGTACGAGCGTCGCGCGCGCGGCGGCTCGGTCGAAGATCTGGTCAAGGATCTGCCGCGCATCCTGAGCGCGGACGCCGGTCGGTCGTCGGTTGCCGACACCCGGGTGGCGCCGCCCGACTCCCCCGGACTCGAGCTGCACTGGCCCGACGGGCGAGAGGAATTGATCGCCGACACCACCCTCGCGCACCTCCCGCTGCTTCCCGCCGACGAGCTGGAGTCGACGCTCGAGCGCCTGCGCGCGTTCGAGCGCGAGCTCTCCGACCTGCGCCGAGCGATGCACGAAGTCATCGACACGGTCGAGAGCGAGATCGCCGGTCGTCAGGTAGCCGGGACGACCGGCTGATGCCCGAGTCGTTCGAGTCGCTCGAAGGGCGACTGCACGACCTCGGCGGGTTCATCCGTGATCAGCGCCGCAACGCGCGGCTCTCGCTGCGCAAGTTGAGCGAGCTCGCCGGCATCTCGAACCCGTACCTCAGCCAGATCGAACGTGGGCTGCGCAAGCCGTCCGCCGAGATCCTCCAGTCGATCGCGCGAGGACTGCGCATTTCCGCCGAGACGCTCTACGTCCGGGCGGGGATCCTCGACGCGTCGTCCGACGGCAACCGCACGAGCACCGATCCGGTGGGTGCGATCGTCGCCGATCCCACGATCAACGACCGTCAGAAGCAGGCGCTGGTCGAGATCTACCGGTCGTTCCAGGCCGAGAACATCTCCCGAGACGCCGAAGCCGGCTGAGCCGGGAACCTGGGCCCCGGCCGGTCTTGGGTACGATCCGCCCGATGTCCGTTCGTCGGATCGCGGTGTTTTCCATGCACACGTCGCCGCTCGCGCAGCCGGGCACCGGCGACGGCGGCGGCATGAACGTCTACGTCCGTGCGCTCGCGACCGCCCTCGCCCGCGCCGGCGTCGAGTGCGACGTGTACACCCGAGCCGACCACGGCGGGCAGCCCTCGGTCGTGCAGGTCGAGCCGGGATTCCGCGTCCTGCACGTGCATGCGGGACCGCGTGCTCCGGTGCCGAAGCACGCGCTGGCGGAGCTCGTCGATCCGTTCGTCGACGCGTCGATGCGCCGGATGCGCGAACGCGAACCGGTCGACGTGCTCCACGCGAACTACTGGCTCTCCGGCGCGGTCGCGCACCGCCTGAAGCACGAGCTCGACGTCCCGATGGTCGCCACGTTCCACACGCTCGCGCGCGTGAAGGCGGAAGCCGGCGTCGACGACGATTCCGAGCACCGCACGCGCGTCGAGCACGAGGTGGTCGCCTGCGCCGACCTGATGCTCGCGTCCACGAACGACGAACGGGCGCAGCTCGCCTCGCTGTACGACGCCGAGATCGACCGGATCGAGGTCGTACCTCCCGGCGTCGACCACACGGTGTTCGTTCCCGGCGACCGCGGGGCGGCGCGCCAACGACTCGGGATCGATGCGCCGCGGGTGCTGTTGTTCGTGGGGCGGATCCAACCACTGAAGGGCGCCGATCTCGCGATCCAAGCCCTCGCCGCGCTCGACGACCCGAAGGCTGCACTCGTGATCGTCGGCGGACCGAGCGGCCGCGACGGCACTGCCGAGCAGGCCCGGGTGCACGCGCTTGCCGAGGAGCTCGGGGTTGCTCGCCGGATCCACTGGGTCAGCCCCCGCCGCCACGAGCGCCTCGCCGACTACTACCGGGCGGCCGACGTGTGCATCGTGCCGTCTCGCTCGGAGTCGTTCGGGCTCGTTGCGTTGGAGGCGGCCGCGTGCGGAACTCCGGTTGTCGCCGCGGCGGTCGGCGGTCTGCGCTCACTCGTCGATCACGAGCACACCGGGTTCCTCATCGAGAGCCGCGACCCGGGCGACTTCGCGGCCCCGGTCGAGCGGCTGCTCGCCGACGAGATCCTCGCGGGCGAGATGGGTGTCAGCGCGGCCGCGCGGTCGAAGCGCTACTCGTGGAGCATGACCGCCGGGCGACTTCGCCGCCTCTATGGCGATCTCGCGTCGCGCAGTCTCGTGCGCTGCGACTGAGCCGTAGGCGCGCGCGTGACCGACGAGCCCCTCGGGACGCAGGCGCGACAGGCGCGTCACGACCTGATAGCGGCACACCTCGAAGGGGAGGTGGCGAAGGAGGAGTGGGTCCAGACCGTCTAGTACGACCCGGAGATCCCGCGGTGGTACGTGCGCTTCGGCTGCGAAGGTCGCGACGCCGCGACGATCTACTTCGACCTGCACCAGCGCACACTGCGCTACGAGGTGTACTTCATGCCGGATCCGCCGACGAATCACCTCGAGCTGTACCGGTTCCTGCTCGCGCGCAACCACCAGACGTATGGCGCGCACTTCTCGATCGGTCCCGACGGCGACGTGTACCTCGTCGGTCGGGTGCTGTTGGAGCACCTCGACGTCGCCGAGCTCGATCGCATCGTCGGGGTGCTCTACGAGCTCGTGGAGCGCTGGTTCCAGCCCGCGATCCGCATCGGCTTCGCCAAGAGCTGAGATCATCTGAAAATGTCTGAAGTAGTCTTGTATTGCGTATAGCCCGAGTGCTACCGTGCGTTTCGTCGACGGGCCCGAGGTGCGGGAGGATCGGCCTCGTTCGGGGAAGTGCGGGGTCGAATCCGACGGTTCCTCGGGCCCGAGCTCGTCTGCGTGCACCTCGCGAACGCGTCGCCGTCGCGCCGGGCAGCGCTCCGGTTACGGCCGTCGGCAACCGTCGCGACGGTTACCCTCGTGCGGATGTCACGCGTCGCGCTGCTCGGCGGGGGAAAGATGGGCGCGGCCCTGGTCGGCGGTCTGCTCGACGGTCACTGGGATGCCGACGCCCTGTCGATCGCGGAGATCGACGGCGAGCGGCGGGTCGCGCTGGAGCAACGGTTCCCGAAGATCAGGGTGGTGCCGAGCGCCGCGTGGGCGGTGGCCGACGCCGATGTCGTCGTCGTCGCGGTGAAGCCGGGAGACGTCGAAGGGACCCTCGAGACGGCGTTGCCCGCGCTGGGCACCGACACGTTGGTGCTGTCGATCGCGGCGGGGGTGACGATCGCGCGCATCGAGTCGCTCGTTGCGGGCCGTCCGGTCGTGCGGGTGATGCCGAACACGCCGGCCCTGGTCGGCCTCGGTGCGTCGGCGATCGCCGGCGGCGCGCACGCGGGTGCCGAACACCTCGATCTCGCGGAGCGTCTGCTCGGGACCGTCGGCACCGTCGTGCGCGTCGCCGAGCCGATGCTCGACGCGGTCACGGGTTTGTCGGGCTCCGGACCGGCCTACATCTTCCTGGTCGCCGAGGCGATGATCGAAGCCGGTGTTCTGGTCGGTCTCGGGCGCGACGTCGCGAGCAAGCTCGTCGTCCAGACGCTGCTCGGCTCGGCCACCCTGCTCGCCCAGGACCCGACGGGTCCCGAGGGATTGCGCGCGGCCGTGACCTCGCCCGGCGGCACCACCGCCGCGGGCCTGCGCGAGCTGGAGGCGCACGGTCTGCGCGCGGCGATTCTCGACGCGGTGAGCGCGGCGACGCGCCGGTCCCGCGAGCTCGGCGCGGAGTGATCGGCCAGTCGATCGGCTGGGCGAGACGCCTGACATGAGACCGGCGCGGAACCGTCCCCCGAAGCTCGAGCCGCACTCGGGCAACTCGCGTGCCGCGCCGCCCGCGCCGCCCGCGCCGCGGCCCGCGCCCACGCTCGCGATGCAGATCGAGCGGTCCAGGGTCGCAGGACCCAACGCGCCCGGACCGCGCGCGACCCAGCTCCGGCGTACGGTCGAACGCCTGGTGGCGGGCGACCGCGGGACGCTCGGCGAGCTCGCTCCGATCGCGCGGCTCACTGCCGTCGACGCCTGGCTGGCCGTCGCCCGCACGTTCGGTGCGACCGCCGAAACGGCCACCATCGACATCTCGCGCACCATCGCGGCGGTGTGTGCCGCCGTGACGCAGGTGTGCGAGGTCGCGGCGCGCGGCGCGCGGGTCGCGATCGCGACGGCGCGCCCGGCGTCGCTCATGCCCCTGCATCTCGCGTTCGCCCGGCTCGCGGGCGCGCACGGGGCCGAGCTGGTGGATCTCGCCGATTTCGGGCCGATCCGAGCCGACGGCCGAACACCCCGCTGGTTGCGATGGGTCAGCGGCGTCGCGGTCGTCAGCGACGGCAACGCGCTCCTCGGAACGCGTGACGGCGAGGCGGCACGTGAGTGGATGTTCGCGATCCCGCGGCCGTCGCTGGTGATCGCCGACGGTCCGTTCGCGGAAGTCGCATGGGAGAGCGGGGTCGAGGTCGTGGCCTTCGCCGGCCTCGATCGTCCCGGTCTGGCGGTGGCGTCCGCGCTCGGCGGTCGGTGCACGTTCGTCCCGATCCGCACCGATTGCCCCTCCCGCGACTACCGCGCGATCGAGGATCTGATCGCGTGTCTCCCGGCCGATCGCGGGCCGCGGGAACCCCCGCGTGCCGCGGAGATGTGATCTCACACGCACCACGGGAGTTGACGCTCGACAACTTCGATCCCAGCGGCGTACGCTCACCGCAGCGGTCAGGAGTAGGGAGTTCCGCGTGAGCAATGGATTGAGCAAATCGCGCTTTCTTACGGTGCAGGAAGTCGCAGATCTGATGCGGGTGTCGTCGATGACCGTCTACCGGCTGATCAAGGCCGGTGAGCTGCCCGCGGTGCGGGTCGGTCGATCGTTCCGGGTGTCGGAGCCCGACGTCGACGCGTATCTGGCCTCGCGATACACCCAGGCCGGCTGAACAGGAGACGAAGGCGAAGCCGACCGGATGGGAGGCGTAGCCGGAGTCGACCAATAAACCGGAGACGCAGCCGTAGCCGACCGGAGGAGACGAAGGCGAAGCCGACCGGAGGGAGGCGTAGCCGGAGTCGACCAATAAAGGAGGAGACGAAGGCGAAGCCGACCGGAGGGAGGCGTAGCCGGAGTCGACCAACAAACATGTGGCGTACCGTCGCGGGGTGCCCGAGCGTCCTCCGTTCGTCTCGTTCCTATCCGACTACGGCCGCGTCGACGAGTTCGTCGGCGTGTGCCACGCGGTGATGCTCGACGTTGCGCCGGACCTTCGGATCGTCGACATCACCCACGACATCGCCCCGTTCGACGTGCGCGCGGGCGCGCTCGCACTCGTGCGGGCCGTGCAGTACCTGCCGAACGGCGTCGTCCTCGCGGTCGTCGACCCGGGCGTGGGCACCGACCGGCGTTGTATCGCGGTCGAGGTCGAGGATGGCTTCCTGGTCGGGCCCGACAACGGCCTGCTCGCGCCGGCGGTCGCCATGCTCGGCGGGTCGGCGCACGTCGTGGCGCTCGAGAATCCCGAGTATCAGCTGGTCGCGCCCGGCCCCACCTTCGCCGGCCGCGACGTGATGGCCCCCGCCGCCGCGTACCTCGCCTCCGGCGTGCCGATCGACGCGCTGGGCGCGCCCGTCGACCCCGCGAGTCTGGCCCCCGGACTGGTCCCGCTGCCGCGCGAGGACGACGACGGGACGATCGCGGGTGAAGTGCTCTGGGTCGACCGCTACGGCAACTGTCAGCTCAACGTCGCGCCCGAGCAGCTCGTCGATCGGGGCGTGTCTCCCGGAGGATTCGTCGGGGTGACGATCGGTGGTGCCGATCGTCGGGCCCGTTGGGTGACGGCGTTCGCGGAGGCGAAGCCGTCGGAGCTCGCGCTGCTGGTCGACTCCTACGGCATGTGCATCTTGGCCTTCGACCAGCGCTCGGCCGCAGCCGAGCTCGAGGTGCGGGCGGGGAAGACGGTGACGCTCACAGCCCTTGCCGGAATGGCAACGTGAGGTGGGGAACGAGCCTCGTGCTCGTGTTGTTGCTGGTGCTCATTCTCGTTGCCGCGCTGACCCAGTTCGTCTTCCACCTCGGCTGAGGTCGAGCCCCAAATGGCCACTCAGAGTGGGAGATTCGCTCAAGAAACGCGCATCGGGTGTCGTTACTTTTCGTACAGCGATGGCGGACCGGACACCGACGGGAGGTTGGCTCAAACCGGCGATTCGACGGCCTTCCGGCCGCCTCGCACGAGATCGGGGTTCCGGTCGCGGGTGTGGGCGTGTGGGCAGTCGGGGCAACCCGGGTGTCCACGCAAAGTAGCCTCCCAGCCCGCCCCAGAAACGTCCGCAACTGCGGCCGGGCCCCTATTCCTCGCCCGGGTCCTCCCGCCGTCTCCTCCGGCCGGGTCGGTCCGGGCTTCTTCGCTTCTCCGGCCTTCCCTTGCGCGCTCGCGTAGCCTCCGGGCCGTGTCATTCCCCTTGTCGGCCCCATCGTCGGCCCCATCGTCGGCCCCATCGTCGTGGCGGCCCCGTCGGGCTCGAGTGTGAACCTCGCACGCGCGCTGCTCGCGAGCGCCCGCAACCGGCCCGACCACCCCGCACTCGCCGGGCCGGAGCCGACGACCTACGCGCGCCTCGCGGCCCGCGCCGCGACGGTTGCCGCCGAGGTGGCGCGCCAGACGCGCGCGGGCGACCGGGTAGCGATCGTCTCGGGGAACGACGCGACCTTCGTCGCCGCGTACCTCGGAACGATGAGCGCCGGAGCCATCGCCGTACCGCTCAACGTCGGATCACCTTCGCACGAGCTCGCCCGCGAGCTCGACGCCGTCGAGCCGGCGCTCACGCTCGCGTCGGGCGCGCACGCCGACCTGGCGCGGCGAGCCGTGGCGCAGCGGGCGACGGCGATTCCCGTTGTGGTCGTCGACGATCTGCCGCCGCCGGTCGCGGAACTCGAGCCGGTAGAAAAGGACGCGGCCGACCTCGCCGTCCTGCTCTTCACCGCCGGCACCGCGGGCGCGCCCAAGCCGGCGATGCTCACGCACGGGTCGCTGCTGGCGAACCTCGAGCAGATGCAATCGCATCCGGGGCTGCGGGTGACGGCCGACGACGTCGCGCTCGGCGTGCTGCCCCTCTTCCACGTGTACGGGTTGAACGTCGTGGTCGGACTCGCACTGCACGCGGGGGCGTCGGTTTCGCTGCTCGATCACTTCCATCCGGTCGAGACGCTCGCGCGCGTTCGTGAGGACGGTGTGACGGTCATCGCCGGCGTGCCCGCGATCTACGACGCGTGGCTCGCGCTCGACGACGCCACCGCGCCGCGCGACTCGTTCGCGTCGGTTCGGCTGTGCGTCTCGGGCGCGACGACATTGTCTTCGCGTACGGCGGCCGCCATGCGCGAGCGCTTCGGCGTCGTCGTGCACGACGGGTACGGCCTCACCGAAGCGTCACCGGTCGTCACGACGACCGCCGTGGTGTCCGAGCCCCGACCGGGATCGATCGGGCCGCCGCTCCCGGGCGTGGAGGTCCGGCTCGTCGACCGCGACGGCAATCCGGTCCTCGAAGGCGACCCAGGTGAGCTCGTCGTGCGCGGTCCGAACGTGTTCGCGGGCTATTGGAACGACGCCGCGACCACGAACGCGGTGCTGGTCGACGGTTGGCTGCAGACCGGCGACATCGCCGTCGCCGACGCCGACGGATGGTTGACGTTGGTCGATCGCGCGAAGGACGTCATCATCGTGTCGGGTTTCAATGTCTTTCCGGGCGAGGTCGAGAACGCCTTGCGCAGTCACCGAGACGTCGAGGACGTCGCGGTGATCGGTGAACCGCACCCGCGCACCGGTGAAACCGTCGTCGCCTACGTCGTCGCGCGCGCCGGGCAGGTTCCCGATCCCGTCGAGCTGCTGCGCCACGCCGGTCGACAGCTGGCGCGCTACAAACTGCCGACGCGCGTCGAAGTGGTCGACGCGCTGCCGCGCACGCTCGCGGGCAAGCTCGTCCGGCGCGCCTTATCGTCGGCATCGGGTTCGTCGGCATCGGGTTCGTCGGCATCGGGTTCGACCGGGGCCGGCGCTCGCGCCGCCGACGACGCGACGACGAAGCCGGCGTAGACGACGCCGATTCCGGCCGCGAGCGAGATCGTGAACGCTTCGTCTTGGCCGATCGCGCCTTGGAGCAGCCCGCCGCTCGAAAGTACGAGCGTGCCGAGCGCGATGAGCGCGTTTCCCCCCGCGAGTGCGCCCGTGCCCGGCGCCCGGCGTCGAGCGAAGCGCACGGCCGAGTAGAGCGCGCCGCCGAACACCACGACTGCGCCGACGCCGCTGCCCACTCCGGCGAGAACTCGCGGCAGGACGCCGAAGTGATCTTTCCCGACGGGAATGCCGCCAGTGGGCACGATGACACCGTGGATGGGCGCCGCGAGCACGACGCCGATCGCAAACCCGGTGAAGAGCACGAGGCCGGTGCGGATGCGGTCGCCGATGCGGCGGCCACCCAGCAGGTAGACGGTTCCGAGCGCGAGCCACGGCACGTTCAACACCGCGCCGAGCAGGTAGAAGGCGCGAAACGTGCCGCGGTCCCAGCCGGTCGAGGCGGCCGTCGCGAGCGCAGCCGACGCCAGGGCGAACAGTGCCAGGGCGAATGTCCACGCGCCCTGGTGGGGGGCCTTCGAGCGCGAGTAGCGGACCCCGGTGGCCTGCGCGAACAGGGTCGCGACGGCAGTGGCGAGGAAGGCGAGGCCGGCGACCATGGCGGCTGCGAGGGTACCTCCGCCCTGCCACCGCCACTGCTCAAGAGAAACCTCGACCCGCCTGGAAGAACCTTCCGCCACACTTTGAGAACGCGTGCACAAGCTCGGTACCCTGCACGCAGGGGCGTGTTCCACTGCGGAGCACCGAAAGGACACTCGGGTGACAGCTTCGCCACGACGCCGGATCCCGGAGGCGACCGTCGCCCGCCTGCCGCTGTACTACCGGGCCCTCCTGGAGACCGGCGAACGCCAGGTCGCGACCATCTCCTCGGAGCGGCTGGCCGAACTGGCCGGCGTCAACGCCGCGAAGGTGCGCAAGGACCTGTCGTACCTCGGCTCCTACGGCACCCGGGGCGTCGGCTACGACGTCGAATACCTCCTGCACGAGATCTCCCGCGAGCTCGGGCTCACGCGCGACTGGCCCGTCGCGATCGTCGGAATCGGCAACCTCGGCCGCGCGCTCGCGAACTACCGTGGCTTCGGTGCGCGAGGGTTCCGCGTGGAAGCGTTGATCGACGCCGACCACGCGCTCGTCGGTCACCAGATCGGCGAGCTCGCGGTCGTGTCGATCGACGACCTCGACCGGGTGGTGCGCGAGCACAACATCGCGATCGGCATCCTCGCCACGCCGGCCGCGGCCGCGCAGGAAGTCGCGGACCGCCTCGTCGCCGCCGGCGTCACGTCGATCCTCAACTTCGCACCGGCCGTCTGCTCGGTGCCCGAAGGTGTGTCGATGCGCAAGGTCGACCTCGCGATCGAGCTGCAGATCCTCTCCTTCTACCAGCTCCGGCGAGGCGCGAGCGGCGCCACACCGCCGCGTGAACGGACGGCGTGAGTGGGAGGTCGCACCGCCCGCTCGGCGCTCGCGGGTTACCCGGTGAACCTGCTTGTACGCGGCCGCCGCGTGGTCGTCGTGGGCGGCGGACGCATCGCGGCGCGCAAGGTCGAGCCGCTGCTCGAAGCGGGCGCACAGGTCGAGGTGGTGGCGCCGCAGGTCGGTCCCGAGGTCAGGGCCTGGGCCGACGCGGGCCGGCTCGTACTGCACGAGCGCCGGTTCGGTCCCGGTGATCTCGACGGAGCGTGGCTGGCGATCACCGCGACCGACGATCCGGTCGTGAACGCGGCCGTCCACACCGCCGGCGAGGCGGACCGGGTGTGGGTGAACAGTGCGGACGACCCTGCCAATTGCTCCTTTACGCTGATGTCGGTGATCCGCCGCGGCGACCTCGTCGTGAGCGTCGGAACCGGAGGCAGGAGCCCGGCGCTGGCCGCGCAGCTGCGCCGCCGGCTGGAAGAGGAGATCGGACCTGATTACGAGACCCTGCTCGAGCTTCTCGGCAACGCCCGGGAAGAGTTGCGGGCCGCGGGACGTTCGACCGAGGACGCCGACTGGCAATCGGTGTTCGACGGCGGCATCGTGGACCTGGTGCGCACGGGTCGCGTCGACGACGCAAGGGAGCTGTTGAGGACGTGTCTCTCGTCGTCGTCGGTCTGAACCACCGGACAGTTCCGGTCGAGCTCCTCGAGCGCATGACGGTGCCCGAGGATCGGTTGGCGAAGGCGTTGCACGACCTCGCGGCGCGAGAGCACCTCCTCGAGGTCGTGCTGTTGTCGACCTGCAACCGCACGGAGATCTACGCGCGCTGCACGCACTTCCATGCCGCGGTGGCCGATGTTCGCGACTTCCTCGCCGCGCACTCGGGGGCCGACCCGGACGAGTTCGCCGACCACCTGTACACGTACTACGACGAAGCCGCGGTAGCGCATCTGTTCTCGGTCGCGGCCGGTCTCGACTCGATGATCGTCGGTGAGAGCGAGATCCTCGGCCAGGTTCGCGACGCGTGGCAGACCGCAGTGCGCGAGGAGACCGCGCCCCAGCTGCTTTCCCGGATGTTCAAGCACGCCGTCGAATCCGGCAAGCGGGTGCGCACCGAAACCGGCATCTCGCGCCATCCGGTCTCGATCCCGTCGGCCGCGGTCGCCGTCGCAGCCGAGTATCTCGGCGATCTCGACGGCGCTCGCGTGCTCGTGATCGGAGCCGGGCAGATGGGTTCCGGTCTCGCGTCGACGCTGCGGTCGCGGGGTGTCGCGGAGGTCTTCGTCGCGAATCGCACACTGGAGCGCGCCGAACGACTCGCGAGTGACATCGGCGCCCGCGCGATCCCGCTCGCCGATATCGCCGACACGCTCGTCGACATCGACGTGCTGCTGACGTCGACGGCCTCGTCCGAGGTCCTCGTCGAGCGCGCGATGGTCGAGATGGTGATGGCCTGCCGGGACGGCAGACCGTTGCTCGTCGTCGACGTGGCGTTGCCGCGCGACGTCGATCCCGGCGTCGGCGACATCGCCGACGTGACCCTGCTCGACCTCGACGACCTGAAGGAGTACGCGCAGCGCTCGGCCGAGCGCCGCCGAGGCGAGATCGGCAAGGTGCGCGCGATCCTCGCGGCCGAGATCGAGCGCTACCGCGCGGAACGCGCCGCGCGCGAGGTCGGCCCGCTCGTCACCTCGCTGCGCGACCTGGCCGAAGACGTTCGTCTCGGTGAGCTCGAGCGCTTCCGGGCGAAGCTGGCGAAGCTCGATCCCGATACGCGCGACCTGGTCGACGCGATCACCCAGGGTCTGGTCAACAAGCTGCTGCACGAGCCCACGGTCCGTGTGAAGGACGCCGCGGGAACGCCGCGCGGCGACTACTACGCCGACGCCCTCGCCTCGTTGTTCGACCTCCCGACCGAGCCGACGGTCGAATCCGAGTGATCCGGGTTGCGACCCGCGCGAGCGCGCTCGCGCGGTGGCAAGCCCAGCGCGTTGGCGGACGGCTCGGACGCGATGTCGAGTACGTGCTCGTGACCACGACGGGCGATCGCGACCAGACGTCCGAGTTGCATGCGATCGGCGGGCAAGGAGTGTTCACGAAGGAAGTCCAACAAGCGGTCATCGACGGCCGGGCCGACATCGCCGTCCACTCCGCGAAGGACCTGCCGACCGCGACACCGCCGGGGCTCGTGCTCGCGAGCGTCCCGGAGCGGGCCGACCCCCGTGATGCGCTCGTCGGCTGCGCGTTCGAAGCGCTCGCCCCGGGCGCCTGCATCGGCACCGGCTCGGTTCGCCGTCGGGCTCAGCTCGCGGCGGCGCGTCCCGATCTGTCGTTCGGGCCCCTGCGCGGCAACATCGCGACCCGGCTCGACAAGCGCGAGGAGCTCGGATACGACGCGGTGGTGGTCGCGTTCGCCGCGCTCGAGCGGCTCGGGCTCGCCGCGCAAGCCGCGGGCGTGCTCGATCCGAGCCTGATGTTGCCGCAGGTCGCGCAAGGCGCGCTGGCCGCCGAATGCCGCGTCGACGACGAGCGGATCCTCGCCCGCCTGCGTGCCGTCGACGATCCAGTCGCGCATCGGGCCGTCGATGCCGAGCGCGCGTTCCTCGCCCAGCTCGGCGGCGGCTGCGATCTGCCGTGCGGCGCGCTTGCGCACGTCGACGGCCGCGAGGGTGCGATCGTTCTCGACGCGTTGCTCGCGTCGCTCGACGGGCACATCGTCCTGCGGACGCGTGTCGCCGGAGACGATCCTCGCGACGTCGGCGCAACCGCAGCGCTCGACCTGCTGGACGGCAGGGGCGGCCGCGCCATCCTCGAGGACGTCGCGTGACCGTCTATCTGGTCGGTGCCGGACCGGGCGACCCGGGGTTGCTGACGCGGCGCGGCGAGGAGTTGCTGCGCGCGGCCGACGTCGTGGTGTTCGACCGGCTCGCGCCGCGCGCGCTGCTCGAGCTGGCACGCCCCGGTGCCGAGCTCTTCGACGTGGGAAAAGCGCCGGGCGACGCGCCCATGACACAAGCGGAGATCAACGCCCTGCTCGTCGCCCGAGGATCGGACCAGGAGGTCGTCCGGCTGAAGGGCGGCGACCCGTTCGTGTTCGGGCGCGGGGGCGAGGAGGCCGAGGCCTGCATCGCGGCCGGCGTCTCGTTCGAGGTCGTGCCCGGAGTCACGAGCGCGATCGCGGCGGCCGCGTACGCCGGAATCCCCGTGACGCACCGCCGGGTCTCCACGAGCTTCACCGTCGTCACCGGCCACGAGGATCCCACGAAGGACGGGAGCGATACCCGCTGGGACGTGCTCGCGAGCCTCGGGGGCACGCTCGTCGTGCTCATGGGCGCCGGTCGGGTCGCCGAGATCGCGAAGGCGCTGATCGCGGGCGGTCGTGACGAGACGACGCCGGTCGCCGCGGTGCGCTTCGGTACCCGGTCCGATCAGTTCACCGTGCGGGCGACACTCGGCACGATCGCCGAAGCAGGCGTCGAGCCGCCGAGCGCGATCGTCGTCGGCGACGTCGCGGCACTCGACTTCTCGTGGTTCGAGCGCCGCCCCTTGTTCGGCCGGACGGTCGTCGTGACGCGGGCCCGCGAGCAGGCCAGCGAGCTGCGCGCCCGGCTCGCCGCCCTCGGCGCGACCGTGCTCGAGCTGCCCGCGATCCGCATCACCCCGATCGACTTCACGCTGCCCGACCTCCAGGAGTTCGGCTGGATCGTGTTCACGTCGGCGAACGGTGTCGACGCGTTCTTCGACCGTGGGCTCGCACCGTCGAGTCTCGACGCTCGCGCGCTCGCACCGGTTCGGATCGCGGTGATCGGGCCCGGAACCGCGGCCGCCCTGGCGCGGCGCGGGCTGCGCGCCGACCTCGTACCCGAGCGCTTCGTCGCCGAGTCGCTGCTCGACGCGTTTCCCGCCGGCGCCGGGCGCGTGTTGCTCGCTCGGGCCCAGTCGGCGCGTGACGTCCTCCCCGAGGGTCTGGCTCGCAAGGGCTACGACGTCGAGGTGCTCGCGGTGTACCGCACCGAACCCGCGCCGCCCGACCCCGAAACGCTCGCTCGGGTACGCGCGGGCGAGGTCGATGCGATCACCTTCACTTCGTCGTCGACGGTCGACAATTTCTGCGACGCGCTCGGGGTTCCGCTTCCGGAGCCGCAGCCGCGCGTCGTCTCGATCGGACCGGTGACGAGCGAGACCGCTCGATCCCGAGGCCTGCGGGTCGACGTCGAGGCCGATCCGCACACGATCGACGGTCTCGTGGAGGCCCTGTTGAGCGATCCGCGCTGAGCCTCGGGCCCAGTAGCCTTTCTCCGTGACGTTTCCCGAGCGGCGGCTGCGGCGGCTGCGGCGCACCCCGGCGTTACGCCGCCTGGTCGCCGAGTATCGAGTCACCGTCGACGATCTCGTCGCGCCGCTCTTCGTGAAGGAGGGCATCGACACGCCGGAGCCGGTTGCATCGATGCCCGGGGTCGTGCAGCACACCCAGGAGAGCCTGCGCAAGGAAGTTCGCGCGCTCCGGGAGCTCGGCGTGCCCGCGGTGATGCTGTTCGGGGTGCCCGCCGAAAAGGATGCGCGAGGGACACAGGCCGACGCGGCCGACGGTGTCGTCCAGATCGCGCTGCGCAACCTGCGCGATGAGGTCGGCGACGCGCTGGTGCTGATGGTCGACGATTGTCTCGACGAGTACACCGACCATGGTCACTGCGGCATCGTCGACGAAGCGTCGCACGAGGTCGACAACGACGCCACCGTCGAGCGGTACGCGAGCATCGCGGTCGCGCAAGCCGCCGCGGGTGCCGATGTGATCGCGCCGAGCGGCATGATGGACGGTCAGGTGGCCGCGATCCGGGCCGCCCTCGACGACACGGGTCACGCGACGATCCCGATCCTCGCGTACGCGGCGAAGTACGCCTCGGCGCTCTACGGGCCGTTCCGTGATGCCGCGGAGTGCGCACCGCAGTTCGGCGATCGTCGCGGCTATCAGATGGACCCCGCGAACGCGCGCGAAGCCCTCGTCGAGGTCGCGCTCGATGTCGCCGAGGGTGCCGATATGGTCATGATCAAGCCCGCGCTGGCGTACCTCGACGTCATCGCCGAGGTACGCGCCGCGTTCGACGTTCCCGTCGCGGCCTACCACGTGAGTGGCGAGTACGCGATGGTCAAGGCCGCGGCGCAGCTCGGTTGGATCGACGGCGCCGCGGTCGCGCTCGAACACCTCGTCGCGATCAAGCGCGCCGGCGCCGACATGATCCTCACCTACTTCGCGCGCGAGTTTGCCGAAGCCCTGCAGTTCCCGACGTGAAGCCCAGCTGGTTCGAGCGCGCCCGGGCGTGTATTCCGGGCGGGGTGAACTCGCCGGTGCGCTCGTTCGGGTCGGTGGGCGGCGAACCGTTCTTCGTGGCCCGCGCTCGGGGCAGCCGGATCGTCGACACCGACGGGCGCGAGTACCTCGACTACGTGCAGTCGTGGGGCGCGTCCATCCTCGGCCACGCGCACCCGAAGGTCGTCGAGGCGGTGCAACGCGCCGCGGCCGACGGCACCTCGTACGGCGCGCCCACACCCCGCGAGGTCGAGCTCGTCGAGGCGATCTGCGCGCGGGTGCCTTCGGTCGAAAAGGCGCGGCTCGTGTCGTCGGGGACCGAGGCCGCGATGACGGCGGTGCGTCTGGCCCGGGGCGCGACCGGGCGCGACAAGATCGTGAAGTTCGCCGGCTGCTATCACGGCCATCTGGACGCCCTGCTGGTCCAGGCCGGGAGCGGCGTCGCCACGCTCGGGCTCCCGGGATCGGCGGGAGTCACGGCGGGCACCGTCGCCGACACGATCGTGGTTCCGTACAACGACATCGGCGCGCTCGACGTCGCGTTGTCGGAGCACGGCGCGCACACCGCGGCGATCCTCGTCGAGCCGATCGCCGCGAACATGGGACTCGTCCCGCCCGCGGAGGGGTTCCTCGGGGCGTTGCGCGAGCGCGCCACGCGCCACGGCGCGCTGCTCGTCTTCGACGAGGTGATCACCGGCTTTCGGGTCGGGTCCGGCGGCGCGCAGGCGCGCTACGGCATCACGCCCGACCTGTCGATCTTCGGCAAGGTGATCGGCGGTGGGCTTCCGCTCGCGGCGGTGGGCGGCCGCGCCGCGGTGATGGACGAGCTCGCACCGCTCGGGCCCGTGTACCAAGCCGGGACCCTTTCGGGCAACCCGCTCGCGACCGCGGCCGGCCTCGCCGTGCTCGCCGAGCTCGACGACGCGTCGTATGCCGCGCTCGAACGCGGCGCCGAGCGGCTCGAGGACGGTTTGCGCAACGTCTTCGCCGATGCCGGCATCGCGGCCCAGGTGACCCGCGCGTTCACGTTGCTCGGGGTCTTCTTCGCCGACGCCCCGGTCGCCGACTACGACGCCGCTCGCCGCGCCGACCACATGCGCTACGCCGGGGTGTTCCACGGGCTGCTCGACCAGGACGTGTATTTCCCGCCCAGCGGCTACGAAGCGCTCTTTCCGAGCCTGGCGCACAGCGACGCCGACATCGACGTCACGATCGAAGCGGCGATCAACGCGGCCCGGGACGCGGCGAGTCACGCGTCCGGCGGATAGCGCCGGCTACTGGTCGCGCTCCTCGCGCCGACGCCGGACTCGGTCCATGTAGAAGAGCGAGCCCGCGAACAAGAACACCATGATCGAGAACGCGATGAACGCCGCGCCGCCGTCCTTGCTCGCGTCGATCAACTGTTGTGCGATGAGCATCGTGGCGCCTCCCTACGAGCTCGGGGCCGGCACGGGTGTGAGCGCGGCACGCTTGCCGGCCCGCTCGTCGAGCTCCCACCAATGCAGACCGAGGACCGAGAGCCCGAAGAACAGCAACGAGAAGAGCCAGTAGAACACGACCGGCTTGCGCACCGAGCCGTAGTTGTAGCTCAAGACCACGAAGCGCGTCGGCTTCAACGGGTCGCACACCGGCCCGTTCGGCCCGTTCACGAGCGCGTTCGTCGCATCCTTGCGCGCCAGACACAGCTCCATGGCCGCGTAGCGGTGCCGGTGCCAGAAGAAGTTCTCGGTCTTGTCCTTGTACTGGAACGATTGCGATCCGGGGAACGCGAGGAGATAGTCCGTCGACGAGCTGATGCCCAGCGTGGCGAACGGCTGGGGCGTCGGCGTCTGACCCGCAATGGGTGTCGTGGCGACGATCGCGGCATCGATCGCGGGCTTCACTTGCGTGACCAGGTCGGGGGTACCCGGGGTTCCCTTGGTCGGCAGCTCGCGCACTGCGGTGATCTTCGACTGCGAGAGGGATGACACGCTCTCGACCACCTTCCAGCTCGCCGAGTTGCCGTGCGGCGGGTCGAGGTCGCTGTTGCCGGTCGCGCTGCCCGGAGTGGTGAGCCAAAGCGTTGTGAGCAGCACCAGGAACCCGGAGAGCCCGGCGGCCGCGATGAGGAAGCCGAGACGGCCGCCCAGGTTGGTGCCGAGGAGGAGGTATGTCGAACCGCAGAACAGCCCGACGGCGCACAACACGGTGAGCACGCCGATGATCGTCGGGTTCCAGAGGTTGCCTTTGCCGCCCTCGGCGAGAAGCAGATGCAGAGCAGCCATCATCACCCCTTCTTCACGGTTGTCGTCGTCGTGGGCGGAGTCCGCGACGACGTTCCGGTCTGACACGTCGGTTCCACCGCCGTGTACGTGGTCGAGTCGAGGCAGTACCGCTCGTAGGAGACGATCTGCTTGACCTCGGCGGGGGTCAGCATCGCGCCGATGTTGGGCGCAGCCGCCGTCGCGACCTGTCCGAAGCCGGGCATCTTGCCGGAGCCGAGGCCCAGGTTGCCGTACGGCTTGAACGGAGCCGAGCCGTTGGAGACGAAGTCGACCTGGGTCGCGAAGCCGCCGTCGGCGTCGGAGCCGAAGCGGCGGATGACGTCGCCGTCGCGCAGGTTGAACCCGATACCGCCACCGGTGCCGCCGCCGCCGCCCGAAAGTCCGAGGACGTCGACGCTGTTCACGGTGCCGGGTAAGGGAGGGAGCGTCGGGTCGAAGACCGACCATCCCTCGGTGTGGCAGCGAGCACAGCTCAGCTCGAACAGCAGCTGGCCGTCGCTCACGTTCGCCCGGCGCTTCTTCCACTCGGCCGACCAGGCCACGGCGGCCGCGTCGGTCTTCACCGTCGCGGTGGCGGAGAGGAAGTCACCGCACGCGACGGCCTCTGCGAGCGCGCTGCCCGCGAGCGGCGTGGCTGCCGCGTCGGCCTTGCTCACGATCGTGTTGCACTGGGTCGTGAGTTCGGCGTCGGTGACGGTCGACGCATTCAGCGCCTTCCGTACGGTTTTGCGCTTCGAATCGAGATCGGTCGTCGCCGTGGCGAGCGTCTTCTTGGCGTTCGCGAGCTCGATGCCCGGGCACGTCACGTATTCGGGACACGACTTCGACGGATCGTCCGACCGGGCCAGCGCGAGCGCATCCGCGGCTTGCTGTTGCGACTGCTTCGCGGTGAGCTGGATCGACTCGATGTACGTCACGAGGTCGGCGATCGACTGATCGTTCTTGGGCCCGCCGCCCACGACGCCCCACGGCTGCATCGGGGTGCCCGGCCGTCCGTAGGTGATGATGTCGGTGAGGTCGCAGATGGTGTTCGGTTGTCGGCGCGACTGGTTGAGACAGTCGGTGTCCTCTTCGAATCGCAGCGCTTCGGTGTTGAGGGCCGGGACCTTCCAGTTGACCTTCTGACCGTTGAGGGTCGTCGGTGCCACGCCGCCGACTCCCTTTTGCCCGTGACAGTTCGCGCACTGCAGTGACACCGCGGCGTTGTACTCGGGGCTCGCGGAGTTGGCGAACAGGACCGCGCCACGCGCCACCGCGTTCTTGTCGAAGTAGTGCACCGACTGGTGCTGGCGGGTCGGCTCGCGCAGCCAGTAGAGCGGCAGCGCGATCGCGAAGACGGCGGCGAAGATGAGCGACCAGGCCTGCACCCGCTCCAGCCGGCGGCTCTCGAGGTCCTCGTCGTCGAGGAAGGGGGTCAGGTTCGCCGGGGTCTTGTCGTCGCGGCGCGCGTGCCTCGGCGACAGCACCGAGCGCAGCACGTAGACGATCAACCCGCCGAACGCGACGAAGTTGATCCAGATCAGCCAGTGGCGAAGATCGTTCTTCCAGATGGCAGCGATCACGAACGGTTGCCTCGATGTGGTTCGGCGGGGTCGGTCGGTGCGGCGGGTTCCCGCGCGAGCGTCACACGCACAGTCACACGCACAGGGGTCCCTCGGCGTTCTGGCCGGTCGTGTTGGTGCCGATCGGGGGCCCGAGGAAGATGTTGCCCGTGTCGACGACGATGCTGTCGTCGCTGGAGTGCGTCGCGTAGAAGCGGTCGAGACCGCGCGGCGCGGGGCCGGCCTTCTTCTCGCCGACCCGGTTGTACTTCGAGCCGTGGCACGGGCACTCGAACCATTGCGATGTCTGGCAGAACGGCACGCGGCAGCCGAGGTGCACGCACCGTTGGTACAGCGCCACGATCCCGAGCTCGGACATGTCCGTGAAGATCGCGGGCTTGTAGATCTTCTTCGCCGCCGCGAGCGCGGTGGGGTTGTCCTTCGGATACCGCACGATGTACGCCCGGGCCTGCGCGGCGTAGAACGGCTTGTCCTGAGCGTCGACCGCCGCCAGGATGTCGACGAGCTTTCCGATGTTGACGGTTCCGCCGAAACCGCCGAGGCCCTGCAGCGGCCAGAGGAATCCGAGCATCGCGGCGCCGAACCCGGAAAGCCCGAACCCGATGGCCGTGAGCAGACCTCGGTTGAGGAACTGCCGGCGGCTCACGCCGATCTCTTCCTCGTCGACGGGTTCGTACTCGGTGACCTCGCCGCCGCGGCGACGGGCCAGCATGCCGCCGAACGACGACGAGCGGGTCTCGTCCGAGCGTGCCCGGCCGCTTGCTTCGAGGTCGGTGGACGTGGGTGCGGTCGGCTCGATCGACGTCGAGGCGTTGGCGTCCTCGTCGTGCTTGCGCGTCTCGCGCGACAACCCACCGGTGGAAGCGGCGCGGGCGCGACCGGCGAGCATCACCACCGAGACGGCAGCGGCCACGAGGATGACAATGATGACGATCGGGACGAGCACCGAATGAGCTCCTACAACTCGAAGAAGATGCCCTTGTTCCAGGGGAAGACGAAGTTGAAGCCTTCTCCCCGGAAGAACGAGCCGATGATCACGAGCACGGCCCACATCATCAGGAACATCGTGAGCATGATGATCGCGAACTTGCGATCGGTTGGCTTGTTCGACGGGTTCTTGTCGATGTACGGCGTGATCGCGAGCACGCCGAGGGCGACGCCGGGGATGGTCACGCCCGCGACCATCGGGTGGAACATCTTCAGCAGCTCTTGCAGACCGAGGAAGTACCACGGTGCCTTCGACGGGTTCGGCGTCTGGTTGACGTCGGCGAGCCCGAGCAGCGGAGCCTTCACCAACGCGGAGAAGATCGTGACGAACGCCGTGAGGGACAGCATCGCCGCGAGCTCGATCGCAAGCAGGTGCGGCCAGACGTGGACCTTGTCCTGGGCTTCGGCGCGGGCTTGCTGGATCGAACCCGACTTGACGACGGTCAGCAGCCGCTGCGTGTGACCGCCCGGTCCGCTGCTCGTCGGTGCGGGAGCCGCGACCGCGGTCGCAGCCGCGGCGCGGGCCGTACCCGCGCCGGCGGGCTCCCCGCCGCCACCTCCCGCGAGCGCGGCCTTGCGCTTGCGCGAACGCTCGAGCAGGTGCGCGGGAATGCCGCCGACGCTCTCGGTGATCGGCTCGCCCCCACCACTGTCTCCACCACCGCTGTCACCACCACCGTTGTCACCACCACCGGCGTCGGCCGCGACTGCGGCGGCCTCCTCGGCCTCCGGGACCTCGGGCGCGTCCGAAGCGGGCGCGGCTTCGCCCTCGCCGCCCTCGACCGGGAGGCCGAGCGCCTTGCGACGCTCTTGGCTTCGGCGGAGTAGATGTTCGGGTACGTCGGCCATGTGAGTGTCCCTCCCCTCGACCTAGAGGGGTCCGGAGATGCCGCCGTCCTTGCGGACGCGCCAGAAATGAACAGCCATGAAGATGACGATGACGAACGGCAGCATCAAGACGTGCAATACGTACCATCGCAACAACGTCTCGCTACCGATCTCCTTGCTACCGAGCAACACGTACTTCACCTGCGGGCCGAACACTGGTGTGTAGCCCATCATGTTCGTGCCGACGGTGACTGCCCAGAGGGAGAGCTGGTCCCAAGGCAGCAGGTAGCCGGTGAACGACAACAACAGCGTGAGCGTCAACAAGATGATGCCGATCACCCAGTTGAATTCTCTCGGCGACTTGTAAGCACCGTGGTAGAAGACGCGCGCCATGTGCAAGAACACCGAGAGCACCATGAGGTGCGCCGCCCACCGATGCATGTTGCGCACGAGCGAGCCGAACGTCACCGCCGTCTCCAGCGATTGAACGTTCGCGTACGCCTCGGTCACCGTCGGCCGGTAGAAGAACATCAAGAAGATGCCCGTGACCGTCAGCAGGATGAACAAGAAGAAGGACAGGCCGCCGAGGCACAGCGTGTACGACACCTTCACCGCGTGCCGCTTCACCTTCACCGGGTGAAGGTGGTACAGCACGTTGTTCATGATCACGTAGGAACGGTTGCGGGGGCTGTCGGTATAGCCCTTGCGGTAGATCGATCCGGGCCGGAAGATCGACGTCCAGGCCTGTGAGCTGCGCGTCTTGTCGCCGACTGCGGCAAGGCGCTCCGCCATCTTGGGCCGATGACCGTTTCCGTTGGTTGTGGCCACGTGAACTCTCGCTCTCGTACCGGCGGTCAGAAGCGGACGCCGTAGGCGTAGCCGTGTCGGTTGGTGCGGACGTTGGGGTCGCCGTCGCGCCAGGCGTCGGTGACTTTGCCCAAGACGATGACGCCGGTGGGGCAGCGGTCGACGCACAGGGCGCAGCGGGTGCAGAC
>JBBQGQ010000021.1:0-73742 GCA_038323195.1 Acidimicrobiia bacterium | reverse complement strand
CTCCACGAACGACACCTCCACGAACAACACCGGCTTCGCGGCCTGGATGTGCGTCGGCGCTGACGTGCGCGCATCGGTCCTCGTAGGCTGCGAGCCATGGCACACGAACTGAAGCTCGGGTACACGATTGGCTACTGGGGAGCGCAGCCGCCGACGGGGGTTCCCGCCGCGCTGGCCGAAGCGGAGCGACTCGGATACGACTCGTGCTGGACAGCCGAGGCCTACGGGTCGGATGCGCTGACGCCGCTCGCGTGGTGGGGTGCGCAGACGACGCGCATCAAGCTCGGCACCTCGATCTGCCAGATCTCCGCCCGCACGCCGACGGCAATGGCGATGGCTGCGCTGACGCTCGACCACCTGTCGGGCGGTCGGTTCATCCTCGGGCTCGGCGCGTCCGGTCCGCAGGTCGCGGAGGGTTGGTACGGCGACGACTACCGCAAGCCGCTCGCGCGCACAAGGGAGTACGTCGACATCGTGCGCCAGGTGCTCGCGCGCGCCGCGCCCGTGGAGTTCGACGGCGAGCACTACCAGCTGCCGCTGCACGGAGGTACGGGGTTCGGCAAGCCGCTCAAGTCGATCACGCATCCACTGCGCGCCGACCTACCGATCTATCTCGCGGCCGAGGGTCCGAAGAACGTCTCGCTCGCGGCCGAGATCGCCGACGGTTGGCTGCCGATGTTCTACGCGCCGCGTGTCGACGGCTTCTACCGCGACGCGTTGGTCGAAGGCTTCGCCCGACCGAGCGCGCGGCGCGAGGCAGACGACTTCGAGGTGGCGTGCCTCGTGCCGGTCATCATCGCCGACGACGTCGAGACCGCGGCCGACATGTACCGGCCCGTGCTCGCGCTCTACATCGGCGGTATGGGCGCGCGGGAGGTGAACTTCCACAACAACGTCTTCGGGCGGATGGGTTACGAGGGCGAAGCCAAGCTGATCCAGGATCTCTACCTCGACGGCAAGAAGGCCGAGGCCGCGGCCGCGGTGCCGACGCGCCTGGTCGAGGACGTCGCGCTCGTCGGGCCCCGAGAGAAGATCCGCGACGACCTCGAGCTGTGGCGGGAGTCGACGGTGACGACGATGCTCGTCTCGGGTGCCATCGAGCAGTTGCGGACGATCGCGGAATTGGTCCTCGGATGATCGAGTTGAGTGCCGAGGAAGCGCGCGTCCTCGGTTGCCTCATGGAGAAGGCGGTCACGACACCCGACACCTATCCGTTGTCGGTCAACGCGCTGATCAATGCGTGCAACCAGAGCACCAATCGCGATCCGATCGTGTCGTTCGACGAGGCGACCGTCGAGCGGGTACTCGAAGGACTGCGCGAGAAGGGTGTGTCGCGCCGGGTGCGCGCGACGGGTCAGCGGGTCGTGAAGCATCGTCACGTCGTCGACGAGGCGCTGCAGCTTTCGGTGCCCCAGTATTCGGTGCTCGGCGTGCTGCTGCTACGAGGCGCGCAGACGCCGGGGGAGCTGAAGCAACGCACCGAGCGCTGGCACGCATTCCGGTCGCTCGACGATCTCGAGGAGACGCTGCAACGGCTGGCCGAGCGCGGGTACGTGCGCCAGCTCGATCGCCGGCCCGGGCAGAAGGAATCGCGCTGGGTGACCCTCGTGGTCGCGCCCGCCGCCGCGCCCGAAGTGCCACCGTCCGTCCCGGCCATCGGCGCGCCCGCCGGTGACGCCGAGCTCGCGTCCGCGCCGGCGCCGCCACCCACCCTCGCCGACGAGACCGAGGCGCGGGTCGAGCGTTCGCTCGAGGTGCGCAACCCTGCCACTGGTGAACACCTCCGCAGCGTGGCGGTCACCGAGGAACGCGAGATCGAACAGAAGGTCGAGCGCGCCCGTCGGGCGCAAACCGACTGGGCGGCACGGGGGTACGACGATCGGTCCGCGCGGCTGCGCGCGTTTCGCAACCTGCTCGCAGCCGAAGCCGAGGAGTGCGCGCGTATCACGACGCGCGAGGTAGGGAAGCCGATCGTGCAATCGCGCAACGAGGTGCGCGCGGTGCTCGAACGCATCGATTGGAACATCGAGCACGTCGGCAACCTGATCGCGGCGCGTTCGGTGAGCGCCGCCGACGGGGTCGCGGTGGAGGAGCGGGTCACCTACGAGCCCATTGGCGTCGTCGCACACGTCAGCGCGTGGAATTATCCGTACTTCGTCGGCCTCAACACGATCGTGCCGGCCCTCCTCACGGGCAACGCCGTGCTCTTCAAGCCGTCCGAGCACGCGACGCTCACGGGATTGCGTCTCGTCGACCTCATGCACCGCGCCGGTGTGCCCGTCGACGTGGTACAGAGCATCGTCGGCGGCGGTGCCGTCGGCGCCGCGCTCGTCGCCTCCGATGTCGACGCGGTGTGTTTCACGGGCTCGTACGAGACGGGTCGGCGCGTGGCCCGGTCGGCGGCCGACCGGCTCATCCGTCTGCAGCTCGAGCTCGGCGGGAAGGACGGCGCGTACGTCTGTGACAACGTCGATGTGGAGTCGGCCGCGCTCGCCGTGGCGGAGGGCGTGTTCTACAACAGCGGACAGTCGTGCTCCGCGATCGAGCGCGTCTATGTGCACGACGCGATCTTCGACCGCTTCGTCGACTCCTTGGGTGACGTGGTGAGCACATACCGAACCGGTGATCCCGAGGACGAGCACACCGATCTCGGGCCGCTCGCGCGCTCGGCGCAGCTCGACCTGATCGGCGCGCAGGTCGCCGACGCGGTCGCGAAGGGAGCTCGAGTGGTGTGCGGAGGGCAACGGATCGATCGACCGGGCTCGTGGTTCGAGCCCACGGTGCTCGTCGACGTCGATCCGTCCATGAGCGTCATGCGCGACGAGACGTTCGGTCCGGTCATCGGCGTGCAGCGCGTCCGCGACGACGCGGAAGCGTTGGCCTGCCTCGACGACACCGAGTTCGGGCTCGGCGCGGCGGTGTTCTCTCGCGACCGGGGACGCGCCGAGCGCATCCTCGCCCGACTCGACGTCGGCAACGCCTACTGGAACTGTTCCGACCGTTCGAGCGTGCGCCTGCCCTGGGCGGGGCGGCGGCACTCGGGCCTCGGAGTCTCGATGTCGGAGTCCGGCGTGCGCGTGTTCGTGCGCGAGAAGGCCTGGCACCTCGGCCCGTAGACCGTGCCCCCGGCGATTCCCGCGCTTCAGCGCTGTCGAGCGATTTCCGCCCACAGGTCGACGGATCCGTCGTCGCGCCGGCGCCGTCCGAATGCGATCGCGAAGTGCTGTATCAGCCGTTCCCTGACGTCGAACGGCTTGTCGCGTAGCTCGACGTTCCGATCGCATCGAAGTCGGACGCTGGTGATCAGCGGAAACGTTGCGAGCGTCAACCGGACCGGACTCATCACGTCACACTCCCGGGCGGCGGCGATCAGCTCGTTGACGACCGCGACCACCTCTCCCGCATGGTTCGAATCGATGCCTTGCTCTCCGAGCGCGGCACCTACCGCCTGGCGCGCCTCACGCAACTCGCTCTGGCGCGCTTCGAACCGGAACTCGATCACCGAGGCATATACCGCAGAAGTCCGACGGCGAACCCAGCCGACTACGGGTTCTGGTTCGTCGAGTCGGGCGCGCCGATCACCGTGATCGGCGTCTCGCCCGGCAACACCGACACCGGCGGATCGTCGTCGGGACCGGGTTGCGTACCGGCGACGGCGATCGGGACATCGGCGGGCTGCTGCGACGGGGGGACGGTCGCGTCGGTCTGCTGCTCCGGCGCGGTCGCCGGCGTCGTGCTGTGGACCACGGGTGGCATGGTGGTCGTCGAAGCGGCGGCGACCGGCGTCGTCGCGGGTGTGGTCGCGGGGACACGGGCCGGAAGGGTCGGTTGTGTGGTCGACGGTGCGGTGGCGACGACCGGCTGGGTCGGAACGTTCGTCCCGGCGCTCGACGGCGACTGCGTCGCGTACGCCGCGCCCGCGCACGCGGCCATGCCCGCCGCGAGACCGGCCACCGGAAGGATGACCTTCCGGCGCAGCAGTTCACCGTGCAGCCGGCGCGCCTCGACGGGGGTGCAGCCGAGGACGGCGGCGATCTGCTGCTCGATCGCGTCGCGGTCGCGCCCGAGTGCTCCTGCGAGCGCGACGATGTCGACCGTGCGCAGGGCGATCGGATCGCCCGGACCGGTGCTGCGCAGACGTCGCACGATATCGATGTAGCCGCCGATGACGTCGTCGGCATCCGCGTCGAAAGGCTGCTGCAGGTTGCCGATCACGAGGTGTCGATCCTCGACCTGCGGCGGCATCCGCAGCGGGACGTGCGCGGTGAGATCCGCGCCGTAGCACTCGGCGAGCTGCGCGCAGACACCGGGCGGGACGGGCTCCTCGCCTCGTTCGTACGCGCGCAGCCGGGCGGAGGTGGTTCCGGCCGCGGCCGCGGCCTGCTTGCGCTTGAGGCCCCGCCGCTTGCGCGCCGCGAGCAGCAACGCGCCGAGCCGCTCCGGCGGCATCGCGTCGTCGAGCAGGAGGGCGACGACCTCGCTCATAACGTTCCAGCCTCCCGAGTCGCAGTTCCGGCTCTCTGATCGGCAACCGGCCCGGTCCGCTCAAGAGGGAATGTCGCGCAAGGAGAAAATCAGGCAATTGCGGCCCGGAAGGCCACCCGATCGTCCCGGCCCGGGTCGTCGAGCACCTCACAGTGGGCATCGAAGCGCATCGTGGCCCGCCGGTCGAGGTCGTAGCGGGGCCACTCGGGCAATCCGCCGTGCCGGGGGTCGCCGTCTCGGGCGAAGGCGATCCAGGCGCGGTGCATGGCGTCGGCGATGCCCTGACGCTCGGGCCCGGTGCCGGTGAGCACGTCGGCACCGCCACGGTCCAGGTTGTCGAACACGAACGGGATCTCGAGCGCGTGGGTCGAGCGCAGGATCCCGCCGAATACCGGGGTTGCGAACGTGAACAAGTACGCCCACACCGGCGCGTGCGACTGCTGGGTCTCGAGGAGTTGGATGGCAGGAATTCGGAAGACGCCGTCGGTCGAGAGGTCGAGCCAGAGCTCTTGCGGGGTGACGTTCGGGCGCCGGGACCGGTAGCTCTCGAAGACGGTGTCGGCGGCGGTGCCGAACGCGCCGCGCAGCCGATTCAGCACACCCGCGTCGTCGAGCGTCGCCAGCGCGGGATCAGCGACCGTGAACAGCGTCATCTCGTTGAGGTTCGTGCCGGTGAGCACGCGCACTCCCGCGGCATTGCCTGCTGCGATCGCGTCGAGCGGCGGCTCGTCGAGCACGGTTCCGTCGACGACGGGCTGGAACGGCAGCGCGGTGACACCGTCCTCGCGAAACGCCGGGAGCGCGCCGAGCACCGCTTCGGTCGACGTGGCGAGCAGCGCCTCGGTGTCGCCCGCCCGAATGCCGAGGTTCTCGACGACGCGTGCGGCGATGCCCGTGGCGCGGTCGCGCGTCGACGTCCACGCCGCGGCCCCGCTCTGCGCGATTGCCCCGGTGAACAGCCCGCGAGCACCGGGCGTGCCGAGGAGTGTGCCGACGCTCGCCGCACCGGCCGACTCGCCGAAGACCGTGACTCGTGCGGGGTCGCCGCCGAACGCCGAAATGCAGTCGCGCACCCAGGCGAGGGCGGCGACCTGGTCGAGGATGCCGGCATTCCCGGAACCCGCGAACGCACCGTCGAAGAGATCGGCGAGGTGCATGAACCCGAACGGGCCGAGGCGGTAGTTGATCGTGACCACCACGACGTCGCCGTGGACCGCGAACTTCGTGCCGTCGTACCAGGGTGTGTCGCCCGCGCCCCAGATGAACGCGCCGCCGTGGATCCACACCATCACGGGGCGGCGCGCGTCGTCGCATCCGGGTGTCCACACGTTGAGGTAGAGGCTGTCTTCGCTGTTGGGCGGCTGGCTCTCGCCCATCATCTTGGCCAGCGCGAATTCCGTCTGCGCCGACTGCACCGAAAACGCGGTAGCGACGCGTGTGCCGGCCCACGGCTCTTCGCGCTGAGGCGGTTGCCATCTGAGCGCACCGACCGGTGGCGCCGCATAGGGGATGCCTCGGAAGACGTGCACGCCGTCGCGTTCGAAGCCTTCGACTTTGCCACTGCGCGTCGCCACGATCGTCATGGCCTGCAGGGTATCGGAGCAGAGAACCGGCGCTACAGGTGCGAGAAGTCGGGATCGCGCTTCTCCAAGAAGGCGCTGACCGCCTCCATGTTCGCGGGCTGGCCGATCATTTGCGTGAACACGCGGTCTTCGCGTGCTCGCGCCGCTCGGATGGCGTCGATGCGGCCCGCGACGACCACACGTTTGGTCGCGCGTAACGATGCGACTGGCATCTTGGCGATGCGGCGGGCCAGATCCATCGTGTCGTGCATCAGCACGCCGGGCTCTACGGCGCGCAGCGCGAGCCCGTACTCGACCGCCTCGTCGGCGGTGATCCATTCACCCGTGTAGAGCTTGAGCGCGGCGCGCTGGTTGCCCATGACTATCGGCATCAGCAAGCTGCCGGCGGCCTCAGGAACGACGCCCAGCGGAACGAACGGCGCGCGCAGTCGCGCCGTCGACGCGATGAACGCGAGATCGACATGCAACAACATCGTCATGCCGATCCCGACGCCGATCCCGTTGACCGCAGCGATTACCGGCTTGTCGAATGCGGCGAGCGTGTCGAGAAACCGCGGGAACCCCGGCCCTTCGGCGCCGAAGTCGGTGCTCGTGGCCGCGCTCAGGCGCCCCATCTCGCCGAGATCCTGACCGGCGGAGAACGCGCGGCCGGCGCCGGTGATCACCACGCAAGCGACGTCGGCGCGTTCGGCGGCCTCTTCCAACGCGTCACCTGCCGTGTGATACAGCTCGTCGTTGAACGCGTTCAGCGCCTCGGGGCGATTGAGGGTGAGCACGCGCACACGGGCGTCGTCGACAACCTCGAGGATCGCCACGTTCAGATCGCGTCCCAGACGATCTTGCTCGATCCGTCGCCGAGCAAGAGTTGTTCCGGCGACTGTTTGTTGATGTGGCCGATCAGCATGTTGTACACGCCGTATCCGACGAGCTCGCGCAGGCGCGGCTCGAATGTATGCACCTTCTCGCGTGGGAGCCCGAGCTGCTGATTCTCCTGCTGACGGACGTAACCCGCGCAGTAGTTCATCGCGATGCCGACACGGGGTTCGCTCGTCGTGTTCGCCCCGCCGCCGTGCCACAGGCTCCCGTGCCAAATGAGCACCGAGCCCTTCGACATCTCCGCCGCGACCGAGTCGTAGTCGCCGCCGTAGTCGGGGTTGCGATCGGAGAGGTGCGTGCCCGGAACAAGCCGCGTCGCTCCGTTCGCCGCCGTGAAGTCGGTCAGGGCCCACATCGAATTGCACACCGTCGGCGGGTGCGGCTTCGGCAAGGGGATGAGCTGGTCGTCGGCATGGATCGGTTGCGCGATCTCGTCCGGGAGGATGTCGATCGACGACAATGACGAGATCAGACAGCCGGGATCGAGCACCTGCTCCACAATGGGCAACACGCGATCGTGGACGGGTACGCGCTGCCAGAGGTCGTCGTACGCGAGCAGGTTGTAGATCCGTAGCGTCTGGTGACCTTCGAACGAGTTCGGGGACGGCCGCACCTCGAGGAACCGTTCGAGTCGCGACAGCGAATCATTCAGCTCGTCGATCAGCGCGGGCTCGATCGCGTTCTCGACGACCGTATAGCCCTGTTCGGCGACTTCCTTCACATGCAGGTCGACGTCCATTCCCGCCAAACTAGTGCGCATGACCCTCTACGCCCTCGGCGACATCGAGCCCCGCATCGACCCCGGCGCCTTCGTTCATCCCGATTGCACGATCATCGGCAACGTCGTGATCGGAGCCGGCGCGACGATCTGGCCGCAGGCGGTGCTACGCGGCGACCAGAGCGGCATCGCCATCGGTGAGCGTACGAGCGTCCAGGACGGCGCGGTGCTCCACTGCACCCGCGAGCTCGAGACGATCGTCGGGAACGACTGCACGATCGGGCACCTCGCGCATCTCGAAGGATGCACCGTCGAGGACGGCGCGCTCGTTGGTACGGGATCGATCGTCTTGCACCGCGCGATCGTGCGCTCCGGCGCGCTCGTAGGCGCCGGAGCGGTCGTTCCCAACGGAATGGAGGTGCCGAGTGGCGCAATGGCGCTGGGGGTACCCGCACGTCTGCGCGACGGTGCCGTCCGGCCCGACCAGATCACCCATCCCGCGCAGGAGTACGCCCGCAACTGGGCGTGCTACCGCGCCGAGCTGCGCCGGATCGACTGATCGATTAGACGTTCGCGCCGACGAGACGTCCGATGCCGTACGTGAGGACCATCGACAGCGCGGACAGCGTGACGACGCGTAGCGCGGCGCGGCCGCGCGGCGCGCCGCCGAGCTGCGCGCCGATGGCACCGAGGCCGATCAGCGCGACGATCGTGAGAGCGGCGGTCAGCCCGATGCGGATGGTCTTGGGGGAGAGGGTGACCGCGAGGACGGGCACGAGGGCGCCGAGGGTGAACGCCGCCGCCGACGTCGACGCGGCCTGCACCGGACGGGCAACCATTACCTCGGAAATGCCGAGCTCGTCGCGCGCGTGGGCGCCGATGGCATCGTGCGCCATGAGCTGGTCGGCGACCAGGCGCGCCAGGCCGGGCTCCACGCCGCGTTCCTCGTAGATCTTCGCGAGCTCGTGCATCTCGGCCCGGCGGTTCTCCGCGATCGCGTCGGCTTCGACCCGCAGGTCGGCCTGCTCGGCGTCGCGCTGCGAGCTGACCGAGATGTACTCGCCGACGGCCATCGACAGCGCGCCGGCGACCAGTCCGGCGAGCCCGGCCGTGACCAGTGTGGAACGCGAGGCGTTGGCGGCCGCCACGCCGATGACGAGTCCGGCGACCGACAAGATGCCGTCGTTCGCGCCGAGCACCGCGGCGCGCAGCCATCCGGCCCGGTGACTCTTGTGGTGCTCGGCGACGTGTGCGGAGACGGCCACCCGCGCACGCTACCGCCATTCGCGCGATGTTCCTCTCCAGGACTAGCGTGCTCCAGCCGTCGCTCGCGATCCGGAGGGGAACATGCCCGAAGCAGTCATCGTCGCCACCGCCCGCACGCCGATCGGGCGTGCAAACAAGGGCTCGCTCATCGAGTGTCGACCCGACGACCTCTCGGCGTTGATCATCGACGCGGTGCTCGCCAAGGTTCCGAGCCTGGACCCGGCGCAGGTCGAGGACGTCATCTGGGGCTGTGGCCAGCCCGCAGGTGAGGCGGGAACGAACGTCGCCCGGGTCGCCGCGCTTCTCGCGGGGATCGAGGCGCCGGGCGTCACGGTGAACCGCTACTGCTCGTCGTCGTTGCAGACGATCCGCATGGCGGCGCACGCGATCAAGGCCGGCGAAGGCGACGTCTTCATCTCGGGTGGGGTCGAGACCGTCAGCCGGTTCATGAACGGCATGGCCGACGGCGGGCCCGTCAACGAGAAGTTCAATGCGGCCCGCGAGCGGACGAAGCTGCGTTCCGCGGGTGGGCAGCCGAGCTGGATCCCCGGCGGCGGGCTCGAAGACGTCTACATCGCGATGGGTCAGACCGCCGAGAACGTGGCCGAGGCCGAGAGCGTGAGCCGCGAGGAGATGGACGAGTTCGGCGCTCGCTCACAGCAGCTCGCGGTCGCGCACCAGGAGAACGGGTTCTTCGAGCGCGAGATCACGCCCGTCACCCTTGCCGACGGTACGGTCGTGGCGAAGGACGACGGCCCGCGCGCCGGAACGACGGTCGAGAAGCTCGCGACCTTGAAGCCGGTGTTCCGTCCCGACGGCAAGGTGACGGCGGGCAACGCGTGCCCGCTCAACGACGGCGCGGCCGCGGTCGTCGTGATGAGTGATAGCCGGGCGAAAGAGCTCGGGATCAAGCCACTCGCTCGGATCATCGCGTCCGGTGTCAGCCAGATCAACCCGGAGATCATGGGTCTGGGGCCGATCGAAGCGTGCCGTCAGGCGCTGAAGCGGGCGAGCATGACGATCGACGACATCGATCTCGTCGAGATCAACGAGGCGTTCGCCGCGCAGGTGCTCCCGAGCGCGAAGCATCTCGGCATCCCGCACGACAAGCTCAACGTGCACGGCGGCGCCATCGCGCTCGGCCACCCCTTCGGCATGACGGGCGCCCGCATCATGACGACGCTCATCAACGGTCTCCAGACCGAGGACAAGCGCTTCGGCCTCGAGTCGATGTGCGTCGGCGGCGGCCAGGGCATGGCGATGATCATCGAGCGCCTCGGCTAGGCGCAGCCCGAGGACCGCGCTTTACCTGGCGCTTACCGGACAACTGGTTGTTTCGGGCTGCGCTGCGAGGCCGATCGAGGTCGGCCTTGTTGGAGAAGACGCTCCGGGCGGCACTTCAACCCTGCCGCTCGGAGCGTCTCTTCGCGCCCGGCCCGCGGGTTTCGCGAGAATCGGTCGTCCGGCCACTATCGGGGTCTGCCGGTGCGGCGAGTTGATGGGAGCGCGCGTGGATACCTACGACGTGGTCGTCATCGGTGCGGGGTCGGCGGGCTCGGTTCTCGCGGCCGGTTTGTCGGACGATCCGAACGTGTCGGTGTTGTTGCTCGAGGCAGGTCCGGATCACGGGACGGTCGACGCTCCGGCCGGGTTGCACGCGCTGAATTTCTTCAGCGCGGTGATGGAGCCCGGACGGATCTGGCCCGGCCTCGTCGCGACGCGCACCGCGGGCCAGTCCGAGGAGCTGTACCTCCGCGGGCGCGGCGCAGGTGGTTCCTCGTCGGTGAACGCGATGTGCGCGATCCGCGGCACGGTCGACGACTACGAACGATGGGCGCACGAGTTCGGCTGTATCGGCTGGGGATGGCCGGAGATGCTCGATGCCTTCCTCCGGGTAGAGGACGATCTGGAGTACGGCGGCGACGGCGTGCACGGCACGGGAGGCCGGATCCCGCTGTCGCGTACACCGTTCGAGGAGCTGTCTCCGCTGGATCGTGCGCTGCGGGCGGCCACGGCCGACCTCGGCTACCCGGTGTGCGACGACTATCACGCGCGCGACGCCACCGGCGTCAGCCGCGCCGCGTTGACGGTGCGCGACGGCCGGCGCGTGTCGACGAACGATGCGTACCTCGAAGCGGTACGAGCGCGGGCGAACCTCGACGTTCGCGGTGACGTGCTCGTCGACCGGGTGCTGTTCGACGGTCGCGAGGCGATCGGCGTGCGCACGGCCACCGGCGAGGAGATCGCCGCGCGCGAAGTGATCGTCAGCGCGGGTGCGATCCATTCGCCCGCGATCCTCTTGCGATCCGGAGTAGGGGTCGACGACGGCTTGCCGGTCGGTGCGAATTTGACGGACCACGCCTCGACGGCGGGCTTCGAGATCGCGCTGAAGCCGGCGGGACGCATGCAGTCACCGAGCGCGCCGGTGTTCACCTCCATGTTGCGTTACACCTCGGGCCTGGACGGCGCCGGACCGAACGACATGCAGATGTTCTGGTTCGGCGCCGTCGGCCCGACCGAAGAGGCACTCGCCGGCGGTCGGCTCGTGGGCGCGGCGACGCGCGTGTTCTCGAAGGGTGAGATCCGGTTGCGGTCGGCAGACCCGCTGATCGACCCGGTCGTGGAGTTCCGCCTCCTGTCGGACGACCGCGATCGCATCCGCCTGCGCGCGTGTGTGCGACGGATGATCGACATCGTGCGGCACCCGGCAGTCGCCGCGATCAGCGACGGCGTGCTCGCACTCGCCACACCACTCGACGAGCTGGACACCGACGACGCGATCGACGCCTGGCTCACCGCGACGGTGAACGACTACCTACACGCGGTCGGGACCTGCCGCATGGGCACTCGCGGCGATCCCGCCGCCGTCGTCGACACCGACTGTGCCGTCATCGGTTACGAACACCTGCGAGTATGCGACGCATCGGTCATGCCCGACGTCCCCAAGGCGAATACGCACCTCACCACGGTCGCGATCGCGCACCGACTCCTTACGAAGATGCAGTAAGCCGTCTAGACCGGCCGGAGGTGCGTCTCGGTGACGAGCCTCGCTTGCGAGCGATACGGCCGCGCCGACTTGGACGCCATGATGTCGTGCGTCGCGCGCAGGCGCGCCATTCCCTCGCTGTTCCCGGTATAGCTCGATGGCTGTTCCAGCATCCACACGACTCCTTCGGCCGCGACCTCTGACGGCTCCCAGTCGGCGTGATCGGCGTCGGGCATGTTGAACACGAATCCCTCCGACGCGACGGGCACGTCGATCCGGAACGTGTTGACGGTGATGTCAAACGGCCGTAGCTGGTGCGCGGCCGAAACCGTGAGATGCTCGAGTGCCGCCTTCGCCATGCCGTACGCCATGAGATCAGGGATGTAGTTGAGGGCGGCCACTGACGACACGTTGACGATCGCGCCGGCGCCGCGTTCCTTCATGGCCGGCACCGCGGCGCGAATCGCGATCAGCGGCGCCCGAAGATCGACCTGCATCACGAGGTCGAAACGCTTCATCTCGAGCGCGAGATCTCCGGGAAACGTGATCGCCGCGTTGTTGACGAGCGCATCGAGGCGGCCGAACCGATCGAGCGTCGACGCGACCATGCGCTCGACGTCGTTGTCGCGCGCGAGATTGGTCGGAACCGCGATCGCCTCGCCGCCCGCCGCGGTGATCCGGCGAACGGTTTCGTCGATCGTGCCCGGGATCGGCAACGGCGAGACATCAGTAGCACGCGCCGCGCACGCGACCTTGTACCCGCGCGCGGCGAGCAGCTCGGCCGTGGCCGCGCCCACGCCGCGCGATGCACCCGTGACGATCGCGACCTTGCCCGAACCGTCCATGCCGACGACGTTAGAGCGCGGGCAACGACTGGTGCAGGCTCAGCGAGTCGGCGTAGAGATCGCCGTGTTCCGCCACGCGCTCGAGTACCGAGCCCGCTTCGAACGTGAGCGCGCCCCCGTCGTCCGAGTCGAGCGCATTCTCGACCTCCGACCAGGCAAGGGGTGTCGACACCGTTGGCCGGTCGTGGAGCCGTAACGAGTACGCGCAGACGGTCGTCTTGTGCCGGTCGTTCTGACTCCAATCGATGAAGACCTTGCCGGGGCGTTTGCTGCGCGTCATGTCGACGAGCACCCGATCGGGGTCGCGCGACTCGAGCAGCTGCCCGAGTGCGAGCGCGAACCGCTTGGTCTCCTCGTCGGTCGCGCCCGAGCCGATCACCGGCACCGACAGGTGCAGTCCCTTGCCGCCCGATGTCTTGACGGCACACTGCAGGTCGAGCTGCGCCAGCGTCTCGTGCAGCGCGAGCGCGACCCGACAGCAGTCGACGATCGACGCCGGCGGACCCGGATCGAGGTCGATCACCATCGCGGTCGGGTGCGCGGGGTCGGCGAGGGTCCACTGGTGCGTGTGCAGCTCGAGGGCGGCCAGGTTGGCGAGCCACACCAGCGTCGGAAGTTCGTCGACGACGCAGCCGCTCGTTCCGCCGGTGGCCTCGTTGCCCGGCGCGGTGTCGACCCACTCCGGGTGATGCGACGGGCAATTCTTCTCGAAGAACCGGGGTCCGTCCGGGCCGTCCGGGGCCCGGACCAGAGTCGGCGGGCGCTGCGCGAGGTGCGGAAGCATCCAGCGCGCGACCTGCCGGTAATAATCGATGACGTCGGCCTTGCGGAACCCGGCGGCCGGGTACAGCACCTTGTCGAGGTTCGAGAGCGTGAGCTCGCGGCCCTCGATCTCGACCTTTTGGACGCGCGCCTGCCCCCTCGCCATACGTGCGCTCACCCTAGGCCCGGTGCCATCCCGGCCGGTGCGAGCTCAGCGGTAGAAGACGGCCACGCCGCCATGCTGCGAGCACGCGCCCTGGTGCTGCGCGACGTACCAATAGGTGCCGTCGTTGCAAATCGCAGTCGGCGCTGCGGCTGTTCCGACGGTTACAGGCGGTGAGGTCTGCGCAGGAAGTGTGGTGGGCGGCTTTGCTCCGTTCGGAGACGGACGCGCGACGGAATCAGTCGGGGTGAACATCGCAAGCGTCGTCGTCGTCTTTGTCGTGACGACTGACTTGACGGTGACCGTGGGGGCGTTCGCCGGCGATTCGTCGACCTCGGGTGGGCCGCAGCTCGCAAGGCCGAGCAGTCCAATCGCGAAAAGCCCAATCGCGACAAGCGCGGCGCGCGTACGCCGACCCTTCAATGCCCCCATAACGCCCCCACCCCCCTGGCGCTTGCGTCATATGCGTACTGCTCTCGATGCCGGCCGTCAATATGGCTGCGCAGTGCGAGACGAGCCGTCGTGGGCCCACCGAGGCCTGCGACCGCCGATTCCGGTCGTCGGCCACTGGCGTCGGGCGATGGGTACCTGGGTATTCTCGTGAGATGCCCAGTGCCATTTGGACCGGTTCGATCAGCTTCGGCCTCGTACAGGTACCCGTGCGTCTCGTCGGCGCGACCAAGAGCCGAGACGTGAGCTTCAACCAGCTCGAAGAGGGAACCGGCGCGCGCATCCGCTACAAGAAGGTGTCCGACGCCACCGGCGAAGAGGTACCGCCCGAGCGGATCAAGCGCGGCTACGAGATCTCGAAGGGGCGTTACGTGATGATCGAGCCCGACGAGCTCGACGTCCTGCGACCGAAGGGGAGCCACGCGATCGAGATCGAGGAGTTCGTCGACCTCGACGAGATCGACCCGCTCTACTTCGAACAGCCCTATTACTTGGTCCCCGACGCGCGGGGTGTGAAGCCCTACAAGCTCCTGGTCGAGGCGATGACCGAGCTCAACAAGGTCGCGATCGGGCGCATCATCGTGCGCAGCAAGGAGCGCCTGGTCGCGATCCGGCCGGTCGACGGGATGCTGTGCATCGAGACGATGCGCTACGCCGACGAAGTGCTGCCACGTACCGACCTCGTCCCGGACGACGGCGACGTCGACCTCAGTGAACGCGAAGTCGCCATGGCGCGCCAGCTCGTGGAGTCGCTCGCCGCGGAGCACTTCGAGCCCGAGAAGTATCACGACCAATACCGCGAGCAGGTGCTCGACCTCATCGAGCGCAAAGCGGCCGGAGAGGAGATCGTCGCCGAGCAGCTGGTCGAGCCGCCCGCCAAGGTGCTCGACCTGGTCGCGGCGCTCGAAGCGTCCCTCTCGAAGGCGCAAGGAGCCAAGGAACGCCACCCGAGTGTCGCGGCCGCGTCGCCGAGGAAGTCGGCGCCCAAGTCGGCCGCCAAGGAAGCAAAGAAGTCGGTCGCGAAGAAGACCGGGGCCAAGGCGCCGGCCAAGAAGCGCAGCGCCTAACTACGCCGCCTTGCGCACCTTGTTGTCGCGCATTGGGTCTCGCGCCGCGTCTCGCGCCGCGAGTTCGCGCGACTGTGCGTCGTCGGGCGCGTGGTCGGTGCCGAGCCACCCGCACGCGCCGCACACGGGCGACCCGTCGCTTTCGGCGGCAAACCTCGCACAGGCCTCGAATGCGGCTCTGACCGGGTCGTTCACGTCGTTTGTCTGCATGCGGGAGCGCATGGCAGGCGGGTGTGACAGCGACCCCGGTTCCCCCTTCGCCCGGTCCTCGGTCAGACCTGCATCGAGCGACCGTCTCGCCAGGTGCGAAGGACCAGATAGTGGCCTTTCAACGCCGCGTGATCCCACACGCCGAACCCGATCAGCGTGCCCTCGTGACCCGAGCTCGCGGGGAGCTGCTTCACCCGCCGGAGTCCGTCGGCGACGCCGGCGCGGGTCAAGTGCTCCGCGGCCGCGATGCCTTCGCCGAGCAGGCGACCGATGTCGTAGGCCGCGCAGCCGATGGGACCGCCGGCCGCGTGAGGGAACCGCTCCTGCAGACGGGCGCGACTGCGGTTGTCGTCGGCGATGGTGTCGATGTACTCCCAGCCGAGGTAACCGTCGCGCCAATCGGGACGCGCGTAGCCGAACATCAGCGCGGAGTTCGCGAGCACCGGAACGTCCCACTCGAGCGACGACCGCGCGAGCGCGACCGCACGCGACGAGACACCCAAGCCCAGATAGACGAGCACGTCGGGCTGTGCGGTGCGCAGCCGTTCGAGAAGTGCGGTCGCGTCCTCTGCGAGCGCGGAGATGCTCGCGGTACCGGTGACCTCCAACCCGAGCCGGGCGCGGGCCGCTTCGAAGCACTCGGCGTAGCGCCGTCCGACCGGAGACTGGTCGAAGATCACCGCCGCCCGCCTCAGCCCGCGCTCCGCCATGCGGGCTGCGAGTACCGGTGGCTCTTCCTCGAGCGAGCCCACCTGGTAGTGGAACATCCATTGCGAGCGTGTGCGCTCGCCGCCCGAGTAGTTGATCGCGACAAGCCGCGCTGCGTCGCAGAGTGGCGCGGCGATCAGCGCGTTGTCGGAGATCGAGGGTCCGACGATCGCGACGACGTCCTCGTCGTCGAGCTCTGCGAACGCCCGCGCTACTTCGGCCTCGCTGCCCGAGGGCAGCCCGCGCGACTGCCTCTCGATCAGCTCCACGTCGCGATCGAGCCGCCCCGTCGCCGCGACCTCGTCGATGCCGATCCGCATCGCCTTCGCGAAGAGATCGCCCATCTGGGGGAAGTCGTACAGGAGTCCGATGCGTACCGGGAGCGCAGCCGTGTTCGCCATCGCCGTATCCTTCCACGATGCTGCGCGCCGACGTCGATCGCATCGCGGGAGACGCGATCCACGCCGCCTGGCGCGAGATCACCCGCCTGGGAGCGATCGGGCCGCGTCACCGCCGCGCCCGCGCGTTCCACGCCTTCGGCGACGGCAGCATGATCGCGTTCCCCCCGACGGTCCTGTTCGGTGAGGGCCGGATCGCGCTCGGTCGCGGCACCACCGTCGGGCCGCTCGCGAGCATCAGCGCGGGGATGCCGTCGCAAGCCGGCATGCTCGGCGAACCGATCATCACGATCGGCGATCGCTGCACCCTCGGCAAGGGCATCGGCATCGTCGGGCACGAGCGCATCGCCATCGGCGACGACATCTGGACCGGCCACTACGTGTACGTCACCGATCAGAACCACGGCTACGAAGACGTCGAGCTGCCGATCGGCGTGCAGATGTGGAAGAACGAGCCGGTCTCGATCGGCGACGGGAGCTGGCTCGGACACGGCGCGATCGTCCTGCCGGGCTCCCGCATCGGTCGGCACGTCGTCGTGGCCGCGGGGGCGGTCGTCGTGGGTCTCGACGTCCCCGACTGTTCCGTGGTCGCGGGGGTTCCGGCGCGCGTCGTGCGCCGATACGTCGCGGGGGAGGGTTGGGCAACCGTCCCCCGCGACGCGTGAGCGCTGCGATCCAGAAATAATCACCCGCAGTGCAGCCGGGCCCTGGTTATCGTTGGCGCAATGCCGCACCCGGACGTCTCGTTCGAACGCGCGCGCCTGGAATTCGCACAATCGTGCCTCGAGGCCATGCGCCGGCGGACGGCGGCCAAGGTCGACAGCGTCGAGATCCTCGCCGCGAACGAGGCCGACGCCGAGGCGGTGCGCTGGCAGTTGCAGCGCCGCCTCGCGTCGCTCGACGAGGACGTCGCCGCCCTTTGCTTCGGTCGCATCGACGAGGAGTCGGGCGAGCGTTGGTACGTCGGTCGACGTCATGTCGAAGACGGCGAGGGCGCTCCCGTCGTCGTCGACTGGAGGGCGGGCGTCGCGACGCCGTTCTACCGGGCCACCCTCGCCGACCCGTTCGGTCTGGAGCGTCGCCGCCGGTTCGTGTTCAGCGCACGCGAGCTCGCCGACGTCTTCGAGGAGGACTTCACCGATCCCGACTCGCTCGCAGGCTCCGGCGGGGTTCCCGATCCCCTGCTCGCCGAGCTCGGGCGAGCGCGTACGGGGCAGATGCGCGACATCGTCGCGACCATTCAGGCCGAACAAGACGCCGTCATCCGGGCGCCGATCGAGACATGCCTCGTCGTACAAGGCGGTCCGGGCACCGGGAAGACGGCGGTCGGTCTGCATCGCGCCGCGTTCTTGCTCTACGAGCACCGGGCTCGACTCGCGCGCGAGGGCGTGCTGGTCGTCGGGCCCAACCCGGTGTTCTTGCGCTACATCTCGCAGGTCCTGCCGTCGCTCGGCGAGACGTCGGCGACCCAGACGACGGTCGACGGTCTGCTCGCGCTGCGGTTCCGCATCGTGGGCGACGATCCGCTCGCGGTCGCCGCGATCAAGGGCGACGCGCGCCTCGCGGAGGTGATCGAACGGGGCGCGATGGACGCGATCCGGGTCCCGGCTGCAGGTGTGACCGTGCAGTTCCGGACGCGTCGGCTGACGCTCGACGCCGACGACGTACGCGCGCTCGTCGGCGCCGCGCGCGGGCGCGACGCGCCCTTCGCGACGCAACGCGAGCGGTTCCGCCAGTCGCTCGTTCGGCGCGCGTACAACCGGTACACGGGCGGCGTCGCGCTCGAGCTCGACGAGCACGATTTCGGTGTCGCGCTGCTCGCCGACCCGGAGTCGCGCAAGGCGATCGACAGCTGCTGGCGCAGTGTGAGCCCCGTGGGGCTCGTACGCGCCCTGCTGACGCAACGCGCCTTCCTGTCACGCGCCGCCAGCGGAGTGTTGTCGGACGACGAGCAGCGGTCGATCCTGCGACCGCGCGCCGCGGCCGACGCGTGGACCGCCGGCGACCTGGCGCTCATCGACGAGGCCGAAGCGTTCGTCAAGGGCGCGCCGCGCCGTTTCGGCCACCTGGTCGTCGACGAGGCCCAGGACCTCTCGCCGATGCAGCTGCGCATGCTCGCGCGCCGCGCGCAGCACCATTCGATGACGGTGCTCGGTGATCTCGCGCAGGCGACCGGTCCCGCGTCTCCCGAGAGCTGGGAGGCGACGCTCAGCCACCTCGGGCGTCCCGCCAACGCGCGGCCGGCGGAGCTCACCCTGGGCTACCGCCTCCCGGGGGCATTCCTCGCGCTGGCCAATCGCCTGCTCCCCTTCGCGGCGCCGGGCGTCGCGCCGTCGCGATCGGTGCGCGCCGACGGTGACCCGCCCGACACGCACGAGTTCCCGGCCGATCTTCTCGTTCCCGCGATCGCCGAGCACGCGCTCGCGCTCGCCAAGGAGTTCTCCACGGTGGCGGTCATCGCGGCCGACGGGCGCGTCGACGCCATTCGCGGCGCGATCGAGGATCGCGGTGTCGTGCTCGCGGAGCCGGGCGAGGTCGCACCCGATCGCCCGCTCGTCGTGTTGTCGGCCCGCCTCGCCAAGGGCCTCGAGTTCGACGCGGTGATCGTCGCCGAGCCGGCCGAGATCGCCGAGGAGCAGCCGCACGGCTCGCGGCTCCTCTTCGTCGCGCTGACGCGTGCCGTGCAGCATCTCGCGCTCGCGCACGCGCGGCCACTGCCCGAGGTGCTGGTCGACGTGGACGCGTAGGCTGCAAGCAGATGCCCGATCCGTCTCCTGTGCACATCACGACCCGCAGCGGGAACGTTCGCGTGCAGACGGCAGAGGGAGCCGCGCTCTCGGTCGACGGCGGCACGATCGAGGCTCACGACGACGGCACCATGCACATCCGGCGCGCACCCTCGGCCGGCGCGATCGAGGTGCGGTGCGCGCCGGGCACCGACGTGACGGTAGGAACCGCGTCGGGAAAGGTCGAACTCCTCGGTGCGCTCGGCGCGGTGCGCGTCGCGACGGTAAGCGGCGCGATCCGGGTCGTCGTCGCGACCAGTGTCGACGTGCGTACGAAATCGGGAACGATCGACATCGGAAAGTGCGCGGGCGAGTGCCGCATCATGACCAAGAGCTCGAAGGTGCATGTGGGCAGCGCCGGTCGCGCAACGGTCGCAGCAGTCTCGGGCCTCGTGCTGTTGGAGCGCGTCGGCGGCGCCGAGGTGAAGACGATCAGCGGCAAGGTGCTGCTCGCACTGGCTCCGGATCCCGGTCGGGTGTCGGTTCGCACCGTGTCGGGCAAGGTCGAGGTCATGGTCCCGCCCGAGACCAGACCTGCGACGCGGCTGCGCTCCATCAGCGGCCGTATCGAATGCGATTGCACTCCCGGCGACGACTTCGAGGTCGCGGTTGCGAGCGTGAGCGGCGCGATCCGGGTGTCGAGCGCCTGATGCCCGAGCACGGTGCCATCGTCTTCACCGACATCGTCGGCTTCACCGCACTCACCGACTTGCACGGCGACGATGTGGCGCTCGCGCTCCTGGAGCGTCAGGAGCAGATGGTCCGCGTCGCGCTCCCCGCGCGGGCGCGAGTGGTGAAGGAGCTCGGAGACGGCTTGCTCCTGTGGTTCGACGATCCGTGTGACGCGATCGACACCTGCCTGCGCCTCCAGCGCGACTTCGACGCGGTGAACGACACCGCCGACGAAGGCCACGCCTCCGCCCGCGACATTCCGTTGTGGGTTCGCATAGGCATGCACTGGGGCTGCCCGCGCCGGCGCGGCGACGACATCGTGGGTCGTGACGTCAACCTTGCGGCGCGCATCGTCGATCTCGCCGGTCCCGGCGAGGTGCTGTGCTCGGAGGTGACGGCCGACGCCACCGGGGAGCGCCCGGGAGTCGGATTCGAGCCGCTCGGCCCCGTGTTCGTGCGGGGCATCACCGAACCCGTACCGATCCTGCGGGTGGTCGATTCGGGTGATCGCTCGAGCGCCGGCGACGCGTGCGATCCCGGCCGGGGCGACAGAGCGGACGCCGGGGTCAGCCCGACGTCGTCTCGCTCATCGTGGTCTGGTCGGTCGCGACCTGAGGGCGCGGCCACGCCGTGAGCTCCGGCTGAGGCCGAGCCGGGTTGCGCGCCGGGCGGGTCGTGCCCCGGCGCCCCCACACGACGGTGCCGGCGACGACGGCGAGGCCGACGACGGCGAGCGCAATCGCGGAAGGCAGTGCGCGGTCTCCGTACTCCCGGAGGAGAGCGGAGGCGATCTGGGGTGCGTCGGCCGACGAGAGCGACAGGACGCGGGGAAGTACGACGAACGCGGCCAAGGGAGTCGTGGCGAGGTACGCGGTGCGGCGCCCCGCGAGCGCGATCGATCGCCGGTCGTGTTCGAGGAGGAGCGACGCCCCGACCAACAGCACCGCGGCGGTGAGCCCGAGGAGCGCGACGACGCCCAACGCCGGCCCCGGATCGTGCACGTGCGTGAGGTTCGCCGACTCGAGTCGCACCTCGAGGGGAGGGAGGTGCTCGACCCTTGCCGCGAGCTGCGGATCGACCGGGGCGAGCGCGTCGTGCAGCGCGGCCGTGAGGGTGGCGCCGTCGATGCTGAACGTCTCGGTGCTGCGGCCGTCGGAGAGGATCGCCTGGCGGATGTGCGAGACGGTGTCGGCGAACGCCGCCGCCACCCGCGGGTCGCGCACCGCGCTAGCCGCAGCCGCGCTCACGTGTGAATCCTTCGACGCGGCCGGCAGTTGCCGCTCGAGCTCCTTGGTCAGGTCGTGCGCGAGCCGGTGACGGACGGCAGGAGTCTCTACCAGCGCGTGGGCGGCCGCACGAGTCGCGTTCGGGTCGAGGACGACGTGCGAGACGAGCCAGGCGTCGTAGCCGATCCAAGCGGCGAGGAAGCCCACGACGAGGAGGAGTCGCGCACCGCGGTTCGATGCCATCCCAGTTCTGTCGGCGCGGCGATACCCCCGCTCAAGGGTTATCCGGCTTGTTTCGCCACCGCGGCGGCCGCCGCCAGTGCCCGCCTGGCGTCGAGGAACCGGCCCTTGACCCCGCCCGGACCCTTGCGCTGCGCCGGCCGCAGGTCGTCGTTCAGCTCGTAGACCAACGGCTCGCCGGTCGGCAGGTTGAGCTCGACGACCTCGTCGGCGGTGAGACCGTCGAGATGCTTGACGAGCGCGCGCAACGAGTTGCCGTGCGCGGCGACGAGCACCGTTTTGCCGGCTCGCAGGTCGGGCACGATCGCGTCGTACCACCAGGGCAGCATCCGCTCGAGCACGTCCTTCAGGCACTCGGCGCGCGGCAGCACGTCGCGGGGCAGTGCGGCGTAGCGATCGTCGTAACCCCAACGCTTCGCGTTCTTCGCGAGCGTCGGATCGAGATCGGGCGGGCGCTCGTCGTACGAGCGGCGCCATACCTTCACCTTCGCGGCACCGAACTGCGCGGTGGTCTCGCGCTTGTCCTTGCCTTGTAGGTCGCCGTAGTGCCGCTCGTTCAACCGCCACGAACGGCGGACGGGAATCCACTTCCGCTCGCATTCGTCGAGCGCGAGCTCGGCCGTGCGGATTGCGCGCACCTGGACCGAGGTGTGCACCACGTCGGGCCGCACGTGCGCGCTCGCGAGGTCGCGCCCGCCGCGGCGCGCTTCGTCGCGACCTTGCTCGGTCAGGTCGACGTCGACCCATCCCGTGAACAGGTTCTTCAGGTTCCACTCGCTTTGACCGTGGCGCAACAGGACCAGCGTGAACGGCACGAGCAACATTCTGCCCGACCGGTAGTGTCGGCGACTGCATGGATCATCGGGCATGACCGAACGCCACGTCGTCACCTTGTGCACCGGGAACGCGGCTCGTTCAGTGATGGCGGGCGCGTTCTTGCGCGAGCACGTCCCCGGTCTGCTGGTCACGACGTCGGGAACGCACGTCATCGAAGGCATGCCGATGAGCTGGAGAACGCGTGACGCCATCGCCTCGCTCGGCCTGCCGATCCCCGATCACCGGAGCCGCCAGGCGACGGTCGCAGAGCTCGATTCCGCCGACCTCGTCATCGCGTTGGCACGCGAGCACGTGTTGTGGATGCGGCGCGTCCATCCGAGGGCGGCGCCGCGCACGGCCACACTCAAACGCCTGGCGCGCGACCTTCCCGACGACGGCACTCCGCTCGCCGATCGGCTGGCTGCAATGCGCTTGAACGAGGTCGAGCTCGAGCCCGGCGAAGACGTCATGGATCCCGCGGGCGGCGACCTCGACGTGTTCCTCGAGTGCGCGCAGGAGATCGCCGCGCTCCTGCACATCGTCATTCCTCGGCTGTAGGGTTTCTCGAGTGACGACGGTCCGCGTTCCGGAAGAGCTCGCGCGCGTCGAGGCGATGTTGCTCGCGCCGGGCGGAGCGTTCGAGGTCGTCGACGTCGAGGTCGGCGGCGTGACCGTCCGCTCGTTCAAGAACCGCATCCGCACGCTGCGAGATCTCTTGTTGAAGTCGGTCGACTTCGGTGACAGCACGTACATGCTGGCGACCGACGGGGTGCACGAGCGCCGGCTCAGCTACGCGGAACATGCGCGCCTCGTCGCGTCGGTTGCGACGGCGTTGCGCGACCGCTTCGGCGTGCAGCCGGGCGACCGCGTCGCGATCCTGGGTGCGAACTGCCCCGAGTGGGTGATCTCGTTCTGGGCGGCGATCAGCCTGGGCGCGATCGCGGTCGGGTTGAACGGATGGTCGACCGGACCGGAGATTCGCTATTTCCTCGACGACTGCGAGCCGAAGGTGCTCGTCGCCGACCGCAAGCGCATCGAGCGTCTGGACGGCGATAACCGGGTGCCGGTGGTCTCGATGGAAGACGACTTCGCCGAGCTCGAGGCGTACGCGCCCGACGCGAGGCTCACCGACCCGCCCTTCGACGCGGTTCGGGTCGAAGAGGACGATCCCGCGATCATCCTCTACACGTCGGGCACGACCGGCCGCCCCAAAGGTGCGATCAACACCCATCGGAACATGGCGTCGTACCTCATGCTCAACTTCTACAACGGTGCCAAGGCGGCGATGCTCGCGCCGGCTCCCGGGCCCGACGATCCGCCGCCGCTCCCGCCCTGCCAGCTCGTCTCGAGCCCGCTGTTCCACGTATCGGGCCTGCACAGCGCGGCGGTGATGATGCTCGCGACGGGGTTGAAGAGCGTGTGGCTCATGGGCCGCTTCGATCCTGCCGTCGCGATGCAGGTGATCGAGCGCGAGCGATGCACGGGCTGGTCGTTCACCGAGACCGTGTTGCACCGGATGGTGAACCACCCCGACGTCGCCAAGTTCGACCTCTCGAGCATCAAGACGGTCGGCGGCGGCGGGTCGCCGGTCGCACCGTCGCTGATCGAGCGGACCCGGCGCGTCTTCCCGAACGCGCGCCACAGCGTCGGCATCGGCTACGGCCAGACCGAGTGCGCCGCGCTCGCGACCCTGAACAACGGGCAGGAGCTCGTCGACTTCCCAATGTCGGTCGGACGACCACTGCCGACCGTGGAGCTGGAGATCCGCGATCCGAACGGTGTCGCCGTACCCGAAGGCGTCGAAGGAGAGGTGTGCGTGCGCGGTCCGATGGTGATGCCCGGCTACTGGCGCCGACCGGAGGCGACCGCGGAGACGATCACGCCTGATCGGTGGCTGCGCACGGGCGACATCGGCCGTATGGAGGGCGGACGGCTCTACCTCTCGTCGCGCAAGCGCGACCTGATCTTCCGGGGCGGTGAGAACGTGTACCCGGTGGAGATCGAGAAGCGCATCGAAGACCATCCCGACGTCGAGGAATGCGCGGTCATCGGCGTCGACCACCCCGAGCTGGGCCAGACGGTGAAGGCGGTGCTCGTTCCCCGGCCCGGTCACACCATCGACGTCGAAGCCGTCCGCGCCTGGTGCGCGGCCGAGCTCTCCTATTACAAGGTGCCCGAGGACTGGGAAGTGCGCAGCGGCTCGTTGCCGCGCAACGCGGCCGGAAAGATCATGAAGGACGTCTTGCGCGACGCCCGGGCCGATACGGGGTTCGTCGAGGAGTAGTAGGTAACCCATGGCGCTCGACCTGCAGACACTCGTCGCGCCGGAGCACACCGCGCTCGTGCTGCAGGAGGTGCAGAACGGGGTGGTCGGCTCGCCGTCGGCATTGCCCGCGCTCGCCGACGCGGCGGCGGCCGTCGGTCTCGTCGGCAACTGCGCGCGGCTTGCGCACGCGGCGCGCGCGGCTGGCGTGACGGTCTTGCACTGTACGGCCGAGTCGCGCGACGACGGCCGCGGCGCCAACTCCAACGCGCGCCTGTTCGCGGGCGTGAAGAAGTCTCCGGTGCGGCTCTCTCCGGGAAGTGCCGCGGTTCAAGTGCCCGAGGCGATCGGAGTCGATCCGCGCGATCTCGTGCTGGCGCGGTATCACGGCCTCGGCCCGATGACGGGTACGCAGCTCGACTCCATCCTGCGGAACCTTGGCGCGACGACGATCGTCGGCGTCGGTGTGTCGGTCAACATCGGCATGACCAACCTCGCGTTCGACGCGGTCAACCGCGGCTACCAGATCGTGATGCCGCGCGACGCGATCGCAGGTGTCCCGGCCGAATACGCGCAAGCGGTGATCGACAACACGCTCGCGCTCGTCGCCACGATCACCACGAGCGACGACATCGTGGCGGCATGGCGACGGAAGTAGCGGACGAGATCACCCTCGACGAATCCGCGCGGCGCTCGGCCGCCGACGTGCTCCATGCCCTCGACACGAGCATCGAAGGTCTCAGCTCCGAGGAGGCCCGGCGCCGGCTCCTCCAGTACGGACCGAACGCGTTGCGCAGTCACGGCGCGCGCGGTTGGGCGGTGCTGTCGCGCCAGCTGCGCAATCCGCTCCTGCTGTTACTCCTCGCAGCCGCCGCAGTGTCGGGCGCGACCGGCGACGCGACGGACGCGCTCATCATCGCCGTGATCGTCGGTCTGTCGGTCGGGCTTGGGTTCTTCAATGAGTACCGATCAGAAAAGGCCGTCGAGGCGCTCCACTCGCAGATCCGTCAGAACGCGCTCGTGATACGCGACGGCTCGCCCCGACCCGTCGACGTGGTGGAACTCGTACCCGGCGACATCGTGCGGATCCGCGTGGGCGACATCATCCCCGCCGACATTCGCCTGCTCGACGTGACGGAGCTGGAGTGCGACGAGGCGGTGCTGACCGGCGAGTCGATGCCGGTCGAGAAATCGGTGACACCGGTCGAGCACGGCGCCGGATCGTGCGGGCTCATGGGCACGATCGTGAAGGAGGGCTCCGCCGTCGGCGTCGTGGTCCGGACGGGAACGGGCACCGAGTTCGGCGCGATCGCGGTCGGTCTCGGTGAACGCCACTCGGAGACCGCGTTCCAGGTCGGCCTGCGGAAGTTCTCGTTCCTCTTGGTGCGCGTCGCCGGAGCACTGACGGTGTCGATCTTCGTGATCAACCTGCTGCTGCACCGCCCGTTCATCGACGCCCTGCTGTTCTCGCTCGCGATCGCGATCGGTCTGACTCCGCAGCTCCTTCCTGCGATCGTGACCGTGAGCCTCTCCACGGGCTCGCGGCGTCTCGCCCGGCGCAAGGTGTTGGTCAAGCGGCTCGTGAGCATCGAAGACCTCGGCAACATCACCTTGCTCTTCACCGACAAGACCGGGACCCTCACCGAGGGGAACATCACGTTCGACCGCGCGCTCGACTCGGCCGGGAATGCGAGCGAGCACGCCCACGTGCTCGGGCTCGTGTGCAACGAGGCGGTGCTCGCGGACGGCAAGGCGGTGAGCGGCAACGCGCTCGACGTCGCGCTCTGGAACGCGGCCGACGCGAAGATCGCGGACGAGGCATTGCATTGGAGCACTGTCGCCGTCCGACCGTTCGACCACCAGCGCCGGCTGTCGAGCGTCGTCTCCGATGGCCCCGACGGGGTGCGCCGGCTCGTCGTCAAGGGGGAGCCCGAAGGGGTCTTGAAGCGTTGCGCCGCTCCTTCGCCGGAATCCGCGACACTGCTGACCGAGCTCAATCGCGGCGGAGCACGGGTCATCGCCGTCGCCGCCCGCGATGCGGCGGGCCTGACCGCGGCCACCGATGCCGACGAGCAAGACCTCATGTTCGTGGGCTTCCTCGTCTTCGTCGACCGGCCCAAGGCTGACGCGGGTCCGTCGCTCGCGCGGCTCGGCCGGCTGGGCATCGCGGTGAAGATCATCACCGGCGACAGTGATCTGGTCGCGGTCAAGGTCTGCGAGGACATCGGGCTCGACGTACTCGGATCGCTCACCGGTGATCAGGTCGACGCCATGAGCGACGAAGCGCTGGGTGCGGCCATCGACGCCACGACGGTGTTCGCTCGCGTCGGACCCGACACCAAGTCGCGCATCGTGCGCGTGCAACGACTGCACGGCGCCGACGTCGCGTTCCTGGGCGACGGAGTGAACGACGCGGTCGCCTTGCACCACGCCGACGTAGGGATCTCGGTCGACACCGGTACCGATGTAGCCAAGGACGCGGCCGACATCATCTTGCTCGACAAGGATCTCGGTGTACTGGCCGACGGCGTCGTCGAAGGCCGGCGCATCTTCGCCAACACGATCAAGTACATCTTGATGGGCACATCCTCGAACTTCGGCAACATGTTCAGCGCCGCCGGGGCGTCGGCGTTCCTGTCGTTCCTGCCGATGCTGCCGTCGCAGATCCTCCTCAACAACCTGCTCTACGACGCGAGCCAGATGACCATCCCGACCGACACGGTCGACGAGGAGCTGCTGGCGCGCCCCTCGGCCTGGGACATCGGCTTCATTCGCAGCTTCATGGCGTTCTTCGGGCCGATCAGCAGCCTGTTCGACTTCGCGACGTTCGCCGTGATGCTCGGGGTGTTGCACGCGAGCGCGGACGAGTTCCGCACGGGCTGGTTCGTGGAGTCGCTGGCGACACAGACGCTCGTGATCTTCATCATCCGCACGCGCCGTCACCCGTTCTGGAAGAGCCGGCCGAGCCTGGCGATCGTGATCTCGTCGTTGCTGGTGCCGGTGATCGGTGGCGTGCTCCCGTACCTGCCCTTCGGGCACACGCTCGGCTTCACGCACCTGCCGTTCGAGTTCTACCCGATCCTCATGGTGCTCGTGATCGTGTACCTGGCGTTCGTCGAGTTCGTGAAGAGCGCGTTCTACCGTGCCCGTGTGACCGAAGGCCCGGTCGCGGTGCGCCGCCCGCGCCAGGAGCACCGGGTCGCGCGCCGGGCCGCGCGCTTCAGCCGTCGATATCCACTGGGGAGCCCCGCGGTGCCACGGGCGCAGAAGCGCTAGCGACCATGTGTCGCTCGTGCGGACGCCGCGGAGCCAGGATGGCGAAGCGAGGGAGCCATGTGTTGCCCGAATCAGCCCATGTAGCCTGACCACATGGCGCCGCAGATCCCTCGCATCATCTCGGTCGACGATCACGTCATCGAGCCGCCGAACGTCTGGCAGGACCGTCTGCCCGAGAAGTTCAAGGCGACCGGCCCGCGGATCGAGCGCCGCAAGGTGAAGAACATGAAGTTCGACGGCGGCGTCTTCAGCTACGACAATGCCGCCGACGACGAAGACGGGCTGTGGTGCGACTGGTGGCTCATCGAAGACCTGCAGTACCCGCTCACGCGGTTGTCCGCCGCGGCGGGCTATCCGCGCGACGAGATCACGGTCAGCCCGATCACGATGGACGACATGCGCAAGGGTTGCTGGGACCAAGAGGCGCGTCTCGAGGACATGGACGTGAACCACGTCGAGGCGTCGCTCGCGTTCCCGAGCTTCCCGCGCTTTTGCGGACAGACCTTCACCGAGCGCAAGGACAGAGTGCTCGGCGACCTCTGCGTCAAGGCGTACAACGACTGGATGGTCGACGAATGGTGCGCCGGCACCAGCGGACGCCTCATCCCGCTGGTCATCGTGCAACTCTGGGACCCGAAGCTCGCGGCCGCCGAGGTCCGCCGCAACGCGGCACGCGGCAACCACGCGGTGACGTTCTCCGAGATCCCCGCGTTCCTCGGCCTGCCGTCGATGCACGACAAGGACGGCTTCTGGGACCCGTTCCTGCAGGCGTGCGAGGAGACCGACACCGTCGTGTGCATGCACATCGGCTCGTCGTCGAAGATGCCCTCCACCTCGGCCGACGCGCCGGCCGCGGTCGGCAGCACGCTCACCTACATGAACGCGGCGATGTCGATGACCGACTGGCTGATGTCGGGTCTGTTCGAGAAGTTCCCACGGCTCAAGATCGCGTACAGCGAAGGTCAGATCGGCTGGATCCCGTACGTGCTGGAACGCGCCGACAAGGTGTGGGAGGACAACCGCGGTTGGGGCGGTGTCGCCGACAAGGTCAAGCGGCCGCCGTCGGAGTACTACTACGAGCACGTCTACGGCTGCTTCTTCGACGATCCGCACGGCCTGAAGAACCTCGACGCGGTCGGCGTGAACAACGTGACGTTCGAGACCGACTACCCCCACAGCGACTCGACCTGGCCGCACACCAAGAAGGTCGCGGAGGAGATCATGAAGGACCTCACCCAGGAAGAGGTCGACAAGATCTGCCGCACCAACGCGATCGAGATGCTCCATCTCGACCTCGGGCCGTGAGCACGTCGTAGCCCTCGGGCGAAGGGCGGCCTCGTCGCGGGGTAGAACAGCGGGCATGCAACTCGATCTCCACGTTTCGCGTTTCGACTGGGCCGGCGGTCCGTCCGGCATCGGGCCGGGTGTCGCCGATCTGGCCGAGCGGGCCGAGTCAATCGGCGTCCGCACGCTGTCGTTCATGGACCACTTCTTCCAGATGGACTGGATGGCACCGGCGGAGCACCCCATGCTCGAGGGCTACACGGCACTCGGCTTCGTCGCCGGCCGCACGCAACGACTGCGGCTGCGACTGCTCGTCACCGGGGTGACCTATCGCCATCCCGGGCTCTTGGCCAAAACGGTGACGACGCTCGACGTCGTGTCGAGCGGCCGCGCCGAGCTCGGGATCGGCGCGGCGTGGTACGAGCGCGAGCATCGCGGTCTCGGCGTGCCCTTCCCGCCGGTGGCGGAGCGCTTCGAGCGCCTCGAGGAGGCGATCCAGATCTGCCTGCAGATGTGGAGTGACGACAACGGCCCGTACGAGGGCCGCCACTACCGGCTCGCCGAAACGCTGTGCAGCCCGATGCCGGTGAGCTCGCCCCGCCCGCGGATCCTGATCGGCGGAGGCGGCGAGCGCAAGACGTTGCGGCTCGTCGCGCAGTACGCCGACGCGTGCAACATCATCGGCGGACCCGACGAGATCGCGCACAAGATCGGCGTCCTGCGCGGGCACTGCGACGCGGTGGGACGCGACCCCAACGAGATCGAGGTCACCGCCATGTACCGGGACCTGCCTCCGGGAGCGACCGTCGACGAGGTCGTTCGGGGCGCGGAAGCGCTCGCGAAGATCGGGGTGTCGACCTTGGTCACCGGTGCCGTCGGCGACGATCCGGGCGGCTGGCTCGAGTCGACCCTCGGCCCCGCCATGGAACGATTGGCGGCCATCGAGGCCGCGCCGCGGTAGACCCTCCGGCTGTTTCCCCGAAAAGAGAACGCGTTACAGTTCCGGCCCATGGGTGACGCGCAGCTCTTGATCGGCGGAGCGTGGGTCGACGGGGCCGACGGCGGGTACGACGTCGTGAACCCCGCGACCGAGGACGTCGTCGGCGTCGCGCCGGAGGCATCCGAGGCCCAAGCCCTCGACGCGGCCCGAGCCGCCCGCGAGGCGTTCCCGGCCTGGTCGCAGACGTCACCCGACGTGCGTGCGGAGCTGTTGCAGAAGACGGCCGACGCCATGCGCGACAGGTTCGACCCGTTGCTCGCGCTCGTCATCGCCGAGACGGGCTGCACCGCGACGGTCGGCAAGCAAATGCAGGTGCCGCAGGCACGCGTTCGGTTCGAGACCTACGCGCGCCTCGCCCACGAGTCGCCGGTGATCCCGCTCGTGCCGATGGAGATGCCCGCGACCGCGCTCGCGGCCGGTGGGCTGATGGGCGCGATCGCGCGTCGCCAGCCCGTCGGCTCCGTCGCCGCGATCACGCCCTACAACTTTCCGGTCGTCAACATGGCGGGGAAGCTCGGCCCCGCGCTCGCGATGGGCAACACAGTCGTGGTGCGGCCGGCGTCGCAGAACCCGCTCGCGGTCATCGAGCTCGTTCGCATCATGCACGAGGTCGGTTTCCCGCCCGGTGTGGTCAACGTCGTGACCGGCTCCACTCCCGTCACCGGTGAGGCGCTCGTCGCGACGCGCGACATCGACATGGTGTCGTTCACGGGTTCGACAGGTGTGGGAACGCGCATCGGCGAGGTCGGCGGGCGCACCATGAAGCGCCTGCTGCTCGAGCTCGGCGGCAAGGGCGGCGCGCTGGTGTACGACGACGCGAACCTCAAGACCGCGATCGGGATGATCGGCTCGACGTGGACGTTCCACTCCGGCCAGATCTGCACTGCCCCGACCCGCGCGATCGTGCAGCGGGGCGTCTACGACCAGGTCGTGGCGGGCCTCGCGCAGATGGCGAAGGTGTTGAAGGTCGGCGACCCGTACGAGCCCGACACCGTCCTCGGACCGGTGATCACGGCCGCGCACCGCGACCGGGTCGAGGCGTACGTCGAGGCCGGCGTCCGCGAGGGCGCGGAGGTCGTCGCCGGTGGTCAGCGCCCGGAGAAGCCCGACACCGGCTACTACGTCGCACCCACGTTGCTGGCCGGTTGTCGCCTCGACATGAAGGTCGTGCAGGAGGAGATCTTCGGACCGGTGATCGTCGTGCTGCCCTTCGACGACGAGGACGAAGGAATCGCGCTGATGAACGGCACCGACTTCGGGCTGTACGACTACGTGTTCAGCGCCGACACGAACAAGGCGTTCCGCGCGACCAAGCGATTGCGTGCGGGCAACATCGGGATCAACACGACGCAACGCAACCACAACACCCCGTTCGGCGGCACCAAGTTCAGTGGTGTCGGCCGCGACGGTGGCGTGTTCGGCCTCCACGCGTACACCGATCTCCAGTCGGTGGTCTGGCCCGGGTGATGGGGCCCGGGTGATGGAGCCTCGATGATGGAGACCGTCTCGGTCGTTCCCGACGGCGTCCTTGCGTACGGCATGCAGCTCCCGGTGCAGGCCCTGTCGGTGCGCGTGTCGATGCCGTGGGAGCGAGAGGGAACGGTCGACGACATGGTTCGCGTCGCGCAAGCGTGCGACGACGCCGGGTTCCTGTACGTGGCCGTCTGCCACCACGTCGCCATCCCGCGCGAGCCCGCGGAGATGATGTCGACACAGTGGTTCGATCCGATCGCCACCCTTGCCTATCTCGCGGCGCACACCACGCGCACGCGGTTGATGACGAACGTCTTCATCGCCGCGTACCAGCCGCCGCTCGCCACCGCGAAGGCGTTCGCGACCCTGGACCGCTTGTCGAACGGGCGCACGATCGTCGGCATCGGCGCCGGGCACGTCGAGGGCGAGTTCGACGCCCTCGGCGTCTCCTTCAAGGGTCGCGGCGAGACGACCGATCGCGCCCTGTCGACCATCGCCGCCGCCCTCACCGACGAGTGGACCGGGCCCGAATCGAAACGCGAGGTCGGGCAGCGGCCGCGCCCGGTGCAGCAGCCACATCCGCCGATATGGATCGGCGGCTCCGGGCGGCCTGCGCTCCGCCGCGTCGCGACGATGGCCGACGGGTGGATCCCGCAGGCGACACCCCTCGACCAACTGCCCGACGACATCACGACGATCCTGCGCGAGCGGGACCGCGTGCGGCCGGGCGCGGTGCCGGAGATCGGCTATCACCTGGTCGCGCACGTCGGGGAGCCGACGTGGGACCTGCCGAAGGGTGTGATGCACGGCTCGCCCGATCGCATCGCCGAGTTCGCGAACACTCGCCTGGGCGCGATCGGCGTCTCCCATCTCCAGGTCCGGCTCTTCGCCCGCGACGCGAGCGAGCACTGCGACCAGGTCGCGGCGTTCGGCGCCGAGGTCGGCCCGCAACTCGTCCGCACCCAACTCCTCTAAGGAATCTCAAGATGGCGTTCCTCTCGATGCGGCACGACTTCCGGGCCCCGGCGTTCGCGCCCGAGTCGTCGAAGGAGATCTACGCGGCGGCCCTCGAGCAGTTCGCGTGGGCCGACGAGCACGGGTTCGACTCGCTCGTGCTGTCGGAGCACCACGGTGTCGAAGACGGCTGGTTGCCCGCGCCGTTGACGATGGCGGCCGCGGTGCTCGCGCGTACTGCAGGCGCCCGCGTCATGGTGAGCGCCGCGATCCTGCCGTTGCACGACCCGATCCGCGTCGCGGAGCAGATCGCCGTGCTCGACAACGCGTTCCCGGGACGCACGTGGATCGTCTTCGGTGCCGGCTACCGGGTCGAGGAGTTCGAGATGGCCGGCCTCGACCACGCGGCACGCGGGCGCATCCTCGAAGAGCACGTGCAAGCCGTGCTCGACGCCTTGACGGGGGAGTCGTTCGAGTGGCGCGGTCGCGACGTGCGCGTGACACCCAAGCCGGTCACCGATCCGCGCCGGATGCTGTTCGTCGGCGGGGGAGTGCCGGCGGCCGCCCGCCGCGCGGCGCGGCTGCGACTCGCGATGTTCCCGATGAACGCCGACGCAGTCGTGCGCGAGGCGTACTTCGACGAGGCGCGCAAGATCGGGTTCGACGGCGGCTTCGTGTTGCAACCGGTCGGCCCGACGTTCGTACACGTCGCCGAGGATCCCGAGCTGGCGTGGACCGAGATCGGCAAGTACGTGCTGTACGAGGCGCAGACGTATGCGTCGTTCCAGACACCCGGACAACACTCGACGCCCGGTGTGCGCGCGACCTCCGTCGACGACCTGAAGGCGTCGCCCCAGTACGTGGTCGGAACGCCGGACGAGGTCTTGGCCAGACTGCAGCAAGTTCCCGCCCAGGGAGGCATCGTCTTCAATCCGCTCGCCGGAGGCCTTCCATCCGCACTCGCCTGGTCGAGCCTGGAGCTGTTCGGGGCCAAGGTGCTGCCGCGCCTGCGCCAGGCCACTCCGGGATAGCGCCCCGAGCCGCGGGGGGCCGCCCCTCTAGGCAAGGGCGGCTTTCTGGCGTACGGTCGCCGCAGGAGCTCTCTCCGGGGTTCGGCCCCCTTTTGTGGAGGTTCGGAATGGCGCGCTACCGCAACTTCGACGGAGCCGTGGGCGCCGGTACCGAGGTGCACGCGCTGCGGCCCGCACTCGACGACGTGCGGCTGCGGCGGGCCGGTCTGAAGGCGGCGCTGAGCGGCCTGGAGCTGGCGCTCGCCGCACCGTTCGCGAACCGGGTCGACTGGGTCATGCACGTGCGCGACGCGCTGGACGCGGTTCACGAGGTGTGGACGCGTCACATCGTGGAGACCGAGGCGCCGGGCGCGTTCCTCGACGAGCTCGTCACCGAGGCTCCGAGGCTGTCGACGCCGACCTCGCGTCTGCGTCGTGAGCACAGCGAGATCCTCGCGACCATCGTGCGCGCGGAGAAGCGCCTCGCCGCGCCGCCGGACGTCGACGACGGTTACGTCGCGTGGGCCGAGGAAATGCGGGTCGAGCTCACCGCGCTCCTCGCCGCGTTGGCCCGGCATCGCCAGCGGGGCGCCGACCTCGTGTACGAGGCCTACGCGGTCGACCTCGGCGGCGGCTACTAAACGCGGTCGCGGTTACAGAACCCGGTTACGAGACCTCCACTCCGGCTTCTTCGTCGTCCTCGTAGAGCGCCTCGCCGCGGCGCAGGCGCGCCGCGATGTGCACGACGGTAGGGAGCTCGCGGCGAGTCGGGGTGTGGGCGGCGAGGAACCGGGCCACGCCGACGAGGATCAGCGCCGACTCCTCGGATGCTTCGGGCCACGCCGTGGCCTGGCGCACACCCGCCTCCACGGTCTGGAACCAATGGAACTCGGCATCTTCGACGATGAGCGCGCGACCCAGCGCGGCGATCAGATCCGCGCGCGAGCCGCCGGCCTTCAAGAAGCCGTACGCCTCGTTCGCGGCTTCGTCGATCATTCCCTGGGCGTCGAAGCAACGGTTCATGGCCTCGATGCTGCCGCTCGTGGTCTGCGGGAGACGCGCGGCCGGAACGTTGAGGAAGCGGTCGAGGTAGATGCGCAGCGCTGCTTGCACGGCTGCGCGGCGCAACTCGGGCGTCGGATGGCGGCGCAGCGCCTGGTGCAGCGCGTTCGCAGCCGTGAACGAGTGGTGCACCGTGTCCCAGTCGGCGTGGTCGTTGCGGGTGTGGAAGCGCACGATGCGCAGCGCGGCGGCGTACGCGACCGCGCGGCCGAGCTCCTCGTCGGTCGCACCCGATCGGCGGGCGTCGATGAGGGCGTCGGCGACGGCGAGGGGCTCGTCGGCGAGCAGCTGCCACGCGATCGCGCCCACGTCGGTGCCGGCAGACTGCGTCGGGCCGGGTGCTTGCAGTCGCGCGGCCGTCTCGGCCGCGAGCGCGACGAGGTCGTGAGGGTGGCGCCACTCCGAGAACTCCTCCGAGCGCTGCGCCCGCGTGGTCTGCGCGACGAGGGTCGGGAGCACGTCGCTGCCGGCACCGGGTCCGACGAGCTCGAGCGCCTCGAATGCCTTGTTCGTGAAGTCGATCGTGTGTCCGCCGTCGATGAACACGTGATCGGAGACGGCGGCGAACATCATCGCCTCGACGGCGTCCAGGTGCGTTGGGTTGGTCAGCGCGGTCTCGAGCGTGCGCTCGGCCGAGTCGCTGGAACGCGTATCGACGAACCGGCGGTACCAGGTCGCGAGGCGCGCCATCGGCACCGCCTGAGTGGGCAACGGTCCGACGGCGAACCGCGGCGCCTGATTCCCGGTGTCCCTCGCGACGAACGCCAGGCCGTGCACGAGCGCGAGCGCGCGGTCGTCGCCGTCGAGGTGCGGGAAGAGATTGGCCATCGCGACGAGCACGGTAAGGCCGGCGCCCCATCCCGCGCCCCGGTACGTGGTGCCGAAATCGACGCCCGTGCGCACGATCTCGGCCGGGCTCACACCGGCGTCGAGCAGGCCGAGCACCGACTTGGCGACGACGAGCGTGATGCCTTCCTCGAGGCCGTTGCGCAGGCGCGCCTGCAGGTGTCCGATCACGTCGTCGTCGGCGCGGGGCTCGACGAAGACGTCACCGTCGCGCACCGCGGCCGCGAAGCCGCGGGCGTCGTCCGCCCACATATCGAGCGTGCATCCGGACACCAGATCGAAGCGGGCGTGATGCCAGTGACAGGTGACGAGACCGGCCTCGACCGTGCCCTGGTGGAGGGGGAAGCCCAGGTGCGGGCACCGGTCCTCGATGGCATACGCGGCGCCCTCGTGCCAGAACACCACGACCGGCACCGAGCCGACCTTGGTGAGGAGGCGGCCCTTCTCCTGCAACTCGGCGAGCGGCCCGGCCCGGACCTCGGAGACCGCCGGGGCGGGGGATTGTGCCTGCTCGATCATCCCGGTCCTTTCACAAGAGTTCTATTGCGATAATCTAGTGCTCGATGGACGACGTCAAGACGCGCACCGAGATTCCTCTCGCGAATCTCGGCGTCACGAAGCGCCGGATCGTCGAGCGCTTGAAGCGCGCCGACGCCAAGGTGTCCGATCTCGCGCGTGCGCTCGAGATGACCGAGGCCGGTGTGCGCCAGCACCTCGACGCGCTCGCCGACCACGGCCTCGTCGCGTCGCGCGCCGGCGCGGCCGAGGGGCGCGGCCGCCCGCCAACCGTCTGGGCGCTCACCGACCTCGCCCAGGACCTGTTCCCCGATCGCCACGACGACCTGACCGTTGAGTTGATCACCGCGGTGCGCACCGCGCTCGGCGACCAGGGTCTTGCCCGCGTGATCGACGCGCGCGGCGAGGTGCAGCGCGCCGCGTACCAGCGCTCCGTGCCCAAGCGCGGTCCGCTGCGGGCTCGCGTCGAGGCACTCGCCCGCATCCGCACCCAGGAGGGTTACGTCGCCGAGGTCGTCGACGACACAGAAGGTGCCGGTGTGCTGCTCATCGAGCACCACTGCCCGATCTGCACCGCCGCGGCCGCATGTCCCGGTTTGTGCGGTTCGGAGCTCGCGCTGTTCCGAGAGGTGCTCGGTCCGAAGGTGTCGGTCGAGCGCACGCAGCACATCGTCTCCGGCGATCGCCGCTGTGCGTACCGGATCGAGCCGCGGGCGCGGCGGTCGGCTACGCGCTGACCGGGTGCGGGGCGCGGGCGCGCGAAGAGCGCGCCAGGTAGACGAGCAGCGCGATGCAGCCGAGGCCGTAGGAGTCCTTCAGGAACGCGGCGAGAAGACCGGTCTTCAGCTCGTCGTGACCGAAGTAGGGCAGCCGGGCGACGAACAGCGCGGCGACGAGGAACGCGAGCGCAACCTGCGCGCGGTGGCGCCCGGCGCCGACGATGACGGCGATCGCGGGAACGACCCACACGAGGTGGTGGATCCACGAGATCGGCGAGACGAGCACGCCGACGAGTCCGACGATCGCCACCGCCCGAAGCTCGTCGCCCGCGCGGCTCGCTTCCACCGCGGCCCGAAGCCCGTAGACGACCACGACCACGACAGCCGCGAGCCAGAACACGCGCCACGGTCCGCCGATCGCGCGTTGCAGGATGCCTTCAAGCGATTGGTTCGAGAAGAAGGTCGGGCTCGTCGGCTCGAAGACCTTCGAGTGGAAGAAGTCCCAGGAGTCACCGGGCGTCACGACGAAGCCGATCAGGGTCAGCGCGCCGAACGTCGCAGTGGCCACGCCCGCGGCGCGGCGCCGACCGGAGAACCAGAGGTACGGGATGAAGATCGCGGGAACGAGCTTCACCGCGCTCGCCAGGCCGACCAGTGCGCCGCGCGGCCAGCGCGGATGCTCGACCATGCAGTCGAAGATGCAACAGGCCATGAGCGGGATGCCGACCTGGCCGAAGCGCAGATGGTCTTCGACGGGCGAGAGGCCCGCGACCGCGGCGAGGATCAGCACGAGGGCGAAGGGAGCCGCGCGACCGAAGCGGCGGATGAGCGGGGCGAAGCTCACGCGCACGACGGCCGCGAGGACGACGACCGTCGCCGCGGTCCAGGCGAGGTTCGCAGTCTTCTCGGTGAGCCACGAGAAGGGGGCGGCGAGCAGGGCGGCGAACGGCGGGTAGATGAACGGCAACGGCAGCCGGAGCTGGTCGTGCACGTAGGAGCCGAACACGGACTGGCGGTGTACGACGGCGCGGCCCGCGGCGCGATACACCGCGAGATCCTCGAGATCCCACTTGCGCACGTACGGGTGGAGCATCCACATCGCGCCGAGGACGCCGCCGATGACGAGTAGCAACGCGCCGATTGTGAGGATCGCGCCGGGCACGTCCTCGGTGCTCGGCCCGCGCGCGCGTTGCGTCTCGAGCCGGCTCACGGCCGGTCAGCCTAGGCGTCGACGGCGCCCGGGTATCGTCTCGGGCGCATGGGTGACGCGGGCCGTATCACCGACGAAGGCGTCGGGCGACTCCGCGCGCGCATCGGGATACCCGAGCCGCACCCGATGCCGCCGTACTACAGGCTGCCGACGCACGACACGTTCCGCAACGTCGCGTTCGCCTACGGCGACGACAACCCGCTCTGGTGTGATCCTGAATACGGACCCAAGACGCGGTGGGAGGCATCGATCGCGTCGCCGGTGCTCGTCGGCGGCGACACGCTCATCGGCGAGGACGAGGTCGCGGCGGTCGCGCCCGATCACGCCGAGCTCATGAAGGGCGATCCGCTACGTGGCGTGCACGCCTTCTACGCGGCCAGCGCGCGCGAGTGGTGGTCGCCGCTGTTCCCGTTGCGGCGAACGTATCGGCGCAACGCGCTGGTCGCCGCGCTCGACAAGCCGAGCGAGTTCGCCGGCCGCGCCATCCACGAGTGGACGGCCCAGGTGTTCCGCGACGAGACCGGCGCCCTGCTGTCGGGCCAGTACCGGCTGATGGTCCGCACCCAACGCGAGCAGGCCCGCGCCCGCAAGAAGAACGACGCGATCACGATCGAGCCCTACACCGACGACCAGATCGCCGACATCGACGCCCAATACGCGCGGGAGCGGCCCCGCGGCTCGGAGCCACGCTGGTACGAGGACACACACGAGGGCGACGAGGTGGATCCGATGGTGAAGGGTCCACTCACCGTCACCGACATCGTGTGCTGGCACGCCGGGATGGGAATGGGGCTGTACGGCGTCCGGCCGTTGCGGCTGGGACACGACAACCGGATGCGCATCCCGCGCTTCTTCCATCGCGACGACCTGAACGTTCCCGATGTCATGCAGCGCGTGCACTGGGATCCCGAATTCGCGCGCCGGTCGGGCAACCCGACGACCTTCGACTACGGGCGTATGCGCGAGACGTGGCTCATCCACCTCTGTACCGACTGGATGGGCGACGACGCCTGGTTGTGGAAGCTCGATTGCGAGTTTCGCCATTTCAACTACGTGGGTGACACCCAATGGCTGCGGGGTCGCGTCACCCGGGCGTACCTTGCGGCCGGTGATCGCCCGGCCGTCGACGTCGACCTCGAGGCCGTCAACCAGCGAGGCGAGGTCACCACTCCGGGTCACGCGACGATCCTCTTGCCGAGCCGCGTGCAAGGCCCCGTCAGGCTGCCCGATCCGCCGGGCGGCGCGCGCGATCTGCAAACCGCGCTCGTCGCGATCTCCGAGGAGTTCACTCGACGATGAGTCTCGACACGACGCGTGACGATCGCGGGGTGCTGACGCTGCGGCTTGCGCGGCCGGAGAAGCGCAACGCGATCGACGACGAGACGATGCGCGAGCTCATCGCGGCGATCGAGACGGCCGGTACCGACGACCGCGTGCGCGTCGTCGTGCTCGAGGGCGCGGGCGAGCACTTCTGCGGCGGCGCGGACATCATCGCCCGGAACGCGCCCGCCGAGACGAGACCGCACTCCGGCAGCATCCAGCGCCGCCTGCCGACCCAAGCACACCGTTTGATCCCGCTGTTGTGCAGCGTGCAGGTCCCCGTGGTCTGCAAAGTGCGAGGTTGGGCGGCCGGGATCGGGTTCCAGATCGCGCTCGCGGCCGATCTGACGTTCGCGGCCGACGACGCGCGCTTCTGGGAGCCGTTCGGCGAGCGCGGCTTCACGCCCGACAGCGGGGCAACCTGGCTGCTGCCGCGACGCGTCGGCGAGGTACGCGCCCGTGAGTTGCTCTTGTTGGGACGCACGCTGACCGGCGCGGAGGCGGCCGATTGGGGGGCGATCCATCGCGCCGTGTCTCCTCCGGAGCTCGACGCGGCGGTCGACGATGTCGTCGGACAGCTCGCGAGCGGGCCGACGGTCGCCCTCGGGCTGACGAAGTGGCTGCTCGGCGCCGGCGCGAGCGCTGAGCTGCAGGCGCAGCTCGCGAACGAGGCATTCGCGTTGGAGGTGTCGTCGCGCACCGACGACTTCCGGGAGGGCATGACCGCATTTCGCGAGAAGCGCGCGCCGCGCTTCGAGGGGAGATGAACATCGGTCGCGACACTCCGGCGGAGACGTGTGTCGGCGAGGTGCGCGCGTGGATCGAGTCGAACGTCCCTCGTGCATGGGTCGACGCGGGCCGGCGCGGCGGTGCCGCGGCCGTGCGCGAGGTGCGCACCCGGGCGGAGTACGAAGCGTGGTATCCGGTCTTCGCCGCGTCCGGGCTCGTCGTTCCGACCTGGCCGGTGGCGTACGGCGGTCTCGATGTCTCGCCCGACGCCGCGCGGGCGATCGAGGGCGAGCTCCGGCCCTTCAACCTCGGTCGGCTCAATCCGTTGGGTCTGAACAACACCGCGCCCGCGCTGTACGCGTACGGCCGCGAGGAGCAACGACTGCGATTCCTGCCCCCGATGGTGCGCAACGAAGAGAAGTGGTGCCAGCTCTTCAGTGAGCCGGGCGCGGGCTCCGATCTCGCGTCGCTCGCGACCCGAGCCGAGCGCGACGGCGACACCTGGTGCGTCACGGGTCAGAAGGTGTGGAGCACGTGGGCGCACTTCTCGGACTTCGCGATCTTGCTGGCCCGGACCGACCCCGACGCGCCGAAGCGTCAGGGCATCAGTTATTTCCTGCTCGATCTGCACCAGCCCGGGGTCGAGGTGCGGCCACTGCGTCACATCGGCGGGGAGGTCGAGTTCAACGAGGTGTTCCTCGACCAGGCGCTCGTGCCGGACGAGTACCGCGTCGGAGAGGTCGGGCAGGGCTGGAAGGTCGCCAACGCGACGCTGTCGGGCGAGCGTCAGATGGTTTCGGGCGCGGGGTCCGGTGGTGTCGACCGGATCGGCGGACGGGGGGTCGAACACTTGCTCACGCTCGCCCGGGCGTCAGGACGCGACCGCGATCCGGTCGTCCGTCAGCGAATCGTGCGCGTGTACAGCGAGGAGAGAATCCGCGACTGGACCAACCAGCGAGTGCGTGCGGAGGTGAAAGCCGGGCGCGCACCCGGTCCCGAGAGCTCGGTGGGCAAGGTGCACCAAGGGGAGCTGAACCAACGCATCCAGCTGCTCGCGACCGACCTGCTGGGCGCGGGTGCGATGGCGTGGCCGGTCGATCAGCCGCTCGAGGTGCGGGGCATGCTGCGCAGCCGGGCCAACACGATCGAGGGCGGCACCACGGAGGTCAACAAGAACATCCTCGGCGAGCGGGTGCTCGGTCTGCCGCGCGAGCCCGATCCGTGGCAGGGTGCGGCTTGGCGCGAAGTACCGAGGAGTTGAACAAGCGTGGCGTATCCGCAACTCACGACGTTGCTGCTCGAACGGAAGGGACCGGTCGGCTGGCTGATCAACAACCGGCCCGAGCAGCTGAACGCGATGAACGCGCTGATGCGCGACGAGTTCGAAGTCGCGTGGCGCGCGCTCGACGCCGATCCCGAAGTGCGGGTGATCGTGCACACGGGTTCGGGCCGTGCGTTCCAAACCGGCGTCGACGTGACCGAGATCGCGACCGACGGCAGCGGCATGGAGCGTTACCGCGCGTCACTCGAAGACTTCGATCTGCATTTCACGTCGTGGCACAACGAGGTGTGGAAGCCGGTGATCACGGCCGTGAACGGGATCTGCGCGGGTGGTGGCTTTCACTGGGTCGCCGACGCCGACATCGTGATCGCCGCGGCCGACGCGCAGTTCTTCGATCCCCATGTGTCGATCGGTCAGGTGGTGGCCGTCGAGGCCATCGGGCTGATGAAGAAGATGCCCGTCGAAGCAGTGATGCGGATGGCTTTCGTCGGCCGCCACGAGCGGCTTTCGGCACACCGGGCGTACGAGCTCGGCATGATCAGTGAGGTCGTCGACCCGCCGGAGCGTTTGCGTGAGGCCGCGCAGGCGCTGGCCGAGAAAATCGCTCGGAATTCACCCGCGGCGATGGCTGCGACGAAGCGGGCGTTGTGGGGGGCGCTCGAGCTCGGTCTCACCGACGCGTGTAAGGCCGGCGCGGCCGAACTGGTCTCCATGTGGGGTCATCCCGACCAGGAGGAGGGCCCGCGTGCGTTCGCCGAGAAGCGTGAGCCGCGCTGGGCACCGCCCGTGAGCTCACGACCGGATGCATGAAGTTCTCGGCGGATGCATGAAGTTCTCGGCGGATGCATGAGGTTCTCGGTCGAGCTTCCGATCGGGAGCCCCGACGAGCTGATGACGGGCGCGGGCGCGATCGAAGCAGCCGGATTCGACGCGTGCTTCGTCACGGATCACCCTTTTCCCTCGCGGGCGTGGTTCACGACCGGGGGACACGAGACCCTCGACCCGTTCGTCGCGCTCTCGTTCGCGGCCGCGGCGACCCGGCAACTCCGGTTGCACACCAACTGCCTCATTCCCGCGTACCGCAATCCGTACCTGGCGGCCAAGGCGGTCGCGACGCTCGACGCCTGCTCCCGCGGCCGTGTCATCCTCGGCGTCGCGGTCGGCTACCTCGAGCCCGAGTTCGAAGCCCTGGGCGTCCCCTTTGCCGAGCGGGCGCGGCGCCTCGACGAGGCACTGTCGGCGATGAAGGCGGCGTGGGCCGGCGATATCCCCGACAACGTCGTGACGCCCAGTTGTGTACAGCAACCGCACCCGCCGATCTGGGTGGGCGGCAACTCCCCGGCGGCGATCCGGCGCGCCATCGCCCACGGCAGTGGCTGGAGTCCGTTCCCCGCGACCCCGCGTACCGCGGCGGCCGTGGACACCGCGGCGATAACCGACTCCGCCGCGCTCGCCCGCGCGATCGTGCGGTTGCGCGAGCTCGCGAAGGAGGCGGGGCGGGCCGAGCCGCTCGACGTGTGCTTCACGCCGTTCTCCCATCCGGCGCACAAGAACACCGTCGACCCCGGGGCGTTCGTCGCCGAGGCCCACGAGCTCGCGCGCATCGGCGTGACCTGGCTCGCCTTCCATCTCCCCGCGCCCGACGTCGCCGCGTTCTGCGCCACCGTCGCCGCATTCGGCGAGGCCGTCGCCGAGGTGAGGAGATGACGAATTCGCCATGACGAACACGAAGATCTACATCCACGAGCTGATCGACATCGTCGGAGCGAACCGGGCGCGCTACATGCACCACATGACCGCGAACTGGTGCCCGACGGCGCGCGCCGAGCGCAACATGTCCTGCTTCGGAGTCTGGGGGACGGTGGGTTCGACGGGACGCTGGCCCGAGGTCGTGAACGTCTGGGAGCTCGACGGTTGGGACGGCCTGGTCGCGAACTTTGCGCACGAGCTCGCGTCGCCGTCGCTGCAGGACCCCGCGCTCGCGAAGTGGTGGGCGGAGGCGGCCGAGCTGCGGCGCGGCGGACTCGACCGGGTGCTCGTACCCGAGCCCTGGAGTCCCGAGATCGAGGAGCTCACCGGCGCGGGCGTGCGCGGCGTCGTCTACGCGCACGAGATCGTGCGCGTGCCGGTCGGGACCGTTCGAGCGTTCCTGGACGCCCTCGCCGACGTCGGCGTTCCGGCGCTGGAGCCGCTGGAGCTGCGATGCGTCGGCGCGCATCGCGTCGCGATGATCAACGACTCGGAAGCGGTCGTCATCTGGGCGCTGCCTTCGTGGGAAGCGTGGGGACGCTTCGAGCAGGCGTGGGACGGTGCGCAGCTCTCCGCGTGGCGAGCTCGGCTCGTGGCGCTCGATGCCGACGTGCGGCGCACGCTGCTGGTCGACGCGCCGCTGAGCCCGATGCGCACCGGCCGCCAGCCGCAGGTCGAGGACCGCCGCCCGTTGGACACCCTCTAAGGCCGCAGCCCAAGTCCGCAGCCTCTAAGTCCGCAGCGCCGGCTCCGGCAGTCAGCGCGCCGCCTTCGGACACGTGACGACGTGATCGTTGATCAGGCCGACGGCTTGCATGTAGCTGTAGACGATCGTCGAGCCGACGAAGTTGAACCCTCGTTTCTTCAGGTCCTTGCCCAGACGGTCCGACAAATCGGTGCGGGTCGGGAGATCGGCCATAGTGCGCGGGTGGTTGACGATCGGCGTGCCGTCCACCCACGCCCAGAGGTACGTGTCGAACGACCCGTACTCGGCGCGCACTGCGAGGAACGATTGCGCGTTGCTCACCGACGACTTCACCTTGAGCCGATTGCGCACGATGCCGGGATCGGCGAGGAGCGCGGTCAGCTTGGTTTCGTCGTAACGGGCGATGCACTCCGGATCGAAGTCGTCGAAGGCGCGCTTGTAGTTCTGCCGCTTGTCGAGGATGGTCGACCACGATAATCCGGCTTGCGCGCCTTCGAGCATGAGCATCTCGAACAGGTGCGTGTCGTCGTGGGACGGCTTGCCCCATTCGTCGTCGTGGTACGCGCGCATCAGGTCGGAGCTCTCGGCCCACGCGCAGCGTTTCCCGGTGACCACGCGATCATCCGAGCCGGGCGCGGGCGTTTTCGCGGAGCTCGTACTTCAGCACCTTGCCACTCGCGTTGAGCGGCAGCGCGTCGACGATCTCGAAATGCCTCGGCACCTTGTAGTTGGCCATCTTCTCGCGGCACCACACTCGCAGCTGATCGGGCGTGACGCTCGCGTTGAGGCGCGGGATCACGTACGCATACCCGACCTCGCCCATCCGCGCGTCGGGCACGCCGACCACCGCGACCTGCCCGACGGCGGGGTGCTCGTTGATCATGTTCTCGATCTCGGCGGGGTACGCGTTGAAGCCGCCCACGATGAACATGTCCTTGGTACGGTCCGTGATGCGGATGTAGCCGCGCGCGTCCATGACCGCGACATCGCCGGTGTGCAGCCACCCGTCGGCGTCGATGACCTCCTTGGTCGCTTCCGGATCGTGGATGAAGCCCCGCATGACGTTGTAGCCACGGATCACCACCTCGCCCGGTTCGCCGCGGGGCACCTCGACAGTGTTCTCGTCGACGACGAGGACCTCGACGTCGGGGATCGCGCGCCCCGAGGTGGTCGAGATCGTCTCGGGATCGTCGTCGTGACGGCACATCGTCGCGATACCCGTGGCTTCGGTGAGGCCGTATCCGGTGACGATGGTCTCGAAGCCGAGCTCGGCGCGCATGCGCCGGATCATCTCGACGGGCACGGGGGCCGCGCCCGTCACCGCGAGGCGCAGGGACGACATGTCGAACTCGGCCAGACGCGGATGATCGAGGATCGACTGGTAGACCGTCGGCGGTCCGGGCAGCATCGACACGTGCTCCTCGGCGGCGCGCGTCATGACCGCGTCGACATCGAACACCGGGTGGGGGATGATCGTGGCGCCCTTGACGAGCGAGGCAACGATGCCCGCGTTCAAGCCGAACGAGTGGAAGAAGGGGTTCACCACGAGGTAGCGGTCGCCGGCGCGCAGGCCGACCACTGTCGACCACGCGTCGTACGCGCGCACGGTTGCGCCGTGCGTCAACATCGCGCCCTTGGGCCGGCCCGTCGTTCCGGACGTGAACAGGATCGAGCAAAGATCGTCGCCGGTGAGCATGTCGGGAAGTGAGGCGCCGGCGTCGCGCGCGAGGAAGTCGCGCCAACCCGGGCCGCGGAGGTCGATCATCTCGCGGAGCTGGGGGAGGGCCGGTTCGGCGCGCAGCAGCGCCTCGTAGTTCGTGTCGAGGAAGTCGGTGACGGTGAACAGCAACTTCGCGTCGGCGCGTTCGAGCACGTAGCGGGCCTCACCGCCCTTGAACCGGGTGTTGAGTGGTACGACGATGCCGCCGGCCGTGAAGACGCCGAGTGCGGCGATCACCCATTCGGAGCAGTTCGGCGCCCAGACCGCGACACCATCGCCCGGCTCGATACCGCTCGCGACCAGGGCGCGCGCCGCGCGCCCGACCTGCTCCGCCAACTGCGCGAAGGTGAGCCGCGCCCGCTCGTCGACGAGCGCCTCGCGCGCCGCGAACGAGGCGGCGGCCCGGGACACGAGTCCCGGTATCGTCGAGGGCAGCGCGTCGTCGGTCATGACGACAACTTGCCACGACGAAAGCCCGATGCGCATGCCCGAGCCGGAGAATCGACGATACGAGTCGCTGCGGGTGGAGCGCCGTGGACCGGTCGGCTGGCTCGTCTTCGACCGGCCCGCGGCCGCGAACGCGATGAACGCCGAGATGATGGAGGAGCTCGAACGGGCCTGGCGCGAGCTCGACGACGATCCCGACGTCCGCGTGATCGTCAACACCGGTGAAGGCCACGCCTTCCAGACCGGGCTCGACGTGGCGCAACTCGCTCGCGATCCCGACGCGTTGCGGGAGCAGTCCCGCCGCACCAAGCGGTTCGAGCTGCGCCTCACCTCGTGGCACAACGGGGTATGGAAACCGGTCATCGCGGCGGTCAACGGTGTGTGCGCGGGCGGTGGTCTGCACTTCGTGGCCGATGCCGACGTCGTCATCGCGTCCTCGGACGCCACGTTCGTCGACCCGCACGTCTCCGTGGGTCAGGCCAGCGTGTACGAGACGATCGGCCTCGCGAAGAAGTCGCCGATGGAATCGGTGTTGCGGATGGCCTTCGTCGGTCGGCACGAGCGACTCTCGGCGGCGCGTGCGTACGAGCTCGGCATCTGCTCCCAGGTGGTCGATCCGCCCGAACGGCTCCGAGCCGAGGCCCAGGCGCTCGGCGAGCTGATCGCGCGAAACTCGCCGGCCGCCCTGGCGCACACCAAGCGCGCGCTGTGGGCCGCGCTGGAGCGAGTCTCGTCGTGAGTGAGCGTTGGGAGGCGGGTATCCCGCCGAGCAGCGAACGGGGCCCGAGCGGCCCGGCGCGCAGCGCCGAGAGCGGGCGGATGAGTGAGCGTTGGGAGGCGGGTATCCCGCCGAGCAGCGAACGGGGCCCGAGCGGCCCGGCGCGCAGCGCCGAGAGCGGGCGGATGAGTGATGTTCAGGATCCCGAACTTCGGGGTCACGGTGTCCAGATCGGCACCGCGATTGTCTCGTACATCGAGCCGCATGCCGGACAGGCGGTCGCGTTCAATCGTTGGTACGAACGCGACCACTTCCCCGCGGCGGTCAAGGCCGGCCCGGGTGTCTTCGCGGGGGCGCGGTTCGTCGCGACGCGCGCGTGCAAGCAACTGCGCCCACCGTCCGGTCGGCTGTTCGGCGATCCGGCGCGGGGTTCGTATCTCTCGGTGGCGTGGGTGTTGCCCGGCATGCAGGCCGAGTGGGACGCATGGGTCGGTCGCGAGATGGCGACGATCGCAGCCGAGGGCCGTCTGTTCGCCGGTCGTGACCACGTGCACACCGCCGTATACCGGTGCACCTGGCAGTCGGGTTCGATTTCCGCGACCGTCGCGCTCGAGCGCGGCTTTTCGGGACTCGTCGTCGTCGCCGACGAGCACGCCGCGCCGCGACTCGATCTTCCGCTCGCGGATCTGCCGGTGTCGGTCGGGCTCCGCCTCGACCGCACGATCGTCTCGCAGGCCGACCCGCCACCGCACGAGCTCGTCCTCGGCTGGTGCGCGCGCGATCCGCTCGCGGCGTTCGCGGCCTGGTCGTTGCGCGCCCACGCGTGCGGCTTCGCGAGCCCGTTCCTCGCCACGGTTCCCGGCACCGACGACTACGCCGGCGACCTCTGAACGGTTGCGTGACCTAACGTCACGGGCGTGCGAACCACGTTGCTCCTCTGCGATCACGCTCAAGAAGTTGCCGGCAAGCTGTACGTGCTGGGCGGCGGCTGGAGCATCTACCGGGGTGCCCCGGTCACGATGGGCCTGGCCGTCAAGATCTCGGTTCCGTGGGATGCCGCGAACATGCCGCACGACTTCGCGGCGCGCCTCGTCACCGAGGACGGTCTCGATCCCGTGCTGCCGAACGCGGACGGCGGTGCGGGCGCGACCCGCGTCGAGTTCCAGGGCCGATTCGAGGCCGGTCGACCGGCCGGGCTGGCACCGGGCAGCGAGCTCGACGCGCCGTTCGCGGTGAATATCGCCGGATTGCCGCTCGCGCCCGGTCGATACGAGTGGCAGGTCGAAATCGACCAGAACGTCGTCGGCCGGGTCCCCTTCACCGTCATGGAGAGTTAAAGAACTGAACCTGAGGCCGTGAGCGCAGCGCCGAAGGCGCGCCGCGAACTGGCGGGAGCGGCGAGCGCCCGCGAGGCGGGTATCCCGCCTCGCAGCGAGTGCGACCCAGAAGCAAACCCGCGCGAGCAACTCCCATTTCCTCATCCGGGGGACGCGGGCGCCGATCATTCCAACGGGACGCTTCCGGCCCCTCCCCCTGGGGCGGCAAGCGCGCGACGGCCCGCCGGTTCAGGTGCCGGCGGGCCGTTGACCATTTCTCGGTCGTCTGGTCATCGGTCGTCCGGCCGAGCGGTTCGGCCTGCGTTTCTTTGGAAGCCGTCTTCGGCTCCGCGTTAGGTTCGAAGTCATGGGACGATTCGACGGACGGGTAGCGGTGGTGACCGGCGCGGGCTCGGGTCTGGGGCACGCGACGGCGCGTCAACTCGCGACCGAAGGTGCGCCGGTGGCGTGCTTCGACATCGTGGTCGACGCGGCCGAGAAGACTGCCGCCGAGATCGGTCAGCACGGGGGCACCAGCCGGGCCTACCGGGTCGACGTGTCCGATCCCGACTCCGTTGCGGACGCCATGATGAGCGCCGCGACCGACCTCGGGCGGCCGCAAGTGATCGTGAACAGCGCCGGAATCGGCCGCTTCGCGCACACCCACGAGCTGCCGTTCGCCGACTGGCAGCGCATCCTCGGCGTCAACCTGACCGGCACGTTCCTCGTGTGCCAGGCGGCGCTCCCGCACCTGATGGACGGCGGCGGGTCGATCGTCAACATTGCGTCGAACGCGGGCATCAAGTCGCAGCCGTACTCGATCGCCTACTGCGCGTCGAAGGCGGGCGTCGTGCACCTCACCCGCTGCCTCGCCGACGAGTACCTGAAGCGCGGTGTGCGCGCGAACTGCGTGGCACCCGGCGGCATGGAGACGCCGCTGCAACAGGCATTCATGGAGTTCCCCGAGGGGGTCGACTGGAAGAAGATGCGCAAGGTGATCTCGCCGCTCGGCAACTCGCAGCCGGAGGAGATCGCAAACGTCGTCGCGTTCATCGCCTCCGACGAGTGTCGCTACATGACCGGGTCGATCGTCTCGATAGACGGCGGCATCACCGTATGACTCGAGTCGATCCGCGCGCGATGATCGACGACGCGCGCAGCGTCTGGGAGCTCGTCGAGCTGCGTTCGGGGGAAACCCCCGAACGCGTGATGCTGTACGACGGCGATCGTGCGACGACCTTCGCGCAATACCGCCATGCGTGCGAGCGCGCGGCTTCCGGCCTCCTCGCGCTCGGCGTGACTGCGGGGACGAACGTCTCGTGGCAACTCCCGACGTGGACGGAGTCAGCCGTGCTCGTGGGCGCACTGTGCCGGCTCGGAGCGGTCCAGAACCCGATGCTCCCGATCTACCGGCACCGCGAGGTGTCGTTCATCGCGAAACAGACGAAGTGCAAGCTGTTGATCACGCCGTCGACATGGAACACATTCGACTACCAGGCGTTGGCCGAACAGGTCGCGGGTGAGAACGACGGTATGCACACGCTCGTTGCCGATCATGTCAATCCCGAGGGCGACCCGGCAACGCTCTCTGCCCCGCCCGAGGTCTACGACGATCCCGCGCGGGATCCCGTGCGATGGATCTTCTACACGTCGGGAACCACGGCCGATCCGAAGGGCGCGCAGCACACCGACCGGTCGGTACTCGCCGGCGCGATCGGCTACGCGGAGAAGACGCACGTCGTGGCCGACGACATTGCGCTCGTCGCGTTCCCGTTCACGCACATCGGCGGGATCATCATCGGGGTGTACACGCCGCTGCTGACCGGGTCGGCCGCGGTGCTGATGGAGACGTGGACCGCGCCGGCTTCGACCGAGCTCATCGGCCGGCACAAGGTGACGCTGGCGAACGGGGCAGCGGCGATCCACACCGCGCTCATCGAAGAGGCACGTGCCAACCCGGCCGCGTACGCAACCGTGCGCGACTTCCCGGGCGGCGGCTCGACCAAGCCGCCGCACCTGCACGACGAGTTGAAGAAGGTGGTTCCGGGCTCGATCGGCACGACCTCGGGCTACGGCATGACCGAGGCGCCGATCGTCGCCCAGACCGACGTCGACGCGCCGGACAGCTCCAAGGCGACGGCCGAGGGCACCCCGACGCGCGGCGTCACCATGAAGATCCTCGACAGCGGTGAGATCGCAGTGAAGGGTCCGCAGGTGATGCGGGGCTACGTCGACAGCTCGCTCGACAAGGACGCGTTCACCGACGATGGGTTCCTGCTCACCGGCGACCTGGGTCGCTTCGACTCCAACGGCGCGATCCTCATCACCGGCCGGGTCAAGGACATCATCATCCGCAAAGGTGAGAACGTCTCCGCCAAGGAAGTCGAGGACGTGCTCTACGGGCACCCGAAGGTGGCCGACGTCGCGGTCCTCGGCATCCCCGACGAGGCGCGGGGCGAGATGGTCGTCGCATTCGTCGTCCCCAAGGACCGGGCCGATCCGCCGACGATCCCCGACGTGCGCGACCACTGCCGGAGCGTGGGCTTGATGATCCAGAAGATCCCCGAGCGCATCGAGGTCATCGACGTCATGCCGCGTAATCCCAGCGGCAAGGTCCCGAAGCACGAGCTGCGGGCGAGGATCATCCCCCCGCGCGGTTGACCAGCGCGTCGAACAGCCGCTGCTGTGCGCGCTCGTCGGCCGCGGTGTCCTCGGGATGCCACTGCACCGCGAGGAGGAAGGCGCCGTCGAGCTCGAGAGCCTCGATGATCCCGTCGGCCGCGCGCCCGACGACGTGCAGGCCGTCACCGAGTTGCGCGATCGCCTGATGGTGATGACACGACGCGGTGACCCGCGTGGTGTCCATGACCTCGGCGATCAGCGAGTCGGCGGCGAGTGTCACCTCGTGGCGACGGGCCCCGCCCGCTACTCCGGGTTCGCCGTGGCGCGGCACCCCGGGATCGTCGGGAATGTGCTGGTGCAGCGTGCCACCGCGGGCGACATTCAACACTTGGATCCCCCGACAGATCGCGAGGGTCGGCACCGAGCGCACGAGCGCCGCCTCGGCGACGGCGCTCTCGAAGTCGTCGGCGGCGGAGTCGACTCCGTAGACGCTGGGGTGCGGGGTCTCGCCGTAGCGCGCGGGATCTACGTCGGGACCACCGGTGAGCACCAGCGCATCGACGCGCGCGAGCAGTTCCTTCGGTTCACGTGCATCGTTCACGATCACGGGTTGGCCGCCGGCGCGCAGCACGGCGTCGACATAGGCGTAGGGGAGCGCCGCCGCGCCGGTGTACGGCCACTTCTCGGTTCGGCCGAGGCGGCGCCCGGTGAGCGCGACGATCACCATTCGACGCTCACCATTGGTCGAAGTTCCGGCGTCGCTCCCAGTCGGTAACCGCGCGGTTGAAGTGTGCCCACTCCTGGCGAGCGGTGTTGAGAAGATGGTCGTGCACGTCGGTGCCGAACGCATCGACCGCGACTTTCGAGCCCGCGAACGCGTTGGTCGCCTCCACGAGGCTCTCGGGGACGCGGTCAAGGCCTGGCGCCGCGTACGCATTGCCGTCGAAGCGCGGACCGGGATCGAGGCCGTGCTCGATGCCGTGCAGGCCCGCCGCGATCGTGGCGGCATAGGCGAGGTACGGATTCACGTCGCCGCCCGGAATCCGCGACTCGAGCCGGAACGACGCTCCGTGGCCCACGATACGGAAGCCGCAGGTGCGATTGTCGAGGCTCCACGCCAGCGCGGTCGGCGCCCACGACTCCGGTTGATAGCGCTTGTAGGAGTTGACGGTCGGCGCGTACATCCATGCGAACTCGCGTCCGCACGCGATCTGGCCTCCGAGCCAGCCGCGAAAGAGCGGCGAGAGGTGGTCGGGCGCCGTCGCGTCCCACATCAGCGCAACGTTGCCGTCGGCCGACCACAAGCTCGAGTGAACGTGGCACGAACTGCCGACCTCGTCGGCCGAGTACTTGGCCATGAACGTGATCGCGCGCCCGTGTTGGGCCGCGATCTCCTTCGCGCCGTTCTTGTAGATCACATGGCGATCGGCCATCTCGACCGCGTTCGCGTACACCAGGTTGATCTCGTGTTGGCCCCGGCCCGCTTCGCCCTTGGAGAACTCGACGGGCACGCCCGCGGCGTCGATGCCGTTGCGGATATCGCGGATCAGGTACTCGTCGCGGGTCGTCTGGAGAATGTGGTAGTCCTGGACGACGAGCGAGTGCGGCGTGAGGTGGGCGTAGTCCTTCGCGGCCGCTTCTTCGAGCGACTCCAGAAAGACGAAGAACTCGAGCTCGCTCGCAAAGTTGAGGGTGAGGCCGGCCGCCGCGGCCCGCTCGACCTGGCGTTGCAGGACACGGCGGGGAGACACCTCGACCGGCGCGCCCGTCTCCTCGTCGACGAGGTCGCACAGGACCAGCGCCGTCTTCTCGAGCCACGGGACATTGCGGATCGTCGCGAGGTCGGGCTGCGCGGCCATGTCGCCGTATCCCTGGTCCCAGCTGGCGAAGGCATAGCCGGGGAGTGCGTTCATCTCACTGTCGACGGCGAGGAGGTAGTTGCACATGTGCAGGGGCTCGGTGCCTCCGCCCATGTGCTCTTGCCAGTACGAGCCGGTGACCCGCTTGCCGACGAGGCGGCCTTGCAAGTCGGGGAACGCGACGAGGACCGTGTCGATATCGCCTCCGCCGATGGCTTCTTCGAGCATCGCTGCGTCCAGCATCCCGCGAACGGTCACAGTCGCAGCCTATTTACTCGGGAGTGACGTACGCGGCGGTGATGCCGCCGTCGACCACGAGGGACGCGCCGGTCATGAACGACGCGTCGTCGGAGGCCAGGAAGAGCGCAGCTCGTGCCAGCTCCTCGGCGCGCCCGAGTCGGCCCATCGGGATGTGGACCATGCGGCGCGCCCGCCGGGCCGGATCGGACAGGAGCTCCTCGAGCAACGGCGTCTGGATCGGTCCCGGGCACAGCGCGTTCGCACGGATGCCCTGGCGCGCGTATTCCACCGCGATCTCGCGCGTCATCGAGAGCACGCCGCCTTTGCTCGTCGTGTACGCGATCTGCGCAGTGGCCGCGCCCACCAGCGCGACGAACGACGCCACGTTGACGATGCTGCCGCCCCCCGAGGCGATCATCGCGGGGATACCGGCTCGACAGCCGAGCCAGACACCCTTGAGGTTGATCTGCATCACTTGTTCCCACGTCGACTCGGGCGTGTCGAGCACGCCGCCGTCGTCGGCGGGGAAGATGCCGGCGTTGTTGTAGAGCACATGCAGCGCCCCATAGGTGTCGGTGGTGCATCGGACCATCGCCTCGCAGTCGCGCCCACTCGACACGTCGGCGCGCACGTAGGTCGCGTCGCCGCCGGCCGCGCGGACGGCGGCAACCGTCGCGTTCCCCGCATCGTCGACGACGTCGGTGACGACCACACGCGCGCCCTCGCTCGCGAACAGCTCGGCTGCAGCGCGGCCCATCCCGCTCCCCGCGCCGGTGATGAGCGCAACCTTGCCCTCGAGCCTCTTCGTCACGACGTCACCTTCTGATAGTTGCGCGGGCCCTCCACCACCTCGATCTGGAGCGCGGCGGTGAAGCAGGCATCGAGGCGCGGGTTGTTCTCCCGCACGAAGTCGTCCATGTGACCGGTGATCGGCGTGATCGCGTTGACGGCCGGGTAGATGAACCTCACCTTGGCCTTCGTCGTCGCCGACTTCGCGAGGTCGTCGGCATAGCGGTTGCGCGCGTCGATCATGCGACCCCAGTCGGCGCTCCAACCCTGCACCGCGGTCGCCGGCGTCGACGCGCGCGGGTGCACCGTCGCGAACTGCGCCACCATCGCGCGCAACACGACGTTTTCGGCCCGGACCCGCGCGACCCGGTCGGCGCCTTGGCGCGGATCGGGGTTGGGAAGCGCCTGCAACTGCGCCTGCGCGCGGTCGCACGCGGCCGAGAGGGCCGCGGCCGAGACGCCGTCGAGTCGCTCCGGGGAGTGCGCGCCGACGAGCGTCCAGCCCAAGATGATCCCGATGCACAGGATCGCGACGAACAAGGTCAAGACGATGAACTCCCACGGTGCGTGGGCCCGGCCGGGTTTCGCCTGGTGCACGGCCCCGTTGGAGTGCGGAGCCTCGAAGATCGGCGGCGGCGTCGACTCCCCGGACGCCGGTTCCTGAGGCTCGTCGCGCACCGCTGCATCCTCCCCGTCCGCGCCCCGTCGTCGCCAACCGGAGCACGACCCTCGGGGCGCCCGCGCGGCCGATTTCGCGCCACCGCGGTGGAATCGCTCAGGCGACGTCGAGGAGCATCGTCAACGCGTCGCCGCGTTCGGCGACGACCTCGAACCCGTAACGCGCGTACATACGATTGGCCGGATTGTCGACGTTCACACTCAGGCTTATCGCCCGCTCGCGATCGCGTTCGGCGCGCGCGACCACCGAGCCCAACAGCAGCGTGCCGACCCGTTGGCGGCGAAACTCGGGATACACGGCGATCGAGAGCTCGGGAACGTCGTCGGCGACGTAGCCGTAGCCCGGCTCCGACGCGGTGAACCGGCGTAGCCACGCGGCGCCCACGGGCTCATCGCGACGATCGAGCGCGCACAACGCGACGTCGCCGGAGCGTCCCCAGCCGGCGATGTAGCGCGCGTTCTCGGCGACCGAGAGTACCGAGTCGAGCGATGGCCGCTCCTCGGCGCCGTCGTCGCGCCAGTTGACGGCTTCGTACAACATCTCGGCGAGGAACGCCGGGTCGGCCTGCGCGCTGAGCCGGAACACCCGCCCAGCCTAGGGTGGCGGGATGGGCACCCGACCGCACACCGCGGCGCTGGTCGCCGCGATGTTGGCGGCGGGCGCGTGCACCGGGAGCAGCGGGCCGGTCGTCCTGCGCCACGAGCGAACCGGCACGATCGAGTGGGCGCCCTGCGACAAGGTGGAGTGCGGGAGTCTGTCGGTGCCACTCGACTTCACGCATCCCGACGGTGGTCCGCACATCACGCTCGCGCTGGCCCGCCTGCCCGCCCGGCGCAAGGCGATCGGCGTGCTCTTCACGAATCCCGGCGGTCCCGGCGGGTCGGGCGTCGAGTTCCTGCGCGACGCGGGCGACCAGTTCACGGCCGAGATCCGAAATTCGTTCGACTTGGTGTCGTGGGACCCGCGCGGCCTCGGTCCCGACTCGCCCGTCCACTGCCTCGACGACCTCGACCCGTTCTTCGCCGTCGACCACGATCCCCGTACTCCGGCGGCGCGGGCGGAGAACGTCTCCGCCGCGCGTGCGTTCGTCGACGCCTGCCGGCGCAAGAGCGGAGCGATTCTCCCCTATATGTCGACGGCGGCAACGGTGCGCGACCTCGACGCGATTCGTGCGGCGATGGGCGACGAGCAGATCAGCTACGTGGGCTTCTCGTACGGCACGCTGATCGGTGCCCGGTACGCCGACATGTTCCCGCGGCGGGTCCGGGCCATGGTGCTCGACGGGGTGGTCGATCCGGCGCGGTCGTACGCCGCCACCACGCTCGAGCAGGCCAAGGGCTTCGACGACGATCTGAGCGCCTTCTTCGCTCATTGCCGAGCCGATTCGGCGTGCGCGTTCGCACGCGGTGGCGACCCGGCCGCCGCCTACGACGATCTCGTCGGGCAGATCGCCGCCGAATCCGAGCCCGCGACCGTCGACGGTGAGCACCGCATGCTCGGTCCGGGCGAGCTCGACATCGGGGTCGCGAGCGCGCTCTACGCCGGAAGCGACGGCTACGACGACCTCGCGGCGGCGCTCGCGCAGGCCGGCGGCGGCAACGGGAGCCGGATCCTCGAGCTGGCCGACGAGTACACCGGTCGCACCACGGGCGGGAAGTACTCGAACGAGACCGGGGTGTTCTACGCGACCAGCTGCATCGACGCGCCGGCTCCGCCGAGCGTTGTGGCCGTGCAGCAGCTGGCCACGCGCGCGGCGCGCGTTGCGCCCCACTTCGGCCCGTCGACCGTTTGGCTCGGTCTTCCGTGCACGTTCTGGCCCGTGCCGGCCGAGGACAAGGTCGCACCGATCCACGCGCCGGGTGCGCCGCCGATCGTCCTCGTCGGCACGACCGGCGATCCCGCGACGCCGTACGCGTGGGCGCAGGCGCTGGCCGGCGAGCTCAAATCGGGGCGCCTCCTGACCGTAGAGGGAACGAGTCACACCTCATATGGTCGGGGCCGCGACTGCGTCGACGGAACGGTCGACCGCTATCTCCTCGCGCTCGCGGTGCCCGCGCCCGGAGCGCGTTGCGCGTGATCGCGCACCGCGATCCCCAGGTCAGGTGAGGTCGTCAGGTGACGTCGAGTGACAGCATGCGAATCGCGTTGCCGCGCATGATCTTGTAGATCGCGTCGTCGGGGAGACCTTTGACCAGCTCTTCGGCGACCCGCTTCGTGTCGGGCCAGGTCGAGTCGGTGTGCGGATAGTCCGTCTCGAAGGTGATGTTGTCGACGCCGACCCGATCGAGGGACTCGAGGCCGTGCCGGTCGCGGAAGAAGCAACCGAAGACGTGCGAGTAGTAATAGGTCGACGGAGGCTCGGGCACGATGTCCTTGACTCCGCCCCACGCCCGGTGCTCCCGCCAGACGTCGTCGGCCCGCTCGAGGACGTACGGCAGCCAGCCGATCTGGCCCTCCGAGTACGCGAGCTTCAAGGTCGGGAAGCGCACGAGCACGCCCGAGAACAAGAAGTCGGAGAGCGACGCCATCGCGTTGTTGAAGCTCAACGTCGCCGCGACCGCGACGGGGGCGTCGTCGGACGTCGCCGGCATCTGCGACGACGATCCGATGTGCATGCACACGACGGTGTTCGTCTCCTGGCACGCGGTGAAGAACGGGTCCCAGTAGCCGGAATGGATCGACGGCAACCCGAGCTTGGGCGGGATCTCGCTGAAGCACACCGCGTGCACGCCGCGGGCGGCGTTGCGCCGAACCTCGGCGGCCGCGAGCTGGGCGTCCCACAGCGGGATCAACGTCAAGGGGATGAGGCGTTTGCCGCTGTCGCCGCACCATTCCTCGACCATCCAGTCGTTGTACGCGTAGACGCACGCTTCGGCGAGCGCACGGTCCTTCGCCTCGAGGAACGTCTGTCCGCAAAAGCGCGGGAAGGTGGGAAAGTTGAGCGACGCATCCACCCAGTTCAGGTCCATGTCGTCGAGCCGCGCCTTCGGGTCGTAGCAACCCGGTCGCATCTCGTCGTAGGTGATCGGCGACATCGTCATGTCGTCGCGGTCGAAGCCGACCGCAGCGACGTGCCGTTTGTTGATGTAGACGAGGTCTTCGTAGATCCAGCAGTCGGCCTCGGGGCCGGCGGCATCGAAGGTCTGTTCGTAGGCACCGCCGCCGATGTGGCGCATGACGCCGATGCCCCGGCGTTCGACGTGCGGACCGGCATCGCGGAATCTCGCCGGGAGCCACCGCTCGAAGAGGTGCGCGGGCTCGACGACGTGATCGTCGACGCTGATGATCTTCGGCAGCTCCGCGGCCATTGCACAACTCCTGGCGAGTTCCGATGGTGCGGAGATCCTAGAGAGAGGTGACTCGGGGCTGCGCTGCCCCGGTCCACTCGTAGACTGCCCGCTTCGTGGAGCTGCGTTACTCGGACGCCGACGAATCGTTTCGTGCCGACCTGCGCGCGTGGCTCGACAGGGCACTCCCCGCGCTCGCGCCCCAGCCGCCGCGCGACGCGTGGCCCGAACGACGCACGTGGGACACCGATTGGCAACGGCGTCTGTTCGACGCCGGCTACGCGGGTCTGCACTGGCCGAAGGAGTACGGCGGCCGCGGCGCCTCGCCGACCGAACAGCTCATCTTCTACGAGGAGACGGCCCGCGCCCGGGCGCCGTACGTCGGTGTGAACTTCGTGGGCACGCTGCACGCGGGGCCGACGCTCATCGAAGAGGGGACCGACGAGCAGAAGGCCGCACACCTGCCGCGCATCCTGCGCGGCGACGAGGTGTGGTGCCAAGGCTTCTCCGAGCCCGGTGCCGGCTCCGATCTCGCGTCACTGCGCACGCGCGCGGAACGCGACGGCGACGCCTATGTGCTGAATGGCCAGAAGATCTGGTGCTCCTTCGGCCAGGTCGCCGACGTAGGAGAATTCCTCGTGCGCACCGATCCCGACGCGCCGAAGAACCGCGGCATCTCGTGGCTCATCCTGCCGATGGATCTGCCCGGCATCGAGGTGCGCCCGCTCAAGACCGTGCTCGGGAGCTCGGAGTTCGCCGAGGTCTTCCTCACCGATGTGCGCGTGCCGGTCGCGAATCGAGTCGGCGCCGAGAACGACGGGTGGCGGGTGACCAACGTCACCTTGAAGTACGAGCGGGGAACCGCGTTCGTCAGTGAGCTGGTCGATTCCATGCGTCTCGCCGAGGACCTCGCCCGTTACGAGGACCCGAACCGCCTCGCGTTCTCGCAAGAACACGAGCTCGGTCGATGCATTGCCGAGTTCGACGCGTTGTGGGCGCTGACGAAGCGGAATGTCTCGCAATCGACGCGCGGGGAGATCGGACCGGGCGCGATGGTGATGAAGCTTGCATATTCGGAGGCGCGGCAACGCTTCGGTGAGCTGTGCTTGAAGGCGCTGCGCCGCGACGCGTTGCACGTCGACGGCAACGAGCTCGTCGAGGAGAGGTTGCGCACGCTCGCGCTGACAATCGCGGCGGGCGCGTCGCAGATCCAACGCAACATCATCGGTGAGCGCGTGCTCGGTCTGCCCCGGGAACCGAGATAGTCGTGGACCTCGAGCTCTCCGACGACCAGGTCGCGCTGCGCGACGGCATCGCGTCGATGCTCGAGGCGCGGATTCCGATCGAGCGGGTGCGGGCCGGTTTCGACCGAGCGATGTTCGATGAGCTCGCGAACGCGGGCGTGTTCTCGTTGCGCAACGACGGCTTCTCGTGGGCCGATTGCGTCGTCGTGTTCGAGCAGCTCGGGCGCTACTGCGTACCCGGACCGCTTGTCGATTCGTTGCTCCTCGGCGACGGCCGGATCGCGGGCATCACGAGCGACTTTGCGCCGATCTGGATCGAGCACCTCGACGCGCTCGACGTGCTGCTCGTCAACCGGCCGGGCGGTATGGAAGCCGTCGATCCGGCCACGATCGAGGCCGAAGCGTCGCCGTGGCCCCTGGATCCGTGCACGCCCGTCGCGCGGGCCGAGGTGATCCCCGGCGGGACTCTCATCGAGCTCCGCTTCGACGGCGAGGATCTGCGCGGCACTGCGTTGACCGCCGCGTTCCAGCTCGGGCTGGCCGACCGGCTGACGGGCATGGCGGTGGCGTACGCCAAGGAGCGGGTGCAGTTCGACCGGCCCATCGGCGGGTTCCAGGCGATCAAGCACATGCTCGCCGACATGCTCACCCGCACGGAGGTCGCGCGCGCATCCGTCTACAGCGCGGGCGCGGTGCTCGACGAGGAGTTCGACCGAAACGCGAGGTGGCGCCTCGTCCACGGCGCCAAGGTCGTCGCCGGGGACGCGGCGGTCGCCAACGGCAAGGCCGCGACGCAGGTCTTCGGGGGCATGGGCTTCACCTGGGAGGTCGACGTCCACCTGTACCTGAAGCGCGCGTGGGTGCTCGAAACCCATTTCTCGAGCTCCGACCGCAACGCCGAACAGGTGTACGCGGCGGCCCGCGACCCGCGCGTTCCCTAGGAAGCTGACGCTACTGTCATGTGCATGACGCGGCCGCAGACCACTGTTCTGGCAGCGCTCGCCGAGCGCCTGTCCGCCGACCCCGACGGTCCCTATCTCGACTTCTCCAACAGCGGCGAAGACATCGTGCAGCTGACGGCGCGGGAGATGGATCTCGCGTCGAATCGGCTCGCGCACAGCCTGCGGGAGATGGGTGTGCAGCACGGTGACCGGGTCGCCACGCTGCTCGAGAACCGGGCCGAGCAGGTCATCAGCTTCTTCGGGGCGCTGAAGCTGGGCGCGGTGCAGGTTCCGATCAACACTGCGTACAAGGGCGAGTTCCTGCGTCATCAGCTGTCGGATTCCGGCGCCAAGGTGTTCATCGTCCAAGGCGATTTCGCGTCGCGCGCGGTCGAGGTCGTCGGCGACGAGAGCACCCCCGTGCTGACGCACTGCATCACCGTCGACCCGCCCGACGCGGTGATCGACGCCCGTCCGGTCGTGTCGTGGCAGGACGTGCTCGACGCGGGGAGCGTCGCACCCGTCACCGACGCGAACGTACGGCCGTCCGACCTCGCGTGCTTCATCTACACGGCGGGCACGACCGGCCCGTCCAAGGGCTGCATGCTTCCGCACAACTACATCGTGAGCCTGGCCGACCAGATCGCGCGCGCCTGGCAGCGACGTTCCGACGATGTCGTGCTCACCCCGCTGCCACTGTTCCACTTCAACGCCATCTCGGTGTGTGTGGTCGGCTCGCTGCTGACCGGCGGTCATGCCGCGATCGAGCGCCGCTTCTCGGTGAGCAACTTCTGGCCCGAGATCAAGCGCACCGGCGCCACCATGGTGAGCATGCTCGGCTCGCCCGCGATCCTGATCGCGAACGCGGAAGACCATCCCGACCAGCACGGCCACAAGTTGCGGCTGTGTGCGGCCGCGCCGATGCCCCCCGACACCGACCAGGCCTGGCAGGAGCGCTTCGGCTGCAAGACCTTCAGCGGCGGCTACGGCCTCACCGAGGCGTCGCTGCTCTCGATGCTCGACGCGGGCGAGCCGAACAAGCCCGGCGCGGCGGGAAAGCCGAACCAGCACGAGTTCGAGGTCCGTCTCGTCGACGACGATGTGGTCGTCGAGCCCGGCGAGGTCGGCGAGATCGTCTGTCGTCCCACCGGTCCCAACTTGATGTTTGCGGGCTACTGGAACCGGCCTGACGCGACCGTCGAGGCGACCCGCAATCTCTGGTTCCACACCGGCGACCTCGGGCGCATCGACGAAGACGGCTACATCTACTTCGTCGACCGTAAGAAGGATGCGCTCCGCCGTCGCGGCGAGAACATCTCGAGCTTCGAGATGGAGAAGGTGTTGTTCGGCCACTCCGCGATCCGCGACGCGGCGGTGCACGCGGTCGCGAGCCCGCTCGGCGAGGACGACGTCAAGGTGACGGTCGTGCTGCAGGAGGGCGCGACGGTCACCGAAGAGGAACTGTGCCGCTGGGTCGCGGAGCGCGTTCCGTACTTCGCGATCCCGCGCTACGTGGAGTTCCGTGCCGACCTGCCGCGCAACCCGGTCGGGCGCGTGCTCAAGTACCAGCTTCGCGAAGAGGGCCGCACGGAGCACACCTGGGACCGCGAAGCGGCCGGCGTCACCTTCGAACGCCGCTGACGAACGCAGTGATCGCGCGCCAGACCCGATCGTTGCGAAGCCTCGGTGTGTTGCTCGTCGCCGCGTCGGTGACGGTGGCGGCGTGCTCATCGGGTCATTCGGGGTCGACGGCGTCGACCACGACCGGGCCGGCGCCGAGCGGTGCGGTCACGCCGACGACGACCAAGGCGGGCGGCGCCGCCGTTGACGCGCGTGGTGCGGACATCCATGTCATCAAGCACGTCGTGGTGATCATGCAGGAGAATCGGTCGTTCGACACGTACTTCGGCACGTATCCGGGGGCCGACGGGATTCCCGCCGCGAACGGCACATTCACCGTGTGCCTTCCGAACCCGGCAACCAAGGGATGCGAGCCGCCGTTCCACGATGCGGCCGACGTCAACGGCGGCGCCGACCACACCAACGCCGCCGCGATCGCAGACGTTCACGGCGGCAAGATGGACGGCTTCGTCGCGCGGGCCGAGCAGAGCACCCGAGGTTGTGCGGTCGCCCAGGACCCGGCGTGCGCGCACAGCAACAGTCCCGATGTCATGGGCTATCACGACGCCCGCGAGATCCCGAACTACTGGACGTACGCGCACGACTTCACGCTCGACGACCACATGTTCGAGCCGGTCGCGTCGTGGAGCCTTCCCGACCACCTCTACATGGTCTCCGCGTGGTCGGCGTCGTGCGCGTCGGCGGCGCCGTCGAGTTGCAAGAACAACATCGTCGGGCCCTACACGCCGGCCCAGCAGCAGCGTTTCGTGAACCGCGCGATCGCGACGGGCACCGCACCCGTTCAGGACGCGTGGACCGATGTGACCTACCTGCTCTATACGCACCACGTCAGCTGGGGCTACTACATCGAAAACGGGAGCGAGCCCGACTGCGAGGACAGCGCGGCGACCTGCCCCCGTAAGGCCCAGAACTACAAGACGCCGGGTATCTGGAATCCGCTGCCGCTGTTCACCGACGTGCAACGAGACGGCCAGATCAAGAACGTTCGGCCGGTGAGCGATTTTCTCGGCGCCGCGCAAGCCGGGAAGCTGCCCGCGGTGTCGTGGATCACTCCCAGCCAGATCAACTCCGAGCATCCTCCTGCGAGCGTGCACGAGGGTCAAGCCTGGGTGACCAACCTCATCAACAGCGTGATGCGCGGACCCGACTGGGCCAGTACCGCGATCTTCTTGTCGTGGGACGACTGGGGCGGTTTCTACGACCATGTCGTCCCCCCGACCGTCGACCAGAACGGCTACGGGCTCCGGGTCCCCACGCTCGTGATCTCTCCCTACGCCAAGCCCGGCTTCGTCGATCATCAGGTCCTCAGCCACGACGCGTTCTTGAAGTTCATCGAGGACGACTTCCTGGCCGGCGCGCGCCTCGATCCGGCCACCGACGGACGTCCTGACCCCCGGCCCGACGTCCGCGAGAACGCCGCCCAGCTCGGCGACCTCGCGCAAGACTTCGACTTCAGCCAAGCCCCGAGGCCGCCCGTCGCGCTGCCGCTCGACCCGCGGCCCGGTCCCGCCTCACGACCAGGAGGGTGACGCCCGCACCGCGGGCCGTCTCACGAGTATGCCGACCGTTCATCTCGCAGACGTCACGATCGCGTACGACGTGTACGACTCGACCGCGCCCGAGCCCGTGCCGGCTCGCGACGCCGAGACGCCTGATGCCGAGACGATCGTGCTCATCTGCGGCTGCGGCGGACCGGCCGCGGGCTGGTTCGCGATCGTGCCCGCGCTCACGGCTGCGCATTACCGCGTCGTGACCTTCGATCATCGGGGGATGGAACCATCATCTTCTCCTCCGGCTCCCTACGCCGTCGCCGACCTCGTCGCCGACACGCTCGGGCTGTGCGACCACTTGGGGCTCCAACGCGCCACGTTCGTCGGCCACTCCATGGGCGGTTGGGTCGCGGAGACGATCGCGATCCGGCATCCCGACCGGGTGCGAGCCGCGGCGTTTCTCGGGAGCTGCAACGTCGCGACGGCCTGGGAGAAGGCGATCACGACCGTCGAGCGCGACCTCGCGCGGCTCGGCTACGACCTGCCCCCCTTGTTCTTCGCGACCGAGACGCTGCGCTACCTGGCGAACTCCGAGCTACAGCAGGACGCGATCGTCGAGAGCTGGCTCGAGCTGATCGGCGACATGCCCGTGTGGCCGAATCCGGGCCGGCTCGGACAGTACGAGGCGTGCCTCGCATGGTCGCTGGACACCGCGCGTACGCAGGCCTGGCCGACGATTCGCGTGCCGTGTCTCGTACTGGCGTTCGAGCACGACGTCGACTCGCCGCCGCCGCGGGCGCGCGAGGCGGCGGCGAGCATCCCGAGTGCGCGCTACGCCGAGATCCCCGGCGCCAGTCACCTCGCGCCGTTCACGCACCCGGATGCGGTCGTCGACGCGCTCCTCGACTTCCTCTCGTCCGTACGGAACACGTCTCCACCCGTCGGCTGAGCCGGCCTACCCGGAGGCTGAGTAGGCGGCGTGACTCCCGCCGGTCAGCGGCGCCGCGCCTTCCAGATCCACTCGGCCGGCCAGCGCTTCGCCCACCTCGGCGGGGCGAAGTCGTCGTAGGTCGTGGTCGCGTCGTCGCGTGCGCACAGCTCGACGAGATCCTCGACGTCGAGTCCGTTTGCACGCAGCACCCGGATCCACGCGCCGGGCGGGAGCACCCAGTCGATCGTCCCCTCTTCGAGCACCATCCGCCCGAGTCGCGCGTAGTCCATCTGCAGCTTGCGCGTCTGTTGCTCGCGCGCGTCGTCCCACGTGAGGTACAGCATCGGATGCGTGCAACAGAACGCGAGCAGACCACCGGCGCGCAGGAGGCGCCCGCTTTCGGGCACGCTGACCTCGGGGTCGCAGAAGCTCAAGGCACCGTGATCGCAGAACACGACGTCGAAGCTTGCATCCGCGAACGGCAGCTGCTCACCGCTCGCCTGCACGAGCGGCAGCGCGGGCGCGGCCCGGCGCGCGTAGCCGAGCTGCGCGCTCGAGACGTCGAGGCCGGTGACGCGGGCGCCTCGTTCGGCGAGTGCGATAGACCATTGTGCGGCGCCGCAGCCGAGCTCGAGCACGTCCTTTCCGCTGACATCGCCCAGTACGTTCAGCTCCAGCTCGGGAACCCGATACGCGCCCCACGCAAGCGGCGCGTGCGCGAGGAGGTCGCCGTGGGCCTCTTGGTAGCTGTCGGCGTCGGCATCCCAGAACGCGCGGTTGTGACGAACATGCGCGCTCACGCGGTCGGCGCGAAACCAGCCAGCGTCATCGGCTCGTGGTGCTCGACCCGCCGTCCCTTGGATTGGATGGACACGTCGTGGCCCGCGGCCTCGGCGCGCAACGCGCCGACCGTGCACTTCTCGCGCGGGCGGATCGAGAACGGATCGAAACGGAAGAAGCGCATCGCGTTCGCGTGCGTCATCTCGTCGATCTCGTGGTCGGTGAGGTCGGTCGGCGCCCACGCCTGCATCAGGCGCTCGGGTGCGTCGGGCCAGATCGCGTCGCTGTGCGGATAGTCGGTCTCGATGCAGATCCGGCTCGTGCCGATCTCGCGCGCGTTGCGGGCGCCGAAGTCGTCCTCGATGAAGCAGAGGATGACGTGCTCGATGAACACCTGGCTCGGAAGCTTGTCGCCGAAGTCGGAGAACGTCCACGCCTTGTGCGTGGTGTACGTGTGGTCGAGGCGCTCGAGGAAGTAGGGGATCCAGCCGATCCCGCCCTCGGAGAGGGAGACGGTGACGTCGGGGAACCTCTTGAACACCGGAGAGAAGATCAGGTCGGCCGCCGCCTGCACGATGTTCATCGGCTGGAGCGTGATCATGACGTCGACGGGTGCATCGAGCGCGGTGATCGCCAGCTTCGACGACGACCCGATGTGCATGTTGACGATCGTCCCCTCGTCGCTGCACGCGCGCCAGAAGGGGTCCCAGTGGTCGGTGTGCAGGCTGGGCAGCCCGAGCGGCACCGGGTTCTCGGGGAACGTGATCGCGTGACAGCCCGACTTCGCGACCCTGCGCACCTCGTCGCCGAGCGCGTCCGGGTTCCAGATGGGCGGGATCGCGAGCGGGATGAAACGGTCGGGCGCGGCGCCGCACCATTCTTCGATGTGCCAGTCGTTGTACGCGCGGCAAAGTGCGAGCGCGGCGTCCTTGTCGTCGAGCGCGGCGAACAGACGTCCGGCGAAACCCGGCAGTGACGGGAAGTTCAGCGAGCCGAGCACACCGTTGGCCGACATGTCGAGGACGCGCTCGCGCACGTCGTACGTACCGGGACGCAGCTCGTCGAAGCTCGTCGGGTCCATGCCGTACTCCTCGGGCGGCCGCCCGGTCACGGCGTTGAGCCCGACGTTCGGGATGTCGAAGTCGAGGAACTTCCACCGGTCGGTGCCGTCGGGCATGTGCTCGATCCGGGGCGCGATGTCCTTGTACTTCGCGGGCACGTGGCGTTCGAACAGGTCGGGTGGCTCGACGACGTGATCGTCGACGCTGACAAGGATCATGTCGTCCATGCGCATGGCCCGAAGTTTACGCCCCTTGCCTTCGGCTAGCTTCCCCGCTCGTGCAGCAACGGGTGTGCATCGTCGGGGTCGGATTGTCGGACGGTCCCGTGACGCCGGACCTGAGCGGGGTGATGCTCGAGGCGCAGTCGTTCCGGCGCGCGCTCGACGACGCCGGCCTGGAGAAGGACGACGTCAGCGGGCTGGCGAGCGCGGGCTACGGCGGCATGCACGAGGTGATGCTGGCCGAGTACCTCGGCGTGACGCCGCACTGGCTCGAGTCGTCGAGCGTGGGCGGGTCGAGCTTCGAGTTCCACGCGATGCACGCCTATCGCGCCATCCAGAACGGTGACGTCGACACCGTCGCGATCGTGTACGGCAACAATCAGCTGTCGGCGTCCGGGCGCACCCTCGGGACCGGTGGTGGGGGAGGCGGCCGTGGCGGCATGGCGTTGCCGCTTCCCATGGCCTACGAGTTCCCGACCGGGCTCACGCTCGTCGGCGCGTACGCGATGGCCGCGCAGCGGCACATGTACCAGTACGGCACCAAGCCCGAGCAGCTCGCGTCGATCGCGGTGCAGACCCGTGAGCACGCCGGCCGCAACCCGCGGGCCATGTATCGCGACCCGATCACGGTCGACGACGTGATGTCGTCGCGTCTGGTCGCGGATCCCCTGCACAAGCTCGACTGCTGTGTCATTTCCGACGGTGGGTGCTGTGTGATCATGACCACCGAGGACCGGGCGCGCGACCTCGCGCATCGTCCGGTGTACGTGCGCGGCGGCGCCGGCGGCACCACGCACCACTCCATCGCGGCGATGGCCGACATGACGCGCACCGCCGCGGCGGTGAGCGGCCCGAAGGCGTTCGCGGAGGCGGGGATCACGCCGGCCGACGTCGACATGTTCGCGATGTACGACTCGTTCACCTACACCGTGCTCGTCGTGCTCGAAGACCTCGGCTTCGCGCCCAAGGGCGAAGGCGGCGCGTTCGTGACCGACAACGGCGGGAACCTGCGCCTCGGCGGTGCGCTGCCGACGAACACCGACGGCGGCGGGCTCTCGTGCACGCATCCCGGCATGCGAGGCCTGTTCTTGTTGTGCGAGGCGACGCGTCAGCTCCGGGGCGAGGCCGGCGACAGCCAGGTGGCGGACGCCGAGATCGCGGTCGCGCACGGCAGCGGCGGCTGGCTCTCGACCCAGGGGACCGTCGTGCTGGGCACGCAGGGAAGCTGATGACCGACTGGAGCGAGGTTCCGAAGTGGCTGATCCCGCGCCCGACGCTCGAGGATCGGGAGTATTGGGAAGGGGCGAGTCGTGGTGAGCTCCGGATCCAGCACTGCACGAGCTGCGGGCGCCATCAGCACTACGCGCGCATGCTGTGCAGCCATTGCGGGAAGCAGACGCTCGAGTGGGTGACGGCGAGCGGCAACGGCACGCTCTATTCGTTCACGGTGATCCGCCAGAACGGCGTGCCGCCATTCGACGAACGGGTGCCGTTCGTCGTCGCGACCGTCGACCTCGATGAGGACGGCGCGCGGTTGATCGCCGCGATGCCGGCGCTCGACCCGGCCGACGCGCGCATCGGCATGCGGGTGCGCGCCTCGTTCCGCGCCGCGGGCGACGAGCTCGGCTTCGTCGACTTCGTCCCCGCCCGCTGACGCGCGCGCCGCGAGGCACGGGCACGATCAACCCTGATGGCTCGCGGTGCCGTTCCCGCCCCGGCTGACGATCGACACGACCAGCTTGGCGAGTACGCCCTCGACCTGTTCGGAAGTGCGAGGTGCGCGCCGCAGTCGTTCGTACGTTGCGTACGATGTGAGCGCGCCGAGCGCGTCGGCGGCCTCCTCGATCGTCCAGTGAGCGCGCATCTGGCCGGACGCTGCCAACGCCTCCATGAGCCGCCGCAGTTCCTTGTCGTCAATCCCCTCACTGGCCTGATCGCCGCCGGTGAGTGCCGTGAGCGTCCGCAGGCCGCTCATCCGTTCTTCGTGCTCGGCCCAGTGCCGGCAGACCGCACCGAGGACATCGCGCAGCGCGACCAGTGGGTCGCCGGACTGGATGCGCGCCTCGTCCATCGACACTGTCCGCGCGATCGACGACGCGAGCTCGTCGAGCACGGAGCGCTTGGAGCGGAAATGCTCGTACACCGTCGCCCGGGCGACACCCGCCTCCTTGGCGAGCACGTCCATGCTGAAGCCGGCCGCGCCCCGATCGCGGGTGAGGCGCCCGGCGGCGTCGACGATGCGCGTGCGGGTCGCACGGACCAGCTCTCGGCGGGTGGGACTCATCGGTCGTCTCCCAGATTCATCTGCCTCGGCTCCGGGACCGAGCCGAGGGGTTCGGGCCGGTCAGACGTCTGCCGGCACCCGGGATCCGCCCACGACGAGCTCGAGCTCCCGTTCAAAGACCTTTTCGAACAGTTCGCGGCGTCTACGGGCACCCCATAGCTCCAGCTCGGCATCGTCGTGGGCCAAAAGGCGAAGGACAACGAGGTCCTTACCCACAAATGCATCGAGATCCTCAACCCCACCCCTCCGACCCCGGTCGAGGCCGTCCGCGACCCGGAGCAGAGCGGCGAGCTTCCTGAGCCGAGCCCGGTCATCAGGCGAAAGGCCGGCGAAGCGGGCTTCTGTGGACTTGGGGTCACCGCGGCGGTGGTGGCGCACGAGCGCGGCGAGGAACGCGACCTCGGCCGGCTCGAACCCCCGCAGCTCGCCGTTGTCGACGAGATAGGCCGCATGACGGTGATGTCCCTTGCGGGAGACATGTTGTCCGACGTCGTGCAACAAGGCGGCGAACTCCAGCATCTCGCGGTCGCGGTCGCCGAGCCCGTGCAGGTCGACGGTCTGGTCGAAGAGCCGCAGCGCCAGATGCGCGACGTGGGCGGTATGGGTGGCGTCGGAGTTGCACCGACGCGCCAGGCTCGCGACCGACGCGCGGCGCAGTGCGCGCGGATCGTCCGACCAGTCGCTCGGGTCGTGGCTGCGCACCGCGTCGAGCACGATGCCCTCGCGCAGTGCCCAGTCGCTCGCGATCAAGCCGTCGAGGTCGAACAGATCGAGTGCGGTCACGAGCAGGGTGGAGCCGGCCGGCAGCAGCTCCGCGCGCCGCTGCTCCTCGAGCCCGGGCAGCCGTCGCCGTTCCGACGTCTTCGCGGTCATGATGCGTTCGTGCAGCGCGTCGAAGTCGGCGCGCGTCGCCCGCAAGGCGTTGGTGCTCGCCGGCATCGTGCTCTCGCCCGAGCGCAGCGCGACGGCCATGCGCACGAGATCGTTGAGGGTCCCGCTGGTGCCGACCGCGAGCTGCGGCCGGCGGGCGCGCACTTCGTCGACGAGCGGTTCCAAGCCCGACCGCAGCCGCTCGTCGAGCCGCTTGCGGTCGGAGCGCGAAGGCGGGTCGTCGTGCACGCACTCCGCGGTGAGGCGGCCGACACCGAGCGGGAGGCTCACCGCCCACCGCAGGCCCGCGGCGTCGCCGATCATGACCTCCACGCTGCCGCCGCCGACGTCGATGCACAGCGCGGGCGCGGGCTCGAGCACGACGCTGGCCCGCACGGCCGCGAAGACGAGCCGGGCCTCCTCGAGCCCGTTGATGACCTCGATCTCGACGCCGGTCTCGGCCTCGATGCGGTCGACGAGCTCGCTGCCGTTAGCGGCGGTTCGGATCGCGCTGGTCGCCCGGGCGATCACTTCGCGCGCACCGAGCGCGTCGGCGAGTTGGCGGAGCCTGCGGACCGCGGCGACGGCTCGGTCGGCCGTGGAACCGGGGATGCGGCCGTGCCGGGCGACGTCGTCGCCGAGACGCAGCATCTCCTTCTCGCGGGCGACGGCGGTGAACGTACCGTCGAGGTGCACGTCGGCGACGAGCAGATGGAAGGAGTTCGATCCGAGGTCGAGCGCGGCGATGCGCATCGGACATGACGCTACTCAGGCGCGTACCCTGGGCCGACCATCGCCGGAGGGAAACCATGGAACTTGCGTTCGAGTCTCGGATGTTGATCGATGGGAAGCTGGTCGAGGCGCAGGGCGCCCGGACGTACGACAACGTCAACCCCGCGACCGAATCGGTCATCGGACCCGTTGCCGACGCGTCGACGGCCGACATGGAACGCGCCATCGCCGCCGCCCGGAGGTCGTTCGACGAGACCTCGTGGTCGACGGATCGTACCTTCCGGAAGACCTGCCTCCAGCAACTGCGGGACGCACTCGACAAGCACAAAGAGGAGTTGCGGCCGCAGATCGTCGCCGAGGTCGGAACGCCGATCGGTCTCACGTTCGCGATCCAGCAGGACACCTGCGTCGACGACATGCAGTGGGACATCGATCAGATCGATCGCTACGAGTGGGAGTACGAGCTCGGCAACCACGAATTCTTCGGTCTGAACTCGAACCGGCTCGTCATCCGCGAGCCCATCGGCGTGGTCGGCGCGATCACACCGTGGAATTTCCCGTTCATGCTCAACCTCTCGAAGATCACGCCGGCCCTAGCCGCCGGCTGCACGGTCGTGTTGAAGCCCGCGCCCGACACGCCGTACGCGGCGACGTGGATCGGCCGACTCGCGGCCGAGGAGACCGACATCCCGGCGGGCGTGTTCAACGTCGTGACCGCTTCCGACCCGGCGGCCGTCGGCGACGTCCTCACCGGTTCCCCGCTCGTCGACATGATCTCGTTCACCGGCTCGACCGCGGTCGGCAAGCACATCGCGGCACGTGGCGCCGACACGTTGAAGCGGGTGTTCCTCGAGCTGGGCGGCAAGTCGGCGAACATTGTGCTCGACGACGCGAACTTCGCAGAGGTGCTGCCGGGAACGGGCATGGTTTGCATGCACTCCGGTCAGGGGTGCGCGATCACCACCCGGTTGCTCCTGCCGCGCTCGCGTTACGACGAGGGCGTCGAGATGGTGAGGGCCGCGTTCGAGAGCTTCCCCTACGGCGACCCGACCGACTTCAACAACATGGCCGGGCCCCTGATCAACGCCCGCCAGCGCGACCGGGTGCTGGGCCTCATCGAGAAGGGAAAGCAAGAAGGTGCGAAGTGCGTGGTCGGCGGCGGCGCCGCGACCCAGTTCGACAAGGGCTACTACGTGCAACCCACCCTGTTCGTCGACGTCGACCCCGGATCGACGATCGCCCAAGAGGAGATCTTCGGACCCGTGCTCGCGGTGATCCCGTACGGCGGCGACGACGACGCGGTGCGCATCGCGAACAACTCGCGCTACGGGTTGTCGGGCGCGGTGAACGGCGGCTCCCTCGAGCGCGCGCTCTCGGTCGCCCGCCGCATCCGCACCGGAACGATCGCGGTGAACGGCGGCCAGTGGTTCGGGCCCGATTCACCCTTCGGCGGATACAAGCAGAGCGGGCAGGGCAGGGAGCACGGCGTCGCGGGTTTCGAGGAGTACCTCGAGACGAAGACCGTCGGACTTCCCGCGCGCTGACGTCCTCAGATCACGACTGCTGGGAGCGCGCGAACGCGATCGTCCCTGCGAGAAAGGCCTCGACGTCGGCCGACTTGTGGGCGTACACGCCGTTGAACCACTCGGGTACCGACACCTCCAAGCGTTCCTGTTCGATCATGGTCAGCACGGGGTCGACGATCGCGTCGACGGGCAGGATCTCGACGCCGGTCGTCCCGAGCGGGTCGTTGTCGGGCAAGTGGAACAGCTCGGTGTCGATCACGCCCGGGTAGAGCACGTGGATCTTCACCTGCGTGTCGCGCAGGTCGACCTGCAGGCACTCGGCCCAGGCCGAGATCGCGGCCTTGGTGGCGGCGTACGCGGCCTCGCCGGGCGGCGAGAGGCGCGCCGCGACCGAGGAGACGTACAGGAGCCGCCCGCCCCGGGCGACGATCTCGTCGAGGAGCGCGAACGTGAGCCGCACGGGTGAGAAATAGTTGATGCGCATCGTCGACTCGACGATCTCGGGAGAGAGCTCGAACACCCGCTTGCGCTTCGGGATGCCCGCGTTGTTCACCAGCACGTCGATGCCGCCCAACTCCTCGGACGCGCGGCGCGCGAACGCGGCCAGGCCGTCGAGATCGGCGAGATCGACCGTCCAGGCGCGCGACTCGGGTGCGTGGACACGACAACGCTCGAGCACCTCGTTCAGCTGTTCGGTTCTGCGCGCGCAGACCCCGACGGTCGCGCCCCGGTTCGCGAATCCTTCGGCGAGCGCGGCGCCGATGCCCGCCGACGCGCCCGTCACCAACACGTGCTTTCCGCTCAAGTCGTAGCTCATGCGGGCGACGGTAGTCGCCGCTAGCCTCGACCGGCCATGCCTCTCACGCCCGCGTCCGCGCTGCTCACCGACCGCCTCGTCCTCGTGAGCGGCGCGGCCCAAGGCATCGGCGCAGCCGTCGCCGGTGCGTGCGCGCGTTTCGGCGCCGACCTGGCCGTCTGCGATCGCGACGCCGAGGGGCTGGCGCGCACCGCGGCCGAGGTGGAAGCCGCGGGCCGCCGCGTCGTGACTGCCGTCCTCGACGTCCGCGACGGCGATGCGGTGCGGCACTGGGTCGGCGCGCTTCCTCGGCTCGACGTCCTCGTCAACAATGCGGGCGGCGGGTTCCGGGCCGACTTCCTCGACGTCAACGACAAGGGCCAGGATTCGCTGGTCGACGAGAACTTCACGAGCGTCACGAACTTCGTTCGGGCCGCGGTTCCGCTGATGCCTTCCGACGGGCGGGCGTCGATCGTCAACATCACCTCGATCGAGGCGCACCGGGCCGCACCGGGCTTCGCGATCTACAGCGCCATGAAGGCTGCGCTCGTCAGCCTGACCAAGTCGCTCGCGCTCGAGCTGGGCGACCGGCGCATCCGGGTGAACTGCGTCGCGCCCGACGTCATCCCGACGCCCGGCATCGGTGGGGACGTCCCCGTGAAGACGCCGCTGCCGGTCGCCGGTCATGTCGACGACGTCGCCGGGGCGGTGATCTTCCTCGCGTCCGACCTCGGTCGGTTCGTCACCGGCTCGACGGTCCACGTGGACGGCGGGAACCTCGCGGCGGGCGGATGGGGGAGAGCGCTCGACGGTGGCTGGGTGACCGCGGGCGAGGAAGGACGCTCGTGAACTTCGGCATCGCGCTCGGCGCGCTCAATCCGCACTTCCATCTCGACGCGACGATGGCGGCGGAGGATCTCGGCTACGAATCGGTGTGGCTGCCGGAACATCTCGTCTTCACGCGTGCGATGACCCGTTCGCCTCACCCGGGCGAGACCCACCCACCCGTGCCGCCCGACGCCCCCATCTTCGACGCGTTCGCGTATCTCGGCTTCCTCGCCGGTCGTACCGAACTCGTGCGGCTCGGCACCCACGTCTACAACATCGGGCTCCGGCATCCGTTCACGACGGCCCGCGGCGCGCAGACCGTCGATCTGCTGTCGAACGGTCGCTTCGAGTTCGGGATCGGCGCGTCGTGGCTCGAACAGGAGTGGGACGCCGCGCAACTCGACTTCGCGACGCGGGGGCGACGGGTCGACGAAGCACTGGCCGTCTGCAAGCGGCTCTTCACCGAGGAGACGGTCTCGCACCACGGAGAGTTCTTCTCGTTCGACGAGGTCGTGTTCGAGCCGAAGCCCCGGCAGAAGCCATGGCCGCCGATCTTGGTCGGGGGCGAGTCGAAGGCGGCGCTGCGCCGGGCGGCCCGGCTCGGCGACGGCTGGATCGGGATGGGTCACTCCCTGGAGTCGGCCGCGGTCCAGGTCGAGGCGCTCCGCGCCCTGCTCGCCGAGTACGGGCGCGAGGATGTGCCGTTCCAGGTGGTGCTCGGAGGTCCGGTTGCATCCCTCGACGACGTTCGCCGTTGGGAAGACGTCGGCGTGACGCGGATGATCGTTTCGCCGTGGCGCCGCTCGCCCGAAGCGGTCGAGTCCATGCGGCGATTCGCCGACGCCGTCCTACGCCCCTCGTGACGAACCGTCGACCGCTCGTCGGAGTCGTCGCGGCGTTTGTCGCGACGATTCTCGCGACGATTCTCGCGACGGCAGCGACGGCAGCGACGGCAGCGACGGCAGCGACGGCAGCGACGGCAGCGACGGCAGCGACGGCAGCGACGGCAGCGACGGCAGCGACGGCAGCGACGGCAGCGACGGCAGCGACGGCAGCGACGGCAG
>JBBQGQ010000020.1:0-75359 GCA_038323195.1 Acidimicrobiia bacterium | reverse complement strand
GACTGTTTTGGCGACGAAGAAGATCCGGGTCTACGAGCTGGCACGAGAGCTCGGCGTTGACAACGCCGTCGTGGTCGAGCTTTCCAACGAGCTCAAGATCGGGGTGAAGAGCCACTCGTCGAGCATCGACGAGCCGTCGGCGGATCGCGTCCGCCGTCTGGCCGACTCTCGCGGCCTGAAGCGCGCGCCCGTCGTCGAGCCCGAGCCCGCCCCGGCGCCGCCCGAACCCGAGGTGCCTGCGGTCATCGCGCGCGTGGCGCCGGTCGCGCCCGCGGCAGGCGAGCCGGTCGTACCCCCAGTCGTCGTGCCGGTGGTCGCCGAGGAGCCAAAGCCTGCCGTCGTGCGGTCCGCGCACCGGGTGGTGCGTTCCTCGCCTGCGCCGATTCCGCCGCTCGCGCCCGCGCCGATCGAACGTCCTGCGGCGGCGGCCGCGTCGGCTGCACCGGCGGTCGCGCCTGCGCCGCGGACCACGCCGGCCGAGGAACGTCCCGCGGCGCGCGCCGCGGCAACGCCGCCTCCGACCGCCCCGTCGCGCCCGACTTCCGGGAGCGGCAAGTCGATCCCGCCGCCTCCCGCCGGGAAGGTTCCGCCGCCCCCGCCGGGACCGCGCACCAGCTTCGGGAGTCGTCCCGGTGGTCCGCGTCCCGGTCCCGGTAGCAGTGGTGGTCCCGGCGCGGGTGGCGGTCGCAGCGGACCTGGCGGTGGCGGTGGCTTCGGCGCGCCGCGCGGCGGTGGCGGTGGCGGCGGATACACACCCGGTGGTGGTCCCGGTGGTGGACCGGGCGGGCCCGGCGCCGGTCGCGCCGGAGCGCCCGGTCGGGGCCGCGGCGGACCCGGCGGTGGTCCGGGCGGATTCGGCGGTGGGCCCGGTGGTGGACCTGGTGGCCGGGGACGACCCGGCGGACCGCCGCAGCGGCGCCGCAAGAAGCGCCGTCGCGATCGCGCCGAGCTCGAGCCGGCGTCGCAACGGCTCACGCCGGCGGACGCGCCCGTTCCCGAGGGCGAGATCGTCGTCGCGCGCGGCAGCACGATCCAGGAGTACGCGCCGAAGCTGAACCGCACGCCCGCCGACCTCGTCCGCATCTTGTTCGAGGCGGGCGAGATGATGACGGCCACAGCGTCGCTCGCCGACGAGATGATCGAGCTGATCGCCGAGGCGCTCGGCGCCCAGATCCTCATCGTCGAGCCCGGCAGCGAGCAGGAGATCGAGCTGATCGCGCTGCTCACCGCCGACGACGACGAGGACGACGAGGCGCTGCTCGAGCCCCGCCCGCCGGTCATCACGGTGATGGGCCACGTCGACCACGGCAAGACCACGCTGCTCGACCGCATCCGCCACGCGAACGTCGTCGCGGGTGAGGCCGGCGGCATCACCCAGCACATCGGCGCGTATCAGGTGACCCGCGACGGCCGTCGCATCACGTTCATCGACACGCCGGGCCACGAGGCGTTCACTGCGATGCGCTCGCGCGGCGCGCAGATCACCGACATCGCGGTTCTCGTCGTCGCAGCCGACGACGGCGTGATGCCGCAGACGGTCGAGGCGATCAACCACGCGCGCGCGGCCGAGGTCCCGATCGTCGTCGCGATCACGAAGGTCGATCGCGAAGATGCCGATCCCACACGCGTGCGTCAGCAGCTGACGGAACAAGAGCTGGTGCCCGAGGAATGGGGCGGCAACACGATCGTGCGCGACGTCGCCGCCCCCACCGGTGAGGGCATCGAGGAGTTGCTCGACGCGTTGCTGCTCGTCGCCGACGCCGAGATCGCCGAGGATCTGGTCGCCAACCCGAAGCGCCCGGCCAAGGCCTACGTGCTCGAGTCGTTCCTCGACCAGGGCCGGGGTCCGGTCGTCACGGCCCTCGTCGAAGAAGGCACGCTGCGCGTCGGCGACCAGATCGTCGCCGGTCCCGCGTGGGGACGGGTGCGGGCGATGTTCGACGAGGTCGGCCAGCAGGTGACCGAAGCCGGTCCGTCGGTTCCGGTCGAAGTGCTCGGGCTCGACGACGTCCCGCTCGCGGGCGACGAGCTACGGGTCGCGCCGTCCGACAAGGTCGCGCGCACCGTCGCCGAGGCCCGTACGCACCGGCGCAAGGTCGCGGCGCAGCGCAACCCGATGATGTTGGGTGGCGGTGCCCGCCTCGAGGACATCTTCGCGATGGTCCAGCGCGGCGAGGTCGCAACGTTGAACCTCATCGTGAAGGCCGATGTGAACGGGTCGCTCGAAGCGCTCACCGACGCACTGAAGAAGCTCGACGCCGAGCACGACGAGGTGCGGTTGTCGTTCGTGCACCGCGGGGTGGGCGGCATCACGGCGTCCGATCTTGATCTCGCCGCAGTGTCGAACGCCACGGTGATCGGGTTCAACGTGCGTCCCGACCGCAAGGCCCGCGAGGTGGCCGAGCGCGAAGGCGTCGAGATCCGTACCTACGAGGTCATCTACGGCGTCCTCGACGACGTGCGCAACGCGCTGGTCGGGATGCTCAAGCCCGAGTACGAAGAGGTCGTCACCGGCGACGCCGAGGTGCGAGAGGTCTTCTCGGTGCCGCGGGTCGGTAAGGTCGCAGGCTGTTACGTCACGAGCGGTGTCATCACCCGCGGCTCCAAGGTGCGCTTCCTGCGCGACGGCACGGTCATCTGGAAGGGTCAGATCGCCACGCTGCGCCGCTTCAAGGACGACGTGCGCGAGGTGCGCGACGGCTTCGAGTGCGGCATCGGCCTCGAGAACTACCAAGACCTCAAGGCGGGCGACGTGATCGAGACCTTCGAGGAACGCGAGATCGCGCGGGTCTGATCGCCGGAGCTCGCCGGAGCTCGCCGGAGCTCGCCGGAGCTCGACGACGTGAGCGTGCTCGCGGTCGCTCTCCTCGCCGTCGGTCTGATCGGCGCGCTGGCGCGCCCCGGCAACGTTCCGGCGTGGGCGTTGCGCCGGGTGTAGCGCCGCGCGACGCCCGGCGCTACACCCGGGTGGGAGCCGCTGTGGGCCTGCCCGAGATGGCAGCGGCCGCTCTGGTGTTGCGCCTCGCCGGCTGAGGTAGCGCATTCGTATCGAACCGCCACTGCCGGTGGCGCGAGACTGGAGCCGTGTACGCGGCCGCAGTCCGTTTCGATCTGCACATCCCGCAGAGTCGATCGCTGAAGACCAAGCGCGCCGCGATCCGCCCGATCGTCGACGGGGTGCGTCATCGGTTCCGGGTCTCGGTGTCGGAGGTGGATTACCACGACCAGTGGCAGCGCGCTGCGATCGCGGTGGCCGTGGTCGCGAGCGGTGATGCGCAGCTCCGTGAGGTGCTCGCCGCGATCGAACGGTTCGTGGTCGTGGCCGACGACGTCGAGCTGCTCGACGTGGAGACGGCATGGCTCGAGAGCGAGCGGGCGTGAGCGCATGACCCCGGCCAAGCGATACCCCCGCACGGCGCGGCTGAACGAGGTGATGCTCGAGGTGCTCGCCGACGAGCTCGAGCGCATGAGCGACCCGCGGCTCGAGCTGGTCACGCTCACCGGCGTCGACGTGAGCCGCGACCTGGCGCACGCCAAGGTCTACTACTCGACACTGACCGCGACGGCGGTCGACGAGAGGGACTCGATCCCCGACGACGTGGCGAGTGCGCTGCACTCCGCCGGTTCGCACCTGCGCGGTGTCGTCGGGCGCCAGATGCGTATCCGCCAGGTGCCGCGTCTCGAGTTCGCCGTCGATCCGGGAATCGTCTCGGGCCAACGGATCGAGGACATCCTGCGCGAGATCCACCACCGAAAGGCGCCCACGGACGAAAGTGGTGGCGCGGACGACGAGGAGACGTGGTGAAGGGCGACGGGGTCGAGGATGCACTGACCGAGGCCGCGTACGCCATCCGGTCTGCGTCCGAGGTGAGCCTCGCGTGCCACGTCAGTCCCGACGGTGACGCGCTCGGCTCGATGCTCGCGTTGCACCACGTGCTGGTCGCGGCCGGTGTCCGCAGTGTCGCTTCGTTCTCGGAGCCGTTCATCACCGCGCCGCACTATCGCGACCTGCCCGGGCTCGAGCTGCTCACGCCGCCCGACCGCTTCCCGCGCGAGCCGCAGGTAATGGTCACCTTCGACTCGGGTTCGCTGGCCCGACTCGGTGACCTCGAGCCGTCGGCCAAGGCCGCGGGTGAGCTCGTCGTGATCGACCACCACGTGTCGAACCAACGCTACGGCACCATCAATGTCATCGATCCCGACGCGGCCGCGAGCGGTGTGCTCGTCCGGCGGTTGATCGGCCGGCTCGAGCTCCCGATGACCAGAGACGCAGCCGTGTGCCTGTACGCCGCGCTCGTCTGCGACACCGGCCGGTTCCAGTACCAGACGACCACACCCGCGGTCTTCGAGCTCGCGCGCGAGCTCTCGGGCTTCGACCTCCCGATTCCCGAGCTCTCGCGCACGCTGTTCGAGGAGCACCGGTTCGCCTACCTCCAGCTCCTCGCCGAAGCGTTGCAGAACGCGGTGCTCGTCCCGAACAAGCAATTTGTGTGGACGAAGGTGAGTCAAGCCGACCTCGCGCGCCACGACGTGACGTTCGAGGAGATCGAGGGCCTCATCGACGTTTTGCGCCGCACTCGTGAGGCCGAGGTCTCGTGTGTTCTGAAGCAGGGCCCCGACTCGACGTGGCGCGTCAGCCTGCGTTCGCTCGGAAGCGTAGACGTGCGCGAGATCGCGGAACGCAAGGGTGGCGGCGGTCACCGTTTTGCGGCCGGCTTCACCAGCGACGAGTCGGCAGAGGCCGTGGTCGCGCAGATCCTCGACGCGCTGTGATGAGCGAGTGTCACGCGCGTGCGTGATGGCTTGGTCGTCGTCGACAAGGCCCCGCGCTGGACGAGTCACGACGTCGTCGCCAAGCTCCGCGGCGTCTACGGTCAGCGCCGCATCGGTCACGCCGGAACGCTCGATCCCGACGCAACCGGTGTGCTCTTGGTGGGGCTCGGACGAGCGACGCGCCTGCTGCGTTTCCTCCAGGAGGCCGGGAAGGAATACCGCGCTCGGGTGGTGTTCGGCGTCGCGACCGACACGCTCGACGCGTCGGGCGCGGTGCTGGACCGCACCGAGATGCCCGTCACTCGCGACGAGGTCGACGTCGCCGCACGCGCGTTCGTCGGTGACATCGAGCAGGTGCCGCCGATGGTGTCGGCCCTGAAGGTCGGGGGCCGGCGCTTGTACGAGATGGCGCGGGCCGGCGAGGAGATCGAGCGGGCGGCCCGACCGGTGCGCATCGACGAGCTGGTCGTCGAGGACTTCGAACCCGGCGCGTACCCCGAGGCCACGATCCGAGTCGCCTGCTCCAGCGGGACCTACATCCGTACGCTCGCGGCCGACCTCGGTGCCGCGTTGGGCGGGTGCGCGCACCTCGAGTCGTTGCGCCGACTGCGCGTCGGCAGCTTCACCCTCGACGAGGCGCGCCCGATCGAGGCGGTCGAGACCGATCCCGACGCGGCCGTCCGCGCGCCGACCGAGGCCGTGCGCGACCTCGAATGCGTGCAGGTGGACGTCGAGCGGGCGCGGGCAGTGACGCACGGCGCGACGTTCGCGGCGCCCGCGCTGCTCGGCGACCGAAACGGCGCGGGACCCTTCGCGATCGTCGACGACTCCGGCGCGCTCCTCGCGGTGTACGAACGGCGCGGCGCAGGAGTGAAGCCGTCGGTCGTGCTCGCGCCCGAAGCGACGATCTCGTGAGCGTCTCGTGAGGGGCTCGTGAGGATCTACCGGGACCCGACCGAGATCGCGAGCGACGGGCGCGGGCGCGCGGTGACGATCGGCGCGTTCGACGGGGTGCACCTCGGTCATCAAGCGGTGCTGCGGCTGGTGCGCGAGCTGGCGCGGGCCCGCGGCCTCTCCGCAACGGTGCTCACATTCGACCGCCACCCGGCCGAGGTCGTCCGGCCCGGATCGGCGCCGAAGCTGCTGACGACCCTCGACCAGAAGCTCGAGCTGCTCGAGGCGACGGGCGCCGTCGACGAGTGTCTCGTCCTGCCGTTCGACGCGGCGAGGAGCAAGGAGCCCGCCGAGCAGTTCGTCGAGGAGCTCCTTGCGAGCGCGCTGCGCGCTCGCCTCGTCGTGGTGGGTGCCGACTTCCATTTCGGTTACCGTCGCCACGGCGACGTGCCGTTGCTGCAGCTCATGGGGGCCGAGCTCGGTTTCGAGACGATCGGTCTCGGCCTCGTGGCCGCGCCCGACCGCGACGCGGGCGTGCCCTACTCGTCGACGCGCATCCGCGACCTGATCACCGCGGGCGAGGTCGAAGGAGCGGCCGCGATGCTGGGTCGGCCGCACGAGGTGCGTGGGCCGGTCGAGCGCGGCGACGCCCGCGGCCGCGCGCTCGGCTTCCCGACCGCGAACGTGAGCGTGCCCGAGAACATCTGCCTGCCCGCCGACGGCGTGTACGCGGGCACGTTCGCGGCCGCCGACGGCGTCGCGCGACACGCGGCGATCTCCGTCGGTCGGCGCCCGACCTTCTACGCAGAGGCGGGGATGTGCCTCTGCGAGGCGAACGTCATCGACTTCGACGGCGATCTCTACGGCCAGGCGTCCCGAGTGGCATTCACGCACCGGCTCCGGGGTCAGGAGCGCTTCGATCAGGTCGACGACCTCGTCGCCCAGATGCACCGCGACGTCGCCCGGGTCCGGGAGTTGAGCCGCTCCGAGCAGTGAGCCCACCCAAGTGCCTCGGGACCGGCCGGCGAGAGCCGGCCCAGGCGCAGTCTGGTAGCGTTGACAGCTGAATCCGTACGAATGAAGCCGACTCGAAAATAAGTAGGTTTGTACGCGCGTATGCCCGACAAGGCCGCAACGATCAGCGACAACAAGCTCCACGACTCCGACACCGGCTCCGCCGAGGTCCAGATCGCACTCCTCACCGAGCGCATCCGCCATCTCACGGAGCACATGAAGGTCCACAAGAAGGACTTTCACACGCAGCGGGGGCTGTTGATGCTCGTGGGTCGCCGTCGGCGAATGCTCGACTACCTCCGACGCAACAACGTCGAGCGGTACCGGGCACTCATCGCGAAGCTCGGCATCCGTCGGTAGGGATTCACACGAGGAGCGGTCATCCGCTCCTCGCTTGACATTCGAAGCAGCCGCGAGAGGAAGTGTCGGTTGTCAGTCGTGAGCGCCCGATTCCCCAGGGGATCCGGACGCTGACAACTGGGAACCGGTGCCTCTCGCTCCAACAGAGAGGAACCGTCGCGTGAGTGACGCAGTTTCCGTTTCCGCTCCCATCAACGCCGCCGGACTCGAGATGACGCTCGAGACCGGCAAGCTCGCATCGCTGGCGGCCGGCGCAGTCTTCGTCAAGGTGGGCGGCACGACATTGCTGTCGACCGTTGCCACGTCGAAGCCGCGCGAAGGCATCGACTTCTTCCCGCTGACCGTCGACGTCGAAGAGCGGGCCTATGCCGCGGGCAAGATCCCGGGCTCGTTCTTCCGGCGCGAGGGTCGACCGGGCGAGCTCGCGATCCTGACGTGTCGGCTGACCGACCGGCCGTTGCGCCCGTCGTTCCCGGCCGACTTCCGCAACGAGGTGCAGGTCATCGCGACCATCGTCGGTGTCGACCTCGAGAACCCGCACGACGTCTTGTCGATCAATGGCGCGTCGGCCGCGCTCACCGTCTCGGGCATCCCCTTCGACGGTCCGATCGGTGCAGTGCGCCTCGCGCATCACAACGGTGAGTGGATCGCGCACCCCACGTTCCAAGAGGGCGACGAGTCCACGTTCGAGATCGTCGTGGCCGGCCGTCAGCTCGACGACGGCGACGTCGCGATCATGATGGTCGAAGCGGGTGGCACCGAGCGCACCTGGGAGCTCTACGAAGAGGGCGCCCCGAAGATGACCGAGGAGCTCATTGCGGGCGGCCTCGAGGAGTCGAAGAAGTGGATCTCTGCTTCGATCGAGCTTCAGAAGAAGCTCCGTGAAGAGTTCGTCGCGGCGCGTGGCCCGATCACGCCGATCGAGTACATGCCGAACGTCGACTACACGCCCGCGGTGTACGCCTCAGTAAAGGCGCACGCGGAGGCGGAGACCGACGCGGCGATGAAGATCGCCGACAAGACGGCCCGCAACAACAAGCTCGACGAGATCCTCGTCGGCATCCAGGTCGCGCTGATCGGCACTCCCGAAAGGCCCGGCGTCCACGCCGAGCAGGCGGGCGAGGTCAAGAAGGCCTTCCGCTCGCTGCAGAAGGAAGTCGTCCGCCGGCGCATCGTGAGCGAGGGCGTGCGCATCGACGGTCGCGGCCCCACCGACATCCGGTCGTTGTCGGCGGAGGTCGGTGTGCTCGAGACCGCGCACGGCTCGTCCCTCTTCCAGCGGGGCGAGACGCAGGTGCTCGACGTCGCGACGCTCGCCATGCCCCGCATGGAGCAGATGCTCGACACGATCACGCTCGAGACCAAGAAGAAGTACATGCACCACTACAACTTCCCGCCGTTCTCGACCGGTGAGACCGGTCGCGTCGGTTCGCCGAAGCGTCGCGAGATCGGCCACGGTGCGCTCGCGGAGCGCGCACTCATCCCCGTGTTGCCGACCGGGACCGACTGGCCGTACACGATGCGCGTGGTGTCCGACGTGCTGGCGTCGAACGGCTCCACGTCGATGGCGTCGGTCTGCGGCTCGACGCTCTCGCTGATGGACGCCGGTGTGCCGCTCAAGGCGCCGGTCGCAGGGATCGCGATGGGTCTCGTGTTCGCCGAGGGCAAGTACACGACGCTCACCGACATCCTCGGCCAAGAGGACGCGTTCGGCGACATGGACTTCAAGGTCGCCGGCACCGCCGAGTTCGTCACCGCGTTGCAGCTCGACACGAAGATCGCCGGCATCCCCGCCGACGTGCTCGCGGCCGCGTTGCTGCAGGCGAAGGAAGCCCGCCTCAAGATCCTCGAGGTCATGGCGGGCGCGATCTCGGCACCGCGCGAGGAAGTGCGCAACACCGCACCGAAGATCGTCAGCTTCGAGATCCCGGTCGACAAGATCGGTGAGGTGATCGGCCCGAAGGGGAAGGTCATCAACACGATCCAGCAGGAGACGGGCGCCGACATCTCGGTGGCCGACGCCGACGGTGTCGGTGTCGTGTCGATCGGCTCGAAGGACGGCGCCGCGGTCGTAGAGGCGCAGCGTCGCATCGAGCTGATCCTCGATCCCCCGAGCGCGGAAGTGGGTGCTGTCTACGAGGGCCGGGTCGTCAACATCACGAAGTTCGGCGCGTTCGTCAACATCCTTCCCGGCCGCGATGGCCTCATCCACATCTCCAAGCTCGGTCGCGGCAAGCGCATCGATCGGGTCGAGGACGTGTTGGCCCTGGGTGACGAGCTCTCGGTTCGGGTCGACGACATCGACCAGAACGGCAAGCTGTCGCTCTCGCTGCTGGGTGAAGATGGCGACGAGCCGGGCGGCGGCGGGAACGCCAGCGGCCCGCGCGATCGCGATCGCGAGTCGCGTCCGCCGCGCAACGAGCGGCCGGGGAGAGAGTCGTCGTCGGACCGACCCGCGAGATCGGAGCGGGCGCCGGCGTCCGACACGCGCGTGACCGCGTCGTTCGAGTCGGCCTGGGAGGAACAGGCCCGCGAGGAGTTCGGCGACCTCGGTCCCGCCGAGGAGCCGGCCAAGTCCGCGGCCGGCGACCGCCGAGGCGGACGCGGCGGGCGCGGTGGTGGTGCCCGACGCGGTGGTCCGCGGCGCTAGTCGCGGCATTGGTCACCGAGCCGGTCGCCGGGCCGGTCGAGCGCGCGCGGTGAGCATCCGTCGAACGCGTCTCGCATCGGGCCTGCGTGTCGTCACCGAAGCCCTGCCCGAGTTGCACTCGGTGACACTCGGCGCATGGGTCGGCAGCGGTGCCCGCGACGAGCGCGGCGCGGAATGGGGCGCCAGCCACTTCCTCGAGCACCTCCTGTTCAAGGGCACCGACCGCCGCAGCGCCCGCGAGATCGCCGACGCGATCGAGTCGGTCGGCGGCGAAATGAACGCCTTCACGACGCACGAGCAGACCGTCTTCTACGTGCGCGTTCCCGACGTGCAACTCGAGCGGGCATTCGATGTCCTTGCCGACGTGCTGTGGCGCCCGGCGTTTCGCCCCGACGACGTGGAGTCCGAGCGGCGCGTCATCCTGGAAGAGATCGGGATGCGCGACGACACGCCCGACGATCTCGTCCACGACCTCTTCGCAAGCGCGATCTTCCCCGATCATCCGCTCGGCCGGGAGGTGCTCGGGAGTGACGCGTCGATCACCGCCATGGCTCGCGACGACATCGCCGCGTATCACGCGGCGCACTACCGGCCGTCGAATGTCGTCTTCGCCGCCGCCGGCAATCTGACCCACGAACGCGTGCTCGACCTCGTCGAGGCGCGCTTTCCGTCGATCGACGGCGATCGCCCGCCGCGACCGCGGCGTGACGTCGTCGCGCCACAGCCCGTCGTCGTGCTCAGCCGGCAGACCGAGCAAGCACACATCGTCACCGGTGTGCGCACGTTCGCGGCGCTCGATCCCGACCGCTACGCACTGACGCTCGTCAACCAGGTGCTCGGCGGTGGCATGTCGTCGCGGTTGTTCCAAGAGATACGCGAGACGCGCGGTCTCGCGTATTCCGTCTTCTCGTATCAGGCGTCGTTCGACGACGCGGGCTACCTCGCGATCTACGCGGGGACGGCGCCCGAGCACGTGCCCGAGACGCTCGCGGTCATCCACGCCGAGCTCGATCGACTCGTCGAGGAGGGTCTGTCCGACGCCGAGATCGCCGCCGCGAGGGGTCACCTGGTCGGTTCGCTCGCGATGTCCCTCGAGACGTCGGCGAGCCGCATGCGCCGGCTCGGGCGAGCGGAGCTGATCGAAGGTGAGATCCCGAGCCTCGAGGAGCTCGTCGCCCGCCTCGACGCGGTGACCGCCGACGACGTCGCCCGGGTCGTGGCCCGGGCGTTTGCCGGCGCGCCACGGACGCTGGCGGTCGTCGGTCCGCACTCGGCTTCGGAGTTCTCCGCCACCGGATAGCCGAAGGATTGTTCCTCGGTGCCTCTCGGGTCGACGCCTAGGCTGGCCGTGATGATTCGGGTCGGCGTGTTCGGTGCGGGCGGACGCATGGGATCGACCGTGTGCCGGGCCGTGAGCGACGCCCCCGACATGGAGTTGGTCGCGGCCGTCGACCCGGTGCACGCGGGAACGGAGTACGCGGAGATCAGGCTCGCGGCGGGCGCGCACCAGCTCGAAGCGGCGGCCGCCCAGGTGGCGGTCGACTTCACGGTGCTCGAAGCGGCGCGGGGCAACCTCCGCTGGTGCGCGGAGCACGGCGTGCATGCCGTAGTGGGTACGACCGGGTTCGCCGAAGACGAGCTCGCGGAATTCGCAGACCTGTTCGATCGCTCCGCCGCGAACGCGGTGATCGTTCCGAACTTCGCGGTCGGCGCGGTGCTGATGATGCGATTCGCCGAGATGGCTGCGCCGTTCTTCGAGACCGCCGAGATCATCGAGCTCCACCACGACCAGAAGGCCGACGCGCCGTCGGGCACTGCCGCACTCACGGCGCAGCGGATCGCCGCCGCGTCGAAGGACTGGGCAGAGGATCCGACGATCACGGTCGTGGCGGCCGGTGCGCGAGGCGGCCTGATCGACGGCATCCCCGTGCACTCGGTTCGGATGCGGGGAATGGTCGCGCACCAAGAGGTCCTGATGGGCACGACGGGCCAGACCCTGTCGATCCGCCACGATACCTACGACCGGGCGTCGTTCATGCCCGGCGTCCTCCTCGCAGTGCGCAAGATCGCCGAGATGCCGGGCCTCACGATCGGCCTCGACGCGCTGCTCGGCCTCTAGGTCGCGGCCTCTAGGTCGCGGCGTCGAGCTCGCTGCCACCGAGGTAGCTGGACTCGAGAAGATGCTGGTTGGCGTTCAACTCGTCGGCGGTACCTTCCATGACCAGCTCGCCGTGGCTGAGAATGTACCCGCGATCGGCGATCGACAGCGCGAGGTGCACGTGCTGTTCCACCAAGAGCACGCCCGCGCCCGTGTCGTTCACGATGTCGCGCAGGATCGCGAGCAGGTCCTCGACGATGAGCGGCGCGAGCCCGAGGCTCATCTCGTCGACCATCAGCACCTTCGGCGTCGACGTCAGCGCCCGCGCCATTGCGAGCATCTGTTGCTGGCCACCGGACAGCAGGCCCGCCCGCCGACTCTGGATGTCCTGGAGCGCGGGGAAGTACCTCAGGGCCTGGTCGATGTCGACCGCGCCCTTGGCCGATCCGAGCTGCAGGTTCTCCCGCACCGTCAGCTGGAAGAACAGTGACCGATCTTCGAGGACGTGCGCGAGTCCCTCGCGCGCGATCAGGTGCGCACGCCGGCCCTTGATCGAGCGCCCGAACAGCTTGATGTCGCCCTTGATGATCGGGTTCAGTCCAGACGTCGTGAGCAGCGTGGTCGTCTTGCCCGCGCCGTTCGGGCCCAGCAGCGCGACGATCTCTCCCGCGCCGACATGCAGGTTCAGGTCGCGCACGACCGGCACGTCGTTGTAGCCCGTGTAGAGATGTTCGATGTCGATCAGCGGTGTCGTCATGAGTCCTGCGATTCCGGCTCCGTCGCGTCGTTCGGTTCGGCCGACGAGCCGAGATAGGCCTCGATGACGCGCGGGTCGGACTTGATCTGGTCCGGTGTGCCTTCGGCGATCTTGACGCCGAACTCGATCACATAGATGAAGTCACACACGCTGAGCACGAGGCCCATGTCGTGGTCGACGAGGAAGATCGTCGTTCCCGCGTCGATGATCCGTTGCAGCCGGCGCCCGAGATCCTGCGATTCCTGCGTGTCGAGCCCGGCGGCGGGCTCGTCCATGCAGACGAGTTGCGGCCGCGCCGCCAGGGCCCGCGCCGCGCTCACGAGTTTGCGTTGCCCCTGGCTGATCTCCGTCGGCATGAGCTTCGCGAGCTCGCTGATCCCGAGCACGTCGAGCGCGAACTGCACGTTCGCGTAGGCCCGCTTGCGCTGCGGCACCACGAGGTCGGCGACGAAGCCGGCGATCGACTGGTTTTGCGCGGCAACCTGCAGGTTCTCCTCGATGCTCAGGTCTTCGAACAGTTCGAGTGATTGCCACGTTCGTCCGAGACCGCGGCGGGCGCGGCGGTGTGCGGGTTCGTGCGAGATCTCGTGGCCGTCGAAGCGGATGCTGCCCGACGTACCGACGAAACCGGTGATGCCGTCGATGAAGGTCGTCTTGCCGGCGCCGTTGGGTCCGATGAGGCCGACGAGCTGGCCCTTCTCCACGGTGAAATCGACGTTGTCCACGGCGCGCAGTCCACCGAAGCGCACCGTCATGCTGTCGGTCTCGAGCAGCGCCATCACACGCCCCCGTGTTCAGCGAGGGAGGCCGTTGTCGCCGTGGATGCCGTTGCGGGCGCGGTCGGTGCGTCGGAGGGCGTCCGGGGCTTTTGGAATTTCGCCTTGAGCCGAAGACCGTCGCGCCGCAGCCGCCCGGCCACGCCCTCCGGGTTCTGGATCGCAGTGATGATCAGCCCGAGCCCGCCGAGCAGCAACGTGAACTCCGGCGGTATCCCCAACGACTGCTGCAGGAACGTGAATACGAGGCCACCGGCGACGAGGAACCCACCGGCGATCGCTCCGCTCACGCTCGAGATGCCGCCCAGATACGCGAACGCGAAGATCACGAGCGATTGCGTGTAGTCGAACTTGTCGGGCGTCGCGTTGCCCGAGCGGTACGCGATCACCGCGCCGCCGATGCCGGCGATGAAGGCCGAGATGGCGAACGCGAGCAGTTTCGTGGCCGAGACGTTGACGCCCGCCGCGGCCGCGGCGCGTTCGTTCGCACGCATGGCGAGCATCTGGCGGCCGGTGGTAGATCTCCGGAGGTTCGCGACGACATAGCAGAGAATGATCGCGACGATGAGGCAGAAGATCGCAGTAGTGGGGTTCGGGAGCTTGCCGTCTCCTGCGATCAGCCCGAAGATCTTGCGTTGCTTCGGCTGGTTGGGATCGATCCAATCGGGTGCTTTCACCAATGCCTGCTTGAAGCCGCCGTTGACACTGTTGTTCTTGAAGACCATGTCGTCGACGGCAACCGCGAACGCGAACGTCACGATGGCGAGGTTCACTCCTCGTACGCGCAGGGCCGGGAGCGCGACCAGCAGACCGACGACGAGCGCGACGATCGCGCCCGCGAAGATCGGGATCGGGAACGGCCAACCGTGCTCGGACGACAGGTGCGACACGATGAACGCGGAGATGCCGGCGAAGGCCATCTGCGCGAGTGAGATCTGCCCCACGAATCCCGTGATCACGACGACCGACAAACAGATGACGATGCCGATGAGCGTGTCGGAGAGTGCACCGCGGTAGGCGGGACTGAAGACGAACAGCCCGAGCACCGCAGCGAGCAATGCGAGGACGGGACCGCCGATGCGGATGGCCCAGGTGGGCGGCGTCGGGGAGAACGGGAGTCGGCCGGCAGTGATGGAACCGCGCGCCGGTAACGCGTCGCCCGCCAAGTACAGGACGAGGACGATGACCACGATCGGCAAGACCCGATCGACGCCGGGGAAGGCCTGGCTCCCGGAGTGCGGGAACCAGGTCTTGTTCACGCCGAGATAGGCGATGAGCGGCTTCTGCATGCCGAGCACGAACGCCGCCAGCGTGGTGCGCGGGAACGAGATGAAGCCGCCGACGAGCGCGGCAGTCAACGCGGGCACGATCAAGGCGGGGAGGACGGTCGGCTCGATCGTCGAAAGGCTGGTCGCGACGAAGATGCCGAGCAGCCCGGTGATCAGGGTCGACAGCACCCAGTTGGTGCCGGCCAGGAAGTCGGGGGAGAAGCCGAGGACAACTGCTCCCTTCTCGTTCTCGGCGGCCGCGCGCGTCGCCAAGCCGAAGCGCGTCTTTTGGAACAGCAACCACAACAGCGCCGTGATCACGAGCACGAGCAGCCCGACGAAGAACTGCTCCTGGTTGAGCTTGATGAAGCCGAGGTTCATGTGCGTCGACTTCTTCAGAAATGGGATCGGTTTCACTGCGATCGGCGTCGTGCCGAAACGGCGGATCACCGTGGCTTCGAGCAACAGGAACAGTCCGACCGACGCCACGACCTTGGCAATCGGCGGCGCGAAGCGCAGCGGCCGGAAGACGAAGAAGTGCAAGATCAGCCCGAGCACGAGGCAGAACGCCAACGAGATCGCCAACGCGGGCCAGAACGACATGCTCGACCCGAACGAGATCTGCGTCGGGATGTCGGGCAGATGGAACGAGTGGTTGCCCGAGATCTCGTGAACGACGCCCTCGATCAGTGAGAGCGGATTCGGTAGCGGCGGCAGGAACAGGTCGCCGTCGCGCCGCAGCAACGAATAGACGTACGCGACGTACATCGCGATCGCGCCGTTCGCGAAGTTGACCACGCCCGACCCGCGATACGTGAGCATGACGCCCAACGCGACCGCCGCGATCAGCGCGCCCTGGGCGACGCCGCTGCCGGTCAGGAAGTTGTGCCGGTATTCGGCGTTGAGCAGCACGAAGGCGGCCGTCGCGACCCCGAGGCCGGCTACGACCCAGCGCGCTACCTGAGTTATCGAGCGTTCGATGACAGCCCCCCGTGTTGCTCCGAGGTGGAAGGCTTTGCCTTCCACCTCGGATTCACGTCATTCGTGTGCCGAAGTGCGAACTCAACCCGTCGAGGTGTCGATCGGCTTGCCGTTGTGCCCGTCGGCGATGCTGGTCCACTGGCCGTTCTTGTACTGCTGGATTCCCATCTGCACGCCGCAGACCGAGACGTAGGGCGGAACGTTGCACTTCAGCGCGCCGACCTGGAGCATCGCCGGGCCCTTGAACCCGCGGATCTTTGCGTCCAACGCGGGAACCGTCGCGTTGGCGATGCCGAGCTGGTCGATGAACTTGATGCCGGTCAACACGTTGCCGAACATCGGACCGGAGAAGCCGCTGTACTCGAGTGTCTTGGCGCCGGGTGCCGGCTTGCCGTACTGGTGCACCTTGGCGAGGTAGGTGTTCATCCCGGATTCGGCCATCCCGGGCGTGGTCGACGGCAGGAAGTAGCTGTACCCGTAGCCGCCGAAGTACCAGCCGTCGGGATACGCGCCCGAGTCGCCGGCATCCTTCAGGTGTTGGGTCATCGGTGTGCCGAAGCACAGGCCGGTCGTGACCACGGCGGTCGGCGTCGCGCCGAGGCCCTTGATGGCGTCGTACATGCTGATGCAGCTCTGCAACGTCAGGATCGACAAGAAGACGTCGGTCTTGTCGGCGCCGATGGCTGACATCGCCGACGAGACGTCGGGTGCGCTGGCGTCGTTCGCGACGTACACGTCCTTCACCTTGATGCCGGCCTTGTCGAAGATCGGCTTCATGATGACTGCGACGCCGGCCTTGCCCGCGTCGTTGTCGTTGGCGAGGATCGCCACCGACTTGGGGTGGAACTGCTCGACGCTGAACTTCGCCATGCCGGCGAGCACGCCCGGAGCGCCGGCGACGAAGGCCTCACCCGCAGGGGTGGTGAAGTCGGCGGGCGTGACACCGTTGCCGATGATCACGGCCTTCTTGCCGTTGAGCGCGTTGTAGAGCTCCGTGTTGCCGTTGAGCAGCGTGCCGGTCAGCACGAGCTTGATCGAGTCGTCGTTCGCCATCTGCGCGCCGCATCTCGCGCCGTCCGCCGCGGTGCTCACCTGGCAGGCGACGACCTGGATCGGGTGACCGTCGGCCCCGTTGAGCTCGGCGTTCGCGTACGCGACCGCGGCGTTGACACCGATCGTCGCCTCCGGGAACAGGCTGTCCTGGTTCACGTAGCCGATCCTGTACGGCGTTCCCGTCGCCTTCTGCGGCTTGCCGCCCGTGTACTTGATGGCGTAGGCGTTGATCGCAGGATCGTTCGCATTCGCGGTTGTCGCGGTCGTGCCGTTCGAACCGCCGGAGGGTGAGCCGGACTTGGCCGAGCTCGAGCATGCCGCCGCTACCAATGCGAACGCGACGAGCGCGATCGATCGTTTTCTCATGCCTGTGCTCATTGGGCTCCTTGTGATCTGTTGTTGCGGGAGTCTTTCAGAGGGAAGGCCTGAAGGAAACTCCATGCCCTCCGCCGGTGGTGACGACGACCCAAGGCGATGTCTCCTCGGCAATTCTCTCATCCGGGAAGGCCGCTCACGGCGGCGACGAGGCCTTCGAGGTCGGTCAGAGTCTTGTAGCCGCCGCGCGAGCGCAGCCAATCCGCATTCCCGACGTGCACCGCGTCGACCGGATCGAACCGGTTGAGGAAGACCACGACGCGGCGCGGGGCGAGGGCGTCCATCGAGAGGCGCACCGAGTTGATCGTCCCGAGCCCGGCGTCGGCGACCAGGATCACCAGCTCCGGAGCGATCGCGTCGGCCAGGGCGACGGTGTCGCCGTCGCACGCGAGCGGGGAGCGCACGCCTCCCACACTCTCCACGATCGTGAGTCCACGCTCCGGAGCCCCGAGGTCGCGCACGAGATCCTCGATCGTGAACGCCGGGAGGCCGAGGGTGTGGGCGGCAATGGGAGGCGCCATCGCGGCGGGGATCCATCGATGCGCCGGGCACACCGTGTGGGGGCTCTCGCCGCTCGCGGCCGCGAGCAGTTCGGCATCGGTGTCGGTGGTGCCGGGTACGAACGACTGCACGGGCTTGCGCACTGCGACGGCGACGTCGCGCCGGCGCAGCCATTTCACCACGGCGACCGTCACGAAGGTCTTGCCGACGTCGGTGCCCGTGCCCGCGACGAGGACGATCACGCCGGCGTCGCCAACTCGGCGCGTATCTCGTCGAGCGCGTACGCCAGCACGTCGACCTGCTCGTCGGTGTGCGCGGCGGACAAGGTGACACGCAGTCGCGAGGTTCCGGGCGCGACCGTGGGAGGCCGGATTGCGGGGACGAGGAGCCCGCGGAACCGCAGGGCGTCCGAGGCGAGAACCGTCGCCTCCTCCTCACCGAACACGAACGGCACGATCGGCGACGGATGACCGGGGCGGAGCCGATTCACGAGCGCACGTAGGTGCGCGACGAGGGCGTCGCCCTCGGGCGATCGCAACACCTGCAACGCCGCGAGCGCGGCCGCGGTGTCGGCGGGAGTCGGCGCGGTCGTGAAGATGTACGGCCGAGCAAGGTTCTCGACCAAGTCGATATATCGCGCCGGACCGGCAACGAAGCCGCCCAGGGCCGCGAGCGTCTTCGACAACGTGCCGACGCGCAGTACGTCGGCGTCGGCGGGGAGATCGAGCTCGGTGCCCAGCACGGCGTGGGCTTCGTCCACGACGAGCAGCGCGTGCTCGTTCGCGCAGAGCTCCACGAGCGCGGTGGAGTGCGCGAGATCGCCGTCCATCGAGAACACGGTGTCGCTGACCACCAGCGCGCGACGATCGCCGCGCGCGCGGAGCAGCGACCGGAGGTGGTCGAGGTCGTTGTGGCGGTAGACCGCCACCTCACCACGGGCGAGGCGGCAGCCGTCGATGATCGATGCGTGGTTGAGCTCGTCGGAGCACACGAGCACGCCGTCGCCGCCGAACGCCGTGATCACGCCGAGGTTCGTCGCGAAACCGGTGGGGAACAGCGCCGCCCGGGGCGTCGCCTTCCACTGCGCGAGCTCGCGCTCGAGCTCGGAATGCACTGGCCGCGACCCGACGATCAAGCGCGCCGAGCCGCTCCCGGAGCCGTATTCGTCGAGGGCGGCGTGCGCGGCCGCGATCACGGCGGGATGCCGGGTGAGACCGAGGTAGTCGTTCGACGCGAAGTTGATCGGGCCGTTGCGGTCGAGATCGCGCGGCGCGCGCCACTGGCCGGAGGCCCGGATCTCGCGGGCCTCGGCGCCGGCCCAGTCCCGCCAGGTCACGAGCTCGGCGTTTCCTGGTCGATCGCGTCGCCCAACACGTGGACGATGCGGTGGATTTCCTCGGACGTGATCGTCAACGGCGGCATCAGCGTCACGTTGTCACCGATGGAGCGCAAGAGCACGCCGCGCTCGACCGCGCCCGCGCTGACGCGCCGGCCCCACTTCAACCCGCCTTCCGGCGGTGCGAGCTCGACCGCGCCCATGAGTCCCCGCAGTCGGACTTCGCGTACGGCGGGCTTCGCGGCGATCCGGTCGTGCAACAGTCCCGCGAGCTCGTCGGACCGCTCGCGCACGTTCTCGAGCACGTTCCACGCGTCGATCAGCTCGAGGTGCCGCAGCGCGACGGCCGCGGCCAGCGCGTTCCCCCCGAACGAATGGCCGTGGTAGAGCGTCCGCCCCCCGAGGTCGTCACCGAGGAACGCGGCGTACACCGGTCCGCTCGCGGCCGTCACCGACATCGGGAGGTACCCCGCAGTGAGACCTTTGCCGAGGCACAAGAGGTCGGGCCGCAGGTCGCATTGCTCGGACGCGAACAGCGTGCCCGTCCGGCCGAAGCCGGTGGCGATCTCGTCGCAGATCAGCAGCACGTCGTGGGCGCGGCACGCGGCGCCGAGCCGGGCGAGTCCCGCGTGGTCCGCGAGCTGCATCCCGGCCGCGGCCTGCACCGAGGGCTCGACGATGACCGCAGCGAGCTCCGGTGCGTGCTCCGCGACCAAGCGCACCGCGACGTCGAAACACTCGGGATCGTCGAACGCGGGCGCCCGAACCACCGGGAAGCGCAGCGCGTCGAACACGTCGGCACCGAAACCGTCGTCGCCCACCGACAGTGCACCGAGCGTGTCGCCGTGGTACGCGCCGCCGAAGGCCAGGAACGTCGAGTGTCCGGGCGCGCCGCGATTGTGCCAGTACTGGAAGGCGATCTTGAGGGCTTGTTCGACTGCGGAAGCCCCGTCGCTCGCGTAGAGGAAGTGCGGGTCGTCGACGGGCACCACGCGCGCCAACGCCTCCGACAGCTCGACGACGACGCGATTGCCGTTCCCCAGCATCGTCGAGTGCGCGCCGAGGGCGAGCTGCCTCGTGATGGCGTCGTCGAGCTCCGGAACGTGGTGCCCGAGGGTGGTGACCCACAGCGACGAGATGGCGTCGAGATAGCGCTTTCCGTCGACGTCGATCAGTTCGTGGCCGTCCGCCCGGTCGACGATGATCGGACTGTTTTCGGCGAACGTCGCCATCTGGGTGAAGCCGTGCCACACGACCTGCGCGTCGCGTTGCACCCACTCGTCGTGCGCCTTCACCGCTCGATTCTGACGCACAATGTGCATGTGGGTCCCACGCGGCTACGGCTCCGGTGTTGCGCATGACTCAGGCGAGCGATCCGCTCAGCCTGCACGACCGGCTCCTCGCCGCGACGTATCGCTGCGTGGAGCGCTTCGGTTTGGGCAAGACGACGATCGACGACATCGCCAAGGAGTCGGGTGTCTCCCGGGCCACGATCTATCGCCAGTTCGCCGGCGGCCGTGACGAGCTGTTGCTCGAGACCGTCGGCTGGGAGCTCTCCAACTACTTCAACCGGCTCGCCGACCAGGTGCGCGACGCCCCGAGCCTGGCCGAGCTGCTCCGGCGCGGCCTGGCGTACGCACATCGGTCGGTCGCCGAGCACGCCGTGCTCCGCAAGGTCATGGAGACGGAGCCCGAACGACTCCTGCCCCTGCTGACGACCGAGTCCGCGAAGACGCTCCCGTTCATCGCGGACTTCTTGCTGCCGTACCTCAGGCGAGAGGCCGAGGCCGGCCGGCTCCGGCCGGGCGTCGACATCGACCGTGCCGCCGAGTATCTCGCCCGCTCGATCCTGTCGCTGATCGGAGCGCCGGGACGCTGGGACCTGGACGATCCGGACCAGGTGTCCGACCTCGTGGAGGTCGAGCTCCTCGGCGGCATCGCCGCCCGCCCCTGACCTTCCACCCCGTGCAAATTTGGGGCTGCTCGCGATTGCGAGCAGAAGTGTGACGCGGGACACATTGACGATGAGACGTTCAGTGGACCAATGTCTCAGGAGATGGATTTCTCGGCAGAGCTCCTCAGTCCCCAAGCGGTGCGGATCCTGGACGCTGCCCAGACCTGTATCGGGCGGGTCGGATTGGCCAAGACGACCCTCGACGACGTCGCCCGCGAGGCGGGTTGCGCACGGGCGACCGTCTATCGCTGCTTCCCGAACAAGCAGCAGCTTCTTGCGGCGCTGGTCGCTCGCGAGGCCGACAAGTTGCGCGACGCGGTCGTCTCCGGCTCCGCGTCGACCGAGACGCTCGGCGACGTGATCACGATCGTGATCACCACCGCGGTCGGCGCGCTACGGATTCACCCGGCGCTCGCGTTCGTCTCGTTGCACGAGCCCGAGCTGTTGCTTCCGTATCTTGCGTTCGAGCGAGAGGACGCGGTGTTGCATACCGCAGCCGCACTCGTCGCGCCCGCGTTCACGCGCTTCCTCGACAACAGGGACGCCACGCGTCTCGGCGAGTGGATCGCGCGGATCACGCTCTCCTATCTCTTCAGTCCGTCCGAGAGTTTCGACATTGGCGACGCCGCACAGGTACGTGCGCTCGTCGACGACTTCGTTCTCCCCGGTTTCGTCAAATCCGAAGGGGTGCTCCGATGACCGCCAACAACGAGCTGATCGGCCGCGACGAGATCAACGACCTCGAGGCCATCCTTTCTGTGAGCAACACCGACGTCGACGCTGTGATCCACACCGTCGGCGCCAACCTGGACGCCGTCTTCACATGGGACTACGAGCGCAGCCGTCCCGCGCTCGGGAAGCTCTACGAGAAGGCGAAGACGTCGCAGTGGAACGTGACGACCGACCTCGACTGGTCGACGCCGGTCGACCAGGAGGCGTTGGCGCTGAACGAGATGAACCGGGAGGACGTCCGCTTCTTTGGTGAGGCGGTCGACCTGTCGGGGACGCCATTCGCGAAATGGACCGAGAAGGAATGGGTCGAGCTCGCGATCGAGGGGCAGAACTGGACGCTGTCGCAGTTCATGCACGGCGAGCAGGGCGCACTTCTCTGTACCGCCCGCATCGTCGAGACGGTGCCGTGGATCGACGCCAAGTACTACGCCGCAACCCAGGTCGTCGACGAGGCGCGTCATGTCGAGGTCTTCGCCAAGTACCTCGACGAGAAGCTGTCGGGCCACTACCCCATCAACGCGCACCTCGAGCTGCTGCTCGACGACATCCTCGCCGACAGCCGTTGGGACATGACCTATCTCGGCATGCAGATCATGGTCGAGGGGCTTGCGCTCGCGGCATTCGGATTCATGCACCAGATGACAACGGAGCCGTTGCTGAAGCAACTCCTCCGTTACGTCATGAGCGACGAGGCGCGCCACGTCGCGTTCGGTGTGCTGTCGCTCCAGGAGTACTACAAGGAGCTCACGGACGCGGAGATGATGGACCGTCAGGAGTTCGCGTTCGAGGCCGCGGTGCGCATGCGCGACCGATTCCTCCAGCAGGAGGTCTGGGACCGTATGGGCGTGCCCGTCAAGGATGCGCTCGAGCTCGTCATGGCCGATGAAGGCCGCAAGTTGTTCCAGAACATCTTGTTCTCGAAGATCGTGCCGAACTGCAAGAAGCTCGGCCTGCTCGACCGCAACCACGGATGGCTCCGGCAGCGGTTCACCGAGCTCGGTGTGATCCAGTTCGAGGACTGGGTCGACACGGGCGAGGAATACGTGCTGCTCGACGAGGTCGCCAAGGACCGAGAGGCCGCAGCGGGCGCGTAGCCGATATGGCAGCCGGCGCGTAGCGAGATAGCAGCCGGCGCGTAGCGAAATTGCAGCGGGCGGATCGGGCGCGGGCCGGGCCGCGGTAGCGTGCGAGGCTGATGTCGGTCCGGATCGTTTTTCTCGGCGGACTCGGCGAGATCGGCCGGAACTGCTTTTGCATCGAGGTCGACGGCCGGATCCTGGTCGTGGACTGCGGGATCATGTTCCCCGACGCCGACATGCCGGGCATCGACCTCGTGCTGCCCGACTTCACGTACCTGCGCCAAAACTCCGAGCGGGTCGAAGCGGTGCTCCTCACCCACGCGCACGAGGACCATGCCGGTGGCCTGGCCTTCTTGCTCCGCGACATCTCGGTCCCGATCTATGGCTCCGCTCTGTCGCTCGCACTCGCGCGGAACCGCATCGACGAGGCGGGAATGCTCGATCGCACCGAATTCGTCACGGTCGCCGACGGCGAGCGGCGGCGCATCGGGCCGATCGATTGCCAGTTCGTACCGGTCACCCACTCGGTGCCCCACGGTTTCGCGGTGGCCTTCTTCACCCCCGAGGGCACGATCGTCCACACCGGCGACTTCAAGCTGGATCTGACTCCCGTCGACGGTCGCCACACCGATCTCGCGCTGCTGGGCGAGCTCTCCCGCCGCGACGGCGGCATTCGGTTGTTGCTGTCCGACTCGACCAATGCCGAGCGCCCGGGGTTCACGCCATCGGAGGCGACGGTGGGCGTGGCCATGCGCGCGCTCTTCCGCGAGCACGCCGACAAGCGCTTCATCGTCGCGAGCTTCGCTTCGCACCTTCATCGCGTCGAGCAGGTCGCACAAGCCGCGATCGCGCACGGTCGCATGGTTGCCTTCGTCGGGCGTTCGATGCTGCAGAACGTGGCGCTCGCGCGCGAGCGCGGCTTCATCGATCTTCCCGAGTACGCGGTCGTCGACATCGAGGAGACGGCCAGACTCGCACCGGGTGAGATCTGCATCATCTGTACGGGTTCGCAGGGCGAGCCGATGAGCGCACTGTCGTTGATGGCCGCGCACGAGCACAAGTATGTGAAGGTGTCTGCGGACGACGTGGTGGTGATCAGCGCGCACGCGATCCCCGGCAACGAGTCGAACGTGTCGCGCGTGATCGACGCGATGCATCGCGCCGGTGCCGAGGTCGTGCACGACCGGACGTCGCCGGTGCACGTGTCCGGTCACGCGTCCCAAGAAGAGCTCAAGTTCATGCTGAGTCTGCTCTCGCCCGATTGGTTCGTGCCGGTGCACGGCGAGTACCGCCATCTCGTCCATCATGCGCGGCTCGCGCTCGAGGTCGGCGTTCTCGAAGACCACGTGCTCGTCTGCGAGGACGGCGACGTCGTCACGCTCGGCGATGCCGGGGCCGAAGTCGAACGGCGCGCGGTGCCGGCCGGGTACATGTACGTAGACGGCATCGTGGGTGATGTCAGTCGCGGCGTACTGCGCGACCGGCGCATGCTGTCGGAAGAAGGCGTTGTCGTCGTGATCGTCACGGTCGAGGCCGCGACCGGCGAGATCGTCACCGGTCCCGAGATCGTGACGCGCGGCTGGGTGTACGCACCGGAGGCCGAGGGCTTGATCGAGGCGGCGAAGCAAGTGGTACGCGACTCGATCGCCGAAGCGGCGGGCGAGGGCGCCACCGACTTCGACACGTTGCGACGCCACGCGCGCAAATCGCTCGCACGCTTCATCGACGAGCGCACGCGCCGGCGTCCGGCGGTCATCCCGGTCGTGATGGAAGTCTGACCGTGGGCGTCGATATCGATCTCTCAGGTCGCCGCGCGCTCGTGACGGGTGGTGGCAACGGTGTCGGAACCGAGATCTGCGCGGCGCTCGTGCGCGCCGGAGCTTTCGTGTGGGTGAACGACATCTACGAAGATCGCGCCGTCGCGGTCGCGGCCGACCTGGGCGGCGACGAGCACGCGCGCGCGGTGAAAGCCGACGTTACGAGCCCCCTCAAGATCACGCGCATGCGCGAGGCGACCGGCCCGATCGACATCCTCGTGAACAATGCCGGGATCCCGACGTCGGGCTTCGGCGACCTGAAGCTCTTCGTCGACACCCGTCCCGAAGACTGGGAGGACGCGATGCGTCTCAACCTGGGCGCGGTGTTGCACGTCACGCACGCGTACGTCGGCGCGATGGTCGGCGCCGGCTGGGGGAGGATCGTCACGATCGTCTCCGATGCCGGGCGGCGCGGGGAACGGTTCCAGGCGATCTACGGCGCGGCGAAGGCCGGTGCGATGGGTTTCGTGCGGGGCCTCGCAGCCGAGGTCGGCGCGCACGGCGTCACCGTGAATTGCGTCTCGCTGGGCACGATGAAGACGGGACCGACCGAGGACGCAGTCGCTCGCAACCCCGGGCTCGAGGCCAAGCTCGCCCGGCCGTACCCGATCCCGCGGTTGGGCCGCCCCGAGGATCCGGCGCTGCTCGTCGCCCTCCTGTGCAGCGACGCGGGGAGCTGGATCACCGGCCAGGTGTATCCGGTGGACGGCGGGTACTCGCCGACTCTCTAGGCGCCCCTCTCGGTGCCGCGCCCGGCGGCCCGGTCGCCGGCCACGATGCCCTTGTTGTCAAAGTTGGCGGTGTTAGCTTTGGGGTATGGCTTCGCGCCGTCAGTCCAAGTCTGCGCGCGCACGGAAGCGGTCGAAGGCTCGCGTCCGGGCCCGATCCCGGGCCGCGTGGCGGGGAGAGCTCTCCGAGCAGCTCGCCGACCACCGGATCGATGCGTTGGCGATCGGCCTGGCCGTCTTCGGGCTGCTGAGTCTGCTCGCGATGTTCTCCGATGTCGTCGGCCCGGTCGGCCGGGGGATCGACGCGGCCGCGGCTGCGCTCCTCGGCCGCGGCAAGGTGCTCGTGCCGATCGCGTCCCTGGCCGGCGCCGCGTCGACGGTGGTCCAATGGCGGAGCGACGACGATGACGAGGAGGTGTCGAAGCGGCGGGGCTTGCGATTCGGCCTCGGTCTCGTCCTGGTGTGCGCGGCCGTCGTCGGCGCGTTCCACCTCGGCCGCGCGAAGTCTGGCGCCGGGTCGCTCGAACCGCTCGATCGCGCGGGCGGAGTCATCGGCGCCGCGATCGGCGTTCCGCTGCGCGCCGGCCTCGGCAATGCAGGCGCGGCCATCGTGCTCGTCGCGGTCGGTGCGCTGGGGACGCTACTCGTGGTCGGTACAGGAGTGCGTCAGATCGTGCAGCATCTCACGACCGGGAGCCGCTTCCTCGGTCGTCACGCGCGCACGCTGCTGACCTTGCCGTCCGAGCGGGCCGACCACTCGGACGAGCCCGTCGCCGCCGACTCGGCCGCCTCGGCGCGCCGGGCGGTGCTGTTCGATCAGCTCGAGCCGGCACCGATGATCGACCTGGTCGGCGCCGAGGCGGAGATGGAAGACGTCGGGGAGCTGGAAGACGAAGTCGAGTACGACGACGTCGACGACGGCGACGACGGCGACGACGGCGACGAGGAATACGAGGAAGAAGAAGAGGGCGAGTACGCGGAAGAGGAGTACGAGGAGTACGACGAGGACGAAGAGGAGGGCGGAGAGGACGTCGAAGAGGAGGGCGGAGACGACGAAGAGGAGTACGAGGAAGACGAAGACGAATCGCATCTCCGCCCCGTGCCCAAGGTGGCGTGGAAGCTGCCCGCGACGAGCCTGCTCAAGAAGAGCCAGGCGCGCGAGATCGACACTCGCATGGTCAAGCAGGGCGGCGACGTCCTCGAAGCGACGATGCGCGAGTTCGGCGTGGACGCGCGCCTGATCGACGCGACGGTCGGACCGACGGTGACGCGCTACGAGCTCGAGCTCGCGGCCGGTGTCAAGGTGAGCAAGGTCACCAGTCTGTCGAAAGAGATCGCGTACGCGATGGCGAGCCACGACGTGCGGATCCTCGCCCCGATCCCCGGTCGCAGCGCGATCGGCGTCGAGGTACCGAACAAGATGCGCCCTATCGTCACGCTGGGCGACATACTGAGCAGTCCCGAGGCCAAGAAGGTGAACCACCCGCTCGAGGTCAGCATGGGCCGCGACATCGCCGGTCGCGCGGTGTTCGCCAACCTGGCGACGTTCCCCCACGTGCTCATCGCCGGCCAGACCGGCGCGGGCAAGTCGAGCTGCATCAACAGCATCGTCACGTCGATCCTCATGCGCACGACCCCCGACGACGTACGGCTCATCCTGGTCGATCCCAAGCGGGTCGAGCTCGGGCAGTACAACAACGTGCCGCACCTGCTGACCGAGGTCGTGACCAATCCGAAGAAGGCCGCGAACGCGCTCGACTGGGCCGTGCGCGAGATGGAGATGCGGTACGACCTCCTCGCCGACGTCGCGGTCCGGGACATCACCGGCTACAACGCGATGTACGACAAGGGCGACCTGCCCACGGCCGACGATCCCGATCCCGACACCGGCAAGACCTACGAAAGGCTGCCGTTCATCGTCGTAGTCATCGACGAGCTCGCCGACTTGATGATGGTCGCGGCGCGCGACGTCGAGACGAGCATCTGCCGGCTCGCGCAGATGGCACGCGCGGTCGGCATCCATCTGGTGATCGCGACGCAGCGTCCGTCGGTCGACATCATCACCGGCGTGATCAAGGCGAACATCCCCAGCCGGCTCGCGTTCAGCGTGAGCACCCTCGCCGATTCGCGCGTCATCCTCGACCAGGCCGGCGCGGAGAAGCTGATCGGCAAGGGCGACATGCTGCTCCTGAACGCGTCGTCGAGCCGGGCCGATCGCATTCAGGGCGCGTGGGTCGACGAAGAGTGCGTGCGCAAGGTCGTCGCGCACTGGAAACGCCAAGTGGTGCAACCGCAGTACGTGGAAGGGATCCAGGGCGTCGACGCCCCCGGCGGCCGATCACGCGGCGATATGGACGAGAGCGACGATTTGCTCGTCGAGGCGATGGAGCTCGTCGTGTCGAGCGGGCTCGGTTCGACGAGCATGCTGCAACGCAAGCTGCGGGTCGGCTTCGCCCGGGCCGGGCGGCTCATGGACCTGCTCGAGCGACGCGGCGTGGTCGGACCGTCGGAAGGCTCGAAGGCCCGCTCGGTACTGATGAGCGTCGAGGAGCTCGACGAGCTCAAGGAACGAAGCTGAGGGCGGCGCGCCATTGCGCCGCCCTCGTGCCTCGTCGACGGGCGCGGGCTACGCGGCGCGGACCTTCGGTGTGTGCTCGCCGAGCGTCTCGTCGGCCGCCGCACGGTCGTGCGTCAACCAGCCGAACAACGCCCGCCAGGGGACGGTCAAGCCGGCTACGACGAAGCCGGTGACCCACACGCCGACCGTGTCGTTGCGGATGCCGATCCCGAAGCCGCGGAAGAGCGAGTAGTCGATCAGCACGGTCGCGCCGACGCCGATCACGAACGTGGCCAGCGAGCGCAGGCTGTGCAGCTGCGGGACCGCGTCGGTGAGGAAGTCGACCAGTTTCAACGTCGCGAGTGCGAGCAACGCGACGATCGCGAAGTCGTACATCTGCCACCTCCAGGTGGTTGAGGACGGATCCATACCGTCCGTCGCAACGTCTGATCCGCAGTCGCGAGAAAAGGTGACATGTTGCTTTGTCGCCCTCGCTGCTCGGCGGGATACCCGCCTCGCGAGCGCTCGGGACTCCGGCCAGTTCGCTGCGCTCACGGCATGTTGCTTTGTCGCCCTCGCTGCTCGGCGGGATACCCGCCCTCGCGAGCTAAATTCTTCCTTCGGCTTCGAGGTCGTCGAGGCGGGTGCGGAGCTCTTCGAGGAGGCCGGCGGCGGCCGAGAGGTGCTCTTCGAGGCGCGCGACGTAGGCGTGCGGTGAGTCGTCGCTGACCTCGTCGTCGACGTCGATCTCGTTGACGACCGCGGCCGCGAATTCGCTTTGCTCCTCGGGCACCAACACAACGCCGCGGCGATCGTCGGGCGGGCCCGACCATTCGATCATCACGGGCACGCTCGCGGTCTCCAGCCGGCGGCGCAGCACCTGAGCCTGGATCTTCGGCCACTCGCCGAGCTCGACGATGCCGTCGCCGTCGCCGCTTGCGTCCGCGTCGAGCTCGTCGGCACCGGCGAGATGGGCCGGGCGCTCGGTCACGAGCGCGACGCGACAGTCGCTGCACCGGCTGGTTCCGACCCGGTATTCGGATCCGCACGACGGGCACCAGAGCGTCGGTTCGTCCACGGGCAGCGAGTGTACGGGGGAGCGTCGGTACGATGGCGAGAATGCCGGCCGACTCGACGACAGGAAAGCGATTCCACGTCGAAACGCTCGGTTGTCCCAAGAACGCGGTCGACTCCGACAAGGTTGTCGCCTCGTTGCTCGCCGACGGCCTGACCCCGGCATCGTCAGCGGCCGAGGCCGACCTCGTCGTCGTCAACACGTGCGCCTTCATCGAGGCCGCGCGCCAGGAGTCGATCGATGTCGCGCTCGCGCTCTCCGACGCGCGCAAGCCCGGCGCGCACATGGTCGTTACCGGTTGCATGGCCGAGCGCTACGGCGACGAGCTCGCCGCCGCGTTGCCCGAAGCCGACGCGGTCGTCGGATTCGCCGACGAGGGTTCCCTCGTCGATGTGGTGATGCGCGGCCGGAAGCCGGCCGGAGTACGCGACCTGCTCGAGCTGGCACGACCGGCACCGAGCGCCCCGTGGGCGTACGTGAAGGTCGCCGAGGGCTGCGATCGGGCGTGTGCCTTTTGCGCCATCCCGTCGTTTCGCGGGAAGCAGCGGTCGCGCCGGCCCGAGGCAATCGAGGCGGAAGTGCGCGCGCTCGTCGAACAGGGAGCGGCCGAGATCGTTCTCGTCGCACAGGATCTCGCGTGGTACGGGCGCGACGCCGGCGAGCCGGGATCGCTCGCGCCCCTGCTGCGCCGACTCGACCCGCTGCGCGCGCACGGCCTCACCCGCGTCCGGCTGCTCTATCTCTACCCGTCGGAGGTAAAGGACCCGCTCGTCTCGACGATGCTCGAGTTGCCCTCGGTCGTGCCCTACTTCGATCTCTCGCTGCAGCACGCGGCGCCGGGTTTGCTGCGCCGCATGAAGCGCTGGGGGAGCGGCGCCCGCTTCTCGGAGATCATCGCCGCGATCCGAGCCCAACAGCCCGACGCCGCGTTCCGCTCGTCGTTCATCGTCGGCTTCCCCGGCGAGACCGAAGCCGATCACGAGTCGCTGCTCGGATTCCTCGACGACGTGCGCCTCGACTGGGCCGGTTTCTTCGCCTTCTCGCGCGAGGACGGCACGGCGGCAGCCATGATGCGTGACGAAGTAGGGGACTTGCTGGTCCACGAGCGGCTGCGTGAATGCTCCGACGTGCAGGAGCCGATCACCGCCGCGGCGCGAGCCGCGCTGGTCGGCCGGGACATCGAGGTCCTTGTCGACGGTGTGGACGACGACGATGTCATGGTCGGGCGAACGCACCGTGAGGCACCCGAGATCGACGGCGTCGTCCGACTGGTCGGCACAGCCGATGCGTTCGCACGTCCCGGCGCCGTCGTGCGCGCGACAGTGTGCGGCGTCGAGGGTCCCGACCTCGACGCGAAGGTGACGGCGTGAGGGCGGCCGCGGCCCCGACACCGAGCCGCGCGAAGAAGCGGTTCGGACAGGGTGCGCTGGCGACGCCCGCCAACTTCCTGACCCTCAGCCGCATCGCGGTCGCGATCCCGACGCTTGCGCTGATCCGCAATCGCGGCTCGGAGTGGCTTACCGTGGGGTTGTGGTTCGCGATCACGGCGAGCGACAGCCTCGACGGCTGGCTCGCGCGGCGCGACGGTGCGACCCGCTCGGGCGCGTTCCTCGATCCGGTTGCCGACAAGCTCATCGTTCTCGGCGGCCTGGCCGTGCTCGCCGATCGCGGCGTGTTCCCGTGGTGGGCGGTGTCGCTCGTCGTGGTGCGCGAGCTCGGGATCAGCACCTATCGATCGGTCGCCGGCCGCCGCGGAGTCGTGCTCCCCGCGCTGCGCCTCGGCAAGTACAAGGCGTTCACCCAGTACTGCGCCGTCGGCTTCGTCCTGCTGCCGTGGACGGCCGACGCGGTCGGCTTCCAACATCTCGTGTTCTACGTCGCGGTGGCGCTCACACTCGTGTCCGGGCTCCAGATCGTCCGGCGGGGCTACATCGACTGGCAGCGCGTCGAAACCTGAGCGAAGGGGCGGCGAGATGCGGTGTGAGGTTCTTGCGATCGGGACCGAGCTGTTGCTCGGTCAGATCGTCGACACGAACAGCGCGTGGATCGGAGAGCAGCTCGCCGCGTCCGGGATCGACTCCTTCGAACACCGCGCGATCGGCGACAACCAGACGCGCATCGTCGGCGCGCTGCGCGATTTGCTCTCGCGATCCGACACCGTGCTCGTGTGCGGCGGTCTCGGGCCGACGCAGGACGATCTCACGCGGGACGCGATCGCGGAGCTCATGAATGTCCCGCTGGTGCGGCAGGAGGAGCTCGCGGAGACGATCGCGCAGATGTTTCGCGCGCGCGTGCGCGACATGCCTCAGAACAACCTGCGCCAGGCTGATGTGCCGGAAGGCGGAGAGGCGATCCCCAACCCGATCGGTACTGCGCCGGGCCTGCGGTGCGATCTGGCAGATGGCAAGGTCGTCTACGCGGTTCCGGGTGTGCCCTACGAGATGAAGCAGATGGTGACCGACTACGTCATCCCGGACTTGTTGCGCCGGTCGGGTGAGGCGGCGGCGATCGTGTCGACCTCTTTGAAGACCTGGGGGACGTCGGAGTCGGCACTCGCGGAGATGGTCGCGCATCGGCTCGACGCGCTCGACGCCCAAGGCGGCAATCCCACGATCGCGTTTCTCGCACGGGGCATCGAGGGCCTGGTAGTGCGCGTCACCGCGAAGGCCGCAACCGAACCCGAAGCCCGCGCGTTGGTCGACCTCGAGGTAAAGGAGCTGCAGCTGGTACTCGGCGACCTCGTGTTCGGGGTGGACGACGAGACCATGGAGTACGCCGTGCTCGAACGCCTGCGCGGCCGAGGCTGGAGCCTCGGCGTCGCGGAGTCGTTGACGGGCGGTCTGATCGGCGCCCGGATCGTCAACGTCGACGGCGCGAGCGACACCTTTCGCGGAACGATCGCCTCGTACGCGACCGACGTGAAGCGCTCGCTCCTCGGCGTCACCGCCCCGTCGGTCGTGAGCGACCAAGCGGCGCGCGAGATGGCCGAAGCCGCGCAGCGAGTCCTTGGTGCCGATGTGGGGATCGCGGCCACGGGAGTCGCCGGACCGACCGAGCAAGACGGCGTGGCGGTCGGCACCGTGTACTTCGGCCTTGCGATCCCGGGGGTGCCCACCGAGGTGGTGAGCACGCGCCTACCCGGTGATCGCGAGCGTTTGCGCCAGTTCTCGACGATCTCGTTGCTCAACCTGCTGCGGCAACGACTCGACGCCCTGAACGCACGATGATCGAGGTCCAGGTCAACATCGACTGCGCCGACGCGGACGCGCTCCAGGCCTTCTACTGCGAGGCTCTCGGATACCGCGCACACGGCAACGCCGGGCAGTACCGGTCGTGCACGCCCGGCGCCGGCGTGACGGGCCCGAAGATCGTGTTCCAAGAGGTGCCCGAGGCGAAGGCCGTCAAGAACCGCGTGCACCTCGATCTCGTCGTCGACGACATCGAGGCGGAATCGAACCGGTGGTTGGCGCTCGGCGCGACCCGGGCCAGTGCCGAACCCGTGTGCGAGCACGGAGGCTGTTGGATCGTGATGCTCGACCCCGAGGGCAACGAGATCTGCCTGTGCGATAGCTGATCCGATGACGCGGGCCTTCGTCGCGATCCGACCGCCGCTGCGGGTGCTCGACGCGATCGAGGCGCGCGTGGCCCCGGTGCCGATGCCCGGGGGAAGGATCGCGCCGCGCGATCAGTGGCACATCACGGTGCAGTTCCTCGGCAACGACGCCGAGCTCTCCGCGGTCGCGACCGCGTTCGAGCACGAGCCGCTCGATCTCGGCGCGGCGGAGATCCGCCTCGGCGGCGCGGACGCGCTCGGGAGCCGTCGACGGGCCCGGATCCTCGCGTTGGTTTTGAACGAGGGCGCCGAGTGGGTCCGGGAGCTCGCGGCGCAGGTCGAACGCCGTCTCGCGCCGCTCGGCCACGTGCCCGCAGCCCGGGAGGAGATGTTTCGGCCCCATCTCACGGTCGCGCGGTTCCGGCGCCCCTCCGACCTGCGGCCGTTGTGTGCCGCGGTCGGCCCCGCGCCGATCGGCCCGGCGTGGCGGGTCGACGAGGTTGTGCTCTACGAGAGCGTGCTGTGTCCGCACGGCGCGCAGCATGCGGCCCGGGCGCGAGTGCCGTCCGGTCGCTGAACCGTGCTCGAGAGCTCCTTACGTGACGCCGGCGTCAGTTGGCTGTACGGTCATTGGCCCATGGACGGGCCTCCGGAGGAGTCGCTCAGCATCGCGGTGCATCAGGCCACGGGGATGATCGCCGTCCAAGCCGGTTGCGACGTGGACGAAGCGTTTGCCCGGCTGACGATCAGGGCCGCCGCCGTCGGCCAGTCGAAGCACGAGATGGCACTCGACGTGCTCGACGGCGCGACCCGTTTCACCGAGTGAACGGCGCTACGGAGTCGTCTCGCGACGAACCGCGCGGCGTCGGCCACGACCCACCAGCGCCCCACCCGCGACGAGCAGTGCTCCACCGGCCCAGGCGAGCTCGGCCGAGTTACCGCCCGTGAACGGAAGCGGGGCGGCCTGAGTCGTGGCTGCGGCGGGGGTCGGGTCGGTTGTCGTAGGAGTCGATTTGTCCACTACCGCGGCCGCCTTGACCTTCGGCGGGTAGTTCGGTGTGGTCGCGCCGGCCGTAGCGCCGAGACCGAACAGGAACGCACCGATCACGACAATGACCCCAATAAGCGTCATGCGCTTCATTTGTTTCGCCTTCCAGTGCCCTTGGTAGCAATCCCCAGTTGTTCTGTTATGGAAAATATCACGCTTTGCGGTTGAGTGCCACCATCAAATGCCACGCAACGGGCGCCCGATCCCACAACGCGTGCGAATTACCGCGATTGTGATCAACCGTCACTGTCGGTGACGATGTCGCTCCCGTCGCCTGTCCGCCGTCAACCTGCAGCGACCAATCGAGCCGATCGGGGTTCGGCAGCACCTGCGAGAACCAGTCGAACGTGTACGAGCGGCGCGCCAAATCGACCGGGCCCTCGAGGTGCAGGACGAGGCGTCGCGAGCCGCCGGGCGGCACGTCGACGTAGGCCCAATAGACATTTCGGCCGAATTCGCGTTCGGCGACCAATCGCAGCGGGTGGCCGTCGAGCGTTGCCGACCCGAGGGCGAGCCGCGAGTAGGCGGAGATGATGAGTCGGGTCGTGCCCGTGGGCAAGCCGACCTGATTGCCGATGATGTCGATCGGCAATCCCGACGAGGGGGCGTCGTTGCGCAGCGTGATCGTCGCGACGGCGCTCTCCCGGCCCGAGTCGGCGTGGACGGTCGCGGAGTACGCGACCTGGCGATGCAGGTAGGCATCCAGCTTGTTGCCACCCGCGTTCTGCGCGATCAGCCCGAACGTGTCGCCTCCTGCCGCGGGAACCGAGCCGTCGCCGCCGATTCTCACCGCGAAGTGCTGCTCGGCCGGGGTCGCGAACCACATGGTGAGGTCTTTGTCTCCCAAGGCCGGACTCATCTCGTTCGCGAACTGAGAGGGGGAGGCGCTCGTCCCTTGGGTCAGCCGGTCGAAGGTGGCGCGGGCCAGGAGACCGAGCAGGTTGACGCGCTCATCGTGTGAGATGTTCAACGCGTACTCGTCGTGGTACAGGAACTGCACGACGTTTCCGGCGTCCAGCCGGTGCGGGAGACCGGTGATGACGACCGGTCCGGTGAGCGCCAGCAAGTCACTCAGCGCCACCGGATCCAGACTGATCACGCCGTCGACGCGCGTGCCGCCCGATTGGGGAAACAGTTCCGCCGCGACCTGTCCGACCGTCGGGAAGTCGGGCGACATCGTGATGTTCTCCCAGGTACTCGCCGGGTCGAACCGGCCGTAGCGCGCGAGGTACTCCGCCGGACCGTCGAGGTGCTTGTTGGGCGAGCCGGCGTCGTCGAGTTGCGGTCCGCGGCCGAGTGTCTCGAGGTGCAACGCGCCGTCGCGGGCGACGAGGACGCCATAGTTGGCGATGAGACCGCCGGACCCGCGCAACTCCGCCGGTGTCACGAACAAGACGAGATACCGCCTCGTCCCGTGTCCGCCGAGTATCTGCGGAGCGAGCGCGACCGCCTCTCGCGCCGTCTGGGCGCTGTCGTCGGCCTTCGAGACGGTACGCGTGAGCCGCGCGACGGCGTCGGCCAGCGGGCTCACCAGCCATGTGCTCCGAACCCTGCTCAACTCGGTGCTGGCCCGTGCCGTACCCGTCGCGAGGCGCTGAAACACCGGCAGGTAGGTCTGGAGCGCGGTGAGGTCGACCCGGCCGTTGTGCAGACGCAGCCGATTCGGGTCGACGTCTTGGACGCCCGCTTCGGCGAGCGGCAGGGTGTGGGCGCCGATCGCCACGACCTGGTCGATGGTACGCACCTGCGGAGCGAGCACCGGCACCTGGCGCGCCGGCCAGGTCCACCAGGCGTCGGCCACGTGCGCGGCGGTGCGGAAGCTCTCCTCGGCCCGAGCGAAATCGGCCGCCGCGCGCGGCCGGTCGGCCGCCTTCGCGGCGTCGACCCCGGCGCGCGCGCTGCGCTCCGCGTCGTCGAGGAGCGAGTGCGTTCGTACCGCGACGACTCCGGCGATCGCGGCACAGACGGCAACGACCCCGAGCGCTGCGAGCAAGGCTCGCACGACGATGCGCCGACCCGTTCCGTAGGATCTGACCGCGGCCGACAAGAGAATCGGCACCGTCCCGAGCGCGGCCGCAGCCGCGGAGCCGTACGTCGGCGACGAGACGGAGAGCCGCAACAGACCTTGCACCGTGACGGCCGCGACGACGGCTCCGGCGACGGGCTCGAGCTTGCCCCGCCGCGCGAGCACCAAGAGCGCGGCAAGCGTCAAGAGCCCGAGCACGTGCAGCGTGACGGTTCCGCCGAACACGGCGAGCACCACTGCCGCCCAGGCGAGCGCGGGAAGCGATGCGGTCGCGCCGCAATACGCCACGAGCGCGCCGAACCCGGCGGCGTACGAACGATCCGCGATATTCGAGCCGATGGGCCGGCATGGCCGTGTCGCCGCCGCGATCGCGCTGATCGCGGTCACGAGCCCGACCGCTCGCGTCGCTACCCCCGACGGGAACGACTCGCCTGCCTCACCCGTGTTGCCGGAACGAACGCTCATCCGTGGAAGCTCCTGCCATCGCCGCGGCCGTCTACGAGGTACCCAACGGAGCTATGCCCGACGATCGGCGCGCTGCGCTCGTTCCAGGGAGCACCTGTGGATCGGGCGGCTGCAGTCGTACGTCACCGCACCGCCGGGAGGGGATTCGATGAGTGGTCCGCGGCCCGCTCGGGGCCTGGAACTTCGGCGTGCGCCCGGCCGTACGAGCACTGCACCCTCTGCACGGCACAACCCTCGCGCCGAAGACCTGGCAAGACGCGGATGGGTGCGCCGTCCGATCTCGAGCCGGCGACTCCCCGAAGACGCCCTGAGCGCGGCCCCGCATCGGAGCCGTCGGCCTCGCATGGGAGCTGTCGGATTGCGCAGATCGCGTCCCGGGTACGGTCGATGGGATGAGGTCGAACGCAAACAACCGATCCGCAGCGAGGGGATCGGCAGCGGTGGCGCGTATCGCGCAGGCCCAGGGCATGGTGTCCGTGCAAGCGGACTGCACGCTCGACGCGGCGCTCGCCCTGCTGCGAAACACCGCCCGGGCAACCGACGAGACCGTGGAAGACATCGCCGGCGAGGTGGTGCAGAGGCACGTTCGGTTCGAGTAGTTCGTTCCGTCCGAGCGTGGATGCTCCCCGTAATCTGTCCGCCGGGCCGCGCCGAGACGGATCTGACTCCCGCCCAGCGGTCCGTCCGGCGCGGCCCTGATCCGCGCTCGGCACGTCGGTCGATCCTCGATGAGCTCCGCGGGCCCGCCCAGTCCCAGGACTGTTGAGGTGATACCAACGGTGCCCGCCTTGCCGCGCCCAGTGAACGCGGGCTCTACTCCAACTGGAATCTTGCTTTCTCCCAGTTAGCGAGCATCCGCCAGTCGACGATGCCTCCCCCGCCGGGAGGCATCGTCGCGTTTCGGACTACGGGTCGAGGCGAGTGGGCTGCGCGTGCCGCGGGCGGGAACCGGCGCGGCAACGCGCAGCGTTCTCGAAGTTACGGCATCACCGCAGCCCAAAGCCCATGCGTGTGGATAAGGATTTCGCAAGTGTTCCGAAGGTCGGCGCTCAGCCCTCGTCAGTTTCGTCCGCCGGGATCTCCATCTCGTCGCGCGCCGCATCCTCGATCTCGGGCGGACCCTCGCGCGCGGGCGTGATCACCTCGTCGCGCTTCGAGACCGGAATGTCTCGACCCTTCTCGGTCTGCTGTGTCGGCTTTTCGCGCTTCTCGGCCATCGGCGAAAGGGTATCCAGATGCAGTCCTTGAAGCGAACGCCTGTTCGATCTAGTGTGACTCACACACGTGTGATTCACCCACCGGTGAGGTTCCCGTAGCTGTCACACCCTCTCGTTAGGGTCGCCAGCACGACGACTTCCCCCGACCGAACGGAGCAAGGCCTTGGTGGCAGAGAGGGGTTCACAGGTGGACCGGGAAAAGGCGCTCGACATGGCGCTCGGCCAGATCGAAAAGCAGTTCGGCAAGGGTTCGATCATGAAGCTCGGGGAGCGGGGGCACGTCGGGATCGAGGCGATCCCGACCGGCGCGCTCGCGCTCGACCTCGCGCTCGGGATCGGCGGCTTGCCGCGGGGAAGGATCGTGGAGATCTTCGGGCCGGAGTCGTCGGGCAAGTCGACGCTCGCGACCCACGTCGTCGCGGAGGCACAGCGCAACGGCGGAGTGTGCGCCTACATCGACGCCGAGCACGCGATGGATCCGGTGTACGCGGCGGCCATCGGCGTCAACGTCGATGAGTTGCTGATCAGCCAGCCCGACACGGGGGAGCAGGCACTCGAGATCGCCGACATGCTCATCCGCTCGGGTGCGCTCGACGTGCTGGTGATCGACTCGGTTGCGGCGCTCGTTCCCCGCGCCGAGATCGAAGGCGAGATGGGCGACACGCACATGGGCTTGCAGGCCCGGCTGATGAGCCAGGCACTGCGCAAGCTCACCGGCAACCTCAACAAGTCCCGCACGATCGCAGTCTTCATCAACCAGCTGCGAGAGAAGATCGGCGTGATGTTCGGCTCGCCCGAGACCACGCCGGGCGGCCGGGCGCTCAAGTTCTACTCGTCGGTGCGACTCGACATCCGCCGGATCGAGTCGATCAAGGACGGTCCGGAGGTCGTCGGCAACCGGGTGCGGGTAAAGGTCGTCAAGAACAAGACCGCGCCGCCGTTCAAGCAGGCCGAGTTCGACATCATGTACGGCAAGGGCATCAGCCGAGAGGGCTCGCTGCTCGATGTCGGGGTCGAGCTCGGCATCATCAAGAAATCGGGTGCGTGGTTCACCTACGAAGGCGAGCAGCTCGGTCAGGGCCGCGAGAACGTGAAGAACTTCCTGGCCGACAACGTGGACCTCATGGTCGAGATCAGCGAGAAGATCAAGGACGCCTCCGGCTTGAACGACGAAGTCGATCTCACGGAAGAGACCGCCGAAGTCGTCGAACAAGACGTCGAACAAGACGTCGACGCCTGAGACACGGCCGATCGCCGGGCGACCGGGACGCGAGCTCTCCGAGCCCGGTCCCGGTCGGCGGCAGGCTCGAGGGTCCGCCGTAGACTGCGGGCGTCATGACGCAGCGTTTCTACGTGCGTACCTACGGGTGCCAGATGAACGAGCACGACTCGGAGCGGATCGCAGGTGTGCTCGCGGCCGACGGCATGGAGCCGACCGACGACCTCTCCGAAGCGGACGTCGTCGTTCTCAATACGTGCTGTATCCGGGAGAACGCCGACAACAAGCTCTACGCACACCTCGGCGACCTGAAGGCACTGAAGGCCCAGCGTCCCGACATGCAGATCGCAGTCGGCGGTTGCCTCGCCCAAAAGGACCGGGAAGGTGTGCGCGAGCGGGCGCCCTTCGTCGACGTCGTGTTCGGAACGCACAACCTCGCGCACGCGCCCGAGCTGCTCCGCGACGCCCGAAGGAACGGTCCGGTCGTCGAGATCCTCGACGAGCACGAGGCCTATCCCTCCGCGCTCCCGGCGCGCCGTGACGTCGACCACGCGGCATGGGTGACCATTCAAATCGGGTGCGACAATTCCTGCGCGTTCTGCATCGTTCCCGCGGTACGGGGTCGCGAGGTGAGCCGACGTACCGGCGACATCGTTTCCGAGGTCGAAGCCCTCTCCCGAGACGGCGTCGTCGAGATCACGTTGCTGGGCCAGAACGTCAACTCGTACGGGCGCGACCTCGGAGGCGGACAATTCCGACCGCAGTTCGCCGATCTCCTTCGGACGCTGGATGCGGTCGACGGGATCGAGCGCATTCGCTTCACGTCGCCGCACCCCAAAGACCTGCGACCCGACACGATCGCGGCGATGGCCGACTGCGCGCACGTGTGCGAGCACCTGCATCTCCCCTTGCAGTCCGGCAGCGACCGCACCCTTGCCCGCATGCATCGCGGCTACACCGCGAGGCGTTACCTGGAACGTCTCCACGCCGCCCGCGCCGCGGTGACCGACCTCGCGGTGACGACCGACATCATCGTCGGGTTCCCGGGAGAGACCGAAGCCGACTTCGTACGGACGCTCGAGGTCGCCGACGAGGCCGAGTACGACGCGGCCTACACGTTCGTGTTCTCCCCCCGTCCCGGCACCGAGGCGGCGCTGATGACCGACCTGTTCGTGGCCCCCGAGGTGGTCCAGGAGCGGATGGTGCGCCTGGTGGAGGTGGTAGAGCGCCACGCGTTGCGCAAGCACCGGGCGCGCGAGGGTCGCTCGGAAGAGCTGCTCGTCGAGGGTCCGTCGAAACGGGACGCGTCGACGTGGTCGGGCCGTACTCGTCAGAACAAGCTCGTGCACTTCGTTCCGGACCACGCGACGCGCCCCGGTGAGCTCGTCGAGGTCTGCATCACACGGGCCGCGCCGCACTGGCTGCGCGGCGAGCTGACGGCGCGGGTCAAGGCCGCGCCTCACCGACGCGTACGCATTCCGGTCGCGGTGGTGTGACCCGCCACCTCGCGATCGTCGGCCCGACCGGGTCGGGGAAGTCGACCGTCGCGCTCGCGGTGGCCACCGCGCTCGACGACGTGGAGATCGTGTCCCTCGACTCGATGCAGGTGTATCGCGGCATGGACATCGGGACCGCGAAACCGTCGCCTGCCGACCGGTATGCGGTGCGCCATCATCTCGTCGACGTGGCCGATCCGTGCGAGGAGTGGTCGGTGCGCGCCACGCAGACCGCGGCGCAGGCCGCGGTCGCCGACATCGAGGCGCGCGGTCGGCGCGCGTTGTTCGTCGGCGGCACCGGACTGTACGTGCGGGCCGTCGTCGACGGGCTGAACATCCCGCCGCGCGATGCGGGCGTGCGCGCCGCGCTCGAGCACGAGACCGCCACCGCTCCTGGTCTGGCGCGCGCGTACCGGCGGCTCGGCACCGCCGACCCGCTCGCCGCGTCGCGCATCGAGCCGGGGAACGCCCGGCGGATCGTTCGCGCACTCGAAGTGATCGAGACCACGGGACGCCCGTTCTCCTCGTTCGGATCCGGCCTCTCCGATTACGGGCCGCCGGCGTTCGATGTCGGCCTCGTGGGCGTCTGGATGCCCCGAGCCGAGCTCGGCCGGCGCATCGTGGCCCGGTTCGCGACCATGCGCGCCGAGGGTCTCGAGGCCGAGGTGCGGGCGCTCGCGGCGGCGCCTGCAGGCCTCTCGCGAACTGCCGCGCAGGCGATCGGGTACAAGGAGATCCTGGCCCATCTCGGCGGTGAGGTCGCGTCGCTCTCGGAGGCATTCAACCTGGCCGTGCGCCGCACGCGGCAGTTCGCGCGCCGCCAGCGGGTCTGGTTCCGGCGCGATCCCCGAATTCGCTGGCTGGGCACGGCCCGAAATCCCGACGACCTCGCGGGGGTTGTGCTGGCACTCTGGGGGACAGACGTCGCGACGGTCGCGGCCGAACCCACATGACCTTGCTCCATTTGGCCAAGTTGCACGCCACGGGAAACGACTTCCTCGTCCGGCTTGCTCTCAACGGCGACACGGGCGCGCTCGCGCCCGAGACGGCGGCCCGGCTCTGCGATCGCCACCGCGGGATCGGTGCGGACGGACTCATCACCGTCGGACCCGGCGAGCCGGGGGGTGGTGTCGACTGCACGATGCGGTTGCAGAACGCGGACGGCGGCGACGCCGAGATGAGCGGCAACGGGATTCGCTGTCTGGCGTGGGTCGCGACGCGCGCCGGCCTCGGCACCGCGCGCGAGCTCGTCGTGGAGACTGCGGCAGGCCCGCGTGTCGTGATGATGACCCGGGACGGCTCCGGCGACGTGATTGCCGCCGATGTCGACATGGGTCCGGTAACCCTCGGCGAAGAGGACGTGTGCGTCACCGTCGACGGCGTCGAGTATTGGGGCGACACTGCGAGCGTCGGCAATCCGCATCTCGTGTGCTTCGTCGCCGACCCGGACCTCGTGCCGGTCACCAGTCACGGGCCGCGCATCGAGCTCGACGCCCGGTTCCCGAACCGCACGAACGTCGAGTTCGTACGCGTGCAACCGCCCGATGTCATCTCCATGCGAGTGTGGGAGCGTGGTGTGGGCGAGACGCTGTCGTGCGGCACGGGCGCGTGTGCGGCGGCGGCGGTGGCGCACAACCGAGGCGTGATCGACGAGCGGGTGCGCGTACGCGTGCCTGGAGGGGAGCTGCAGGTCGCGCTCGGGAAGACCGTCCGCCTCGGCGGTCCGGTCGTTCACGTGTTCGACGTCGACATCGAGGTGCCGGTCGATCAGCGCGTCGAGCAGTCGTTGTGACCGAGCCGTCGCGCGCACACCAGAGCCGTCAGCGCCGGCGCCTCACGGCGACCGAGGTCGACCTCGGTCGCGAGCGCCAGCGCGCCCTGCTCATCGGGACCACCTACCTCAGCGCAACGGTGGAAGAGGCGGAGGCGTCGCTCGTCGAGCTCGCGTTGCTCGCCGACACGGCGGGCGCCGAGCCGGTCCAGGTCGAGCTGCAACGACGGCGCACTCCCGACCCCGCGACCTACATCGGCAAGGGAAAGGCGGAGGAGCTGCGGGCCGCCGCGCAGGCTCTCGATGTCGACGTCGTGATCTTCGACGACGAGCTCACGCCTGCCCAGCAACGCAATCTCGAGAAGCTGTTCGCGGTCGACGTGGTCGATCGGGTCGCGCTGATCCTCGACATCTTCGCCCAGCACGCGACGAGCCAGGAGGGTGCCGTACAGGTCGAGCTCGCGCAGCTGCGCTACCGGTTGCCGCGCCTGCGCGGTCGCGGTCTGCAGCTCAGCCAGCAGGGTGCCGGGATCGGGACGCGGGGGCCGGGCGAGACCCAGCTCGAGGTCGACCGCCGGCGGTTGCTGCGCCGTATGCAGAAGCTCGAGAAAGACCTGGTCGGGCTCGGCGCAACGCGGGCGACGCAACGCAAGGCGCGCAAGCGCCGAGACGTGCCGCACGTCGCGCTCGTCGGTTATACCAACGCGGGTAAGTCGACCCTGCTGAATCGCCTCACGCACGCGGGCGTGCTGGTGCAGAACCAACTGTTCTCAACGCTCGATCCCACGGTTCGGCGCTTGCATCTGCCCGGCGGGGAGAGCGTCGTGCTCTCCGACACCGTCGGGTTCGTTCGTCGCCTGCCGCACCAGCTCGTCGAGGCCTTCCGTTCGACCCTCGAAGAGGTCGTCGACGCCGATCTGCTCGTGCACATGGTCGACGCGAGCGCGTCCGACGTCGAGGCGCGGATCGACGCGGTGAACACTGTGTTGCGCGAGATCGACGCCGACGGCGTACCGCGCCTCGTGATATGGAACAAGGCCGACCTCGCCGACCCGGATGCGTTGAAGTTCTTGCTCAACGGGTATCCCGGGTCGGTGGCAATCTCCGCGGCGGCGGGGACGGGTCTGCCCGAACTGCTGAGCGCGATCGGCGATCGATTGCGCGCGCTTGCCCGCATCACCGAGTTCGTCGTCCCCTACGAACGCGGCGACGTCCTGGCCGCGCTCCACCGCGCGGGCGAGGTGCTGGTGGAAGTGCACGGCGATCGCGCGACGCGCGTACGCGCCCGTCTCTCGGAAGCCGCTGCCGGCCGCTTCTCCGAGTACGCGAGCACCCCCGATTAGTGTCGATGCGGATGGCGGCCACCGGCGGGTTCGTCCCGCCCCCGTACCCATACGAACGGCTCGACGAGCTGAAGCGCCTCGCCGACTCGTTGCCGGGCGGTGTGGTCGACTGCTCGATCGGCACGCCGTGCGACCCCGTGCCCGAGGTCGCGATGCGGGCTGCGATCGACGCACTACCGGCGTCGAACGGCTACCCGCCGTCGGCCGGATCCGTCGCGTTGCGCGACGCTGCCGCGGGTTGGATTCGGCGCCGCTTCGCGGTCGGCGTCGAGGGCGCGCACGTGGGCGCATGCGTCGGCACGAAAGAGCTCGTCACGTCGTTGCCGCACCTCTTGCATTTGCGTAACCCCGCGCGCGACACCGTGCTGTATCCGGCGATTGCCTACCCGAGCTACGAGATGGGCGCGGTCCTGGCCGGCTGTCGCGCGGTGCCGGTTCCGCTGGATACGCGCTGGCATCTCGACGTCGACGCGATCACCGACGCCGACGCGCAACGTGCGCTCGTGCTCTGGGTCAACGAGCCGGGGAACCCGTCGGCCTCGACCGTCGACGACGGCTACTTCGGGCGGGTCGCGGCGTGGGCCCGGGAGCGGGGCGTGACCGTCGTGAGCGACGAGTGCTACAGCGAGTTCGCGCCGCGTCCGGCGACGATCCTCTCGAGCGGGCTCGACGGCGTGTTGGCGATGCACAGTGTCTCGAAGCGCTCGAACCTCGCCGGCATGCGGGTCGGCTTCTTCGCGGGCGACCCGGAGCTCATCACCTATCTCGTGGAGACGCGCAAGCACGCCGGCCTCATGGCGCCGAGCATGGTGCAGGCCGCGGCCGCGGCCGCGCTGGGCGACGACGCCCACGTCGATGTCCAACGCGCCCGCTACACCGAGCGCCGCGAGCTCCTGCGCGACGCGCTCATGCCGCACGGCCTCGTGCACGATGGCGGCGACGCCGTGTTCTACCTGTGGCTACGTGCCGCCGACGGCGCCGATGACGGGTGGGAGATCGCGGCGCGGCTGGCGCGCCGGGCCGGACTTCTCGTCTCGCCCGGCGATCTCTACGGTGCGCTCGGCGCCGACCACGTGCGGCTCGCGCTCGTCCAGCCGCGCGACCGGCTCGAGCTCGCGCTCGGCCGGCTCGTCGAGGCGCGAACCTGACATCCCGACCAAGGAGCGATGTGGACTTCGCCAAGCAGGTCACGCAGTTGTTCGAAGCCGGCGACGATTGGCGCGACGTCATGGCCTTGGCCGAGGCGCGCGAGATCGTCGGGTCCGTGATCGGGATGCTCGATCGCGGCGAGATCCGCGTCGCCCAGGTCGTCGACGGCGCGGTCGTCGTCAACGAGTCGGCCAAGCACGCGATCCTGATGTGGTTCCGGGTGCAGGACATGAAGGTCGTCGAGGCCGGACCGTTCGAATACGTCGACAAGCTGCCGCTGAAGCGCGGCTACGAGGCCGCGGGAGTCCGCGTCGTTCCGGGCGCCTCGGCCCGGTTCGGGGCCTACCTCGCGCCCGGCGTCGTGATGATGCCGTGCTACGTCAACATCGGTGCGTACGTCGATCGCGGCACATTGGTCGACACGTGGGCGACCGTCGCCTCCTGCGCGCAGATCGGCAAGAACGTGCACCTGTCGGGCGGGGTCGGCATCGGCGGGGTGCTCGAGCCGCCCGAGGCCGTTCCTGTGGTCGTCGAAGACGACTGCTTCGTGGGCTCGCGCTGCATGATCGTCGGCGGCGCCCGGGTTCGGAAGGGCGCCAAGCTCGGCGCGGGACTGATCCTGACCGCGACCACCCCGGTCATCGAGGCCGAGACGGGCGAGGAGATCGCGCGTGGCGTCATCCCCGAGCGCGCGGTGGTCGTGCAGGGCACGCGCATGAAGGAGTTCGCGGGCGGAACCTTCGGCCTTCCGTGCGCGCTCGTGTTGCGCTACCTCGCCGAGGGCGAGCAACACGACCGGCTGAAGCTCAACGCGATCTTGCGCGAGCACGGCATCGTTTCGTGACCCACGATCTCCTCGGGCTCACCGAAGAGCTCTGCGGGATCCCATCGGTGAGCGGCACCGAAGCCGCGCTCGCCGACATGGTCGAGGCGCGCCTGCGCGCGAACGGTAGTCCGTTGCTGATCGAGCGAATCGGCGCGAACGTCGTGGCCCGCACCGATCTGGGCCGCGACGTACGCGTCGTCCTCGGTGGCCACCTCGACACCGTTCCCGCGAACGGCAACGAGACGGCCCGCCGCGCAGGTGATGTGCTCCACGGCCTCGGGACCGCCGACATGAAGGGTGGTCTGGCCGTGTTGCTCGCGCTCGCCGACGATCTCGCGCGGGGTCACGCCCGTTTCGACGCGACGATCGTGTTCTACGAAGGCGAAGAGGTCGCCGACGAGCACAACGGGCTGCGGCGATTGTTCGCCGATGCTCCTCACCTCGTGCAGGGCGATCTCGCGATCCTGCTCGAGCCGACTGGCGGTTGGGTCGAGGCCGGCTGTCAGGGAACGATCCACGTGCGTGCGACCTTCGACGGCGTGCGTGCGCACTCCGCGCGCCCCTGGATGGGTACGAACGCGATCCACCGCGCGGCGTCCCTGCTCGAACGTTGCGCGGGATTCGAGGCCGCGACCGTCGACGTCGACTCGCTCGCGTACCGCGAGTCGTTGCAGGCGGTGACGATCGTCGGCGGCGTCGCGAACAACGTCGTGCCCGATCGCTGCGCAGTCGTCGTCAATCGCCGGTATGCGCCCTCACGTTCCCTCGACGACGCCGTTGGCGAGGTCGTGGCGTTCTGCACCGATGCCGGCGCCGATCACGTCGAGGTCCTGAACGCGTCGAGGGCCGCGCCGCCGAACCTCACGAACCCACTCATCGCGGAGATGGTCGGGGTATACGACCTGCCGGTGCGGCCGAAGCTCGGCTGGACCGACGTCGCCCGGTTCGCCGCGCACGGGATCGCGGCGTGCAACTTCGGTCCCGGCGACCCGGAGCTGGCCCACACGGCCGACGAGCGGGTCGAGCGCGCCGGCCTCGACGCGTGCCTCGCGCTGCTCGGCGCGTTCCTCGGGATCGCGTGAGAAGGCGGGCGGGAGAGGGACGGGGCCTGCGCCGTCAGAGCCGGCGTAACAGCGTGACGAGCTTGCCGTAGATCTGGACCTCGGCCGGGTCGTAGACGAGATCCTCCATCGTGGCGTTCGATGGCCGGAGCACGATCTTGTTGCGCTTGCGCAGGAACGTCTTCACGGTCGCCTCTTCGCCGGGGATGCCCGCGACGACGATGTCGCCGTTGTCGGCGCTCGGCTGTGAGCGCGCCACGACGTAGTCGCCGTCGAAGATGCCCGAGTCGATCATCGACTCCCCGCGGACGCGGAGCATGAACAGGTCGCCGTCTCCGCAGAGATCCGTGGGCACCGGGATGACCTCTTCGACGTTCTCGGCCGCGAGGACACCGGTGCCCGCCGCGACGTCGCCCACCAGGGGAACGTTGCGTACCGGCCGCCGGTCGATGACCGCACCCGTGCTGGGCTCCAGCGCGACCTCGATCGCGCGCGGCTTGCTGGGATCGCGGCGCAGGTAGCCCTTGTCCTGCAGCGCCGCGAGGTGCGCGTGGACGGTCGACGGCGACGACAAGCCCACGGCTTCGCCGATCTCGCGGACGCTGGGCGGATACCCCTGGTCTCGCGTCTGGGTGTCGATGAACTCGAGCACCTGGCGCTGGCGGGCCGTGAGCCGGGCGGGCGTGCCGGCGGGTGTCCCGGTAGCGGGGCCCCGGGACGGGATGGCCTGTGCGTTGGACATGGATTCGACGCTAACACGATCACGCGTTCGGGGCAAACACCCGTTCGGTTTTTCCTTGACACCGAACAGGCGTTCGTAGAGGGTAGCTGTCTCACCCCTCTGCTTCGATCGTCTTGTTCGTTCCGTGCCGCCTTTCACCTCAGGAGCACCCCGATGGCCGCTGTTTGTCAGCTCGAGCCCCGCTTCATCGAAACGGTCGCCCCGGTCCGGCACCTGCGGCCCGTCCAGGTAGAGCGCCCGCGGCCTGTCCAGGTGGAGCGCCTGCGGCCCGTCCAGGAAGATCGTCAGACCCGCCCCCGACCGGCGCGCTGCCATGCGCGTGCCGTCTACCGACGTCGGCGCGTCCTCGCCGCGCTGGTCGGCCTGGGCCTCGCGCTGACGATCGCGCGTGCGGGGGCGACGCTCGGCGGGTCGTCCCTCGCCACCCCCGAGCGTCTCCCGCACGTGCAGCACATCGTCGTCGCTCCCGGCGACACGCTCTGGTCGATCGCCCGGCACGCGGTGCCCGGGCACGACGTTCGGCCCGTCGTCGACGCGATGGTGCACGAGCTCGGAACGAGCACCGTCGCCCCCGGGCAGGCGATCTCGGTTCCGACCCCCTGATCGGGTCCGGACCGTGGTCAAGGTCAGATCGAACCGATTACCGTGTTTTCGTGCGCTGTCCCTCCTGCCGGGCGAACGACGACAAGGTCGTCGATTCGCGCCTGGCGGAGGATTCGGTGGCGATCCGCCGCCGGCGGGAGTGCCTGGCGTGCGGGCGGCGCTTCACCACGTACGAGCGGGTCGAGGACGCTCCGCTGCTCATCCGCAAGCGCGCCGGTGCGGCCGAGCCCTTCGACGCGGCGAAGCTCCGATCGGGAATCGAGCGGTCGGCCTCCGGGCGGCTCGACACCGCGACCGTCGAACAACTCGTCGCGGGCGTCGAGGAGGAGCTGCGCGCCATGGGCGGCGAGGTCGCGAGCGACCGGGTCGGGATGACCGTGCTCGAGCGGCTGCGCGCGCTGGATCACGTCGCGTACCTGCGGTTCGCGTCGGTCTACAAGGGCTTCGAGGACCTTTCCGACTTCGAGCGCGAGGTCGGCGAGCTGCAAAAGCACACCGAGCCCAAGCCGCGCTGAGCTCCGGTCGAGTCGGTCTCGGGACGCTCGCGCCGGGTGTCCGAAGCCTCCGGGAAACTCTTGACAGAGGTGGAATTACAGTGATGTAATGCACCTCCATCTCGCGGTCGGGGTGGGAAGCAACCACAAGATGTAGTGGTTTACCGGTGTACAGGTTGGGCGCAGGCGTTTCGGCGCAGGCGTTTCATCGAGGCGTCTGACGCAGGCGTTCGATGTAGGGGTTCGAAGCGTTGGGCTTCAGGAGCAGGCGAGTTGAGTCCGAAGGTGGGCTCGGGGGGAGATCGACGACATGGCGATGGCGCCGCAACAGCTCGGGATCGGGATCGGCCGGCGTTTCACGCGCCCGGGCGTCGATCCGTACGACACCGTCGAGTGGGAGCGGCGCGACTCGCGCATCCAGAACTACAAGGACGGCGGCGACGCCTTCTTCCAGCCGGGTGTCGAGTTCCCGACGACCTGGTCGCTGAACGCGACGAACATCGTCGCCCAGAAGTACTTCCGGGGCACGCTCGGCACGCCGGAGCGCGAGTGGTCGCTGCGGCAGGTGATCGACCGGGTGGTCGACACGGTCGCCGATTGGGGCACGCGCGACGGCTATTTCGTCGACGAGCGCGAGGCGGACGCGTTCCGCGACGAGCTGAAGTACGTCCTCCTCCACCAACGGGCGTCGTTCAACTCGCCGGTGTGGTTCAACATCGGCGTGAAGGGCGTGCCCCAGCAAGCATCGGCGTGCTTCATCCTCGCGGTCGAAGACCGGATGGACGCGATCCTCAACTGGTACCGGGAGGAAGGGACCATCTTCAAGGGCGGCTCCGGCGCCGGCATCAACCTCTCGCGTATCCGGTCCTCCCACGAGGAGCTGAAGGGCGGTGGCACCGCGTCGGGCCCGGTGAGCTTCATGCGGGGCGCCGACGCGTCGGCCGGAACGATCAAGTCGGGCGGCAAGACGCGGCGCGCCGCCAAGATGGTGATCCTCGACGTCGACCACCCCGACATCGAGGACTTCGTGTGGTGCAAAGCCGTGGAGGAGCGCAAGGCGCGGGCATTGCGCGACGCGGGGTTCGACATGGACCTCGACGGCAAGGACAGCCACTCGATCCAGTACCAGAACGCGAACAACTCGGTGCGCGTCACCGACGCGTTCATGGAGGCCGTCGTCGATGACCGCGACTGGAACCTGAAGGCGGTTACGACGGGCGAGCCGGTCAAGACGATCCGCGCCCGCGAGCTCATGCGTCAGATCAGCCAGTCGGCGTGGGAGTGCGCCGATCCGGGCATGCAGTTCGATACGACGATCAATCGTTGGCACACCGCGTCGAACACGGGCCGGATCAACGCGAGCAACCCCTGCTCGGAGTACATGCACCTCGACAATTCGGCGTGCAACCTCGCCAGCATCAACCTGTTGCGATACCTCGACGACGACGGGGGCTTCGACGTCGACGGTTTCGTGCACACCGTCGAGGTGATGTTCACCGCGCAGGAGATCCTCGTCGGCAACGCCGATTACCCGACCGAGCGGATCGCCGAGACCAGCCGGACATTCCGCCAGCTCGGCTTGGGCTACGCGAACCTCGGCGCCCTGCTGATGGCGCAGGGAATGTCCTACGACTCCGACTCCGGCCGGGCATGGGCCGCGGCGATCACGGCGCTGTTGACCGGTCACGCGTACGCGACGAGCGCGAAGACCGCGGCGCGGATGGGCCCGTTCGCGGGTTACGCGCACAACCGGGAGCCGATGCTCGACGTGCTGCGGATGCACCGCGCCGAGGCGGCGAAGATCGACGAAGACCTCGTGCCGCCGGAGCTGCTGTGCGCGGCGCAAGAAGCCTGGGACAACGCCGTCGAGCTCGGTGAGCTCCACGGCGTGCGCAACTCGCAGGCGACGGTCCTGGCGCCGACCGGCACGATCGGCCTCATGATGGACTGCGACACGACCGGCATCGAGCCCGATCTCGCGCTGACGAAGGCGAAGAAGCTCGTCGGTGGCGGCACGATGTTCATCGTCAACCAGACCGTGCCCCGCGCGCTGCACAAGCTTGGCTACAGCGCCGACGAGGTCGTCAAGATCATCGCCTACATCGATGAGCACAAGACGATCATCGGTGCGCCCGTCTTCAAGGCCGAGCACATGCCGGTGTTCGCGTGCTCGATGGGCGACAACACGATCCACTACATGGGACACGTGAAGATGATGGCCGCGGTGCAGCCGTTCATCTCGGGCGCGATCAGCAAGACCGTCAACATGCCCGAGGAAGCGAGCATCGAAGACGTCGAGGAGCTCTACCTCGAGTCGTGGCGACTCGGGTTGAAGGCGGTCGCGCTCTACCGCGACAATTGCAAGGTCGGCCAGCCCCTGTCGACCCAGAAGAAGACATCCGATCCGCTCACCCAGGAGGTCGAGCGGATCGTCGAGACCATCATCGTGCAAGAGCCGGTGCGTCAGAAGCTGCCGCGCACCCGCACGAGCCGCACGTTCTCCTTCCGGGTCGCCGACTGCCAGGGCTACGTGACGGTCGGTGAGTACCAAGACGGTCGCCCCGGCGAGGTGTTCCTGAAGGTCGCCAAGCAGGGCTCGACGCTCGCCGGCATCATGGACGCGTTCGCCATCGGCCTGTCGATGGGATTGCAGTACGGCGTGCCGCTCGAGGCGTACATCGAGAAGTTCACGAACGTGCGCTTCGAGCCGGCGGGCATGACCGACGATCCCGACATCCGGTTCGCGACGAGTCTCGTCGACTACATCTTCCGTCGTCTCGCGGTCGAGTACATCGACAAGGACAAGCGCGAGGCGATGGGCATCATGACGGTGGGTGAGCGGCTCCAGCCGACGCTGCCCGGCGTGGAGGAAGCGACGACGCCGAGCGCGATGTCGATGGATCTCCCGCTCGAAGACCGCGCGCCGTCCGACGCGCTCCGCGTCCGCAACGAGCATCCGGCGTCGGCGACACCCGCGGCGCCAAGTCGGGAGATGGTGCTCTGCCACGTGTGCGGCGACATGATGCAGCGCGCCGGGAGTTGCTACGCCTGCCCGAGCTGCGGCAGCACCAGCGGCTGCTCGTGACGGTGAAGATCAGGCGACCCCGTGGCCACTACGTCTGATCGGACGCTTCGGCGAATCGGGCCGGCTCGGCCTCGAACCGCTCCCGGCAGCGATCCGAGCAAAAGGAGTACGCGTGGTGGCGGAACCTGCTGTGCCCAGGCGCGCTCGCCGCACGCACCCGCATGCCGCACACGGGATCGCGCGCGTAGCCCACGCCACCGCCGAGCTGCTCTCGGTTGCGGTACAGCCAGTAGAGAATGCCGAACACCGCCAGGAAGGCGATGTTCAGAAAGGTGGTGTAGTTCCACTCGAAGTGCGTCGTGGCGATGGTCTGCGGCCGACTCGAGGGAATCAGACCGATCCCGTCGAACAGGCCTTCGACGATGAGCCCGGCGGCCGCCATCACCACGTAGAACCAAACGAAGAGGCGCAGCGTGAGCCGCGTGCCGTAGTACTTGCGATAGATGAGCACGAGCGGCAGGGCGATGAGGTCGGCGAATACGAAGCTGATGACGCCGCCGAAGCTGATGCCCCCGTGCCACAACGCGGCAGCCATCGGAACGTTGCCGATCGAGCAGACGAAGCTGATGAAGGCGATGAACGGACCGACCACTACGTTCTCGAGGCTCGTCCAGAAGCCGTGACCCTTCAAGAACACGTCGTTCCACACGTGCGTGGGAACGAGCACGGCCAGGAAGCCGGCGATGCCGTAGCCGATCACCAGCTCCTTTCGGAGCATGGCGATGTCGGCCATGGTGTAGCTCGCGGCGTCGGACCACGCGGCCTTGCTGGTGAGCTTCTCGCCCCAGGGCGTGTGCTCGAGCTCTTCTTGGCGATCGGCGCTGACGCCGACCATGGCCTGATGCTCGTGATCTGCGGTATGGCCTTCTTGCAGCCGCTTCCGGGCCTTGGAGACGAGCGTGCCCCGGAGCACGAAGCCACTCGTGAGCGCGAGGAGCACGATCATGATCGGCCCGCCTACGAACTCGGCCGCCGCGAACTGCCAGCCCATCAGTACGACCAAGACGACACCCAACTCGACGACGAGGTTCGTCGAGGCGAACATGAACACCATCGCAGAGACGAAGTCGGCGCCCTTTTGGAAGAGCGACTTCGCCATCGCCGTCGCGGCGTACGAGCAGCTCGACGACACCATGCCGAAACCGGAGGCACGGGCCACGGACGCCGGCCGGTGATCGCCGAGCGCGCGCTGCATCTCGTCCTTGGAGACGAAGGCCTGCACCGCGCCTGACAGGCCGAAGCCCAGGATCAACGCCCAGAGCGTTTCCCAGAACATGAAGAAGCTCTCGCGCAGGCCGTTGCCGATGTCGTGGCCGGAAACGAACCCGACGATGTGGGGTATCACGATCGCACGATGCGCGCGATGGCCTGGGACGCCTCGCGCACCTTCTCGCTCGCGTCGGCGCCTCCGGACGTGAGCGCATCGGCGACGCAGTGCCCGAGGTGATCGTCGAGGAGCGCGAGTGCGACGGCTTGCAGCGCGCGTGTGGCCGCGGCCACCTGATCGAGGACGTCGATGCAATAGCGATCGTCGTCGACCATGCCCTGCAGCCCGCGGATCTGGCCCTCGATGCGCCGCAGTCGCTTCTGGATGTCGGCCTTGTTCGCGCTGTAACCAGGCATTTCGCGGCCTCCTGCTCAGTCACGAGTATACCCCATGGGGGTATTCCGTCGAAGACGGCCTGTCGCGCCGCTAGCTTGCGGCCATGACGCTTCAAGGTGAGTACGAGCCGAGCCCGTGGGAGTGGGTGCGCGAGCAGGTGGAGACCTACGAGCGGACGGGCGGACGCGAGGCCAACACACTGCGCGATACCGGGCTGCCGGTGATCATCGTCACCACGCGCGGCAACAAGAGCGGGAAGCTCCGCAAGACCCCACTCATGCGAGTCGAACACGGCGGTGAATATGCGCTCGTGGCGTCGATGGGTGGCGCACCGAAGCACCCCGTCTGGTACCACAACCTCAAAGCGCACCCTGATGCGGTGGTGATCCAGGACGGGCCGGAGCCGTTCGACGCGGTTTTGCGCGAGGTGAGCGGCGACGAGCGCGGCGAGTGGTGGAAGCGCGCGGTTGCCGCGTACCCGCCGTACGCCGAGTACCAGGAGAGGACGGAGCGCACGATCCCGGTGTTCGTCGCCCGCCGCCGCGGCTGATCTCAGCCCGCACCAGAGGAAGTCAGCCGACGCGCGGGGTCAGGCTCTGCTCCACCGCCAAGAAGGCGATCGCCTCCGGGTACGGGAGCGGCTTCGAGAAGAGGAACCCTTGCCCGTAGCGGCATCCCGCGGCGCGCACCGCCGCGAGCTTCGCTTCGGTGTCGACCCCCTCGGCAACGACGGCGAGGTCGTAGGTCGTACCGAGATTGACGATCGCTCGCAGCATCGCGGCGTCCCGTAGTGCCGAACCGAGCGACCGGAGGAACGAGCCGTCGATCTTGAGGGAGTCGATCGGGAGCAGTCGCAGGTAGGTCAGGGAGCTGAAACCGCTGCCGAAGTCGTCGAGCGAGATGTGCACTCCGAGCTCACGGATGCGACTCATGATCGTCGCGTTGCGTTCGGTGTGGTCGAGCATCACGGACTCGGTGATCTCGAGGGTGAGTAACTCCGGTGCCAGCGCACTCTCGGTGAGCGCGCTCTGGACCGTACGCACGAGATCGCCTCCCTCGAACTGTCGCACGGAGACGTTCACGGATACGCCGACGCCCGCCGCGACGCTCTGCCAGCGGACGCAGTCGGAGGCCGCGCGCCGGAGCACCCACGGACCGATCTCCATGATGATGCCGGCCTCTTCCGCGACAGGGATGAAATCCTCCGGACGCACGAGTCCCACACCCGGCCGGTCCCAGCGGATCAGTGCTTCGAAGTGCGCCACGCGCCCGCTGCCGAGGGCGACGATCGGTTGGTAGTAGGCGAGCAGCTCACCGCGGCCGGTCGCCTGCCGGAGCGCGGACTCGAGGTCGAGGCGCCGGGCCGCGAACTGCTGCATCCGCGCGTCGAACACCTCGATGGGCGTGTTCCCTTCCTCTTTCGCGCGGTACATCGCAGTGTCTGCGTAACGGAGTAGCTCGATCGGTGTCTCGCACCCCGTACCGACGGACACCCCGATCGAAGCGCCGACGACGATCTCGTTGTCGGCGACCACGAACGGCGCCGCAAGCGCGTCGAGGATTCGCGTTGCCACGACCTCGATCGCGTCGAGGTCGGAAGCGCTCGGGCACAACACGACGAACTCGTCGTTTCCCAGGCGGGCCACGACGTCGTTCTCGCGAACCGCGCCCGCGATCCGGTCGGCGACGCGCACGAGGAGCTGATCGCCGGCGTCGTGGCCGAGACCGTCGTTCACGAGCTTGAAGCGGTCGAGGTCGACGAACACCATGCCGACCACGTCGTTCGATCGCCGCGCGTCCTCGATCGCTTCCTGCGCGAGACCGAGCAGCGTACGGCGATTCGGGAGACCGGTGAGCTCGTCGCACGACGCGGCGACCCGCAGCGCCTGTTCCATCGCCCGTTGGTCACTGATGTCCCGCAACACCGCGGTGTAGAAGTGCCGCTCGCCGATCTGTGTGTCCGAGACGGCGACCTGGGCGTCGAATCGCTCGCCGGTTGCTCGCGTCGCGACGGTGTCGATCTGCTGGCCGAGGCGCCCCTTCTGAAGTGTGCTCCGGACGAGCTCCAGCGACTCGGCGGGGAGGAACTGGCCGTAGTAGAGGCCGATCGCGTCGGCAGCGCACGTTGCGAAGATGTGCTCCGCGGCCCGATTGAAGGTTTGGATGATCCCCTCGTTGTCGACCGAGATGATGGCGTCGGCGGCGGCTTCGACGATGCTCCGGTTGCGTTCCTCCGACATGCGCAGCGCGGTCTCGGCCGCGCGGCGATCTGTGATGTCACGGAGGCTGACGACCAGGCCTCGGATCGACGGGTTGGCGAGCTGGTTGTTGCCGCTGCTCTCGAACCAGCAGTAGGTGCCGTCGGCCCGCCGCAGACGGAGCTCGATCGGCGGCCTGTCCATGCCGCTCTCGGCGACGAAGCCGACGTAGCGCTGGGTGAGCGCGGCGTGCTCGTCGGGATGCACGAGGTCGAAGACCGAGACACCCATGAGCTCGTCGGGCTCGATATCGAGCGCGGCGCGCACCGATCTGGAGACCCACGTGATGCGGCCCTGCGCGTCGCAGATCGTGATCACATCGGCGACCGCGTCGGCGACGGCCGCCAGGTGCGCCTCCGCCGCGACGACGGCGGAGACGTCGTGCACGCTCAGTACGATGCCGCCGGTAACGGCTTCGTCGGTGCGGTTCTGCGCGGTGACGTCGCACGTGTGTACGCCGTCATGGGCGAGGAATCTCCAGACGGCCGATCGTGGCGCCGACCCGGAAGGCAGCGCACACACCTGGTCGAACCAGGTGGCGGCCAGCGCGCGATCGCCGGGCGCGACCCGTGCGAGTGGCGGCCCGAGCTCATCGCTCGCGTAGCCGAGGAATGCCGTTCCCCACGAGGGCGCGTACACGATGTTGCCGCTCGCGTCGACGACACATCCGAGATCGCTGGATCGTGCGATCAGGCTCGCGAAATGCACTCTCCGCTCCAGCAATTCGCGCGCTGCGACCTCGGTGGAGATGTCGTTCGCGATGACGGCGACGAGGTCGCGATCGACGGTGACGACATTCAGGTTGCGCCACGCGGTGGAACCGTCGGGGAGCTTGAGGCTGAGCTCCGCGTTGACCCGCTCGCCGGTCGACAGCGCCCGTTCGTAGAGCGGGATGCACGCGGTGTTGTCGGCTACGGCGTTGAGCGTCGACAGGCGCGTGCCCACGATCTGGCCACACGCGCGCTCGTACGCGTCGCGCACGAGAGCGTTCGCCTCGATGATCTCGAAGTCGACGATCGCGCCGCCTTCACGGATGGCATGGAGTACCACGAAACTTCCGTGCATGCCGTCCATGGCCAAGCGGTGGTGCGCGAGTGCGCGCGACGTCATGGTCGTCATCGAGCCGGTCGAGTTGAGACCGTGCTTGCGCCCGTACATCGCCGTGTCGGCCTCTCGGAGGAGGTCGTCGGGCGAGCGCGTCCCGATGTCGTCGTCCACGACGCCGACGCTCGCGGAGATCGTGTTGGGCGCGATGATCGGCCACGGTTCCGCGAGGACCTCCCACACGCGCTCGACGAGCCGGCCCGCGGCGGCCTGGTCGCGCGACGACTTCACCAAGATGACGAACTCGTCGCCGCCCCACCGGGCGATCAAGTCTTCGGCGCGCACGACCCGTCGAAGCCGCGCCGCAACCTCGACGAGCACGTCGTCGCCGGTGTGGTGGCCGAAGGAGTCGTTGATGTCCTTGAAGTTGTCGAGGTCGACGAACGCGAGCATCGCGGGTTCGTGCGCGGCGCACGAACGCTCCAGGGCGGCGGTGAACGCGGCCCGGTTGGGCAGCTTCGTCAGCGAGTCGGTCATGGCCTCGTGGGCGAGGCGCCGACCGCGCGCACGCACCTCCCGCTCGACGGCGTCGCGGGCCGAAAGGATGCCGTTCACGACCCACAGCACCCCGGCGAGCAGGGCGAGTCCCGAACCGGCGATGACGTGAGACCCGGCGATGCCCACCATCGTCGGAGCGACGCCCGTCCCCACGGCCACCTCGCCCGCCGTGACACCGACGACGCACCAACCGAAGACCCTTCTCCAATCGGCGTCGCGCAGCTGGGCCATGAGTTGTACGGCACAGAGTGCGTAGGCGATACCGAGCAGTGAGCCCCACCCGCTCGCGTACAGGACGCCCGTCGTCGCGCCCACCGCGACCACGACGCGGACCTGTTCCCGTACACGCGACCCGGGTCGGCGCCAGTGCCACGCCCGCCCCGCGAGGTCGAAGGCGATCGACGCCAGGATCATTGCCGCGAACGCCCAATACGGCGGGCCCTTGATGAGGTCGTGCTCCGCGAGCCACCAGATCGCCGCGATCGCGCCTACCCCGAGGAGATTCCCGGCGGCCACGACGGCAACGACCGCAGATCGCGATGTGGTGCCCGAAACGTTGCGCGCGTCCTCCTGCGTCGCCGTCGGCACACCTCACGTTCGTCAACCCGACCCGGCCGCTCCAGCCGATGATGTCGGGTTTGTGAGGTATTGGCCGCATCGTCTCGTAAACGTCGCACACGATCGAGCAGGTCGACCCGGGGGAACGCGGATCCGGCCGCTCGGGGTGCTCGCGCGCCGGATTTAGCTCCGCGGGTGTTGGTCGGTCGCGTACGTCGGGGTGTGCGCGGTGAACCCGCCGTCGACGCGCAGCACCTCGCCGGTCACGAACGCGGCGTCGTCGGACGCGAGGTAAGCGACCGCGGCCGCGATCTCCTCCGGGTAGCCGAGCCGCCCGACGAGATGGCTCGTGGTGTATCGCCGCAGGCGATCGCCCATCGGCCCGCCGAGCGCGTCCTGCGCGTCGCGGTCGACGACGACCCCCGGGGCGACCGCGTTGCAGCGGATCCCACGTTCGCCGTAGGCGGTAGCGACGTAGCGCGTGAGCGCGACGACGCCCGCCTTCGACGTCCCGTACGCGGCCAGTGAGTGGCTGCCGTAGAACGCGGCCGCCGACGCAGTGTTGACGATCGACCCGCCGCCGCGTTCCAGCATGTGGGGGATCGCGAACCGGCATCCGAGCATCGGACCGGTCAGATTCACCGCCATCACGCGCTCCCAAGTGGCGAGATCCATCGTCACGACGTCCTGATCGGCGCGGTTCTGATCGAGGGCAGCCGCGTTGTTGTGCAGGATGTCGAGTCCGCCGAACGCCTGCACGGTGTCCTCGACCATTGCCGCGACCGCGTCGGCGTCGGCCACGTCGACGATGTGCACACGGGCGACACCCCCGTTCGCTTCGATCGCCGCCGCGACTTCGGTCGCCGGGCGCCCGGCGATATCGGCCACCGACACCCGCGCGCCCTCGGACGCCAGCAGCAGCGCGGTCGCACGTCCGATACCCGATCCGCCGCCCGTGACGATCGCGACCTTGCCAACGAACCTGCTCACGAGACCTCCCGCCGAATCTCCCCGCCTACATTCAGTCGATCAGTTCGTAGTCGCCCGGATCGGGTACGAGTGTGCGCTGCCAGTACTCGAGCAGCGTGAACGGCCAGTTCTGGGCGACGTGGCCGTGTTCGTTCTTGTACCAGCTGTTGACGTCGGACCAGCCCCAGGCCATCAGCGCGTTCTCCGCGTCGACGCGCTCGTTGAACTCGTCGTGCACATCCTTGCGAACGTCGAGGGCGCGGTGCTTGCCGTCGAGCAGCAGCCCGAGGCAGCCGAGGATGTACCGGACACCACACTCGGAGAAGTAGATGATGCTCCCGTTGATCACGATGTTCGTGTTCGGTCCGTACAGGCAGAAGAGGTTCGGGAATCCCGGGATCGTGACCCCGAGGTACGCGCGGGCGTCGCCGTTCCACTGCTCGTGCAGGTCGATGCCTCCTCGGCCGGTCACGCGCATCGGAGTGAGGAACTTCGAAGCCTGGAAACCGGTCCCGTAGATGATGACGTCGACGTCGTGCGCGGTGCCGTCGGCGGTGACGATGCCCTTCGGCGTGATCTCGCGGATGGTTTCGGTGCACAGCTGCACGTTGTCGCGCTTCAACGCGCCGGCCCAGACCCCGTTGTCGCGCAAGAGACGTTTCGCGCCCGGGGGATAGCTCGGGAGCACTTTGTCGAGCAGATCGGGCCGGTCGGCGAATTGCTCTTGGAGATATCCCGTCAGGAGCTGGCGGAGGATGTCGTTGAAGAGGCCGACCGCGTGGTCCTTCGGTTCCCAGTCGGGATCGACGCGCACGCCTGCGAGCACGCCATCCCCCATCTTCCAGAAGATGTGAAAGCGATTCCATTCGCTGTACGACGGGACGTGCGCGTACAACCACCGCAAACCCGGTTCGACTGGGGCGTGGTAGTCGTCGGTGGGGCCGAACCACGGCGGCGTACGTTGGAACACCAAGAGCTCGCCGACGCGGGGCGCGATCTCGGGGATGAACTGCACCGCACTCGCACCAGTCCCGATCACGGCGACGCGTTTGCCCCGGAGATCGATCGAGTGGTCCCAACGGGCGGAGTGGAAAGCCGCACCCGCGAACGCATCACGGCCCTCGATGTCGGGGAAGAGCGGGCGGTTGAGTTGCCCGACCGCGCTGACGACGGCGTTGGCCACGATGGTCTCGTCTCGGCCGTCGCGATGCTGCACCTCTACTTTCCAGCGCCGCTCCGGCTCGGACCACGTCACGGCGCGCACCGTCGTTCCGAACTGGACGAGGTCGTGGAGGCCGAACGCGTCGGCGCACCGGCGAAAGTAGTCGAGTAGTACGTCCTGGGTGGAGAAGTGCAGCGGCCAATCGTGGCGCTGTGCGAACGAGTAGCTGTAGTTGTGGTTGGGATTGTCGACACGGCATCCCGGATAGCTGTTCTCGAGCCACGTCCCGCCGACATCGTCGTTCTTCTCGAGGATCACGAACGCGACGCCGGCCTGGCGAAGCCTGTGGGCCGCGAGGAGGCCCGACATCCCGGCGCCGATGATCAACACCCGGAAGTCGGCATCGGGAGCCACGTCGGCCTTGCGCCAGCTCGGCGCCCGGCGGTCCTCGCCGCGAACGGCCAGCTCTTCTTCGAGGAGCGGAAGGTACGGCTCCATGTCGGCTCCGCCGCCCACGGCGAACTCCATGATCTGCAGGAGCACGCGTTCGGAGGGCGGCGGCGCGGGAAGACAACCGCCGTCGCGGAACCGGATCAGCGTCTCGAGAGCCAGCGCGCGGGCCTCCGCGAGCTGGGCGTCGGTGAGCCCGCTCTGCGGCATGCCGAGCAGGAGTGGGTCCGGGCGCAGCCCCTCGCGCAGGATCGAGAGGTCGCCGGTCAAGTAGGCGAGCGCCGCCAGCAACGGCGGGACCTCGGCGTCTTCGAGGGCGTCGGAGATCTCGGCGTCGGACTCGATGATCGGCACCACTTCGCCCACGAACGGGCTTGCCGTGAAGGGGCTCGTGAAGGGGTTCGTGAAGGGGCTTGCGCTCACGCGTCCATCTTGGCACCGACGCGCCGCTCAGCGCCGTGGCGCCGAGCAGTGGTACAAGATCTCATGGCAATCGCGACGACGAATCCGGCCACCGGCGAGATCGAGAAGACGTTCGAGGCGCGGACCGACGCCGAGGTCGACGAATGCATCGCTCGGGCCGCCTCGACGGCGGTCGAGTACCGCCGCACGACGTTCGGGGACCGAACCGGGTGGATGAACGCGGCCGCGGAAACGCTCGAGTCGCGCGGCGAGGAGATCGCGCGCGTGATGACGACCGAAATGGGCAAGACGATCGTCGCCGCGCGCGCCGAGGTGCTCAAGTGCGCGAAGGGTTGCCGCTTCTACGCGCAACACGCGGAGTCGATGCTCGCCGACCAACCGGCGGACGCCGCCGCGGTCGGCGCAACCCGCGCGTACATACGCTACGAACCGCTCGGCCCGGTGCTCGCGGTCATGCCGTGGAACTTCCCGTTGTGGCAGGTCATCCGGTTCGCGGCCCCTGCGCTCATGGCGGGCAACGTCGGGCTGCTCAAGCACGCGTCGAACGTCCCGCAAACCGCGCTGCTGATCGAAGACACGTTTCGGCGCGCCGGGTTCCCGAAGGGCGCATTCCAGACGCTGCTCATCGGCGCGTCATCGGTCGAGCGGATCCTGCGTGACCCGCGCGTGCGTGCAGCCACGCTCACCGGGAGCACTCCGGCCGGTCGTTCGATCGGAAGGATCGCCGGCGAGGAGCTCAAGCCCGTCGTGCTCGAGCTCGGCGGCAGCGATCCGTTCGTGGTGATGCCCTCGGCCGACATCGAGAAGGCCGCGCAGATCGCGGTCACGGCGCGTGTGCAGAACAACGGACAGAGCTGCATCGCCGCGAAACGGTTCATCGTCCATGATGCCGTGGCGGACGCGTTCGAGAAGCTGTTCGTAGCGCGCATGCAGGCGTTGCGGGTCGGCGACCCGATGGACGAGCAAACCGATATCGGGCCGCTCGCGAGCGAGCAGGGTCTGCTCGACGTCGAGGCCTACGTCGGCGATGCCGTCGAGCGAGGCGCCCGACTGCTGTGTGGTGGACAACGGCTCGATCGGCCGGGATGGTTCTATCCGCCGACGATCGTCACCGACGTCACGCCCGACATGCGCATGTACCACGAGGAGATCTTCGGTCCGGTCGCGCAGTTGTTCCGGGTCGGCGATGCCGACGCGGCGATCAGCCTGGCCAACGCGACCGTCTTCGGGCTCGGATCCAACGTGTGGACGCGAGACGCCGAGGAAGAAGCACGCTTCGTGAGCGGTCTCGACGCGGGCGCGGTCTTCGTGAACGGGATGACCACTTCCTTTCCCGAGCTGCCGTTCGGCGGGGTGAAGGAGTCGGGCTTCGGGCGCGAGCTCTCGTCGCAGGGAATCCGGGCCTTCTGCAACGTCAAGACCGTCTGGGTCGGCTGATCGGGAATGAATTCGGCGCCGCAGGCGTCGTTCTTTCTCATACGCTCGGGTGGTCACGGAGGGGCGCGAGTGCGATCGGAACTGAAAAATCCCGAGGTTGCGTATCGCCGGCGATGGCTGACGCTGGTCGTGCTGTGCATCAGCCTGATGGTCATCGGGCTCGACAACACGATCTTGAACGTCGCGTTGCCCACGCTCTCCCACGCGAAGAACCTCGGCGGGCTCGGTGCGTCCGGGAGCGCGCTGCAGTGGATCGTCGACGCCTACACCCTGGTGTTCGCCGGCCTGCTGCTCACGATGGGGAGCCTTGGTGACCGGTTCGGTCGTTACAAGTTCCTGACGTTCGGTCTGATCGTCTTCGGCACGGGCTCGGTGCTGTCGGCCTTCGCCCCGTCGGCGGGCGTGCTCATCGCGACCCGTTCGTTGATGGGTATCGGCGGCGCCTGCATCATGCCGGGCACCCTGTCCATCCTCTCGAACGTCTTCCACTCGCCGAGCGAGCGGGCCCGCGCCATCGGCATCTGGGCGGGCGTCTCCGCGCTCGGCGTCGGCATCGGGCCGGTGGCCGGCGGCGCGTTGCTCACGCACTTCTGGTGGGGGTCGGTGTTCCTCGTGAACGTGCCGATCGTCGTCACCGCGCTCGTCCTCGGCTACTTCCTCGTGCCCGACTCCTACGACAAGACGACGCCGCGTCTCGATCCCGTCGGTGCCGCGCTGTCGATCGTCAGCCTCGGCGCGCTGCTGTGGGCCATCATCGAGGCGCCGAGCCACGGATGGACGTCGTCAGAGATCCTCACGGGATTCGGAGTCGGCACGGTGCTCCTGGTCGGGTTCTTCCTCTGGGAGCTGAAATCGTCCAGCCCGATGCTCGACCTTCGGTTCTTCCGAAACCCGCGCTTTTCGGCCGCGAGCGCCGCGATCATGCTCGTCTTCCTCGCGCTGTTCGGCACGATCTTCCTGCTCACGCAGTACCTCCAGTCGGTGCTCGGCTATTCCACCCTCAAGGCCGGTGCGATCCTCATCCCGCAGTCGGCGGCGTTGATGACCTTCGCGTTCCTCAGCCCGCGCTGGGTCGTGCGGTTCGGGAACAAGGCGGTCGTGGCGTTCGGGTTGACGATGGTCGCGATCTCGCTCGTCAGCTTCGTCACGCTCGACGTCGGATCCAGCGCGTTGCACGTGATTCTCGTGTCCGTGCTCATGGGAATCGGCATGGGCAACGTCATGGCTCCCGCGACTGAATCGATCATGGGCTCGTTGCCCCGCGAGAAGGCGGGCGTCGGCTCCGCGATGAACGACACCACCCGGCAGGTCGGCGGAGCCGTCGGGGTCGCGGTTCTCGGCTCGGTCCTCTCGTCCCGTTACGGCCCGAGCCTCGCGTCCGCGCTCGCCGGCAAGGTACCGGCGCCTCTGATCGCCAGCGCCCGGGACTCCGTCGGGAGAGCGGTCGGCGCGGTGAACGACCCTGCGCACCCCGTATCCGCGCGCCTTCGGACCGAGGTGGTGACGGCTGCCCACCACAGCTTCATCGGCGGGCTCCATCTGGCATCGCTGATCGCCGCGGCGATTGTGATGATCGCAGTCGTCGGAGTTGTCGTCTGGCTGCCGGCGCGAGCCGTCGACGAGCAAGAGGAAAGCGCGATCGCGGCGCGCGAGCGGGAACCCGTCGGAGCCTCGGCTGCGACCGTCGGTAGCCTTGCCGTCGCGCTCGAGCGCGACTGACAGCTCGTCGCGAGATACTGCTCGAGCTCCCGAGCCGATTCCGAGGCGCCACGATGACCGAAACCGGGGCGATGACCGTCGCGGAGCGCGTGGCGTTCGTCGCGGGCGTGCACGTGGGTGTGCTGGCCGTCGACGAAGCCGGGCGCGGACCGCACGCGCTTCCGATCTGGTACCTCTACGACGACGGCGAAGTGCTGATCGGCATCGACGGCTCGTCGCGCAAGGCTGCGCTGTTGCGAGCTGCAGGTCGCGCGTCGCTCACGGTACAAACCGAGACCGCTCCCTATCAGTACGTCAGCATCGAAGGACCGGTGGTGCTCGAGCCGGCGATGCACGACGAGCTTGCCCTGGCGACCCGCTACCTCGGGACCGAGCTCGGCGCCTGGTATGTCGAGCACAATCCGCGCACCGACGACTCGCTCACGGTTCGGTTGCGGCCCGAGCATTGGCGCACGTTCGATTTCACCAAGCTGTTCTGAGGCCGGGCACGGCGGTACGTGACGCGCGCGCAGAAGCCTGCTTGAATGCGCGCCGTGCGCGTCCTTTCTCGTCGCTCGCCGGCCCTCTTCGTGAGTGCGGTGCTCGTCCTGGTTGTCGCCGGTGTCGCGAGCGCGGACGAAGTCAGCCCGATCAACCCGAACAACCGGCCGACCCCCCTCGCCGGAGCGGTCAACGGTGCGGTGCTGGCCTCGCGGCTCGTGAACGTCGCACCCAACTGTGTCGCGGCACGCGAGGCCGGGCCGAGCCTGGCGCGTATCTTCGCGATGGCGCGTGAGATCAACGACGCGCTCGGCGCCGACCAGTGTTATCGACCGCTGTCGCAGGAGGTCGAGTTCGCGAACCAGGCCGCGCAGCCCGGCAACAATCCCGCGTGCGTCGCGACGGTCGGCACTGCGCCGAACGGCACGCCGGTCGGCCACTCGTATCACGGATGGGGCAAGGCCGTTGATCTCACCGATGCGGGTCAGTCGCTGACGTTTGCGAGCCCGGGCTACGCGTTCATGAAGAGTGTCGCGGGTTCGCTCGGCTGGAACCACCCGGCCTTCGCAGAGCCGGGCGGGAGCTCGTGCCCCGAGCCGTGGCACTGGGAGTGGGTCGGCGACGGCGGCAATCTCGGCCTGTCCCCCCGTCGCGGTGACGCGGTCGCGCTGTTGCCGAGCGCCGATGACGGCGGTTTCGCGACGGTCGACGGGCTCGGTGGCCTCGGTGTCCACGGCGACTTCGCCGACCGCGGCTCGGCGGCTTCGATCCCGATCGCGTGGGTGATGGTCGGCGCGGCCGCGACGCTCGACCGCGGGGGCTACTGGATGGTCGGCGCCGACGGCGGGGTGTTCACCTTCGGCGACGCGCGCTTCTTCGGCTCGACCGCAGGATTCGCGCTCGCGCAACCCGTCAACGGTATCGCCCCGACGAAATCGGGCAACGGCTACTGGCTCCTCGCGTGGGACGGCGGGGTCTTCAGCTTCGGCGACGCGCGCTTCTTCGGCTCGACCGGCGGGATGCACCTGAATCGGCCGGTGGACGGCATCGGGAGGACGCCGAGTGGCAACGGTTATTGGCTCGTCGCCAGCGACGGCGGGGTCTTCAGCTTCGGTGACGCGCGCTTCTTCGGCTCGATGGGCGGCGTGAGGATCGTTTCGCCCGTCGTCGGGATCGCCCCGACGCCGAGTGGCAAGGGCTACTGGCTGGTCGCGAGCGACGGCGGAGTGTTCAGCTTCGGCGATGCGCATTTCTTCGGCTCACTCGCGTCGACCGGTCCGCCCGCACCGATCGTCGGCATGACGGCGACGCGCTCCGGCCACGGGTACTGGCTCGAGCTCGCCGACGGCGAAGTCATCGGGTTCGGCGACGCGCACACCTGAACCCTGGTTCTGTCCAACTCTTCGTTCTGCGCGCGGGCTGGCTCCGAGTAGTCAGCGACCGCGTGGCGCGGCGTTCGCCCGACCGCGCACGACGGGGAGCCGCCGTGGGCCGTGCTCGAAATACGTGGGCACCTGCTCGAACGCGAAACCCGGCTCGAGCTCCAGTTCACCTTCGGCGAAACGATCGAGCACCGCGGTGATGCCGATGCGCGCGACGGCGCGCGCGAGGGTCGCGCCCGGGCAAACGTGCGTTCCGTAGCCGAAGGTGAGGTGCTGATCGGCGTTGACACGGTCGACCCGGAATTCGTCGGCGAGGTCGAAGACCCGGTCGTCGCGATTCGCCGAGGCCGAACCGACGATGACGCGTTCACCCGCGTGCACCGGGCAGCCCCCGATCTCGGTGTCGCGCACGCACCCGCGCGCCATGAACAACACCGGAGGCGTCAGGCGAAGGCTCTCTTCGATCGCGTTCGCCAGAAGCCCGCGATCCGCGCGCAGTGCCGACTCGAGCTCCGGACGCGCGAGGAGCTCGTACAGGAGGTTGCCGAGCAACTGACTGGTGGTCGTGAGTCCGCCGGTGATGAGGTTTCGCACGAGGGCACGGAGCTGTTGGGGAGGGAGGGGAGCGTCGTCGACCTCGAGGCGGATCAGTCGCGTGAGCACGTCGTCGGGATCGTTCCCGGCGGCGAGTTGCCCGGTCCGCTCGGTGATGCGCGCATCGATGTAGCCCGCGAAGTCGGGGAATGCAGCCGCGAAACCCACACCACGGTCGGTCCGGTTCAGCGCCGGAAAAGTGCTTTCCATCAGCTCCTTCGCCCAGCGCGCGATCTGGTCGGAGTCGGCGGGGTCGAAGCCGAGCAGCTTCATGGTGACGCGGTTCGGCAGGACTCCCGTGTACGACGCGACGAGATCGAATCGATCGGGCGCACATGCGTCGAGCAGGGCCGCGGCAGTCGCCGCGATGAACGGTTCGGTCGCGTGTACCACCTTCGGGGTCATCGCGGTCACCATGACGCGCCGGACGGCCGTGTGCCGGGGCGGGTCGAGCTCGCCGAGGAGTCGGTCCTCGAACGGAATGTCGACCCCGGGCGCCTTCAGTCCCGATGCATTCGAGAAGGTCTCGGTGTCGCGCAACACGCCGCGTGCGTCCGCGTACCGCGTGACATACCTCAGGTCGCCGGCGACGGTTGCCAGCGGACCCTTCGTGCGCAGATCCTGCAGCACCGTCCAGGCGTCTCGCGAACAGGCGGCGTCGAAGGGGTCGAACACGGCGGCATGCTACCGAGTGAAGCCTTGGGCACCGCGGTGAACACGAGCAAATGTAGGGTACGCCGCGTGGGCCCGGTGCTCGTGCGGCGTGATGCGGCTCGAGCCGTCGGCGTGGTCGTGTTCGCCGGAGTGCTCGCGGTCACGGCGGGCGCGGTGGTGGCCGGGAGCTCCGGTCGGTCGTGGTTCCCGAAACGCTGGGACGCATCCATCGCGCCGATCGCCGCCACCGTCGCGCGTCTGCGCGGTCTCGAGTTCGAGCACCCAGTGCCGATCCGGTATCTCGCGCCGAACGATTTTCAAAAGCAGCTCGGTGACGCCGGCAACCCGTCCTCGGCCGATCGCTCGGAAGCACAGCGCGAAGAGTCCGTGTTCCGCGCGCTCGGGTTCATCGGCGGCAACGTCGATCTGCTCCGCGGTATCGACACCGCGCAGTCGTCCGAGACGCTCGCCTTCTACGACCCGGACCGCAAGGAGATCATCGTCCGGGGAACCACGCTCGACATCGCGCATCAGGTGACGATCGCGCACGAGTTGACGCACGTGCTCCAGGACCAGCATTTCAACCTCCCGAAGCTGCAGCAACGAGCATCGGATTCCGACTCGGGCGACGCGTCGGCGTTCAAGGCCCTCGTCGAGGGCGACGCCGTCCGCATCGAGAACAGTTATGTCGAGCAGCTCTCACCCGCGGATCAGAAGGACTACGAGCGCGAGAACGATGCGGAGGGCGCGCGCGTCGGCAAGGAGACCGCGTCGGTACCTGCGATCGTCGACCTGTTGTCGAGCGCGCCGTACGAGTTCGGGCTGCCGTCGGTCCAAGTCTTGCAGGAGTCCGGCGGCAACGCCGCGGTCAACGACGCACTCACTGGTCCGGTCCCGTCGACGGAAGTCTTCGTCGAATCCGGCGACATCAGTCCGCCGGTCGCGGTGGAGCAGCCGGTACTTCCGCCCGATGCCGTCACCGTCGGGACGGCGGACACGTTCGGTCCGTTCGAGACGTTCCTGACCCTGGCGATGCGGATCGACCCGGCCCGTGCACTGGCCGCGGCCGACGTCGTCGCCGGCGGGAGAGCGGTGCTGTTCCGCAGCAACGGCGCGACCTGCTACCGCGTAGCCGTCGCGCCGACGTTCGAGCACAGCCATTCGTTCCTCTTGGACGCGGTCCAGGACTGGGCCCGCGGACGACCGGGCACGACCCTCGACGCGGTCGGCGACCTCGTGGGCTTCACGGCGTGCGATCCGGGCCGCAGCGCGCCGGCGCCGAGCACGCACCCGCTCGAGAACGCGGTCGAGGTGCTGAGCTTTCGCACCGGCATCACGGTTGCCGCGGCCAAGAGTTTCGACTCCGGCGACCTCGCCCGCTGCGCGGCGCGCGTGTTCATGGGATTGCCGGGGGCGGAAAAGCTCGTTCTCGCGGTACGCAACGGAACTCCGACGGCCGCGCAGGCCGCGCAACTGCGGAACTTTGGCGCTGCGAGCGGAGCAGCATGCCGGGCGGACCACAACGCGCAGTCGCCCTAGCGCGCGAGCCGTTATGGTCACACGTCGTGCCCGGTCTCTCATCGTGCAGAACCGTGCGGCATCGTCTCATCGTCGCCGCGGTCGTCCTTCTGAGCGCGTGCACGAGCGGCGCCGGCAAACAACGGGGCTCGACCACGACGTCGTCGGCGGGGAGCTCGACCACGGCCGCGCGACCCTCGGCGACCGCGTCACCCTCGACCGTCACCTCCGCAGCGGCCACGCTGCAGATCACGACCGCTCCCTGGCAGCTCCCCGAGCCGCGTGCGCGTGAGGTGGTGCTCGCGGAGACGCGTGCGCTCCTGGTGATCGGCGGCCTCGACCCGGGCGGCGCGTCGACGGCACGGGTCTGGCATGTCGCGCTGCCGGCAGGGATCACGACGCGCCTCGCGGTGCTTCCCGAGCCGATGCACGACTCGGCGGGCGCGCAGCTCGGGCCGGCAACGTTCGTGTTCGGCGGCGGTAGCGCCCGAGAGCTCGCGACGGTGCAGCGATACCGCGCCGGAGTCGTCAGTGTCGTCGGGCAGATGCCCCAAGCGCGTTCCGACCTCGTTGCCGTAGCGATCGACGGGACCGCGTACGTGTTGGGCGGCTTCGACGGCACGAGCAGCATCGCGAGCGTGCTCGCCACCACCGACGGCTCGACGTTCCGGACGGTGGCGCAACTTCCGCAGACGGTGCGGTATCCCGCGGTCGCGGTGCTCGACGGCCGGATATGGCTCTTCGGCGGTGAGCACGATGGCACCGCGGTCGCGACGATCCAGCGCATCGATCCCGCCACGGGCGATGCGACGATCGCCGGGCAGTTGCCGGCACCGATCTCGGACGCGAGCGCAGTCGTCGTCGCCGGTCGCATTCTGATCGCCGGCGGCCGCAGTCGCGGGCAGATCCTCGACACCGTCGCGCGATTCGATCCCACATCCGGACACGTCACCGAGGTCGGGACGTTGCCGTATCCCGTGGCCGATGCCGGTGCCGCGGCCGTCGACGGCGCCGGCTACCTCGTCGGTGGCGAGACGCCGGCCAAGACCGCGTCGACCGTCGTGCTCCGATACCGATAGTGATCGGGCGTCGGGGTTCGCGTTACGGTGCGCCTCGGATCGGAAGGAGACGACATGATCGACGATCACGATCTGACAGGACTCGATCCCTACGAGCTGATGGCGAGTGAAGCCACCCGACTCGATCGTTTCTTCGCGAGCACAGACGCCGGACTTTGGAAGAACCCGACCCGGTGCGAAGGCTGGAGCGCGCGCGACCTGCTCGCGCACCTGGCGGCGACCGAGGACTACAACCGAGCCTGTCTCGACGGCACCGTGCAGCAGTTCCTCGCGGACGTCGGGGCCAAAGGAGCAGTCGATCTCGCGTCCGCCAACGAGATCGGCATCCACGAGTTCGACGACCGCACGCCCGATCAGATCCTCGAAGCCTGGCGGACCAGCGGCGCGCAGAACCGTGCGGCCTTCCGAGCCCGCGACGGCGCCGACGTCGACAGCAGCGTCGGCGCGTATCCCGCGCGCTGGCAGGCGTTCCATCTCGCGTTCGAGCTCGCGACCCACGCCGACGACGTCGGCGTGCCCGTCGAGTCGGGCGAGGCGGCCGCGCGTGCGGAGTGGCAGGCGCGTTTCAGCCGTTTCGCGATCAAGGAGCTGAAACCGGATCTCACGATCGAGGCGAGCAACGGCCGCACGCACGTGAAGGGGGAGGGAGTCGACGTCGACCTTTCCGACGAGGAGTTCGTCCAAGCGGTCGCGGCGCGGCTGCCGGCGGGCTCGGGCATCGACGACGAGGCGGCTGCCGCGCTCTCGGCCACGCCTTGACACTCTGCGGCGCTCGGATCGTCGTGACCGGAGCCACCGGACAGGTGGCGCTTCCGGTCGCGCTCGGCCTGGCCGCCGAGAACGAGGTGATCGCGGTGGCGCGCTTCACGGACGCCGGGTCGCGCGCGCGACTGGAGGCGGCCGGAGTGGAATGCGTCGCGGTCGATCTGGCGCGGGGCTCGCTCGAAGGTGTGCCGCATGATGTCGACTACGTGTGCAATTTCGCGGTGGTCAAGAGCAACAAGTGGGAGGTCGACCTCGCCGGCAACGCGGAGGCGGCGGGGTTGCTCATGGCGCACTGCCGCGACGCGCGGGCCTTCCTGCACTGTTCGTCGACGGGTGTCTACGAAGCGGCCGGCGGAACCCCGCAGCGCGAGACCGATCCCCTGGGCGACAACCATCGAGTGATGATGCCCACGTACAGCATCTCGAAGATCGCCGCGGAGGCCGTGGTGCGCACGACGTGTCGCCTCTTCGAGGTGCCGACGACGATCGCGCGTCTCAACGTGCCATACGGCGACGGCGGGGGTTGGCCCGCGTTCCACCTTGCACTCATGCTCGCGGGCCGGCCGGTTCCCGTTCGTCCCGACGGACCCAGTCGCTTCAATCCGATACACGACGACGACATCTTCGCGACCCTGCCCGCGATGCTCGGCGCGGCGTCGGTCCCCGCCACGATCGTCAACTGGGGCGGTGACGAAGAGACGAGCATCGAAGCGTGGTGCGAGTACATGGGCGGGCTCGTGGGTGTCGTGCCGCACTTCGATCGCACGACGAGCACGATCGGCGGGATTCCCACGGACAATTCCCTCCGGACGGCGCTGGCCGGCCCCACGGCGGTGGGCTGGCAAGAGGGCATGCGCCGAATGGTCGAGGCTCGGGCGTCGAGGTCGGGTACCTCGAGCTGACCGACGAGCTGACCGACGAGCTGCCGAGCGGAGAAGGGCGACGTCGTGACGCCAACTAGCGTCGCGCGCCAGAAGTGCGAACGCGCCGAGGGCGAGGTGAGGGAGCCAGGCGATGGAAGAGCTCGATCTGACCGGGGTGGAACGGGTCCTCGTCGTGACGGCGCATCCCGACGACGTCGATTTCGGGTTCGCGGGCTCGGTCGCGGTCATGACCGACGCCGGGATCGAGGTCGTTTACTGCCTCGTCACCGACGGCGACGCCGGCGGATCGGAGACCGGAGTCGCCCGGGCCGACATGGCGCCGATGCGCCGCGACGAGCAGCGCGCCGCGGCGGCGATCGTCGGTGTGCACGACGTGCACTTCCTCGGCTATCCCGATGGCCGCGTCGAGGCGACGCTGGAGCTGCGCCGAGACATCACCCGGGTCATCCGTACCGTTCGCCCCGACCGGGTCATGACGCAGTCGCCCGATCGCAGCTGGGATCGCATCTACGCGAGCCACCCCGACCATCTCGCGACCGGCGAGGCGGCCGTCTGCGCCGTCTACCCGGACGCCCGCAACCGCTGGGCGCATCCCGAGCTGGTCGACGAGGGCTACGAGCCCTGGACGGTCGATGCACTCTGGTTGGGGATCGGACGCGACTCGGCGTCGCACTACGTCGACATCACGACCGCCGTCGACCGCAAGATCGAAGCGCTGCTGTCCCACAAGAGTCAGCTGCCCGATCCGGACGCGACCGAGACGATGGTGCGAAGCTGGACCGGCGCGATCGCGCAGGTGGCGGGGCTTCCCGAAGGACGCGCCGCCGAGGCGATGAGAGTGGTGAGCACACAATGACCCAGCACGAGATGACCAAGGCCGAGCTGACGCATCCGCTGGAGATGCTCACGGCGGAGGAAATCAAGCGCGCCGTCGCGACCCTGCGCGACAGCGGTCGTCTCCCGGAAGGTGCACTGTTCGCGAGCGTCGTGCTGCACGAGCCGGCCAAGGACCTGCTCGCGCAGTGGAAGCCGGGCGACCGGGTCGAGCGCCGGGTACGCGCGGTCATCGTCCCCGGACCCGAGTGCGGCGTCGTCGAAGCCATCGTCGACCTCGGCGGGGGAGTGATCGAGGCGTGGGAGGAACTGTCCGCGGTCCGCCCCACCCTCCTGATGCACGAGGCCGCGCAGGCGATCGGGACGATCCGCGCCAATCCCGAGTATCTCGCGGCGCTCGCCCGCCGCGGCATCACCGCGGGCATGATCGACCGGGTACAGATCGACCCGTGGCCGGCCGGCGTGTTCGGCTACGCGTGCGAGGAGGGTCGCCGGATCTCTCGGTGCATCTCCTTCCTGCGCGACGACCAGACCGACAACGGCTACGCGCGTCCGATCGAGGGCCTGATCGTGCACTTCGACAACGGCCGAAACGTTGTGCTGGAGGTGAACGATCACGGCGTCACGCCGATACCGCCCAATCGCGCGAGCTACCTCGCCGCGGATCAGCCGCGCATGCGCACCGACCTGAAGCCGATCGCGATCACCCAACCCGAGGGCCCGAGCTTCACGGTCGAGGGAAACCTCGTGCAGTGGCAGAAGTGGCAGTTCCGCATCACGTTCGATCCCTTCGAGGGCCTCGTCTTGCACCAGGTCGCGTACAACGACGACGACGGACGCGTGCGACCGATCCTCCACCGGGCCTCGATCAGCGAGATGGTCGTGCCCTACGGCGACCCCGACCCGATGCACGGGTGGAAGAACGCCTTCGACGCGGGGGAGTGGGGCCTCGGTCGGATGACGCAGTCGCTGCGGCTCGGATGTGACTGCGTCGGGGAGATCCGCTACCTCGACGCGACGCTCGCCACCGAGCAGGGCAAGCCGTGGGTGATCGAGAACGCGATCTGCCTGCACGAAGAGGACTACGGCATCCTCTGGAAGCACGTCGATCTGTGGGGCGGAACGAGCGAGGTCCGGCGAAGCCGTCGCCTGGTGGTCAGCTTCATTTCAACTGTCGGCAACTACGAGTACGGCTTCTTCTGGTACTTCTACCTCGATGGCAACATCCAGCTCGAGGTCAAGCTCACGGGCATCGTGTCGCCGATGGCGATCGTCCCGGGCACCACTCCGGCGTTCGCGAACGTGATCGCCGAAGGCGTCGCCGCGCCACACCATCAACACATGTTCAACGCCCGGCTCGACTTCGACGTCGATGGCGAGACCAACGAGATCTACGAGGTCGACGCGGAGCGGATGCCGCCCGGCCCGGAGAACCCGTGGCTCAACGCATTTCGCGCCAAGTCGACCCGGCTCGAAACCGAGCTCACCGCGCAGCGCGATGTCGACGCGGGCGCGTCCCGCACCTGGCGCATCGTGAACCCGAGCACGCGCAACGGGCTCGGGCAGCCGACCGCGTACAAGCTCGTGCCGACGATGTCGACACCGACCCTTCTCGCGCACCCCGATTCGTCCGTGGGCCGGCGCGCCGCGTTCGCCCAACACAATCTCTGGGTCACGCCTTACCACCCCGAGGAGCGACGGGCCGCGGGGGAGTACCCGAACCAGCATCCCGGCGACGACGGTCTGCCGCGCTGGACCGCGAACGACCGCTCGGTCGCCAACACCGACCTCGTCGTCTGGTATTCGTTCGGCGTCACGCACTTCGTGCGTCCCGAGGACTGGCCGGTCATGCCGGTCGAGTACACCGGCTTCGTCCTGATGCCGTTCGGTTTCTTCGACCGGAACCCGGCGCTCGATGTGCCCCCCACCGAGGGTCAGCACTGCCCCCCGTGACGCGGGTCCTCGTAACGAACGACGACGGGATCGAGTCGGCGGGTTTGCACGTCCTCGCCGCCGCGCTCGACCGCGCGGGGTACGAGGTCACGGTCATCGCACCCGACCGCGATTGCAGCGGTATCGGAGCCGCGATCGGTCTCGTGCACGCCGACCAGCATCTCGACGTGGAGAAGGTCGAGATGCCGGGCTGTGAAGGAATTGCCGCATACGCGATCGACGGTCCCCCTGGTCTGTGCGTTTGCGCGGGCCGGCTCGGTGCGTTCGGCGATCCGCCCGACATCGTCGTGTCGGGCGTCAACCCGGGCTGTAACACCGGGCGCGCGATCCTGCACTCCGGCACGGTCGGCGCCGCGCTCACCGCGCAGAGCTTCGGATGCTCGGCGCTGGCAGTGAGCGTCGACGTCTCCGACGAGTGGCGCTTCGACACGGCGGCGCGCGTCGCGCTCGATGTCCTACCGATGCTGCTCGACGCGCCGGCGCGCAGCGTGCTCAACCTCAACGTGCCCGCACGGTCGTACGAAGACGTGCGCGGAGTGCGCTGGGCGCGCCTCGCCGCGTTCGGCTCCGTGCGCGCCGCGATCGCCGAATCCGGCGACCGTCGTCTCCAGTTCGAGCTGCGCGCCACCGGCGTCGCGCCTCCGCCCGACTCCGATCAGGGCCTCGTCGACGCGGGCTTCGCGTCGTTGACGACGATCGTCGGCGTGGCCGAGGCCTGGCCGTCGGAGATCACGAGCGCGGGCGATGTCTCGTCGCACGTGGTTCCGGGCGCGAGCGTGGAGCCCGTGCACACGGTCCCCGATGCGTCGGCGCCACGGTCGCTGCACCGTCCGCTCCACGTCGGTTCCGTTCCGCCCGAATAGACCTCCAACGGTGCCTGCCGAGGGACGAAAATCGGTCGCGGGTGCGCAGCGACGTCGTAGCGTCGCGTGATGGCGATCACACCGGACACGAAGAACTGGACGTGGGTGCTCGAGCGGCAGTGCCCGGAGTGCGGCTTCGACGCGACGCGGATACGGCGCGACGACGTCGGACGGATGATCCGTGAGAACGCCGCCGCGTGGCAGCTCGTGCTCGCCCGCGCCGACGTGACCAGACGATTCCGCGACGACATGTGGACACCGCTGGAGTACGGATGTCACGTCCGCGACGTGTACCGGATCATGGACGGACGGCTCGAGCTGATGCTCACCGTGGACGAGCCGACGTTCGCGAACTGGGATCAGGACGCGAGCGCCGCCGAAGACGCGTACGACACGCAGGATCCGGAGCGAGTCGCGTTCGAGCTCGACGCGGCGGCCCGCCGTCTCGCCGACCGGTTCGACGGCGTGGCCGGGCGCCAATGGTCGCGGTCGGGCATGCGCAGTGACGGCTCTGCGTTCACGGTCGAGTCGCTCGGCCGCTACGCCGTCCACGATCTGGCGCACCACATCTACGACATGGGGCGTTTCGGCATCGAAGTGTGACAGCGACCTGTGCGGTACGGGATGCTGTGCGCATGCCGACCTGGACACGAGAAGAGCTGCAGCGAGCGCACGACAATTACTGCGCGGTCGCGCGTGAGGCCGGCCGCACCAACGACTGGCGTGCGTGGGCGGACACCTTCACGGAGGACGCGACCTACATCGAGCACCACTACGGGACGATGCAAGGTCGGGAGGCGATCTACGAATGGATCTCCAAGACGATGTCGGAGTGGCCGAACTCCGAGATGAAGGAGTTCCCGCACGACTGGTGCGTGTGCGACGAGGAGCGGGGTTGGTGGATCTGCCAGATCGAGAACCGCTTCCGCGATCCGGGTGACGGCGACGTCTACCAGGCCTACAACCTCACCGTGCTCAAGTACGCCGGGAACATGCAGTTCTCCTCCGAGGAGGACGCGTACAACCCCGCGAACTTCGCGCCGGTCGTGAAAGCGTGGATCGAGGCCGAGCGCCGCAGCCGAGAAGGCTGACGAGGCGACGCGCGATTGACAGCTTCTCCTCGCCCGTATGGTCCTCTCAGCAGCCGGGGTCTCTGGTCGCGTAGAACCTTCCCCCGTTGGCCCAGGTGTACAGGACATGAGATTGGATTCCTGATGCGTCCGACGGGAGCGTGGTCCCGAGCGCGATATCGAGGAAGTGGTAGGTCTTCGAGCCGAGTTTTCCGCCACCGATCGC
>JBBQGQ010000019.1:0-82631 GCA_038323195.1 Acidimicrobiia bacterium | reverse complement strand
AACAACGTGATCTCCGTTGCGGTCAAGGGCGCGACCGCGGCGGAGGCAAAGTCGGCAGCCGACGCCGTGGTCTCCGCGTACGGCGACGTGGTCAAGCAGTCGGTGGCCGCCGAAGCCTCGGCGATCAGGGACCAGCTCGACACGTCGATTGCCTCCATCGACGGCGCGCTGGCGCAGCTGGCCGGGCATACCGATTCAGCTTCGCTGGCCCAGATCCAGCAACTCGTCGCGAACCGCGCACCGCTCGACAGCCGCCGAGCGCAGGTCGCGTCCGAGGCGCTTCATCCGAGCGCCGGCATCAGCTTCGTGTTGTTGCCCAACGGCGCGCAATCGAGCGGTGCAAAAGCGGCCGCGCGCAGCTTGTTGCTCGCGATCGTCATCGGCGCGTTGCTCGGCGGCGCCCTGGCATACGTGCGGGCGTACCGCAATCGTGTCTTCGCTCACAATTCGGATCCCGAGACTGTCCTCGGGGCACCGCTCCTCGTCGACGTGTCGAGCCTGCGTCTCGTCGACATCTTCGGCCTCACTGCTCCGAAAGAACGTCATGCGTCTCGCCTCGCGCAGCTCTTCGGCCTCCTCGCGAGCTTCATCGCCGATGCGGTTCGCGGCCGTGACGGCTCGGGCATGTCGATCTCGTTCGTGTCGCCCGAAGGCGGCGCCGCGTGCACTGCCGTCGCCTGGCGCACCGCGCTCGCACTGTCGGCTCAGGGTTTGAGGGTGCTGCTCATCGATGCCGACGGCTCGTGGCAACCGACGCCGCGTTGGTTGGAGAACGCGGCGGAGCAGGTGTCGTGGGTAGAGCGGTTGGACGGAACGATCGATCTCGTCGATCTGACGTGGACATCTGAACGTCCGGTGTGTTTCGCCGGCAAGCCGCCGGCGGTTCGTTTCCCGACGTCGATGAGCGACGTGTTCCGGGAGGTCGAGAAGCGTTGCGACGTCGTGCTCGTCGTCACGCCGCCATTCCTCGATTCTGCTTCCGCCGCCGTGCTCACCGCGGCGGCGGGACGCGCGATCGTCGTGGCGTCCGACGGGGGAAGCATCACCAGCGCGGAGGAGCTGGCCCGACGGCTGCGGCTCACGGACGCGATCACGCTCGGTTACATATACGGCGCCGGTCGCGCCTTCTTCGAGCGGTCACCGGGCGCGGCTCCGGCGGAAGTTCGCCCACAGCCCCAGTATCGAGAGGAGCGCCCGCTACACGACGAACGCCCGGGCCGCCCGGAACGCCCTGCCGTCCGCCCGGAACGCCCTGCCGTCCGCCCGGAACGCCCGGTCCGAACCGGTCCTCAGGGGGTGCCCGACGAGGGTCGCAAGGAATCTCCGGTCTCGCCGAGCGTCTCGGCCAGGTGGCCACGGCCCGCAGGCGCGGCGGACGGGAAACGCGACGAGTCTCAAGTTTCGTCGGTGCGGTGGCCGAATGGCCCGCGCGCGACTCCCAGCTGACAACATCGCGCCATGACGCTGCGGGTCGTGCAGTACTACCCCCGCGCCGTGTCCGGTGACGGAGGCATGACGGGTGCAGTCCACCGGCTCACGCGGTCCTTGGATCGCGCCGGTGCCCAGGCGGCGATCGTGTTCGACCCCGGTCGATCGAAGCGCGATCCACCCGAGGGCATCAACTGCATCGCTGTTTCCCACGTAGGGACCGAGAACCAGCGGCTGCCCCGAACCAAGGCGTTGCGCGATGTGTTTCGCGGGAGCGACCTCGTCGTCGTGAACTCGGGTTTCGCGCCGCACAACGTCGCCGCAACCCGAGTCTCGCGACAACTCGGCATCCCGTACGTCGTCGCGCCGCGCGGCGCGTACGATCCGCACATCTTCGGGCGACGCCCGCGGATGAAGCGACTGTGGTGGCGTTACGTCGAGTTTCCGATGGTCGAACGGGCGCGGGCGGTCCACAATTTCTTCACCGAGCAGACGGCCGACTTGGAACGGCTCGGGTACCACGGGCGCGCGCTCATCGCCCCGAACGGTGTCGAGCCGCCGCCCGATGTGCAATGGGACGGCGGGACGGGCGGGTACGTGCTCTGGCTCGGCCGGTTCGACCCGCAGCACAAGGGCATCGACCTTCTCGTTACCGCGCTCGGCCGCGTGCCGGCCGGCGAACGGCCCCGCCTGCGGCTCGTCGGGCCCGATTGGCGCGACGGCCGCGAGCGGATGACCGCGCTCGTACGCGAGCTCGACCTCGAAGCGTGGGTCAGTATCGAGCCGCCGCTGCACGGCGCGGAGAAGTGGGCGGCGCTGGCGAGCGCGAGCGCCTTTGCCTATCCGTCGCGTTGGGAGGGCTTCGGAAATTCGGTCGCAGAAGCGGCAGTAGTCGGCGTGCCGACGTTGGTGACGCCGTATCCGCTCGGACTGCTTCTGCACCGACGCGGTGCGGCCGTCTTGGCGGACGCGACGGCCGAGTCGCTCGCCGTCGGCCTACAAACGGTGGTGGGTGCAGCGTCGATCGGTGCTCGGGCTCGCGAGGTCGCCCTCGACGAGCTCTCGTGGGACGAGATCGGCCGTAGCTGGTTGGAGCAAGCGAAAGCGTTGGTCTGAGGTGAAGCCGGCGACGGCCGCGGGCTGGGTGATCACGGTCGCCGGGCCGGACGGCGCCGGCAAGACGACGTTCTGTGACGCGTTCATCGACACCGCGCTCGAGGGTCGGCCGGTCCGCCGCTTCCACCATCGCTTCGAGCTCGTACCCGCGCGCAGCGACGCCGACCCGGCGCACCCGCACGAGCAATCCACGTATCCGTGGCCGGTATCGATCGCCAAAGTGTTTGCGTTGTACGCCGAGGCCTTCATCGGTTGGAACACCAAGGTGCGGGGCTTCACGAAACGAGGCGGATGCGTCGTCATCGAGCGAGGTTGGTGGGACCTCGCTGTCGACCCGGTGCGATACCGGCTCCGACCTCACCCCAAGCTGGTGCGCACCCTCGGTCGGATGCTCCCCCAGTCGGATCTTCTGATCGTGTTGGAGGGAACGATCGAATTGCTCATGTCGCGAACATCCGAATCCACCGAGCAGGAGATCGCGGACCAGACGAAGGCCTGGCGCCAGAGTGTTCCGGCGTCGGTCCCGCGCGTCTATCTCGACGTCTCGTCGCCCGTGGAGGATCTCGTCCGACGCGCTGCCGACGAGCTCGCACGCGTTCTTCCCCCTGACACCCTGCGCAGTAGGTAGCGAGCGCGCGCCACGCTGGGACCCGGATCGGAGTACGACGCGAAGCTGTGGACGGTCGCGCGTCGGGGCGCGAGCGCGGCCAGCGCCTCGCGGACGTCGAGGCGGCCGCGCCGGACACCCCACAACAAGCTGCGCAGATCGCCTTCGACCCAGCGAAACCGCAATCCGGCTGCGACCCGCACGTCGGAGACCGCTCGTCCGCGCAGGAGGTCGCAGTACATCGCGACGATGTTGGCCCCGCCCCGAATCGCCAAAGGCAACGTCGCATGGATCCGCGGATTCACGTCGAGGAGGTAGGGCCCGACGAAATCGAGATGAAAAGGTCCCTCGTAGCCACGCAGGAGCTCGACGACCCGTTCTTCGAGTGCGGGGTCCGGTGGCAGCGTCTCTGCAGTTGCAACCGTGCCGCAGGGTTGCGGCCAGAGCCGAACGTACCGGGTACGCATCGCCGCCACGAGACGTCCGTGGTACATGAGCCCGCCGAAACCGAAGAAGGGCTCCTCGATCCTCGGCTGCACGAGCACCTGTCCTTGGTAACCACCGATTGCAGACGCGAGCTCGGACGCGTTCTCCACGACCTCGGCAGACGAGAGCTTCAAGGCCGGTTTCACGACGATCGGGTACGGAAGCCGAGATGCAGCTCTGCGGAGCTCTTCGGTTGTGTCGAACACCTCGGTCGGCGGCGGCTGCAATCCGGCCGCGCGCGCGAGCTCGCCCGACGATGCCTTGTCGAGCAGGTGCCGGACGGGGGCATCGAGCGCGAGAAGTGCCGCGTCGGTCGTGAAGAACGACGTCAGGTAGGGACGAGTCGACAGCTCGGCCCGTATCGCATTTGCGTACGCGGCGGCGTCGACCTCGACCGGCACAACGGGAACGCCCCGATCGCACCACCGAGATGCACCCGCGAGCGACAGTCGGTTGCTCTCGGTCACGGACGTTCGGTAGCCCGCGTGCGCCAGGGCGCGCACTGCGGTGACCGCGGCGCGCGACTCACCGTTGCCTCCCTCCGACACGAGAACCCAAGCTTCTTCGTTCGACTCGCCGCTCGTCGACGTCATGCGTCGGCTCCGCCTCGGTTCGATTCGGATTCGGCCGTACAGACGACGTGTGTCCTCGCGACGTCGTCGAGCCACGCGTCACGCGGGCTTCCGACCAAACGACCGTGACCGATGGCGTACACGACCGGACACCGTCGCGGCATCGTGAGCCGAAACCAGGCGCGGCGCGCGGAGGCCCGCGGTCGATGAACGGCGTTGGCGAGGGCGCGCGTCTCGATGGCGCCCATGGCCATGTGGTTCCAACCTCCGGCGACGACCGCATCCGCGAGGGCCTGGGCCGACCCCTCGGCGCGACCGAACAACCGGGCGGCCATGTCGACGCCGTCGGGATCGCCGGCGAGGAGCTCGCGCACGTTCTTGCTGGCAAGCCCCTCTCGGTTCGGACGGCCGAGCCACTTCGAACCGTTGAGCACGAGCTTCAAGAGTCCTTCGGCGCCGGGGCGAATCGTGCGAAAGCCCCGCTCGTCCATCTGGCTCATCTCCAGGAGGTCATCCAGGACGAACAGGTTCGATCCCCTGAATGCCTTGTCGTTCTTGATGCTGAGCTCGAGGAACGTCGCCGAGCCTTCGGGAGCGGCGATCAGGTTGCGCCCACCGGGAATGTGTCTGCAGAGTGCGACCGGAAGGATGTCGAACTCTCGCGCCCACTCGACGAACTGGTCTTCGAGGACGTCCCAGTCGGCGGGCGCGGCGGCGGAGTCGATGTCGCCCTGCCCGGTCAGGGCCGACTCGACGTTCTTCCACACGAGCCACGTCGCAGAAACCGCGGTGAGTCGCCGCAGCAGCGAGAGCCACAACTCGCCGCGCTGGCCCGGAGCAACGCGCGATGCCGTCATCGACTGCGTCCGAAACGGTCGAGCGCGCTCGACCGGCGTGCGCGCGGATCGCCGGACGCCCTTCCGTCAGGGGCGTTGTAGATCACGAACGATCCTCCGACGGCGGTACGGCAGTCCCATTAGCGTAGTCGTTGTGCCCACAGAAATCGTCAAACGGCCGTCACCTTCGCCGGTCGCGGGTCGCACGGGAACGATCGGCGGGCAACGAGGCGCCGCGCACTGATGCCGCCCGACGTCGACGAGACTCCGTTGGTGCTGGTCACCGGTGCGGCCGGGCGGATCGGCACCTATCTGCGGCGGGGCTTGCCGTCGATGGGTTGGCGCCTCCGACTCCTCGACATCCATCCGTGTGACGACGAAGCGACGGTGGTGGCCGATATCCGCGACGCGGAGAGTCTCGATCGCGCGATGAGCGGTGTCGGCGCCGTGGTGCACCTGGCCGGAATCCCGACGGAGGCACCCTTCGAGGAGATCGTCGGCGTCAATATCGAAGGTACGTGGCAGGTGTTCGACGCTGCCCGGCGCGCGGGCGTCGAACGCATCGTCTACGCAGGCAGCAATCACGCGGTGGGCTTCGCGCCACGCTCGGAACCACTCCGGGTCGACATGACGCCGCGCCCGGACACGAACTACGGCGTCTCGAAAGCGTTCGGCGAAGCGCTCGCACGGTTCTATTTCGATCGCCATCACATGCGCGTCGCGTGTTTGCGGATCGGATCGTGCGCCGACCGCCCGACGAATCGACGAATGCTGTCGACCTGGCTGAGCCCGAGCGATGCCGTTCGGTTGTTCGATGCTTGCCTGCGCGCGCCGAACCTCGATTTCGCAGTCGTCTACGGCCTATCGGCGAACACGCGCGGCTGGTGGGATCTCGAGGCGGGATACGCGCTCGGCTTCGCGCCCTGCGACGATGCCGAGGCCTACGCCGACGACGTTCTCGCGGCGCACGTTCCATCGACGCTCGACGCATCCGACGACGCGACCGTCGGGGGCAGGTGGACCACGTTCTCGCCCGACTGAGGCAGGCTGCTCGCCGCCTCGGGCCGCCGATATTGGACGGTATCCTCGGGTATGCGCCGCCGCGACGTCGTCGTCGCTCTTCCATGAAGAGTCGCCGGCGATGAACTCCTCCGAATCTCGCTCGGCCGCGCTCGCCGACGCGCCGGCGCATCATCGGCGTTTCCGGCGCCGCCGAGCGCGCGGCGCGGACGGCTCCGGGGCGAGAAAGACGGGAGCGCAACTGGTTTGGGGGGTCGCCGATCAGGGGTTGTCTTCGGCGACCAACTTCGGACTCTCGTTCTTGGCCGGTCGGCTCCTCGGCCCCTCCGGTTTGGGTGTCATCTTTCTCGGCTTCTCTGCGTACCTGATCGCGTTCAGCTTCGTGCGGGCCTTGGTCATCGAGCCGTTCGTCGTGTCGACGGCCGCGCTCGATCGGAGCGAGCGCGAGGCCGCAACGCGCGTATGTCTGACCCTGGTTCTGGGCGTCGCCGCGATCCTCACGGTCAGTATGGCTTTGATCGGCGTCGCCCTCGGCGGCGCACTGGGACGAAGCCTGATCCTCTTCTCGCCGTGGGTCGCGCTGGCGCTGGTGCAGGAGCTGTGGCGCGCGTCGCTGTTTCGCGATCAGCGAGGACGCGGCGCGGCGATCAACGACGGCGTGTGGGCCGCGGGCATGCTCGTCATGCTGCCGTTCGCGTGGTTGTTCCCGAGCGAGTGGATCATCGCGGCGACGTGGGGTATCGGCGCCGCCGTGGCGGCCATCTTCGGTATGTTTCAGCTCCGAGTACGGCCGGCGGGCGTTGGCATCGCGCTGCGGTGGTGGAAGACCGAGCTCCGGGTGCTGGGGTCGTGGTTGGCGGTCGAGAACCTGATCTTGACGCTCGGCACCCAAGCACTCGTGTTCGTACTCGCCGCGCAGCTCGGAGCCGGCGACATCGGTGGCATCAGGGCCGTCGAGGTCGTCTTCGCGCCGATGTCACTCTTCGGCGAGGCCTTCGCGTTCCCCGGAACTCCGATCGTCGCGCGAGCACTGGCGTCGTCGCTCGCCGAGGCGCGCCGCTGGGCGTGGCGACTCAGTCTCGGAGCCTCCGCCCTGATCGCGCTCTACTTCGCGTTGACCATTCCATTGCGAGGTCGCTTGCTCGCGACGGTGTTCGGGCCGGATTTCCGGACGTTCGCCCGGCTGGCGCTGCCGCTCGCCTTGGCGCAACTGCTGCGCGCGGCTGCGACCGGCTTCGCACTCCTGACCCGAGCGGACCGGCGGGTGCACTCGCTCATCACGAGCAGAGTGGTCAACACAGGCTCGACCCTGGTATTGACCCCGCTCTTCGCGTGGCAGTTCGGTGTGATGGGCGCGGTCGTCGGTCTCTCCCTCGGAAGCGCGCTCGGCTCGATTTGCGACATCTGGTTCGGCATGCTTTCCGCGGACATCGGGCTGACGGTGTTTACGCGCGAGCCCGCGACCGTCGCGGACGACGCCGATCAACGTGCCGAGGTCGCCACCGAGCTCCGCCCTCTGGTCGACCCGCTCGAAGCGTCGGGGACCGAGCCTGAGTCCTTGATCGGCGACGTGGCCGCGGACGCTCGTCGGCGTCAGCTTCGGCCTCGCCGCCGCCCTCCGACGCGCGACGGCGGCGCGACCTGATTGGCGACGTCGAGATAGCGCGACGCCGCGGCCGCCGGACTGAACGCCGCGGCCCGCACCCGGCCGCGCGCGATGAGGCCGGCGCGCAGATCGTCGTCGCGAGCAATTCGGATCACCGCCGCGGCCATCGCGTCGACGTCGTCGACCGGGACCAGCAGCCCACTCGCGCCCTGTTCGAGCAAGTACGCAGGGCCGGCGGGGCAGTCGGTCGACACGACCGGAAGGCCGCACGTCATCGCTTCGAGCAAGGACATCGAGAATCCCTCGGTTTTCGATGCCAGTGCGCCCAGCTGGCTGCGCGCAACCAGCGGAAGTGGATCCTCGCGGTAGCCGAGCAGGCAGACATGGTCGGCGATGCCCAGATCGGCGGCCAGCCGGCGCAGCTCCGCCGCGAAATCCGGTTCGTCGATGCGACCGATCAGCAGCAGGCGCGCATCTCCGACGGCCGACCGGATCGCGGGAAGCGCCCGCACCAGGACGTCCTGGCCCTTGCGGGCGACGATGTTGGCGACCGACACGACGACGAACGGGTGCGCGTCGCCTTCGAACCACGGATGATCGGGCGGCGCAGCCACGCGGGCCGCGAGCTCCGACGGATCAGGTCCGAGGCTCGGGAGTACCGCAGTGCGGCCCCGCAGCGCAGGAATGAGCTCTTCCAGGTCTTCGACCACAGCCGGCGCCACGCCGGCAACGAGGGCCGAGCGCGGATAGAGGAATCGGACCGCGGTTTCGCGGGCTCGGCTCGCACGACGAAACGTTCGACCGTGAGTGTGTTCGACGATCACGACCGCGGTCGTGACACGCCCGAGCAGTCGGGCCGTCACCGCGGCGCGCGCCGGTCCTTCGCCGTGGGCGAACAGCACGCGTGGACGGGCGCGTCGCAGCCACCGGGCCAGCGCGGGAACGGCTCTCGACGTCCCGTGTCGGGCATCGACGCCGAGGTCGACGACGAGAAGCTCCGGAGGGAGTCGCGCACGGCCCGCCTCGGTGGAAGACGCGCAGACGATGACGACGTCGACTCCTCGCGCCGCGATCTCGCGACCGAGCACGCCCACCACTCGCGACACCGCTCGATCGTCGAGAATGTGGACGAACATCGCGATCGACATCGCCGCGCCCGAACGCTGCGGAGTCGCCTCGAGGTTCATGCGCCCTTGGCCCTCCGCGCGTGAACAAGAGGGCGAATGAGACTGAACGCGCGGTCGGCCCAGTGCGATTCCCGCACGGCCAGGTAGCGACCCGAGGTCTTGAACGCGTAGAGCGTCATGTTGTCGGCCGGACGAATGGTGACCCGCTCGCGACCGAACGTTCCTTCGTCTCGCTGTCCGATCGAGAACGCGCCATCGAACCGGCATCCCTCGACCGCTCGCCGCGCTGCGGGCGATTGGCTTCCGTACGGATAGGCGAGGAACCGTGGCTCGCGTCCCAGCACCTCCGTGAGTATCCGTCGCGAAGCCGCCACGTCGGCGATCGCTTCTCGCTCGTCGGCCTCACCGAGGGGTATGTGCGCGTGTCCATGGCTCTCGACCTTGACGCCGGCGGCCTCGAGCTCGACCAATCCCTCGGCCGAGAGAATCGGGAGTGCGCGATCGGTCGGCTTGAACGTGTCCCAGCCGTTTGCCTCGCCGATCCAGCGGGTGGGCACGAAGCAAACGGCTGGAAATCCGTACCGCTGCAGAACCGGTACGGCCTCCTCGAGCACGCTGCAGTACCCGTCGTCGAAGGTCACCGCCACCGCTCGGCGGCCTTTGCCGACGCGCCCGGAGACGATGTCCTCGAGCGGCACGACTCGCCGATGGCGGGCGAGGAATTCCATGTGCCGTGCGAATTTCTCGATCGGCATGAACATTCGATATGGATCCTGCGCGGGCGGACAGTCGCCCACTCCGTGGTACACGATCACTGTTGCGTCGGTGCTCATGCTTCTCCGCTTGCCCAGACCCTGCGCCGGCGCCGGCGCTGCAGGATAGCCCTCCCACTACGCTGCGCGAACCGGCTACTGCGCAGTCGCTTCGATTGGTGAACCGACGCGAGCCGCGCCAGCTGATCGAAAGAGCACCTACGATCCGAGGGTCGTGCGGGTTCTCATAGTTCACAACGAATATCGATCCGAGATGCCATCGGGTGAGAACCAGGTGGTGGCGGCAGAGGCCGAGTTGCTCGCGCGGGCTGGAATCGAGGTCGACTTCTACTCTCGCTCCAGCGACGAGATCGAGAGCTTCGGCCTCGTGCAGCGCGCGGCGCTGTCGGTTCGTCCGATCTTCTCACTCGAGGACACCCGCGCGATCCGTCACAGGATCCGCGAGACGCGGCCCGACGTCGTTCACCTGCACAACCCGTTTCCGTTGATCTCGCCGTGGGTCGTACGAGTAGCGAAAAGTGAGGGGGTGCCGGTGGTGCAGACCGTGCACAATTACCGGCACTCGTGCCCGGCCGGCGACTTCTTCCGCAACGGAGTGCCGTGCGAAGACTGCAGCGGTAAGGCGCTCCCGTGGCCGGCGGTCGTGCACGGATGCTATCGAGGGTCTCGTCCGCAGAGCGCAGTGATGGCGGCTGCGGCGCGTGTGCATCGGGCCACGTGGCTCATGGTCGATCGCTTCTTGCCGGTCAGCGAATTCGTCGCCGGTCACCTCGTCAAGTCGGGCATTCCACGCGCGCGCATCACCGTGCGACCGAACTCGTCGGAGGCGCGAGGGCCGGTGCGACCGCCCGGATCCGGTTTCGTGTTCGTCGGGCGCCTGACTGACGAGAAGGGCGCCTCCCTCTTGATGTCGGCGTGGACGCAGTCGGATGTGTGGCGACACGAGCGACTCGTTGTGGTAGGCGACGGACCGGAACGTGATCTCGTGCTCGCGGCAAACGGTCACAACGTTCGCTACGAGGGCACGGTCGACCGCGCTCGTGTCTCCGCGCTACTCGACGAGGCGGCAGTCGTGGTCGTCCCCTCCCTGTGCTACGAAGGGTTCCCGAGGCTCGTCGCGGAATCGTTCGAGCGAGGCCGACCGGTCGCGGCGACCGCGCTGGGTGCACTGCGCGACCTGATCACTCCCGACGTCGGCTGGACCGCTCCTGCCGAACCACGCGCGTTCGCGAGCATGCTGGCAACCGCGGTCTCGGATCCGGCGCTCGCGCAGAAGGGTGCGGCCGCCCGCGCGACCTACGAGGCGACACTCACACCGGCCGCGGCGACCGCATCATTGCTCGATGTCTACGCCGCGGTGAGCGCAGGCCGATCAGGGCGCTCTGGTACCTGAACCGAGCGCGAACAGGCGACCGTTGGTCGTGCACTGGAACTCGTACCGATCCTTGATCCGGCGGAGCAGGTGCTCCAACCTTCCCCACTGCTCGTACTCGTCGAGCTCCCAGCTATGGAACCAGAGATGCGCGACTCCGCCGTGGCTGCAGACGTGCGCCACGCCGAGCTCGAAGTGCTCGGTCCAGTCGGTGGCGAATCGGAAGATCCGCATGTAGTTGGCGGCGCCGCGCCAGTTCCTCTCGACGACCGCGTGACGGGCATGGATGCGCCGGGGGTGAGAGAACGCCTGTGTCGTCGCGCCGGCGAGGAACGCATCGTGGGGAAGCGTCACGATGTTGCCCATCGTCGTTCGCGCTCCGGCGAAGCCGGCTTCCGCGACGAGATCTCTGGTCTGCCGATCGAATTTCCCACGTGGGTAACAGAACGACTTCACCGGTGCCGAGATCGCATCTTCGAGCCAGTCCTTGCCGTCGCGGATCTCCCGGCGCGCACGCTCGCGATCGAGCGGAGGTAACGCGAGATGGTTGTACGTGTGCCCACCCAATTCGAAGGCCTCGGCCAATCGCCGAACTCCGCCGGGTTCGAGAACCTCCCGCTCCGGGTTCCGAGCCGGAACGTAGAAGGTCGCGGCATAGCCCAATGACGAGAGCAGATCGGCGGCGTGCTGGTCGCTCGGGTGGCCATCGTCGACGCTGACCGTTACGTAGCTCTCGCGGTCGCCCGCTCCGCGGGCGGCAGGGTCGTGCATCAGAGCCACGTCTCGATCGGCTGCAGGGCGATCTTGTCGGGTTCCTGCGCCGGCGGGATCACCACGATCAACACGATCAAGTCGCCGGGTCGGACGAAGGCGCGTCGAGCCCGCGCCGCGCGGCGCGGCGCTCGACGATGTCGGCCATCGCCGCTTCGTACCTACGCAAGGGCTTTTCCGCCACCGCGGGTTGTGCGCGCCGTAGGTAGCGCGAGACGTGTTCCGGCGCCGACCGAGCATCGAGCCCCAGCGCCTCCAGGTACCGCCACCCGACCGACCCCGGCGCCGTGAGATGCAGTACCGCGGTCTCGGGCTTCCAGCTCCGGACCAGCGCTCCGACGCGTGTCACGTAGTGGGTGAGGTCGAACAAAAGATCTTCCTCGAAGCGGCTGGCCTCCCAGTCGACGAGGGCGAGACCGTCGGTCGTCTGCACGATGTTCCACGGCGCTAGGTCTCCGTGAACGACGAAGCCGAGTGGGGTCTTGGCGAGCGCGCACGCTGCCGTGAGCGCGTCCTCGAGACCGGCTTCGCCTCGGGCGGCGTCGCGGGCGATGATCTCGGTGATGAGCGCGAGCCAGCCGTCGGCCTGGCCGCTCCAACGCACCTTGGCAGAACGGAACGGCACGTTGACCCGGGCCAGTGTGGTCATCGTCTCGATCTCGTGTCGGATGCCGCCGTCGTCGAGACGGCCGAGCTTCACCACAACGCCCCGAGTGTCCGACTCCATCAGGGCGAACAGCCATCGGTCGGGCTCCCGGGCGTACACCGCAGCACCGTGAACGTATGAAGTGTCCGATAGCTCGAGGATGTTGTCGATGTTCGGGACCGGCGCGGCGCGGGACCACACGGCCGGCATGGCGCGCGCGACGATCGCGCTGGCCAGCCGGGCTCGCGTACGACGGGGCTGGTAGATGACGCGCGTCGCGGCTATACCCGACCGACCGGCGGTCGACCATACGGCGAGGCGGCGCGGCGTCGGGAGGACGCGCTGCCATCGGTGCGCCGTGTCGCGGCCCTCCCGAGGCGCGTTCACGGGCGTCGTGGGCGGGTTCGGAGCAATTCCGAGCTCCGGCCTCGAGTCCACGCCCCCATGGGCCGCCATTCCCCTCGTCGTCATCGGACGGCGCGCACCCCGCCTCGAACCGCGGTCATCATACAGCCCGAGGCCCGGCTGGATTCTGCGGCGAGCCTCCGAGGGAGCAGGCCCTGTGCTGGTGGGGAACGTCGTTTCCGGTTAGGCGGTGCTCCGTTTGCGCAAGAGGAGCAACGCTCCGGCGGCAATGCTGCTCATCCCGAAGACGACCGGGAGCACAGTTCCGCTGCCGGTGAAGGGAAGGCTTCCGGTGGCGGTCGGCCCGATGGTGGTCGTCGTGGCCGGAGCTCCCAGCACACCGAGCGCCACTGTGGCCGGCGACACGGTGGCGCTGGTTACCGGCGACACGGTCGAGCCCGTCTCTCGGACACTCGTCGGGGTGTTCGGCCGGGTCGTGTCGGTGGTCGAGGTGGTGGATGTCGAGGTCGACGTGGACGTGGACGTGGACGTGGACGTCGATGTGGACGTGGTCGAGGTCGACGTGGTGGTCGTCGGCCCACAGTCGTTGACCTTGGGAAGCGTTGCCGACGCCGAGAAGTCGTGCGACCGGTCCGGCTTGAGGATGGTCAACGTGACGGTGCCGTGCGATGGCGCCGGGCCACTGGCGTGCCAGATCTGCACCGGACCCGAGTTACCCGTCGTGTTGTAGTGACCGTCGACGATGCCCGTCGTTCCCGGGATCGTCGACGTGACCTCGACGAAGCGGTCGGCGGTGACGTTGTGGTCCAGGCTCACCGAGGCCGACCAACGCAGGCACGTTTGCGATGCCACGACGCTTCCCGTGTTCGCACCGGCCGGGACGGCGAAGCCGACGACCGCCGCAACGGCCACTCCTGCAACGACTCCCACTCGGCCCGCACGGGTTTGCACGATTCCCACGAAACGGTTCACAGGTGACTCCCAGCGAGTTCCCAGCTATTGGGCTATCGTCCGAATACGGGAAAGTTAAGCACATTTCTGGCATTTGTGTGCGGACTGTAGGCATTTGTGTGCTGGCTGTGACAAATGTCACTTCGCCGGACCCGGGCGCAAACGCGCACTTCGCAGCGCTCAAGGACGCAGGAGCGACGCGCAGATCGATATCCGGGCCCGTAGCCACGATCGCGATCGGCGTCGGTCGGCACACTCTCTCCCAAGTCCTCCGGGACGATAATGAGATGTGGAGGAATCGCCCGAGCAGGTCTTGGCGCGGCTGGCGCGATACCGCGATTCATTGAACGGGACGCCGCGATCGCCGATCGGTGGTCGGAACCGCGCGCCGACTCGGACTCCAATTCGGGCTTCAACTGCGACTCCGACTCGGATATCGATTCCTCGCCCGGCGCCGCGGCCCACCCCGGTCGGGGCTTGGGGCGCGGGGGACGGCGCCGCGGGGGCCTTCGCGCGCGGGTCGGCGCGAGCGTGGGATTATTCGGCCGGAACCGCGCGGGCCGTGACCCTGAGTGTCGTGCGGGCGACCATCGCCGGCCATGTTCTCGCCGTGGTCGCGTGCGTCTTCGGGGTGCTCTGCTTCGAACATCTCGATCGCACAGTCGCCTTGGCCGTGATCGGCGTCGCGACCGCAATCGGCTTGATCGCGAGCGCGCGGCGCGTCCCGCTCGCCCTGTGGTGGACGCTCGGCATCCTGATCGGCGGGGCGCTCGGACGCTGGTCCTGACGGCCACCGACCCACACAAGTTCTCGCGATGTGAGTTGATGTGAGTTGTAGTCGGCGAGCCGGGCGGGTAAACCGAGCGCATGGCTCAGAGCGCGGGATTGCACGAACCCGAAGAACGGTTGAGTCCCGAGACCATCGACCGGCATCGGGCACTCGCCTCCATACAAGAGGAGCTGGAGGCGGTCGATTGGTACGCACAGCGGGTCGACGCCACCACCGACCCGGAGCTTGCCGCAGTTCTCGCGCACAATCGAGACGAGGAGAAGGAGCACGCGGCCATGGCGATCGAATGGTTGCGCCGCCACGATCCCACGTTGGACCGTCACCTTCGTACCTATCTCTTTACGTCCGGATCGATCACCGAGATCGAAACCGAAGTGGAATCGACCGACGCAAACGCGCCGGCGACGTCGGCCTCTCTGGGCATCGGCGGCCTGAAGGGAACGGCGGGATGAACCATCTCCTCCGCTCGTACGCTCCGATCAGCGAAACCGCGTGGGACGAGCTCGACCGTGAGGTTCGAGCACGGCTGCTGCCGGGATTGGCCGCACGCCGGCTCGTCGACTTCTCCGGGCCGAAGGGCTGGGAGCACTCGGCCGTCGATCTCGGCCGCGTGACCGACATCGACACGCCGGCCAAGGGTCTGCGTGCCAGCCAGCGTCGCGTGCTTCCGCTTGCCGAGCTCCGGGCCGACTTCGCCGTCGCCCGGTCGGAGCTCCGTGATCTCGACCGCGGCGCCCTCGATCTCGATCTCGGTGCCGTCGATACGGCAGCACGGCGGATCGCGCAGGCCGAGAACGTCGCCGTCTTCCACGGCTGGGCGGCGGCCGGGATCGTCGGCATCACCGAGGCGGCCCAGCTCTCGCCCATCGCGGCGGGAAAGAAGTTCGCCGACTACCCGAAGCATGTGGCGAAAGCGGTCGAGACTCTGCTCGCGGCCGGCGTGAGCGGCCCGTACGGTCTCGCGCTCGGACCCGAGGGCTACACCGGCGTCGTCGAGACGACGGAAAACGGCGGGCTGATCGTGTTCGATCACCTCCGCGAGATCCTCGGCGGCCCCATCGTTTGGGCGCCGGGCGTGCTCGGCGCGGTCGTGCTCAGCCTCCGGGGCGGCGACTTCTTGTTCGAGTCCGGACAGGACCTGTCCGTTGGTTACGACCATCACGACGCGGACCGGGTCAATTTGTATCTGGAGGAGAGCTTTACCTTCCGGGTCGCGACACCAGAGGCGGCGGTTGCCCTGCGGCCCTGAGCGCGTGACCCTGAGCTCGTAAAGACGCGAGCTCACGGCTCGCGGCCCACTATGCGGCGGTACGCGACGGGATCGGTGGCGCCTTCGGTGCAAAGCACGAGCACCCGCCGGCCCCGCACGTCGAACGCGTCGGCATCCACCACCGCGCGCAGACCCGCGAGCGCGGCCGCGCCGGTCTCGCCCGCGACGACGCCGATGGTTGCGAGGTCGCGCATCGCCTGCTCGGCCGCGGCGTCATCGACCGCGACGAACACGTCTGTGCCGGCCGACACCGCCGGCCAAGCGATGATCGAGACCGTGCCGCAGTTCAAGCCGGCCATGATCGAAGTGTGCGGTCCCCGCACCTCGACGGGATGGCCGGCCGCGGCCGAGCGCAGACCGCACGCAGCCGTTCGCGGTTCGACCACGACGATCGTCGCTCGAGACGCGTAGTGCTGCGCCGTCGCGGCCGCGAGCGCGCCGACACCCATGGGCACGACGACAACCTCGGGCGGTGCGGCGGCGAGTTGTTCGTCGATCTCGGCGAAGATCGTCGCGTAGCCGTCGATCACCGTGCGGGGAACCTCCGTGTATCCCTCCCAAGAGGTGTCCGACACGACGAGAACATCTTCGGCCGCCAGTTGTGCAGAGGCGCGAACCGCGTCGTCGTACGTCCCGTCGACCACCGTTACCGACGCGCCTTCGCCCGCGATGGCGTCGATCCGCGCCGACGCGGTTCCCGCCGGAACGAGAATGCGAGATGCGTATCCGAGCAGTCGGGCCAGGCGCGCGACCGCGCGCCCGTGGTTCCCGTCGGTGGCCGCTACCAGTGTGAGCATCCCGAGCGGCGCGAGCTCGACGCGCAGGTCGTCGAGGTCTTGCCACTCGGGCTCGCGACCGAGCCGGCCGACGAGCAGTCGGTAGACCGCCCACGACGCGCCAAGAATCTTGAAAGACGGCAGCCCGAGTCGGTACGACTCGTCCTTCACGGATACGGCGGCCAGTCCGAGTTCGCGGGCGAGCGCGGACGCGTCGACGACAGGGGTCGGCGCATAACCTGGGAGGCGCCGGTGGAACTGTGCAGACGGCAACTCTGGGCGAGGTGCGGGTGCGTCGTGCCGGCGGCCGGGATTGACGAGGAGATCCGGGACTGCTGATCGCATCGAGGTCGAGCCTGCGGCCGATTTCACGCGAACGCAACCGATCGCGCGTTGACAGCTTGTCGAAACGGAGAGGACGCTAGCCGGCATGCATTCGTCGGCTCTCGAGAGTGTGAGGAGCTCTTGATGGACTACGCCGAGTACCTGCGCCGACTGCCGAAGGTCGAGCTGCACTGTCACGTCGAGGGAACCCTGCGGCCCCGGACCGTCGCCGACCTCGCCCGCGAGCACGACATCGCGCTGCCGACCTCGGATGTCGACCGTATCTACGACTACGAGACGATCTACGAGTTCCTCGAGATCTTCCGGCTCGTCAACTCAACGGTGATCGATCACGAGGACTTCGCGCGGATCGCGTACGAGTCGCTCGAGGACGGCGTGAAGCTGGGCAACCTGAAGTACCGGGAGATGTTCTTCAACCCGACGTTGCACACGACCCGCGACATCGCGATGTCGACGATCATCGACGGGTTGATCGACGGTTGCCTCGCCGCCGAGCACGACTTCGGCGTTCGGTGCCGCCTGATTGCCGACGTCTACCGGCAGGATCCGCCGGCGATGGCTCTGCAGATGACCGAGGAAGTGATCGCGAACCGGCGCGACGAGCTGATCGGCCTCGGTATGGACGCGGCCGAGGCACCCGATCCGCCCGAGAAGTTCTTCGAGAGCTTCCGCCTCGCGGGCGAGGCCGGCTTGCACCTCACGAGTCATGCCGCCGAAGACGGACCACCGGCGAACATCTCGACGTGTCTCGACCTGCTCGGCTGCGAACGCATCGACCACGGCTACCACATTCTCTCCGATCCTGCCGTCGTCGAACGCTGTCGCGACGACGGGATCCACTTCACGTGCTGTCCCACGTCGACCGCGGTGGTGTACGGCTGGCGCGACCTCACGACGCATCCGATCAACGAGATGATGAATGCCGGTCTGCTGGTATACCTCAACTCCGACGATCCGACCATGTTCCGCACCGATATCGGCAAGGAATACGTCGACTTCGTCGGTCAGAACGAGTATCCACCCGAGATCGCCAAGCAGCTCGTCCGCAACGGCGTCGATGCGACGTGGCTCGACGACTCGGAGAAAGCCGCGCTCCATCGCGTCTTCGACGACGAGATCGCCGCGTTCGACAAGGAGCTGGCCCAGTAGCCCCAGCGAGGACTTGGCGGGGAAATCGGCGCCTTTTGCACAAGTCGCTCCGGTTGCGCGGCTTTGGTGCCGATAAGACAAGTGGGACCGGTGACACCTGATGCTCCGGCGGTCCCGATGAACCCCGGCCGACCGTCGGGGCCTCACTGCAGACCTGGTCAGCAGTTCGTACGTACACGGGCCAACCCCCGCCGGCGGCGGTGCTGGTGGCAATGCTTGCCCGTACGAATCGAGCTCTCGGATGACCCGTCACGTCGCAGTGGCCCGCAGAAGCGGACTGACCCTGACCGCGCTTGCCCTGACCACATTCGCAATGTGCAGCGCGCTCTTCCTCGCGTTCGCGAACAGCGCCGGCGCAGCCATCGTCCCGAACGTCCCGATGGGGACCGCGGCCAACTATTCGGTTCTCGGCGGGCTCGGCGTCTCCAACGTCGGTCTCACCACGATGCACGAGGATCTCGGGGTCTCACCCGGGCCGACGACGGCGATCACCGGGTTTCCCCCGGGCCTGGTTCTCCCCCCGGGAGTGCTCGACAACCCGGATGCCGCGCCAGCGCAGTCGGACCTCACGATCGCGTACGACAACACCCACACCCGGGGCACGCTCACCGGCGTCACCGGTAGCGACCTCTCCGGCCAGACCCTGCAAGGGGGCGTGTACGCCGCGACCACCGCGCCGAAGCTCCAGCTGGGTCTCACCGGAACGCTGACGCTCGACGGGGCCGGCAACCCGAACACGGTCTTCATCTTCCAGACCGACTCCACGCTCACCATGGGATCGAGCAGCGTCGTCCGCTTGATCGGCGGCGCCCAGGAGTGCAACGTCTACTGGCAGGTCGGAAGCTCCGCGAACCTCGGGAGCGACTCGACCTTCGTCGGCAACATCCTGGCCCTGACCACCATCACGATGCAGGACAACGTGACTGTGCACGGCCGGGCGCTCGCCCGGAACGGCTCGGTGACATTGATCAACGACCACTTCCGCGCGCCGACCTGCGCGACGAGTCTTCCCGCGTCGACGACCACCGTGGCGCCCACCGCGACCACGGTCGCGCCGGGCTCCACGCTCCCGGGTGGAGGTACTCCCTCTACGGCGCCCGGCGGAGTTACGCCCTCGACGGCGGGCAGCGGCCGGACGACGACAACGCTCGGTCTCACCGTGGGCATCGTCGGACCGCCTCGCACGGGTGTCGCGCCTCTGCCGACGCGTGACTTCCCTTGGCCCGCGGTGCTGGCGGTCGCGGTCGGCAGTGCCTCGGTAGCAGGTGTGATCGTCCGGCGCCGGCTGCACACTCCGGGCGCGTCGCGCTAGGTCGCAAGGGGCCGTCGAAGCGTCGGCTCGTCGTGGCCGGGGTCGCGCTCGGCGTCTCGTTGCTCGTGACGACGGCGCTCGTTGCGTCGTTCGCGGGTCCGCACCGGCACCTGTCCGCGCGCGTGGTCACGGCAGAGCGACCGGCGACCGTGCGATCGAGCTCGCCACGCGGAGGAGCGTCACGACTTCCCGACCCGCCCGCTCCCGCCGCCCTCTTCGCCGCCGGGCTCGATGTGCGGGCCGGCCCGGTGCCCGTGCCACTGTTGCTGCGGATCCCGTCGCTGAACGTCGATGCACCCGTGCTGGGGGTAGGTGTCACGCCGGGCGACGTGATGGACGCGCCGGAGGGACCGGTCAACGATCCGGTCTGGCAGGAAGCGTTCTGGTACCGCGGCAGCGCAGTTCCCGGCGTGATCAGCACCGCGCTGATCGCGGGTCATATCGACGGCCCGCGCGGCACCCAGGCCGTGTTCGGCCACATCGACCGTCTGCGTCCCGGTGACCTGATCGTCGTTCACGACACCCGCAGCGGACTCGATGTTCGCTTCGGGGTCACCGGCGCGAAGTCGTTCTCGCTCGACCAAACGACCGAGCGGGCAGTCCTGACCCAGATCTACGGCGCCGGTCCGGTCGCGGGCACTACGCCGCAACGCTCGACCGACGGACTGTCGCACCTGACCCTCGTTACGTGCGCGGGAACCTTTCGGAACGGTACGCACGATCACCGGTTGGCTGTCTTCGCGACCCGCATTCTCTGACGCGGGATCCAGCGACGACTCTGGAGCGTCATGACAGCGTGCCGCGAACGACGAACCCGTCCCGAACGCCGCGCCTGCGGGTCGGCGTTCACGTCGGCCAGCTCGTGCAAGCGATCCCCGGCGGAATCGGCCGGGTCACGGAGATGCTGTGCGACGAGCTTCCGAAGCACGTCGACCTCGTTGCGTTCTCCTCGTGTCCGCGTCGCGCCCGGCGGGCGCTCGACGCGCGGCTCGGCGGTACCGTCGAGTTCCGGAGTCTCGGTCCGGGCGCACCTCGTTGGCGATACGAGCTCTGGCATCGGTATCGACGGCCACAGATCGACCTCGACGTCGACGTGTGCCACGCGCCCAGCCTCGCGATGCCGCCGAGCAATGCGCCGCTCGTCGTCACGGTCAACGACATCGCGTTCCTCCGCCACCCGGCGGCTTTTACTCCTCATGGGGTGCGGTTCCACGAAGGCGGGCTCGCGATCGCGCGTCGCGAAGCCGCAGCCGTCATCGTCCCGTCGGCGTTCACACGCGACGAGCTCGTGCGGGAAGGTTTCGACGGCGACCGGATTCACTGCGTGCCGCTCGCCGTCCGCGCGCCCGACCAGCTTCCGGCAGCGGACACCTGCCGTCAGCTTCGGCGGCGGGGAGTGCGCGGCCCCTATCTCCTCGTCGTCGGAACGGTGGAGCCGCGCAAGGACCACGCGACACTCGTCGCCGCATTCGAGCTCGTGCGTGCGCGCCACCCCGAGCTCTCCTTGGTCGTGGCCGGTGCATCGGGTTGGCTTGCCAAGGACGCGGCGAGCGCGCTCAGGCGACGGGGCGTTGTCCTCCTCGGACGGGTCTCCGACGCCGATATCGACATGTTGTATCAACACGCCGAGGTGGTCCTGAGCGGCTCGATCTACGAGGGCTTCGGACTCGCCGTGCTCGAGGCGCTTGCGCGCGGATGCCCCGTGGTCGCAACCGCCATCCCGGCGCACGTCGAGCTGGTAGCGGACGCCGCGCGTCTCTTTGCGCCCGGCGACGTCGACGCGTTGACAGGCGAGATCGAAGAGCTCCTGCGCGATCCGTCCGCACGCACCGACCTTCGCCGCGCCGCGCTCGGCCGGGCGAATCAGTTCAATGTCGCGGCGACCATCGAGGGCCATCTCGCGGCGTACGAGCGTGCAGCCCTCGGCGTACGCCGGCGTTGACGCCTCTTCGGGAACTACAGCGAGACCGCGACGCGCGCGAAGACGAGGTCTTCGGCACGCGCAGTCCGGATCGACCAGGAAACGGTGAGCACGATCGCGCTGATGGTGATCGCGAGGCTGACGAAGCTCCTCACCGCGAGGAACATCGGTGTCGACAGGCTCACGAGCAGGGTGAAGGTGGTCGCGGCGCTCAAGAGATGCACACCGGCCCACAACATCGTGAGTCCGCTGAACAGGTGAACGACTCCGGGTCGGCCCGCGATCTCGGGCGCGAGCGGGCAGAAGTCGGATGCCATGCGTGCGATCATCGGGCGACCGAACATCAAGGATCCGAAGAACACGAGCGCGAGAGCGAGCGTGGTGGCGACCGGTTGCAAGAAGTACATGAACGTGCCGCTGAGAATCCCGACGATCGTGCGCACCGTGAGCCCGACGACCGCGAGCTGAAGGATTCCGGGGATCCCGTGCCCGCTGATGAAGCGGCGCAACACCGCGCCGTACGACCACACCAGCACGGCGAGCATCGCGGGAGTCGGACCAAGTGTGGTGAAGAACACGTAGAAGAGGACCGCAGGAATTACCGTCGCCTCGATCAGCGAAGGCAGCGAGCGCCGGCCCACGACCTTGAGGACTCGCGTCCTCGACAACGTCGAAGCCGCCAAGCGCTCACCGGACGGTGCGGCGATGAGCATCGGCCGTTCGACCACTCCGGGAATTGCTTCGGGCGACGCAAGGGCGAGCACGCCATCCATGTATGCACGACCGATCTGGAGCCTCGGTCGGCGAACCATCTGCCCGGCGAAGAAGCCACCTCCAGTGTATGCCCTCGGACGCCCCTCACCATTCGGCTCGCGCGTCAGCCCCTTCGCCCGGTCGCGGTCTTCGCCTTGACCGTCGAGGCCGCTCGCGCCCGGGCGCTCGCCGGCGCGGTTCTGGGCCGCGATTTCGTCGGCACGAGCAGGTTGAGCACCTCGCCGACGGTGCGCTGGCGGCCGGTCGGGTCGGGAAGCGGCATATGGCGCTGGATGGAGTACCGGTTGCGGCGGCCGTCGCGTTCCTTCAGCACGTAGCCGGCCCGGGTCAGGTCGGCGACGATTGCGTAGGCGCTTCGTTCGGTGATGCCGAGAGCGTCGGCCATGTCACGCAAGCGCAGGCCGGGATCGTGCGCGATGCAGAGCATCGCCCGGGCATGGTTCGTGAGGAAGCTCCACTGCGCCACGGCCGCGATGCTAGCAATCGGATTCCGGTATTCGAGTGCTAGGATGCAGTCGTGTGGCGGTCGGGACCGTCACCCTCGCTACTGCGTGTGACTCGCGGGAAAAGGGGAGTGGTAGGCGCCAGATGCGGTATCTCTACACGGCCGACGACGACCAGCTGTTCGCGTACGCGCCGGGTCGACGCGACTTCTTCCGCGCCGGCGACGACCTTCTCTGGGCGCACGAATCGCACGGCTGGCTCGTTGCCGCCGAGTCGGGCGAAACCCTGGCGCACCGAACCGGCGACGTCTACTACGGCGCCGTCGATGGCCGGCGCCTGTACCGCGTGACCGCGGATCGGATGCCCGATGCGGAATCGAACGAGTCCGGCTCCGACCGAACCCCTCGACCCCGGCGCGCGACCCAGCGGGTTGCACGCTCGCGACATTGAGTAGGTCGAGTAGCATGAGCGTGAATCCGCGTGTTCGCGCGTGCACCTCCGGGAATCTTCTTCCGGGATCCTCTCGTTCTCCCCGCGCAGCGGTGTTCGAGTCGCACCTCAACCGCTGCATCCCTCGCAAGCAACGGGAACAAGGAGTCGGTGTATGAACGTCGACCGCGGAAGTCTCGAGCGCAGCGTCGCCCGACTCGCGTCCGAACGCACCACGCTCTTCAATCGTTCCGGGAGCAGTTTCGGCCTCTCCGCAGTCGACCAGAATCGCCTGCGCGTCGTCGAGCGCGAGCTCGACGAGTGTTTCGGCGCGCTGCGCGAGATCCGAGCGGTTCGTGACGCAAGTCGATTCAGCCGCGAGGATCCGGTCGTTCGCCGCGCGATCGCGCGCAACGCCGAGACCGCTCCCAGAACCCGTCGGGCTACCTGACCTCAGGTCTCATCAAGGCGGGCGGAGCTCACGGTTCGAAGAGCCCCTCGAACGCGAGCTCGCCATTGCGCACGCGCCCGTAGAGCAGCCAATCACCGCGAAACATCCCGTGTTCGTGCGGCGAGCACGCGATGTGCGTGCGCGCTCCGCCGGTCGTGCTCGGCATGAAGCGGATCGACTCGAGCCCCGCCTTGAGGCCCGGGCCCGAGAGGATCGGCGCCCGGAAGAGGCCCTCGATCAGCACGCGGGCGGTGTCGTACGCGAGCACCGGGATGGCGTTCGGCCACAGTGGCGGATCTTGTCCGTGGCGCGCGACGAAGCGTTCGTGAAAGCCATGCACGAGTGGGTTGCGCGGATCGAACTGATCGATGCCGACCCAACCTTCGAACTTGTCGAAGCCCATGAGATAGAACATGAACGCGGTGCCCATGATGCGCGGTGGATCCCAGCCGAGCTTGTCGAGCGCTTCGCGGAGGAGCCCTTTCGCAGCCAGCATCCCGTAGCCCATGTACACGAGCGCGTCGGGATCGACTCGGCGCAGGTTGTCGAGATTCGACGCGAGGTTCTGCGGGCTCTGTCCGACGGTCTCCACCGCGGCAATGCTCACGCCCCGGCGCCTGCACTCTTGACGGAAGTACCGGAAGTACTCCTCGCCGTTGGGCGAGATCTCGCTCAGCACCGCGACGCGCTCGTGGCCTCGCCGCTCGAGCCAGGCCACGACGAGGGCGGCATCGCCGCCACAATCGCCGTTGCCGAGCCGGAAGCAGTATTCGCCCTGGAGGCGTTCGGTTCCGCACCAGCTGATCAGCGGAATCCGCAGCTCGTTGGCCAGCGGCCCGACCGTGATCGCGTTGTCGGAGCTGTACGCGCCTGCGACTCCGATACACCCCTCGTCGACCAGGTACTTGAATCCGTCGGTCGCGTTCTTGGCCGAGCCCTGCGGGAGACCGTTCTCGGGGTGAAGCACGAACTCGACCGGTCGATCGAGCAGGCCCTGCTCCGCCGCTTCGTCGAATGCGAGTCGGTGGATGCGGTCGTAGCCACCGCCGGGCCCGTCGAGCGCGGAACCCAGCCATCCGATCTTGATCGGTTCCACGCGCTGACCCCCTTGCCCGACCGCCGACCCACCGGCGGTGTCAAACGTCTATTGCATACGCGGCGCGCGGATCAAGATGCGCCGCCCGACGATCCGGACGCCGCCACGAAGACCATCGGGAAATGTTCGATCGACCGTATGCCCGACGTGTACGCGAGCGTGTGGCCCGGTGCCACCCGGTAATCGGGGATTCGGCGATGCCACTCGCGCAGCGCGATCCGCAGCTCCTGGCGTGCGAGGTGCGAGCCGAGACAACGGTGGATCCCGCCGCCGAACGCAAGGTGGCGGTTCGACTCGCGATCGAAGCGGACGGTGTCGGCGTCGTCGAACTCGCTCTCGTCGGTGTTTGCCGAGCCCAGCATGACCATCACCTGGTCGCCCTGGTTGATGGGGCAACCCCCGAGGTTCGTGTCGCGCGCGGCGATGCGCGCGACACCCATTACCGGCGTTTCCCACCGCAGCAGCTCTTCCACGGCGGCCGGTATCCGCGTCGGATCGTCGACGAGCAGCCGGCGTTGCTCGGGATGCTGCGCGAGGAACGCGAACATGCAGTCGAGGGTGGCGGTGACCGTGTCGAGCCCGGCGATGAGGAACAAGAAGCAGATATCGAGGATCTCGGTCCGCTTCAGCTTCTCCCCGTCGACCTCGGCGTCGAGGAACTGGCTCAGCAGGTCGTCACGCCGTTCGATCTCGCGCTCGTCGAGGATGCCGTCGAAATACTCGTAGATCGAATTCGCGGTCTCGCGCTGCAGGTCGTGCATCGCGTCGCTTCCGTACGGCGAACCCGTCACCTGATCGGGCCGGATGATGCCGTCTTTCATCGCGAGGAAGCGGGGAAGCTGATCGAGGGGCAGCCCCAGCAGCGTCAAGAAGACCTGCGACGGGAACGGAACCGAGAATTCCCGGGCGAAATCGACTTCGCCGCGATCGACAAAGGCGTCGATCAGGTCGTTCACCAGCCGCGTCACCGGCTCCTCCAGCAAGGCCATCTGCCGGGGGGCGAGGATCGGGTCGAGCATCTTGCGGTATTTCTTGTGGTCGGGCGGATCGATCTGCAGCGGGATGAGCGGGCGGATGTTCTTGAGGTCGACCGCCGACATGTTCGACGAGAAGGTCTCGGGATCGCGGAATGCTTCGTCGATCTCGGCGCGCCGGGTCAGCACGACGCCGACGCCCTCCACGGACATCACGGGCATGCTCTCGCGCAATGCCTTGAACATCGGCTGGGGGTTGGCGGCCATCTCCGGGTCCATCCCCGCGAACGGGTTGGCGTCGGACGGTGTCGTCTCCATGTGCGTAACCCTTCGCTCCTCGACGGACCCGATCGATGTTACAGAGTCGCCATCAACTGTAACGTTTGCATATGAGCGCGGCTTGGTCCGATCCTTCACCCGACCGGTCGGGCGCGGCCGAGGCGACGCGGTTGCGCCTGCTCGATGCGACGGTCGACGCGCTCTCGCGACTCGGCGCCAAGAAGCTCAGCATGTCGGCCGTGGCGACGGTCGCCGGCGTTTCCCGGCCCACGCTCTATCGCTATTTTCCGTGCAAGGAGGAGCTGTTGATCGCGCTCGCCGATCACCAGCAACGCTCGTTCGACTCCGGTCTCGCGGAGGCGATTCGAAGTGTGCGCCGCGAAGAGCAGCTCGATGCGGTGCTGCGTTTCATCGTGCGCTTCCAAGCCGACGACAGAACGCGCCGGCTCGTCGACATCGAACCGACATTCGTCCTCGACCGCCTGACCCGGATGCTCCCGACGCAGCGCGCGAGCCTGGCGCGGCTCCTCGCCGACACGCTCGATCACGGGGCGGACGCTCGCCCGACGTGGCAACCGGAGGACGTCGCCGACCTCATCGTGCGAACCGCACTCTCCTATTTCTTGATCCCCGGCGGCGACGAGACGCAGCTGCTCCGAGCGCTCCGCGCGGTGGTGAAGATCGCGTCGGACGGTCCGACTCCGACTTGACTCCAGAGGCGCGATACTCTACCTTCTCAATCAAATTAGTTGACTTTGCCGGATCGACGTTGAGGAGTTGGACTTCGAGGCCCGCGAGGCCGCACCGGAGCGGCGTGCCCGCGAGCTCGCGCGCGCCGCGTCCTGAGACGGAGCCCCGCGCTCGCGGGGCGTCGTCGGTTCGGGGGACGTCAGTTCGGGAGTACGCCCGCGCGGCGCCGCTGCCGCAAGATCCGGCGGCGTTCCCGCTCGGATGCGCCGCCCCACACGCCCTGCTCGATGCGATTGGTGAGCGCGTATTCGAGGCACTCGGCCTGCACGGGACAGCCTCGACAGATCCGCTGCGCGGCTTCGACGCCGGTGCCGTTCGAGGGGAAGAACGCCTTGGTATCCGCGCCGCGGCAACATCCCTGCAGCATCCAGGCGTACTCGTCGGGAATCTGGTTCACGTCGCGCAACCTGTCGGCGACCGGAAGGCCGCACTGGTAGTGGTGGCCGGCTGTGGTGGTCGGGTGATCCGATCGGCGCTCGGCCTCGGTCGGCGCCCTGCGGGGCGGGGTGCGAGGGAACCGACCGAGATCCGAGACCTGCCGGGCAGTATCGAGGCCGTCATTGAGGGCCGCCTGTGAACCAAGTGAGGAAAATGTGTAGAGGCTGAGAAGCGTGGCGACATCGGCGCGCATTCTCGCTGGTCGCGGCCACGGCGCCTCCATCGGGCGCGCACGGGCGCCCGTGGCCCGGTTGTGACGTGCGGGTCACGCGTCGGTGACATGGCGCCGACGACGGTGATGTGACGGCCTCGCACCGAGCGAGGTGCCGAAGTCGCCCCGAAGGTCTTGTCGCCATGAAAGTCGTAGCCAGCCCGAACCTCGCAGCCGCCACCCACACCCGAGCCCCGGCTCCGACCGCCGCCATCGCGCGCCGCAATGCACTGGTGGTCGAGGCGATCCCGCTGGCCAAGTTGATCGTCGGGAGCTACTGCCGGGATCACGGCATCTTCGGTCTACGCGAGGAGATCGAAGCCGAGGCCCTCGCCGGCCTGTTGAACCTCGCCGACACCTATCGACCGGCTTCGCCGTGGCTCAAGTACGTGAACCGCAACCTGAAGTTTCGCCTCATCGATGCGATGCGTAAACGCTCGGGCCGACCGAGTGGCAAGAACTACGAGCGCCGTTCGAACATCAACGACGCAGATGTGCTCGACCTCCGGCTCGAGCTGATCGGCCAAGGTGATCCGGCCTTCGCCGAGCTCGAGACAGCCGACGCGTTCGCGTGCGCGACCCGGCGCATGCCCACACGTACGAGGTGGATCATCTCGCAGCGGATGGCCGGAGTGAAGATGGACGAGATCGGCGCCGAGCTCGGGATCTCCGAGTCGCGAGTCAGCCAGATCCTGTTCGAGATCCGCCCGGAGCTGGAGCGCGCGTTGGTGGGTCTGTGAAAGACCCCGACGCCTGCTACTTGTCGGTGGAGCGCCGTCCGAGGCTGGTGACGAGATCTGAGATGTTCGGCGTCGGCTCGAGGCTGAGCTCGGTGTTGAGCAGCGTTCGGTAGCGCTCGAACTGACTGAGCGCTTCCGTCTGGTTGCCTTCGGCGAGGAACACGCGGATCAAGGCTGCGTGAGAGGTCTCTCGAAGCGGCTCGCCCCGGATGGCTGCTTGCGCCGCGGCGATGGCCTCGGCCCACCGACCCTCTGCCGCGAGGTTGTCGGCCATGGCTTCGAGCGCGTGCAGCCGGAGCTGGCGCCACTCCGCGGTCTCGATCAGCACCCAATCCTCGTACCAGTCGGGCAGGAGGTCCGCCGACAACGACGCGACGGCCGCGGCCGTGGCCTCGGGCGCCAGGTACGGAGCGTTGGGCTCGAGCAGGCGGTGTGCGAATCGTTTCGACTCGCGAATGTCGACGACGACTCCCGACGCGAGGTTCAGGTCGAGGTCGGCGACGTCGACGGCAGCGCGGGCCTCGCCTCGAAGTCGAGTCAGCGCCGATCGCAGGCTCGCGGACGCGTGTTGCTCGGTGGAGTCGGGCCACAACGTGCCGGCGATCATCAGCCGGGTCACGGATCGATCCCTGAGGGCCAGCAGCGCGAGGAGTCGTTGGGATCCGCTCGGCAGCGCAGGTGCGGTGTCGCCGGCGCGGAATTGGAAGCTGCCGAGAACCGACAGAGTGAGATCCTGGTCCGTCTTGTGAACGAACGCGACGTCGAGCTGGTCGCTCATCGCCTGTAACGCGTCCCGGGGTTGTAGCCCGGCGCGGCGAGGAGCTCGCCCTGACCGTATTGGCAACCGCACTCGACGAGAATCGCGGTCTCGGCCTCGCTTTGGATGCCCGCGGCGATCACCGACAACCCGAGCGTGGTGCCGACCTGAACGAGCGCCGAGACCACGTCGCAGCCGGGCGGGTGGATCTCGCCTTCGGACGTCAGGTTCGCGACGAGCTCGCCGTTGAGCTTCAAGAAGTCGGTCGGCAACTGCTGGAGTTTCGGCACCGGGGCGTGGCCGACGCCGAAGTCGTCGACGCCGATGTGCACACCGAGGTGCTGAATCGCCGTGAGCTCGCTCGTGGCCGAGCTGCTCGCGCGCATCAGCACGCTCTCGGTGAGCTCGAGCCAGAGCATGTCCGGCGCGACGCCGGTCTCGTCGAGCATCGCCGCGACGGTTTCGGCGAGTCCCGGTTCTGCGAGCTCACGCGCCGAAAGGTTCACCGACATCCAGCCCGGCCAACCAGCGTCCCGCCAGCGTCGCGCCTGGATGCACGCGGCGCGCATCGCCCACGCGCCGATGGGCACGATCGTGCCGTTCTGCTCGGCGATCTCGAGGAATTCCTCGGGCCGAAGGAAACCACGCGAAGGATGCTCCCAGCCGAGGAACGCCTCCACGCCGACGATGGTCTGTCGGGCGAGCTCGTGTATGGGTTCGTAGTGCAGCACGAACTCACCGCGTTCGAGCGCCGGGACCAGATCCGCCTCGAGCTCGAAGCGCCGCGTCGCATCCTCGAAGAGGGTGTCGTCGAATCGGTGCCATTGGGCGCGGCCCTCGCGCTTGGCGCGGTACATCGCGGCGTCGGCATTGCGCAACAGCGTCATCGGATCAGCGTGCTCGGCGGAAGTGCCGTCGACCGTCGCGATGCCGATGCTCGCCGTGATCACGCACTGCCGGCTGTCGAGCACTATGGGTTGCTCGATCGCGTCGCGGATACGCGACGCGATCAGGGTCGATTCCTCGATGTTGTGCAGACCGTCGCACACGACGACGAACTCGTCTCCGCCGACACGCGCGACGGTGTCGGATTTCCGCTGTAAGCGCTCCAAACGTCGCGCCACTTCGACGAGCACGGCATCGGCGAACTCGTGACCGTACCCATCGTTCACGAGCTTGAAATCGTCGAGGTCGCAGAACAGTACGGCGACGACATCACGCGATCGCTCGGCGCGCGACAGCGCGACCTCCAACCGTTCCGTCAAGGCGAGTCGGTTCGGGATTCCGGTCAGGGGATCGCGCAGGCTGCGCTCGAGCAATTCCGCGCTCTCGGCCTTCCGAGTGGAAACGTTGCGGGCGTTGGTGACGATGCCGTTCACGTCGGGATCGTCGAGGCGGTTGATCTCTATGGTCTCGAACCAGTGCCACCGGCCTTCGCGGTCGCGCATCCGGACGTCGATCGGTGGAAGGGGCGGCCCACCTCTCCGCGAGCCCGATACGAGGTCGTCGCGCGCGGTGACGTCGCTCGCGTGGATGAGGTCTCGTTCCCTGGTTCCCTCGAGCTCGACCGGTTGGTAGCCGAGCGCCTCGGTTACCGAAGGGCTGCAGTAGGTCAAGATTCCCTCGGCGTTGCGCACCAGGACGATGTCGCGCAGGCTCGAGAGCAGCGCGCGGTCGCGGTTCTCGCTCCGCACCCCGGACGCGGTCGACGCGCAGCCCGGTGAATCGGCCCGTGCCCCGGATCTTTCGTCGAGTCCTGTCGCCGAGCGTCTGCGCGTCGATCGACCCATACGTGTAACTGCTCCTCGCGGTACCGATCCGAAAGTGAGCGAGTCGCGGGGTCCCGGCGAGACGCGGAATCGAACGTACGACCCTCGGTAGGGGAACGAATCCGCTGATTCCCGTAATAACGCCCGGGAAGGCCGCATCGCGCCACCCTCCATTGGCTCGTCGGTCGCGATTCCGTGACAACTCCGTCACGCTCCGACGTGATGGTGAGGACCGATGCCATCGGGAGCCCCCTTCCGCAGGGCCCTGATGTTCCAGCGGAGCCAAAGCCATGAGCCGGAGCAAGGCGACGCGACGCAAGACCTCGATTGCCGTCCTCGTGGCCCTGGCTGCCATGGCGATCGCGGTCGGGGGGCTCGTCGTCGCCGATCTCGCCCGACGCGGGAGGTCCAACACCTTCGAGAACACCGCGGCGACGCATCTCGGTACAACCACCGTCCCCGTGACGGGCGTCTCCGGGATTGGCGTCTCGCCGACCACCGGGTCGTCCGCGACGCGCGGTCGTGCGCGCCGCTGGTCGCTCGTCCGCGAGCGGGACGGGCACCTGACGGTGGTGCGCGGCGAACAGGTCGCGAACTTGCGACCCGCGATGCTGATCGCACCGGTCGGCGCGCGTGTCCTGAGCGTGGAGACCGACGGTACCGAGAACGCGTTGGGCTCGGCGGGGGAGAACGACCCGTTCCGGCCGCAGCAGTGGGCGCTCGACCAGACGTCGTTCGAGCAGGCGTGGTCGGCGACCCGCGGTACGGGCGTGACGGTCGCGATCATCGACAGCGGAGTCGATGCCGCGCACGAAGACCTCGGCGGCGTCGTGCTTCCCGGGATCGACTACGTCGAGTCCGGTCGCGACGGCCGGTACGACCCGAATGGCCATGGCACGCATGTCGCGGGCATCGTCGCCGCAACGGTCGACGACGGACTCGGCATCGCCGGCGCGGCGCCTGGCGCTCGCATCCTTCCGATCCGCGTGCTCGACGCCAGCGGCAACGGACTGTCCTCGAACGTTGCGGCCGGAATCATCTGGGCGGCCGACCACGGCGCGCGGGTCATCAGCATGAGCCTCGGCGGCGCGCCATCGCCAGGCATCGAGACCGCGATGCGCTACGCACTCGACAAGGGCGCCGTCGTGCTCGCCGCGGCGGGAAACAACGGTACGACCGGGAACGCGGCGGTTTACCCGGCTGCGTATCCCGAAGCCATCGCGGTCGGCGCCTTCGACGAGAACCTCTCGAGATCGTCGTTCTCGAACACCGCGAGCTACGTCGACGTCTCGGCACCCGGAAGCGACATCTTGTCGACCTGGTCGTCATCGTCGAGCAGCTACGCGGTCGCGAGTGGCACGTCCATGGCGACCCCGTACGCGTCGGCCGAGGCGGCGCTCATCATCTCGGAGAATCACACGCTGTCGGCCGGCGCGGTCACGTCGATCCTCGAGTCGACTGCGCGCGACGCAGGCGCACCCGGCGTCGATCCGGAGTTCGGGCACGGGTTGATAGACCCGGCGGCCGCGGTGCTCGCGGCGACGCCGAAGAGCCCGGGCTACGGAACGAAGGGCGATGGATACTGGATCGTCGGCCCGAGCGGAAGTGTGCGCGTCTTCGGCAAGGCACAGTTCTACGGTGATGCGCAATTCTCGGCCGGCGCGCTCCCGGGCGGGATCGTCGCCTCGGCCCGCACTCCGACCGGCGGCGGCTACTGGCTCGCGGCCGCGAACGGCGCCGTGCTCGCGTTCGGCGACGCCCGCTATTTCGGCGGCATGAACCAAGTCGTGTTGAACTCGCCGATCGTCGGCATGGCGCCGACACCGTCGGGTCTGGGCTACATCCTGCTTGGTGCCGACGGCGGCATCTTCACCTTCGGCGACGCGCCATTCCACGGTTCGACGGGCGGGATGCGCCTGAATGCGCGCGTGCTCGACCTGGCCATCACCGCGAGCGGCAACGGGTACTGGTTCGTCGCCGCCGACGGAGGGGTGTTCTCGTTCGGCGACGCGCAGTTCCACGGCTCGACGGGTTCGATGCGGCTCGCGGCACCGGTGATGTCGATGGCCAGCGCACGCGACGGACGCGGGTACTGGCTCGTCGCGTCGGACGGCGGGATCTTCGCGTTCGGTGTGCCGTTCGAGGGCAGTCTGCCCGGCCTGCGTGCCATCCTCGGCGGGACCTACGTGCCGACGATGCGCATGCGCGCGATCTCGTCGAGCGACGGCTACTACCTGCTCGGCCTCGATGGGTCGATCGAGGCGTTCGGAACCGCGCGCTTCTTCGGTTCGGCGTCACCCAGCGGGTCGATCGATTTGATGCTCGCTCCGTAGGCGATCGCCGAGGCAGAAAGTGGTGCCGGTGCGAAGTCGTAGCAACTCCCGAATCGACAGCCGGCGCGACGAGGGATACACCCTCGTCGAGCTGCTCGTGGTGATCGTGATACTCGGCATCCTCGCCGCGGTCGTCGTCTTCGCAGTGAGCGGTATCACGAACAAGGGCACATCGAATCCGTGCACCATCGAGGTGCGCACGGTCAACACCGCGCTGCAGGCGTTCTACGCGCAAAGTGCCACGAGCAGCTACCCGACGGGGCGCGCGGTGTCGGGACCGTCGGGGATGTTCACGCAACTCGAGACCGCCGGACTTCTTCAACAGTCGGCACCTGCTGCAACCGCCCGCTACACGCCTACCTACGACGGCGCGGGCAACTACGCCGCGAGCTGTCCCTGATCGGGCTGTCCCTGATCGGCTGGTATCGCGCGGCGGATCGCGACCGGGTGACGTCGGCGTCACGGCCGGGGTGCAAGCTCGACACGATGAGGACCACTTGTATGAAGACCGCTTGTATGAGGAGCGGGGTATGACGACCGGCCGAGCGCGTGGACCAAGACGCTCCGGGCCCTGTGGGAGCGGCCGGCCGACCGTGCCTCCGCGCGCCCGAGCCGGGACCGCGTCGCGGTGGGTCAGCGTTACTTGCCCGGCGTGTGGTGTCGTACGAGTGCGGGCCGATCGTGTGGTCGTGCGCAGGTGCATCGACGACCAGAGCTGGTCCTATCGCGCGCGTTGCTGCAAGTGCGACACGACGTTCGTCGGCGCGACGGCGGCGTCGCTGGCGCGTCCGGCGATCGCTTCCGGACTCACGGTCGAGCACTGGAGCCTTCCGAAGCCCAGCGCACGGCGAAGCGGATCGCCGCTCCAGGTCGTCGACATCCTCGAGCTGCACCTCGCGTTGCTCGAGTCGGATTGGTTCGACGAGTGGCGGCGGGTTGAGCCGCTCGGCGATCGCTGAGCCTGCCCCGGATGGGTTGTCCGAGGGCGGGCCTGCGGTGCGCCAGCCGATGGGGCGGAAAGCCGCGATCGGGTCACGCCCGACGCGCCGGCCACCCCCGGTAGTGACCGGACGTCAAGCAGCGGGCTCAGGCACCCGATATCGCTCGCGTGAGCCGTAGCCCGCTGAGCGAAGCCGCGCGCACGGCATGCCTCGACCAGGTCTTGCGCGCGCTCTGGCGGAGCTCGCTGCTCGGCATCCCCGCGTCGGCGCTGCTCGCATTGATTCTGGGCACCTCGGTTCCAGTCTCACGGCGGCTCGCCTTCGTCGCCTTCGTGTCGGTCGCGGACATCGTGACGATGGTGTGCGCCGGTCGGTACCTGCAGCGGCGGCGGCGGGGCGAGGTCATCAACCAGTACTCGGCGAGCTTGTTCTGCACGATGCTGATCGCCGTCGCTTGGGGTTCGCCGGCACTGTTCGCGCTGCCCGGCTCACAGAACGTACAACTCCGAGCGGTGTACCTCCTCTTCGTGTGTGGCACGTCGGCGACCTACGTCGTGGGTACGGCGGCCCGCCGCCTCTACTTCTACGCATCCCAGCTCCCGCTGCTCTTGCCGGTGACGGTCGCGTTCATCGCATCGGGAGATCGTGTGACGCGGTTGCTCGGCCTCGCGGTGCCGATCTACTTCATCGTCATGACCTCTCTGCACCACGAGGTCCACGCAGTGGTGGTGAGTGAGCTGCAACTGCGTGAGCACAACGACGAGGCAAACGCGCGCCTGCGCGAAGCCAACGCGCAGCTGACGCGCCGGGCCTTGCGAGACGAGCTGACCGGTCTTGCCAACCGGGCCGCGTTCGTCGACATGCTCCAGCGTGCGGTTGCCGACTCGCGCCAACACGGCACCATCGTCGGCGTCCTCTACTTCGACGTCGACCGGCTCAAGGTCGTCAACGACTCCCTCGGGCACGCGGCCGGTGACATGCTCCTCGTCCAGATCGCCGAACGGGTGCATCGGATGCTGCGAAGTACCGACGTACTCGCCCGGCTTGGTGGGGACGAGTTCACGATGTTGCTCGACAAGCTGCACAGCAACGGAGAAGCCGTCGTGGTTGCCGAGCGCGTGGCCGAAGCGTTCTTGGAGCCCTTCCAAGTAGGCGGTCGCTCGATCAACGTCTCCGCAAGCCTCGGGGTGGCGACGAATCAGGACACGACCGACGACGCCGAGACGCTCATGTCGTTCGCGGATGCCGCCCAGTACCGAGCGAAGCAGAGCGGGCGGAATCGCCTGGAGGTGTTCGACATCAAGCTGCGCGCCGCGATCGAGTCGCGCCTCGATGACGAGCATGCGCTGCGGGATGCGATCGCTCAGGACCAGATCGTCTCGTGGTTCCAGCCCGAGGTCGATCTGCGGACCGGGCTCTTCGTCGGAGCCGAGGCGCTCGCGCGCTGGAACCATGCCGAACGCGGCGTCCTCGACGCGTGGAGGTTCGTTCCGCTCGCGGAGGAGACCGGGCTCGTGTTCGCGCTCGACGACGCGATCCTCGAGCGCGCGGTGACGGCGCGTGCGCAGCTCGCCGCCGACGGCCTGGGCGACGAGTTCCGGATTTGGTGCAACATCTCCGCGACCCACCTGACTCGGGGCATGCCGGCGCGGCGGCTCGCACAGCTCCTCGACCGCGCGGGATGCGACCCGAACCTCATCGGGCTCGAGATCACCGAGACCGCCGTTCTTCCCGATGTGGCGACGGCGGCGCGTGAGATCGCGGCTGCCCGGGCGCTCGGGGTCAAGGTGGCGCTCGACGACTTCGGGACCGGGCACTCGTCACTCACGCTGCTGCGTTCGCTGCCGATCGACCGGGTGAAGATCGATCGAACGTTCATCCGCGATTTCGCGCGCGACACGCGGGACGCGGCCATCGTCCGACACGTCATCGCCCTCGCCGGAGACCTCGGTCTCGACGTGGTGGCGGAGGGCGTCGAGACGCCCGAGCAGGCGCGTCTGCTCGTCGAGCTCGGGTGCTTGCGCGCCCAGGGATATCTCTGGGCGAAGGCACTGCCGATCGGCGGGCTCCGCGCGCGGTTGGACGAGCAACGCCGCGACGGCGAAGTCGTCTCGCCCGGTACCGAGACCGGCGTCGCGGGGTAGCGTCTCACCAGAGCAATCGCGGAGGGTGAGTTGCGCGAACGAGGATCGGACCCGACGAGCAGGTACACGATCATCTCGGTCGACGGGCATGCCGGCGCCGAGCTTCGTGCCTACAAGCCGTTCCTCGCGTCGCGTTGGCACGACGAATTCGACGCCTGGGCCGACGCGTACGTGAATCCCTTCGGCGATCTCCTGGCTCCGACCGCATACCGGAATTGGGACAGCGAGCAGCGCCTGAAGGAGACGGAATCGCAAGGCGTCGTCGCCGAGGTGCTGTTCCCGAACACGGTTCCGCCGTTCTTCGCACAGGGCAATCTCACCGCGCTGGAGCCCACTGCCGCCGACTACGACCGGCGGTGGGCGGGCCTTCAGGCGCACAACCGTTGGCTCGCCGACTTCTGCGCGGCCGCGCCCGGCCGGCGGGCCGGGCTTGCGCAGATCTTCTTGAACGACGTCGACGACGCCCTCGGCGAAGTTCGCTGGGCCAAGGACAACATGCACGTGTTCGGCGGGATCCTCTTGCCGAACGTGGCGCCGAACTCCGCGGTGCCGCCGCTGTGGGATCCCTGCTACGAACCGCTTTGGGAACTGTGCGAGGACCTCGGCGTGGTGCTGAACGTGCACAGCGGGAGTGGCCTCCCCGACTTCGGTGAGCACGAAGCCGCCCGGGCGATCATGCTGATCGAGCTGGCCTGGTTCTCGCACCGGGCGGTCTGGCACTTGATCTTCGGAGGCGTGCTCGAGCGGCATCCGAACCTGCGCGTCGTGCTTACTGAGCAGGGCACCGGTTGGATCCCGCGTGGCATCGACACGCTCGACTGGTTCCACCGCCGCATGACGCACGGTGGCGCGGCCGAGGCGGTCTTTTTCGGCGCGGTCGCCGGGGGCATGTCGCTGACGCCGGGCGAGTACTTCCGCCGGAACTTCTGGGTGGGCGCGAGCTTCCTGCGTCCGTCCGAGAGTGCGTTGCGCTACGAAGTCGGGGTCGAGCGCATCATGTGGGGCGCCGACTACCCGCACTCCGAGGGCTCCTACCCGTACACGACGGAGGCGCTTCGTTGCGCGTTCGCCCCGTGCCCGCCCGAAGAGACGCGCATGATGCTCGAGACGACGGCGGCCGGTGTCTACGGCTTCGATCTCGAGCTGCTCGGCTCGATCGGCGACCGGATCGGTCCGACGGTCGCCGAGGTGCTCGTCCCGCTCGATCCGGCCGACTATCCGCCCGACTCCACGTGTAACGCGTTCGACCCGGAGCAGGTCGTCAAGGCGTGGTGATCAGCCGCTCCACGCCACGTGGTATTCGTCCTTCCACCACTCGGCTCTGCGGATCTCGTCGGGTGAGGTGACGAGTCCGGCGTCCTGGCCGAGATCGTCCGGTGTCGGACCGATCCGCTCGGCGAGCGGGCGGAGCGCCCCGAGGTCGAAGCCGTAACACTTCGCGGCCGTCTCGCCGAGGAGCTTGCGCGTATCGCCCACAGGAACGTCGCCGAAGTCACTGCGCAATCGCGCGATCGTGTGTGGCCACGTGCCTTCGGGATGCGGGTAGTCGGTGCCCCACATCGCAACGTCGCAACCGATCGTGTGCCGGCGCCGTATCTCCTCTTTCGACATGGTCGACGCGCCGACGAAGATGTTGGCGCCGAAGTACTCCGACGGAAGTTTCGAAAGGATGCCCTTCATCAGTGCGGCCATCTTCTTCGTGGTGTGGCCGCCGCCGAGGTACTGGTCCCACTTCCACTTCATGTCGGCCACCCAGTAGCACGCGCCTTCGGTCACGACGAACTTCAAGCCCGGGAAGCGTTCGAACGCGCCGCTGAACAACAGGTGCGCGATAGGCCGGTGCGTCCAGAAGACCACCTCGGCGAGATAGATGCCGATGAACTCGTTCATCTCTTCGCGCGGCGCTTCGCCGGAATGCGTGTGCACGGGGAGCGCCGCGGCCTGACACGCGGCCCATACCGGGTCGTAGGAAGGATCGTTGTACGGCGGGTGGTCGCGCCACATGGTCGGGACCATGATCCCGCCGATGCCGGGTTTGTCGGCGAGCCATTCGATCTCGGATACCGCGCGTTCGACGTCGTGGCAGATCGGTACGAGCCCGATCCCGGCCCGGCGTTCTGGGCTCTCTGCGCACAGCTCGACGAGGAAGCGGTTGTGCGCGCGGGCACCGGCGAAGGCGAGCTCGGGGTCTTCGATCATGCCCGCGGAGAGCCCGGCGCCGAAGGGCGGCGATTCCATTCCGGTGATTGCATCGGCGTCCGGGAAGATGACCTCGGCGGCCACGCCGTCGGCGTCCATCTCCTTGTCGCGCTGCGCGGGATCATACGCACCGCGCAGGCCTTCTTCGTGCGTCGTCTCCCAGTTCGTGATGTAGTCGTAGTTCAACACCATCTGCTCGTCGCGATTCGCCTGTCGCTCCGCGAGGAAGGCGTCGAACTGCGGGAGGTAGCGGGAGTCGAGATACGGCCGGTACTCCTCGCAGGGCAGACCCGCGTGCGCGTCGGCCGAAATGATCGTGTAGGGCTGCGTTTCCTGGGTCGACTCCACGCTCCGCTCCCCTCCGGTCGCTGCGCTGTCGTCTCCCTGAGTCACGGCTTGTCCTTCGCGCTCTTGCCGAGCACGGACAAGTCGTCGTAGCGCTGGTGCACGTAGGGGAGGAGCCAGTCGGCGGGCACGCGTTCGACGACCTCGCCTTCCTGAGTGGTCGCGACCTGCGCGAACTGCATCGAGAGGATGCGACCGACGGGGATGTCGGCGATCGGGTCGATGGGCGAGTCGTGCAGCGTCAACGTGCCCTCGACCGTGCGACCGTCGCGCGCCTCCTCGTGGCGACGCACGTGTACGAGCGCGGGCTCGGTGTCGAAACCCTTCCCGTCGGGCGACGGGCTGATCTTGAAGTAGAAGTCGACCTTGTCGCGAGCGGGTATGTCGACCTCCGTGCCGAGCACTCCGTCGAGTTCCGCCAGGAGGAAGCCCATGCGCTCGAAGCGCGCGCGGATGTGATCGCCGCTTCGCTCGATCGACACACCACCGATCTTCTTGGGCTCGCCGTAGGTCTCGCGGCCGCCGACCGTGGCCTGCTCCGTCGTCATCGGCATGAACAACGCGTACTCGCCTTCGACGCTCCCGTGCCGAGCCCGCACGCCGAACCAGCCCGCGCCGAACACCGGGATGCCCGTGCCCATGTCGACCGTGGCGAAGCGGATCCGGGCCCGCGGTTCCGACGGCTCGAGCGGCGGTGGCAACACCGCCCGGATGGCGTCGGCTTCGGTCTCCCAGACAACCGTGACCGCGGTCGACCAGATCTTCGTGGAGGTCGCTTCGATCTCGCGATTGCGTTGCTGATCGGGTGGACGGGCGCCGTAACGGATCGTCATGATCGAGAGTCTCTCACGGCCACCTGGGCGGGGACAGAGGGAGGAAGCGTGCGAACGGTCGACGAAAAGGTCGCGGTCGTCACCGGTGGTGCGAACGGCATCGGTCTCGCGATGGGAAGGCACTTCGCCGAGCACGGCATGTCGGTCATGCTCGCCGACATCCAATCCGGGCCGCTCGACGACGCGGTCGCGAACTTGCGCGGTGAGGGGCTCGACGTCCGCGGCTGCGTCACCGACGTGACGAAGGTCGCGTCGGTCGATCACCTTGCCGACGAGACGCTGCGCGCGTTCGGCGCAGTGCACGTCGTGTGCAACAACGCCGGCATCGGTCCGGGCGGTCAGACCCTGTTGTGGGACTACGAGGAGAACGACTGGCGCTGGTGCCTCGACGTCAACGTCCTCGGCGTGGCTTGGGGCATCAAGGCGTTCGTGCCGCGCATGATCCGCGGCGGCGACGAAGGTCACATCGTCAATACCTCGTCCGGGAACGGCGGGATCGCGCCAATGGGCGACGCGCCGATCTATGCGATGTCGAAGAGCGCGGTGACCACGCTCACCGAACTGCTCTACTACCAACTGAAGACCCAGGACACGAAGGTCTCGTGCTCGGTGTTGTATCCCGGGCCGAACTGGCTGCGGACCAGGTTGTGGGAGGCCTGGCGGACCCGACCGCAGGAGTACGCGAAGTCGGTCGATCGCACCACCGCGCACCCGAGCTTCGAGGAGTTCGAAAAGCAGATGGAAGCGGCGGGAACTCCGCTTCCGGTCACGCCGCTCGAAGAGGTCGCGGGTCGCGTGCTCGACGCGGTCCTCGCCGATCGGTTCTGGATCAATCCGAGCAACGACGAACCCCTCGACGCGAGATACGCCGCGATGAAGGAGCGCCGCAACCCCGACTACTTCCGGAACTGGAACCCCACGACGGGCGAGTAGCCGCGCGAACGGGCGCCGACGGCTACGGATGCGTGCAGTGGTCGGTCGCCGTGTCGGTCGCCACCTCAGCGCCGTCGAAGTCGGCCAGCGTGCTGATCCGGAACCGACCGTCTCGCTCGGTCTCGTCGTGCATGCGCTGAGTACGTTGCGCGTAGTAGTGGGCTCGGGTGTACTGCTCCGTCGCCGGCGCGTAGCTGGCGACGAGGACCCGGCGAGGAACGTCGCCGCGGTTCGTCTCGCTGTAGTGCGGTGCCATCCCGTCGATACATACGGCGTCCCCGGACGCCAGCTCGACGGCGAACCAGTCGAGCGAGTCCGCGATGTCGCCCCGCACGACACCGCGGTCGTCGACCGGGAGGACGTCGTGCACGTCGCCCGACAGCCACAGGCAACCTGATTCGACGCGGCAATCGTCGATCGCGACGAGGATCGACATGACGCGTCCGACGCCGGGATACGCGACCTTGTCCTGGTGGGGGCTGAACCCGGCGCCTCCGGGCTGCTTGTAGTTCAGCTTGTCCTTGAAGGCGACCACGGGTTCGCCGAGCGCCGCGGCCGCGCAGCTACGAAGCGGACCGGAGACGAGCGACGCGATCCCTGGATGGCACGCCGACACGTTCTCGGTTCGACAGATCCGCGGTCCGTCGGACGTTTGCTCCGCGTAGTGACCCCACACGTGCGAGCCGGTCGGCCACGCCTCTACCTCTTGCGCGAAGGACTGCAGCGCGTCGATCTGCGCGGCGCCGAGCAATGCCGTGCGTACCACCTCGGTTGCGTTCATTCCCGCAAACTTAGACGGGAGGTGCTGAACCTATGCGGGCCAGCCCGGCAACAGGTTGCGTTCGGCGCAGAGATCCTGAGCCTCGACCCACGTTCCGTTGAGGGCGCGGGCCTCTGGTGCTGTGACGAGCCACGCGGTCGCGGCGCCGATGACGTCGGGCGGCGCTCCCGCACTTGCGTCGAATCCGAACGGCCCCATGTCGATGACCATCCGCTCGGTTGTAACGAAACCCGGATGCAGGTTGTAGGCGACGATGCCGCGGTCGCCGAGCTCGACGGCGAGGATCCCGACCAGACGGTGGATCGCGCCCTTCGACATCGCGTACCCCAGACCCCAACCGCCGCGGCCGGCAGGCGCAGGCGGGTCGGAGGCGCCGGCCGACGACGTGACGTCGACGACGTAGCCGTTCCCGCGCGCCAGCATCTGGGGGAGGACGAGCTTGGTCAGGATGATCGGCGCCATGACGTTCGCTTCGAGGTGCAGGTCGAGCAGTTCGACCGGGGTGTCGAGCAATTGGTCCATGTGACCGGGTCCGATGTAGCGGCCGTTGTTGACGAGCACGTCGATGCGGCCCCACGCGGTGAGGATTTCATCGACGCCCGGCGCGAGCGACGAGCGATCGGTGAGGTCCATCACGACGCGCAGTGCGCGCGTCCCTTCGTTCTCTATCAGTGCCGCTGTCGCGTCGAGCGAGCCGGGCAGGGGAGTGAGGTCGGAGCGCTTCACGGTAGACGAGTGCTCGCGCGGCTCGCCTTCGTGCAGTGTGCGCGCCGAGATCGCGACGTCGAAGCCGGCGCGCGCGAGGTGCACCGCGACGGCCTTGCCGATTCCTCGGCTCGCCCCGGTGACGAGCGCGACGCCCCGGTCAGCCATCATCAATCATCATCAATCATCATCAACCGGCATGTGCACCACCTCGGTCGACTACGGTGCGCGACGCGGCTCAAGCTACGGCACCGCCGGATGGCTCGGGCCCACCTCGGGAGGGGAAGCGACGATGCCGGATCACGATCTCGTGATCCGCGGGGCCACCGTGATCGACGGAACCGGTGCCGCGGGCCGGGAAGCCGACGTCGCGTGCCGAGACGGTCTGATCAGCGCCATCGGCTACGCCGGCCCCGGTTCGACGGAGATCGACGGTCGCGGGATGTGCCTGGCCCCCGGCTTCATCGACCCGCACACGCATCTGGACGCGAACCTGTTCTGGGATCCCGACCTGACGCCGTCTTCCGGCTACGGCGTCACCACAGTGGTGACCGGGAACTGCGGATACACGCTCGCGCCGGTCGACGATGCGACCCGCGACTACGTGATCGACGTCATGAGCGTCGTCGAAGCGATCCCGCGCGACGCGCTCGTCGAAGGGGTGCCCTGGAGCTGGTCGACCCTCGACGAATACTTCGCGCGCCTCGATCGGGTCGCGGCCTTGCCCAACTTCGCGACCTACGCCGGGCATGTCGCGATCCGCGCCGCGGCGATGGGCGTCGAGGCCGCGCGCGAGCGGCTGGCGACGACCGAAGAGGTCGCGCGGATCGCGGCGATGGTCTCGTCTGCGCTCGAGCTCGGCGCGGTGGGGTTCAGCACCGACCAGGTCACCGACAACGTCGGCCCCTCCGGAACCCGGCTGCCCGGCCAGGTCTGCGGCGAGGAGGAACTGCTCGCGATCGCCGCGGCACTCGGTGGGGCTCGCGGTCCGGGTCTGTTCGCGATGGCGCCGGCGGCCCTGCTCGCGGCTGATCGCGCGGTGCGCGAACGAGATCTCGAGTGGCACCTCCGGCTCGCACGCGCGAGCAGCCGGCCGGTCGTCGTCGGCCCGATGTTCGACACCTGGGCCGATCCCGGCGGCGGTCGGGCGATCATCAACGCGACCGTCGCGCGCAGCAGTCCCGACGCGCGCGTGGTTCCGCAGATCTCGACCCGTCCGTTCGAGCTCTGGACGCGTCTCGACGCGCCGGGCGTGCTCGTACGCTGCCTGCCCACGTGGTCACGAGCCGTGCGCGAAAGCGGTGCCGAGGGTGTGCGCCGGCTCGCCGCCGACCCGGCGGCGCGGGCGCGCGTGCATGACGAGGGCGATCGGATGCGGTCGACGCCCGTGTTCTCCGGTCGGTGGGAGCACGTCGCGGTCCGGTGCTCGCCGTCGCAGCCGGCTTCCGTCGGTCGTTCCGTTCACGACGCCGCGCGCGAGCACGGCCGGCATCCCATCGACTTCCTGCTCCAGCTCGCGCTCGACGACGGCTTCGAGACCCAGGTCGCGACCGCGATGGCGAACGCCGACGACGACGGCATGGCCGCGCAGCTGCGCGAACCGGGAGTCATGATCGGCGCCTCCGACGCGGGCGCGCACGTCCAGTACAACACCGCCAGTTGCTATGCAGTGTGGACGCTCCAGCACTGGGTACGCGAGCGCGGCGTCCTGACGATCGAGCAGGCGATCAAGATGTTGACCGCCGACCAAGCCGACCTGTTCGGCTTTCGGGACCGCGGTCGGTGTGCGCTACGTGCGCGACCAACCCGCGGGCGGCACGCGCTTGGTCACCGACGCCGTCGGCGTGGTCGCGAGCGTGGTGAACGGTGTCGTCGCGACCCGTGATGGTTCGCCGACGGGCGCGCGGCCCGGGCGATTCCTGCGCTGAGCACGCGCGTTGCCAACCGACGACGGCCGCGCCGAGGGTCAGCGGCTGCCGGCGTGATCAGCGCGCGTGGCGTGATCAGCGCGCGTGGCGATGTGAGCCAGCCAACCGAGGAAGGCCTCCTCGTACGCAATGCCGAACTCGACTACCGCGCCGACGTGCGGGTCGGCGGTATCGGAAGCAGCGACGGCGTCGATGAACCCGCCGTACTCCGCGAGCCGGTGCTCGTGCTCGGCTCGGTGGACGTCGAGGAAGCCCGCGAGTGTCTCGTCGTCGAGGTGCTTGGCGAACCACAGCGTCACGAGCAGGGGGATGCGCATCTGCTCGTGCGTCGGCTCCTGGCGGATCCAGTGCGCGAACGCGCTCCTCCCGGATCGGGTGATGCTGAACGGACGGCGGTCGCGCGGACCGGGCGCGCCGGCGCGTACGAGGCCGCGGGTCTCGAGCGTCTTCAGTTCTCGGTACACGTGGCTCGAGGTCATGTTCCAAAATCGGGCGAGCCCGCGCCGTGCCTGTTCGAGGAGGTCCCAGCCCGTCGCGGGTCCCTCGTGCAAGAGACCGAGCAGTGAGGCTCCGGTCGCGTTCAGCTCCGTCACCCCGAGATCGACTTCGAGATCGCCGTCCACTTGACATTCCCTTCTGGAGGGTTAGCCTCACTCTAACATTCCCCAAGGGAGGGTCGAGAGCAGTGGGCGCAGCCACTCTGGACGACGCGACTCTGGACGACGACGGATACTGCGTCGTCGAGGACGTCATCGATGCTGCCGCGGTCGCCGGCATCCGCGCCGAGCTCGCCGCGCTGTTCGACGCCACGCCGTCCGGACGCGACGACTTCGAAGGCCATCGCACGCGACGCATCTACGCGCTGTTCGCCAAGACGCGTGCGCTCGACGAGCTCGCGATCCATCCCCTCGTGCTCGACGCGCTCGATCGTGTCCTCGGACCCGCGCAGTTGAGCGCGCCGACGGCGATCGAGATCGGCCCGGGCGAGCGGGCGCAGCCGCTGCATCCCGACGACGCGATCTACCCGATCCCGCGCCCGCACCCGGAGCTCGTCGTCAACGTCATGTGGCCCCTCGACGACTTCACCGAGGAGAACGGGGCCACGCGCGTCGTTCCGGGAAGTCATCGCTGGGTCGACGAGCGCCCCGGGCCCGACGCGGAAACCATTGCGGTGGCGATGCCGGCCGGTTCCGCGATGATGTACGTCGGCAGCCTCTGGCACGGTGGTGGGGCCAACACCACGCAAGCGGCGCGGGTCGGCGTCGTGCTCCACTACGCGGTGTCGTGGATCCGCCCGGTCGAGAACCACGTGCTCGCCGTGCCGCGCGACACCGTGCGCGGGCTGCCCGAACGGTTGCAGGAGCTACTCGGGTACAACGTCTACCCGCCGTTCCTCGGCTACGTCGACGGTCGCCATCCGCGCCGCCTCCTCGCGGGCGACCGAACCGACCGAGCCAACCGGTAGTCGAGCGCAGTCGGCGTTCGGTCGCCGGGCTCAGCTGCCGATGCCGGGGCGCTTCTCGTCGCGCTTGGCGTGCTTGTCGGCGCGCTTCTCCTTCAACGACTTTCCCGGTTTCTTGCTGTTCGACTTCTTGGGTGACTTGTCGGCCATAAGGTCGAAGGGTAATCCGATGCGGCGAGGTGCGCGCCGCAGTTCGCGCATCGGGCCGACGGCGACAGGAGGCGAGGATGGCGGGGCGGTTCGCTCGCGACGACGAGGTCGCAGCTTGGCACGGGGACGGTTGGGCGCTGCTCGACGGCCTCGTCGCCACCGAGGAGATCGACGCCGCGACCGCCGACCTCCGGTACGTGTTCCCGTCTCCCGAGAAGTTCCACTCCGACCCCGAGGCGCACCGGCCGCCGGGCCGCAGCACTGCCGAGCTCCGCCGCGGTTATCCGGAGATGCCGCCGACCGGTCCGGCGTTCCGGCCCGAGCAGCACCGATTCAGCGCTCAGTTCCCGTTCTACGGCAGCGGCGCGCTCAGCCGCCTGTGCGTGCATCCCGCGATCGTCGACTTCATGGAGCGGGCGTTGGAAACGGTCGACCTCCGCGTGTACCAGACGCAGGTGAGCGCGAAGTACGCCGGCGACGCGAACTTCGAGCAACCGATGCACACCGATCGCAACCATTCGTTTCTGCCGCCCCGCATGGAGCCACCGTGGTGGCACGTCGAGTCTTTTCTGTACCTCACCGATGTCGACGAGGGAACCGCGCCCACGCATCTCGTCCCGAACAAGGATGCGGTCGGCCGCTCGCGCAACTCGATCTTCATGCCGGACCGCGATCCGGCGCTGTACGCGCACGAACGCGCCGCCGCGGGTCGTCGCGGCTCCCTGCTCGTCTACCGGCCTGACGTCTTCCATCGAGGGGTCGACCTCACGAGACCCGGCGGCCATCGCTTCTTGTTGAACGTCAGCTACAAGGTCGCGGGCCAGGACTGGGTCGGATACCACTCGGTGCAATCGAACGCGACGCATCCGTCGTGGGTGCAGTTCGTCGAGGGGTCCGCGCCGCGCGAGCTCGAGCTGTTCGGCTTCCCGCCGCCGGGTCATCCGGTGTGGACGGATGCACTCGTCGACGCGACTACGGAGAAGTATCCGAAGCTCGACGTCGAGCCCTGGCGTCGCGCGCTTCGGCGATGACGGTCGCGGGCACGGGCCGAAGGTCGTGCACGATGCCGACGCAGCTGAGCGCGCGCAGCACGTAGTAGGTCGCGTCGACCTGCCACCACCGGAATCCCTGGCGGGCCGACCACGGGTAACGGTGGTGGTTGTTGTGCCAGCCCTCGCCACCGGTCGCGAGCGCGACGAGCAACGTGTTGCGGCTCGTGTCGTCGGTCTCGTAGGCCCGGCGTCCGAACACGTGCGCGACCGAGTTGACCGTGAAGGTCACGTGCCACAGCAGCACCGTCGACGCGAAGAACCCGATGAGCAGGCCGCTCCAGCCCCCGATCGCGAAGCAGATGACCCCGAGGGTCCACGGCCCGATCCAGTCGTGGCGGTCGATGAAGCGCAACTCGGGGTAGCGCGCGAAGTCGCGGATCTGGCTGCGATCGGCCTGGTTGTACTTGTCGCACAGGATCCAGCCGACATGGCTCCACCAAAAGCCGCGCTGGGGCGAATGCACGTCGCGCTCGGAGTCGGAGAAGCGGTGATGGTTGCGGTGGTGCGCGGCCCACCACAGTGGGCCCTTCTGGGCGGCCATCGTGCCGCCGAACGCCCAGACGAACTGCGAGACACGGTTGAGCCGGTACGTCTTGTGTGCGAAATAACGGTGATACCCGGCCGTGATGAAGAACATCCGGGTCGTGAACGTGACGAAGGCGAGGATCAACGCAGTCCGCGTGACTCCGGTGAAGATCGCGAGGAAGGGGATCAGATGCACTGCGAAGAATGCGAGCGAGGAGCGGACGTTGAGCCGGTCGTCCTCGCGGCGGCGCCTCGAAGGTGACTGCGGTGATTCGGCCCTCGGCCCGTCGACGGGCGCTGCCGTACCGGCGAGCGACTGGTTCACGCTGCTCCTGTAGGCGTCGAGAATTTCCGGGCGGGAAAGTCGAGTGGAGACTATTCCGACAGGCGCGCGGTGAGGAGAGCCGTCAGCTCCGACTTCTCCTCGTCGAAGGCCTCGAAGGTGATGCGGCCCGCGTCGAACTCCTCGTGCATGGCGGCGATGCGTTGGATCAGCTCCTCGGTCGTCGCGGAGTTCTCGTCGAACTCGGGGCCGGTCTCCCCGTCGTCGTCGGGCGACTTGTCGTGCCGGCGCTCGCGCTTGGCCGTGGCCTTCGCCTGCTTCGATCGCTCACGTTCTCGTTTGTTCGAGGTCGTTCTCCGAGTTGCCATATCGTCTCCTCATCCGGCGGCGAGAGCGCAGGACCCGCCGGCGCGCGCTCGCAAGATGATCGAAAATGTCTTCAGCCGGTCGTGGGAGGATGGCGGTGGGAGGCCGAGATCGCCCACGCGGCTGCCCCGACAGCCTAGGCGCTCGCCGCGCGAATACCCGGACAGGGGCCGTCGGTGAGCGCCCGGCGGCTCGGAGCGGCCTCGACCGGTCGCTCCCGAGAAAGGCCAGATCACGGTGGTGACGCTCGCAGCCGTGCTGTTCGATCATCCCAACGCCGCCGACGAGCCGCTCCTGCACGGCCCGGACGTGACGCTGACGGCCGGGGTCGCCCGGGCCCGGGCGCAAGCCATCGCGGACGGACTGCGCGCCGCGGGCGTCGAGCCCGGTCACGCCGTCGCGGTCCAGCTTCCCAACGGTCCCGCCGCGATCACGGCGATGTTCGGCGTCTGGCTGGCCGGCGCGGTGTTCGTGCCCGTCAACCCTCGGTCTCCCGAGGCCGAGCGGCGCACCGTGCTGGAAGCAACGCGTCCGGCCGCGCTGCTCGCGGGCGACGAGCTCCGGCCGCTCTCCGAACCGGCGATCTACGACGCGGGCGTCGCGTTCGTGACGTGGACGTCGGGCACCACCGGTACGCCGAAGCCGGTCCTGCACACCCACGCGAACTACCTGGAGCTGCTCGACCGCGTGCTCGCCCCGCTGCGCGGCAGAGCGCGTCACGAGGGCGACCGCGACCGGGACCGCGACCACAGGCCCACTCCGAACCTCGTGCCGGTGTCGCTCGCCCTCAACGCCGGCATCTACAACGTGTTGTTCGGGTTGCGGGCCGGAGCCGAGATCGTCGTCATGGACGGCTTCGATCCGGGTGTGTTCGCCGCGTTGGTCAGCCGGTTCGGCATCCGCTCCACTGTGCTCCCGCCGGCCGCGATGGCGATGCTTGCGGATGATCCGACCGTGGTCGACATCGCTCCGCTGCGCTACGTGCGCAGCATCACCGCACCGCTCTCGCCCTTGCAGGCGCGCCGATTCGCCGACAAGTTCGGTGTCGTGGTGTTGAACGGCTACGGCCAGGCCGAGATCGGTGAGGTCATCGGGTGGACGGCGGCCGACGCGCGCGAGCATCCCGAGAAGCTGGGCGCGGTCGGGCGAGCGCATCCCGGTGTGTCGATCAAGATCGCGCCCGGCGACGCGGCATCGGACGGCGTCGGACGTCTGCTCGTGCGCCCGCCGACGACCGCGGTCGGCATCGCCGCATCGCGCGTCGATGCCGACGGCTACGTCGACACCGGCGATCTCGCGCGCATCGACGACGACGGCTTCGTGTGGGTCGAGGGCCGGGCGAGCGATGTCATCAATCGCGGCGGCAACAAGGTGTTCCCGGAGCACGTCGAGGAGGTGTTGCGGTTGGTACCCGGAGTTTCCGAGGCGGCGGTCGTCGGCCGGGCCGACGACCGGCTGGGCGAGGTCCCGGTCGCGTACATCGTCGCGTCGGCCGACGTGCTCGACGACGACCTCACGGCCGCGTGCCGGGCGCATCTCGCCCCGTACAAGGTCCCGGTCGCATTCGTTCGGATCGACGCGTTACCGAGGAGCGAGGTCGGGAAGGTGCTGCGACGCGAGCTCGCGAACCTGCCCGTCGACCCCTGACGCGGCCCCGCCGGCCCGAGGCGAGTGAGCGGCCCTCCGGGGCTCAGCCGGCCGGAAGGTCGCGCGACGGTTGCGCGGGCGGGTCGCCCACCTCGGCGGCGGCGTGGGCGACGCGATCGCGCACCCAGGCGAGGCTGTCCGCACCGGACGCCATGGCGTTTTCCCAACCACTCATGACGGCTTCGGCCGCCGCGCGCCCGGAAACGACCCCGAGTACCTCGACGGTCAACTGCTTGTCGGAAACGGGCGTCGCCCGCATGTCACCGATCACGTCCGATTGCAGGCCGCCCAACGGGTCGCGCATCGCGTACAGCTCTCCCGTCGCCTCCACCCACGACACCTGAGTGCGCGCGCCCGCCTCGTCCCAATCGGTTCCGAACTCGAGCTCTTCGGAGTGACGGCGGCGCGGGTCGGCCTCGTAGAACTGTTCGAGATCCACGGAGCCATTCTGGCGCGTCGAGAGTACGGTCGGCGCATGGCGACGATCGATCCCTTCGCCCCGGCTCGGCTCGGCCCGGTCCGCGTGCGCAACCGCATCGTCAAGGCCGCGACCTTCGAAGGGCGGACGCCGAAGCGTGTCGTCACGCCCGAGCTCGTCGAATTCCACCGCCGGTTCGCCGCCGGTGGAGTCGGTATGACGACGGTCGCCTATTGCGCGATCACCCGCGCCGGGTCCACCGACGGCCACCAGATCGTGCTCGACGACCCGGCCGTTGGTGCCGGCCTGCGGGTCCTCACCGATGCCGTCCACGCCGAGGGCGCCGCGATCGCCGCGCAGATCGGTCACGCCGGGCCGGTCGCGAACCCGATGGGAACGAAAGCGCCGGCGGTCGCGCCCTCGCGGGTCTTCAGTCCGCTCGGCATGCGATGGACGCGCGCGGTGAGCACCGACGAGATCGCCACGATCGTCGAGCAGTACGCGCACGGCGCGGGCGTGCTGCGCGACGCGGGCTTCGACGCGATCGAGGTGCACATCGGACACGGCTATCTGCTAAGCGCGTTCCTCTCACCCAAGTTGAACAAGCGCACCGACGAGTTCGGCGGCAGCCTCGAGCACCGGGCCCGCTTCCCGCTCCAGGTCGTGCGCGCGGTACGCGCCGCCGCGGGCCGCGACGTCGCGGTCACCGCCAAGATCAACATGGCCGACGGAGTGCGGGGCGGCTTCTGGCTCGTCGAGAGCATCGCGTTCGCGCGGATGCTCGAAGCCGACGGCTCGCTCGACGCGCTCACCCTCACCGGTGGCAGCTCCTTCGAGAACCCGATGTACCTGTTCCGCGGCGAAGCGCCCGTCGCGGAGATGGCCGAGATGTTCCCGGGCGTGTTGAAGAGCGGCATCAAGCTCGTCGGCGGGGCATTCTTCAAGGAGTATCCCTTCGAGGAGGCGTACTTCCTCCCGTACGCCCGCCAGTTCCGGGCCGCGCTCTCGATGCCGCTCGTCCTGCTCGGTGGGATCAACCGGCTCGACACCATTTCGCACGCGCTCGACGAGGGGTTCGCCTTCGTGCAGATGGGCCGCGCGCTCCTCCGCGAGCCCGAGCTACTCCTCGAGATGCAGAAGGATCCGCAGCGGGAGTCGCTGTGCGTCCACTGCAACAAGTGCATGCCGACGATCTACTCCGGCACCCGCTGCGTGTTGGCGGATTGAACCACTCACACTTCCCCGATCTCCGACGGCGAGATCTCGAGGTATTCCTCGAGATTCCGGTGCATATTGACGATGCGGCACTCCTCGGTCGGCGACAACGTCAGATGCGTCAGTCCGGGTTGGTGCAACCCGCGCTGACTACGTCCGAAGTTGGCGAAGTCCTGATTGAGGATCAGCCCGAGCGGGAGCTCGCCGCCGGGCGAGAGCTCCACATCGATCGGCTTTGCTCTCGGCGGCGCGACCCGCGGGGCGACGCGCTGGAACGAGAACGCGTCCATGTATGCGTCGTCGGGCGTGGGGCCCGGACGCGAACGCACCACCTGCATCATGTCGGCGAACACCAGCACCGTCACGTTGGGGAAGAGGTTGTACTGCGACATGTCGAGGAGCAGTCCGTCGTCGAGCGAGGCGAACCAGTCGTGGCCGGCGTCGACGCCCCGCTCCCGCACGATCCGAGCGATCGCGCCCCGGACGGTCCCGCCGGACGGCACCTCGGGCGCCGGACCGGCGTCGCGCTGCGCGTCGTTACCGACCCGTACACCCATCACCTCGACGAACGCCTCCCACACCTGCTGATCGTCGGGCCGGTCGCGCAGGCGAGGAGATGGCAGACCGTATGACTGACGAAGTTTGCCGTGGCGCTCCCAGACGCGTTGCGGACCGTTCACGTCGTCGCACATCGCCAGCATCTCGCGGTGGATGCCCTGCACGTGATACGTCTCGCTGAAGCCGTCGATGAGCGTCTTCCAGTTACACGGCGCGGGGATCGACACCGCGGCGGTGCAGCGGAACTCGTCGACCCGCGCCCAGTCGCAGTCGCCCGGGACCGCGCCCAGGAAGTCGGCGAGGGGCTCGGCGTCGAGCCGGAGGTTCACGAAGACGAGCGGTCCCCACGTGTCGACGCGCACGGGAATCAGCCCGAAATCCCCTGGATCAGCAGCAAGAACGCCGAATTCCCGCCGCGACGGCACTTCTCGGAGTCGCCCGGTGAGGTCGTATGCCCATCGGTGGAACGGACAGCGCATCTCGGTCAGGCCGAATCCGGTTCCCTCGCAGAGCGCGCTCCCACGGTGTCGACATGCGTTCTGGAACGCACGTAGCTCGCGGTCGTCGCCCCGCACCAGGAGGACCGACAGGGGCCCGATGCAGAACTCGTGGAAGTCGCCGGGATTCGCCACGTGGTCGAGCGAGCACGCGAGCAGCCACACGCGGGGCCACAACCGATCGGTTTCGAGGCTCGCGAACGCGCTCGACGTGTAGCGCGCCGTGGGGACGGTGACGGCCACTTGACTGCTCCTGGTCTGCGACTCCTGGTCAATCTACCGAGCGCTCGCGGAGGGCACCCCGAGCGTTCGCGGCCGCGTGCTGAACGTTCGCGAACGCCGCGTGGCGTTTCGGATCGACAGGCGTGGGCAATATCCGTACGCTTCGGCCGTCAGGCGACCCTGGGGGAGACAGAATGCGGCTGCGTTGGTGCGTCCTCGCGACGGCTTTGGTACTCGTTGTCACCGCGTGTGGCGGCGGGAGCAGCGGGGGCAGTAGTTCCGGCGGCGGACTGGGCGGGGCGACGACGACCGCGCCCGCGGCCAACAGCGCGTGCAAGACCACGCCGCTCAAGAGCACCGAGGTGGGCGTGACGCCGACGACGATCACGGTGACGGTCGTCGCCGATGTGGTCAACGGGTTCCGGCCCGGTCTGTTCAAGGGCTCGTGGGACGGAGTGAAGGCCTGGGGCGACTACATGAACTCTCAGGGTGGCCTTGCGTGCCGCAAAGTCGTGGTCAAGGAGGCCGACTCCAAGCTGGCTTCGACCGACGCCAACAACGCCGTCGCCGCCGCGTGCGGCAACTCGGTTGCGCTGGTCGGCACGACCGCCCTCTTCTTCGACAACGTGAGCGCGATGGAGAAGTGCAAGGACAAGGCGGGCCAGCCAGTAGGCATCCCCGACCTCGCCGTGCTCCAGACCGAGTCGGCGCAGCAGTGTTCGCCGGTCTCGTTCGCGACCTTGCCGACCGGCTCGTCCTGCCCGTACAGCGGCACCGGCCCGCGGACCTTCCATGTGGGTTACACGACGTACGACTACTACTTCAGCAAGTACGGCGCGAACGCGTTGCACGGAGTGTTCTCGATCCCGAAGGACGTCGCGTCGACGATCGCGGCTTCGATGCCGCTGTTCAGGGCCGAGAACCGTATGGGTATCCCGAGCGACGCCGAGTTCGGCAAGAGCGGGACCGCGATCCAGACCGACTACACCGAGGTCGCGGCGGCCATCAAGAAGTACAAGTCGACGTACGCCCGCAACGGGCTCGACTACAAGGGGACCGTCCTCGAGCGCAAAGAGGCGCAGGTCCAGGGAGTCAACACCGTAAAGGTGTGGGATTGCTCGGTGCAGTGCTACGACAAGCGGCTCATCCAAGAGGGTGGTAACGCGGTCGACCTCCAGTACGTATGGCTCAACTTCTTGCCGTTCGAGGACAAGGGCGCGAACGCCGAGCTCGACGCGTTCCTCAAGTACGACAAGGGCGCCGACGGCTTCGGGGCCCAGGCGTGGATCGCGGGGGAGATCTTCGCCCGTGCCGTGAACGACACGATGAAGGCGAACAACAACGATCCCAACTCGATCACGCGTCCCAACCTGCTGACCGCGGTCCGCGCCATGCACGACTTCGACGCGAACGGCATGGTCCCCAAGATCGATGTCGGCCGTCGCGTCGGAAGCACGTGCCTGGTCGGCATGCAGGTGCAGAACGGCAAGTTCGTCCGTATCGACCCGCTGAAGCCGGGAACGTTCGATTGCGACAACAACAAGCCGGCGATGACGCTCACGATCGATCCGGCCAAGGAATACCACGGCTAGCGCGGGCTCGTCGTAGCTCGCGCGAAGGAGTGCTGGCGTGTCGCAACGGTGGTCGAACCTGCTGGTTTGGGCGGGGACGATCGCGTTCGTCCTCCTCGTCAGCAAGACTGCCTGGGCGGGCAACCCGGTCAATGGGACGAGCCTGACCAACCTCGTCGTACTCGCGCTCCCGCTGGCGGGCATCTACGCCATGGCTGCGAGCGGGCTCGTCGTCGTGTACACGGCGACGGGAGTGTTCAACTTCGCCCAGGGCGCGATCGGGATGTTTCTCGCCTACATCGACTGGGAGCTCACGGTCGATCGCGGTTTGCCGCAGCTCCTGGTGTTGCCGCTCGTGGTGCTGGTGATTGCGCCCCTGCTCGGTATCGCGCTGGACCGGGCGATCATGCGCCATCTCCAGGGCAAGCCGTTGGTCGTGCAGCTCATGGTCACGGTCGGGTTGATGTTCGCGTTCATCGGTCTCGCGAACATGATCTGGAACCAGCAGAACGCGCACTCGATGCCGGCGCTCTTTCAGGGTCACGGCTTCCACATCGGTCAGGTGACGCTGACCTGGCACCGCTTCATCACGATCCTGGTCGCCGTCGCGCTCGCGATCGGCTTGCGGATCTTGTTGTTCGGAACGCGCATCGGCATCGCGATGCGAGCGGTCGTCGACAATCGTGATCTGGCCGTGCTCGGGGGTGCCCGCTCGTCGGTGCTGTCGAGCGTGGCCTGGGCGCTCGGGTGTTCGCTCGCGGCGCTGGCGGGCATCCTTCTGGCGCCGGAGACAGCCGACATGTCAACGACCACGTTGACCTTCATCATCATCACCGCGTTCTCGGCCGCGGTCGTCGGCCGGTTGCGCAGCCTGCCGATGACGTATCTCGGGGCGTTGATCCTGGCCCTCGCCTTGACGTGGTCGAACTCGTTCCTCAAGTTCTCCGAGCGCTGGACGAACGTGCCCGACGCGCTGCCGACGGTCATGCTGTTCATCGTGCTGTTGCTCCTGCCGCGCGCCGAGATCCAGTTCGCACGCATCGGCCAGATCCGGCGCGTGGAGCGGGTCTCGTCGGTCCGCGACACCGCGATCGGGATGCTGGTGCTCGTTGGCGCCATGGTCATCCTGAGCGGATTCCTCTCGGGTACCAACCTCAGCCGCTTTTCACTCGGGATGTGTACCGCGCTCGTGGCGCTGTCGCTCGTCCCGCTCACGGGCTGGGCCGGCCAGGTCTCGCTGGCGCCGCTCGCGTTCGCGGGCATCGGCGCGGTGGCGTACACCCGGCTCGGCGGTGCGCACGGCAGTATCTGGGCAGTCCTTCTCGCCGCGCTCGTGACCGTTCCGATAGGTGCGCTGTTCGCGTTTCCGGCCATGCGGCTGCAAGGTCTCTACCTCGCGCTCGCGACGCTGGCGTTCGCGGCCATGGTCGAGGAGGTGTTCTACTCCCAGCCGTTCGCGGTCGGTGCGGGCGAGCGCGACGTCACGCCCGTGCACCTGCTCGGTATCGACTTCACGTCGCAGCGAGCCTTCCTGATCCTGGTCACGGTCGTATTCGCCCTTTGCGGAATCGGCGTCGTGGCGCTCCGGCGCAGTGCATTCGGCCGGCGACTCGTTGCGCTGCGCGACAGCGAGGCCGCGTCGGTAACCGTCGGCGTGAACGTGCTCGAGACCAAGCTCGCGGTGTTCTCGCTCTCGGCCGGCATCGCCGGCTTCTCCGGCGCGTTCTTCGCCATGCATGCGCTGAAACTGAACGGGGCGTCGGGATTCGAGATGATCGCGGGCCTGCCGATCGTCCTTGCGCTCGTCATCGGAGGTGTGGGCTTCGTGGGGGGCGCGTTGTTCGCCGGCATCTTCGGCCTCCTCACCCTGCTGATTCAGGACGAGTGGCACATCTCGTTGTGGGTCGGATTGGTGTACCTCGCGCCCGGGCTCGCGGCGCTCGGCATCATCCAGAATCCGTCGGGCGCGGTCGTGCCGATCGGAGAGGGCTTCGCCCGACTGTTGCCGTGGCGTCATGACGCGCGGCGCGAGTACGAGGAGATGACGGCGGCGACCGCCGAGCCCGAGGTCGGCGAGCTCGGCCTCGTGCGCCCGTTCGAGGAAGCCGACGTGTTGCTCGTCGACCGCGCGCTCGGCGTCACAAACGACGTTCCGAGCACGGTTGCGTCCGTCGGGGGCAAATGACATGGGGCTGCTCGAGATCGAAGAGGTCTCCGTCCAGTTCGGCGGCCTGCTCGCCGTCGACGAAGCTTCGCTCTCGGTCCCGCCCGGTTGCGTTACCGGTCTGATCGGCCCAAACGGAGCGGGCAAGACAACGCTCTTCAACGTGATCACGGGCTTGCAAGCACCGAGTCGAGGCCGCGTGCTGCTGGAGCAAGCCGACGTGACGCGTCGACGGCCGTATCGACGCGCCCGCCTCGGCATCGCGCGCACGTTTCAGCGGCTGGAGGCGTTCGGCAGCCTCACCGCGCGCGAAAACGTGCTGGTCGCGCTCGAGATGCGACGCCGCTGGGCAACATCGCCGTACGACCCGGGAAAGGTCGCCGACGAGCTCCTCGAACGGGTCGGTATTCCGCACGTCGCCGACACGCGCGTCGACTCGCTCCCGACCGGGAGCGCCCGCTTGGTCGAGCTCGCGCGGGCGCTCGCGACCGATCCGAAGGTCCTGCTGCTCGACGAACCGTCGTCGGGTCTCGACGAGCAGGAGACCGACGCGCTCGGCGTCCTCCTCCACGAGCTCACCGCGGGCGGTCTCGCCGTGCTGCTCGTCGAGCACGACATGCCGCTCGTGATGGAAGCGTGCAGCCACATCAGCGTGCTCGACTTCGGTCGCGTCATCGCGCGCGGCACTCCGTCCGAGATCCAGGCCGACCCGTCGGTACAGCGCGCCTATCTCGGAACTGCGAAGGCGGCGTCGTGACTCCGGTCCAGGTTGGAGACCCGGTGGCGCCGGATGCGTCGAGCGCGGTCGCGGTGCTCCAGCTCGCCGCGGTGCGCGCCGGCTACGGGCGGATCGACGTGCTGCACGGCATCGATCTAGCGCTCCGACCGGGCGAGGTCTTCGCGCTCCTGGGCCCGAACGGTGCGGGCAAGTCGACGACGCTCGCGGTGGCCTCGGGCCAGATCACACCGAGCTCGGGTGGTCTGTTCCTGTGCGGCCGTGACGTCACCGGCGCGGCTCCCGACGCACTCGCGCGCGCGGGCGTGTGCCTCATTCCCGAAGGGCGAGGGATCTTCCCGAACCTGACGGTGGCAGAGAACCTGCGGATGGCGACCTATACCGGTCGCCCTTACCACGAGGTCCTCGCGCTCGCGTTTGCGCAGTTCCCGCGTCTGGGCGAGCGGCGCAAGCAGACTGCGGGAACGCTCTCGGGCGGCGAGCAGCAGATGCTCTCGATGGCGCGCGCCCTCGCGACCAAGCCTGCCGTGCTGCTCATCGACGAGCTGTCGATGGGTTTGGCGCCGATCATCGTCGAGGAGCTGTACGAGCATGTGCGCCGGATCGCGGCGTCGGGTCTGTCGATCCTGATCGTGGAGCAGTTCGCGCACGAGATTCTCGGACTCGCCGACCGAGCGGGAATCATGCTGCACGGGCGCCTCGTGCACACCGGGCCGCCGGCGAACATCGCGGGCGAGCTCGCGGACGCGTATCTTGGCGCCGACCACGCGCACTTGGGGGTCGATTCATCGCAACAAGTATCTGGCCCAGGATCTGGCCGGGGATCCGGCCAGTGAGGAGTTCCGAATCATGAGCGACGAGCGCACCGATGCGAGCGGCACGATGTCGTCGTCGCGACTGACCCAGTTCGAGGAGGAAGTCGCCAAGCTGAAGGTGACGGGCGGCGGCGCCAATCCCGAGCGGCTGGGATCGCAGTGGGGCATCGGTCTCACGATCCTCGGGTTCGTCATTGCCGTCATCTCCTGGTGGAGTGCTCTCGACGCGAAGGGCGACAACGCCGCGGTAAGTGCCCTGCGCGCCGAGATCTTCGCGTTCATCGGCATCGGCATCGCGGTCGTGGGGATCGCGATCTGGGTGCGGAACTCGCTGACGCGCTACCTGCGCTACTGGATCATCCGGCTCGTGTACGAGCAGCGCGAACAGACCGATCAGCTCATCCGGGCGCTGCGCGAGGACAAGTAGCGCCCGCGCTCAGTGGATTGGGACCTTCAGCACCGCCGCGCTGTCGATCAATCGCCCGTCTACCACCTGCAGCACCTCCAGGAGCATCCGGTAGGTGCCTGTCGTCGGGATCGTCGCGCCGTTCGTCAGGAAGTGATTCGGTCCGGCGCGCGTGAGGCCGGCGGGAACCGACGTCGAACCGTCGGCGCTCACCAGCTTGGCCGAGATGTCCCGAACCGTGAGGTCGGCGCCCTTGGGCGTGAGCGTGTACACGTGGATCGTGTTCAACCCGACGCGCGCCGGATCGATCGTCACCTGAATCGTCATCGCGTTGGTGCCCTGGCCCGCGCTCGCGCTGCCGGCGAACAGGTTGGGTGAGAGCTCGCTGCGCGCGGGCTGCGCGTTCACGAGTATCGCGGTGACCGCGAGCACCGCGAGGCCGAACGCGACCTCGCCCGCGACCGAGCGGCGCAGGCCGGTACGGGTGCGTTCGTCGATCGCCGCGATGGCGCTGTCGGGCGCGTCGAGCGGTGCCGATCGGTGCCTTCGTACGACCGTGCGGCTGACCGCGGCGAGGCCGACGAGCCCGACGATGATGCCGAGCTTGATCAGCAGGAGATGGCCGTACGTCGTGCTCGTGTAGCCGCGTATCGCGAACCCGACCTCGCGCCACGACGCGAACACGCCGCTCAGCACGAGCACGACGACGCACCAGAACGCCACGCGTGAGAAGGTCGTCAACGCGCGCCGGAGCCCGCCGCTGAACCCGCCGCCGAGGGCCGCGAGCAGCAGCACGACCAGCCCGCCGAGCCAGACGCTCATCGCGAGCACGTGCACGGTGTCCAACGGCACCGCGAAGATCGTGAAGTCGCCGGTCGCCGCGTGTCCCGCGTATCCCGGAGTGCCCGCGAGCCCGATCGCGACGACCGCGGCGGCGACCAGCCACCAGACCGGGGCCCGGCGACCTCCGGCGAAGCGCCCGAGGAACGCCAACAGCCCCAGCGCGGCGACGAGCAGCACCAAGCGGACCTCGGTGACGTGACCGAAGCGCGTGTGCAGGACGTCGTGGACGACTGTCCACTTCACCGCGTCCCCGATGCCCGCTCCGGCCGCGTACGGACCCTGCAGCATCACTGCCGCGATCGTCGAGATCGTGAGGACGAACCATCCGATCCAGACCGCGCGCCCTGTCGGCCGCGCCGCGCTCGTGCCGCGGCCGATGAGCAGCAGGAACACAACGCCACCGATCAAGAGCGCGAGGCCGGCGAACACCCCGGCCCGGGCGACGCCGAACAGTGTTCCGACGGTGGTGCTGCTCTTGGCGTTCGTCTCGGTCGCGCAGCCGTTCGAGCTCGGTGCCGCTCCGGGCCCGATGCGGAACGAGTACGTGCCGTTCACGGGATGCGAATCGGCCGAGATGACGCGCCACGCGACGAGATAGACGCCGGACGCCAGCTTCGGAGTCGACAGCACGACGGTGCGACCGGTCGTCGGCGAGTGGTGTGGAGCGCCCGTCGTGACCCGTTTCCCGGCGCAGGTGTAGACGCGAATCGCACCGAACGACACTTCGACGTTCTCGTTGAACGTCAGGGACAACTGCGCCGGAGATTGCGCCGCGACGCCGTCCTTGGGCGGGTCCGTACTCTGCAAGATTGCGTGGGCCCACGCCGGGGCGGCGGTCGCGATCAGGAACAGCCCCGCGAGTGCCGGCACGACGCAGAGCCGAGCCAGGCGCCCTGCTCTCATGTGCCGGTCACATTACGGCGCGCGTGGGCGTTCCTGCGGTGTGGGCCGGTCCCCGGGGTAGTGGGCGCGCGCCGTAGCGTGGTTCCGTGCGCCGAGGAGTTGTGATCCGGATCGTCACGGTTGCCGGCGCGGCGATCGTGTTCCTCGGGCTCGCCGCGCCCGCCGCGTCGGCGCACACGATCTCCGGACCACGGCCGACCAACTACCGCAGCCGCGTCGTCGCGATGTCGCCGGCGATACCAGGTATCAGCGTGCGAGTCGTCGACCTCGGCAACAAGTTCGAGCTCACGAATCGCACTTCGACCGAGATCACGGTGCTCGGATACCTGGCCGAGCCGTACTTGCGGATCGGCCCGAGCGGCGTCTTCGAGAATCTGCATTCGCAAGCGACCTACATCAATCGAACCCGCCTGGGTGGAACCGTTCCCGCCGACATCGACACGTCTCCCGCCGCCGTGCCGCAGTGGAAGAAGATCTCGAGCGGTCACACCGCGCTCTGGCACGACCACCGGATCCATTGGATGCAGGCGCAACCGCCGCCTCCGGTCGCGCAGGCGCCGGACAGCTTCCTGCACCTCTCGCAGCAGAACATCGTCTTCCTCTTCAACGGGCAGCGGGTGGCCGTCGCGGTCGCGCTCGACTGGGTTCCCGGGCCGAGCGGTCTGCCGTGGATCCCGCCGCTCGTCGTCCTGTTCGCCGTCGGCGTGCTCGGAGCCGCAGTCCCGAAGTGGTGGCGCCTGCTCGCCGTGCTCGTCGTGCTCTCCGACGCGGCCCACGCGATCGCATTCGAGATCCCGCGACCCGGCGCCAATCCGACGAAGGTCGTCCAGTTCCTCGGTGGCAGCTTCGTATCGATCGCGGTGTGGATCGCCGCGGTACCGACGGTCGTCGGGTTGCTCCGCCGCCGCGCCGAGGCGCTCTACGGCGTGGTCTTCGTCGGGTTGTTGGTGGCGTTGATCGGCGGAGCCACCGATCTCTCGGCGCTGTGGAAGTCGCAGCTCCCCGATGCCGGTCCCGACTGGCTCACGCGCGTCGAGGTGGTCGTGGCGCTCGGCCTCGGCGGCGGGATCGCCGTCGGCGCGCTCGTCCGTATGCTTCGCGGCCGGACGGCCGCCCCCGAGGACGGCCGAGGACCGTGGCTCTCGCTCCTCGTCTCGGGTCTCTCCGACGCCGAGCTCGACCGGATCGCGCGCGAGCTCGACGCCGACGAAGTGCTCGAGGTCGCATTCCAGGAGCTCGCGTTGCGCGCCCAGCCCGCGGCCGACGCGTTCGCGGTCGGTTCCGTTGCGTTCGTCGTGACCGACCGGGGGGAACCAGTCGTGTGGTCGGTCACGCGCGCCGACGACATCGCCGGCGACTCTTCCGGCGGGGCGAAGGCCGGCCTACGCGCCGCGCGGGGCCGCGCCGGGCCGGTCGCGGCCGAGATCCGAGTTTCCTTCGTGGTGGCACTGCAGCTCCTCGCGGGCACACTGCTCGTCGACGATGCGGTCGCTCGCTCGCTGATGGAGACGACAGGTGACGCGGCGCTTCTCGCGCGGTTGGCCGCGTACATCCCCGAAACCGCGCTCGTCACCGCGGCGGCGGAGGATCGGGCGTCCGCTTCTTGAACCGCGCGAGCCGCGCCTGCAGCTCGGCCTCGCGGTCGTCGGCCCCGTCACCGTCGGTTTCGTCACTGTCGGTTTCGTCGTCTCCCTCGTGCCGCCCGCGGTTGCGCCGCGTCCGGACTCCCAACACGATGACCGAGACGATGCCGAGGACGACGAGGGCGATCCCCGCGATCGTCGTTGCCGAAAGGCTGCTCGAGCCGCCGCTGTTCGACGGCGGCTTCTCGCCCGCGTAGACGAACTGGTCCAGGACCCGAGACTGGGCGCTGCTCGCGTCCGGGGTAGAGCGGGCCCACACCTTGCCGTTCGCCGTCCGTTGCACGACCGGGATGCCGAACGCTCCCCGTGCCGGCGAAAGGACGCCCAGCGAGAAGTATTCGCACGTGTACGGCGCGATCGGCCCGCCGCGATAGCGCACCGTCGATCCGGTGCGCGTGACCCTCCACCCCTCCTTGGGATCGACGCGTTCGAGCCGGAGACCGGCCGGGATCGTGATCTCGACATCGGGAACCGTCGCGCCTTCGACGGTCACCCCCACGTCGATCGTCGACGGTTGCGCGACGGGGATCTCCACCGCGATCGGGCAGATGTGAGCCGCCGCCGGCGCGGCGGTGAGGCCGACGGTGGCCCCGGTGGCGAAGGCCGTGACGAGCGCGAGTACCGCCAACCGCCGCACGCGCCGCACGCTACCGCCGCGCCGCGAATGCCTCCTTCCTCGCCCCGACCGGCGGCGCGACAGGCGAGTCGGTACGCTCGGGGCGTGCGCCTCCGACTGTTCATCCCCCTCGCCATCGCTCTCCCCTTGCTGCTCGCGGCATGCGGCGGGAGCTCGAAACCATCGTCGAGCCCCACCACTCCGCAAGGCCCGACCACGACGGCTCACGTCGCGATTCCGGTGTCGGCCAAGCCGTCCGTGTCGGCGAAGATGATCTGCGAGACCGAGGCCAAGAACGAGATCTACCAGAGCGCCACCGGCGTCCAGACGATCGCCGCCTTCCGGCCGACGTGGATCGATCACGTGTACTCGTGCGACTACGACTACACCGGCGGCGCGAAGATGACGTTGTCGGTGAAAGAGGTGGCGGATGTCGCGCAGACGACGGCCTACTTCGACTCGCTTGCGGCCAAGCTGGGCAAGACGAAGGAGATCGCGGGCCTCGGCCAGGGCGCGTTCCAGGTACGTGACGGTTCCGTTGTCGTGCGCAAGGACTTCAAGATCCTGCTGATCGACGTGACGAAGCTGCCGGCCCAGTTCGGTGTGCCCACGGCGTCGCGCGGCGACGTCGCCATCAACGTCGCCGAGACCATCATGGGGTGCTGGACCGGCGCGTGACGGCTCTTGTGTCCCGCCGGGTCGCGGCCGAATAATTCGCGCTCCCAGTCGACAATCCGTCAAGAGCGCGTACGAACCCGGCGATCTCGCCGACGCAGGACTATTGTCGGTTCCGACGTCGGGACAGGACGACAAGGGGCCTATTCGAAGTGTCCGTGGCCATCATCGTCTTGGTCGTCATCGCCGCCGCGCTCGTGGTGCTGGTCGGCCTGCAGTCGTTCCACGTCATCGGTCCGGTCGAGGTCGGCCTCGTCCAGAAGCGGTTCTCGTTCAAGAAGCTCCCGGCCGACAACCCCATCGCGTTCCACGGTGAGGCCGGGTTCCAGGCCGAGCTGCTCACGCCCGGCCTGAGGTTCAAGCTGTGGCCCGTCTTCGGCGTGAAGAAGTTCCCGTGGGTGCAAGTGCCCGCGGGCGAGATCGGGGTGGTGATCGCGCAGGTCGGCAAGCCCCTCCCGATCGGCGCCAAGAGCGCGACCTACAAGCCGGAGTTCGAGAACTTCTCCGCGCTCGAGCGGTTCATCGACGGCGGCGGCCAAAAGGGCGTGCAGCGCCCGGTGCTGACACCCGGAACGCTGTTGCCGATCCACCCGGTCGCGTTCATGGTCGTGACGTCGCGCAAGGTCTACGGGATGCCGGTTTCGCCCGACGTGTCGGAGCGGGCGCGCGCCACGGGCGGTGTGTTGCGGCCCGACTCGTTCGGCCTGACGCCCGAGCAGCTCCAGGTCGTGGTCATCGCGCCGCGTGGCCCGCAGGACATGATCGGCATCGTCACGACGCTCGAAGGTCCGCCGCTGCCGTCGGGCGACATCGCGAGCCGTCTCGGCGGATACGACGACATCGCGCGCCTGGAAGCGGGAACGGAGACCCCGCAGGACTCCGAGATCATCGAGGTGCTGATGGGCTCGAAGAACGACCTGCACAACAACTACCAGGACTTCCAACGCTTCTTGGACGCCGGCGGGCACATCGGCCTCCAGCACGACCCGTTGCTGTACGGCGCGTACTTGCTGAACCCGTTCCTGACCCGCGTCGAGATGGTCCCGATGCTCATCGTGAACCAGGGTGAGGTCGCCGTCATCAAGGCCTACGTCGGGCTGCCCACGCTCGACACCTCGGGCGAGGAGTTCAAGTTCGGCTCGATCGTGCACCCCGGCCACCGCGGCATCTGGAGCGAGCCGCTGCGAACCGGCAAGTACCCGATCAACCCACGCGTGTACGCGGCCGAGATCGTTCCGACGTCGATCCTGACCCTGAACTGGGCCGACGCGGTATCGACGGCGCACAATCTCGACGCGCACCTCTCGCCGATCGAGGCCAAGAGCCGCGAGGGCTTCGTGTTCAGGATCGACCTGCAGGTGCAGATCCACGTGCCGGACACGCGCGCGCCCAAGGTCATATCGATGGTCGGCACGATGCAGAACCTCGTCAACGAGGTCCTGCAGGCGGCCGTCGGCAACCACTTCCGCAACACGATCCAGAATCTCGAGGCCGTGCGATTCATCGAGACGCGGCCCGAGGTGCAGGCCAGCGCGCTCGACGCCATCCGGACGTATCTCGCCGCATACGACGTCGAGACGCGCGGCGTCTACATCCAAGACGTCGACTTCCCGGACGAGTTGGTCGAGGTGTTGACCAAGCGCGAGATCGCGAACCAGGAAAAGGAAACGTTCGCGGAGGAGGAGCGCGCCGAGATCGCGCGGGTCGAGCGCGAGAAGGCGAAGGGCACGGCCGACATGCAGGCGCAGCTCGCGCAATCCGCGGTCGGCATCGACATCAAGAACAACGAGGCGCAGGCGCGCGAGGCGCAGGCCCGTGGTGAGGCCGCGTTCGTGCGGCTGACCGGTGAGGCGGAGGCGTCGAAGACTCAGGCCATCGGTCTCGCCGAGGCCAAGGCGACCGAGGCGTTGGGTCTGGCCCGGGCCGCCGGGTTCCAGGCGCAGACCGAGGCGCTCGGTCAGACGGCTACGGCGCTGGTCGCCGTCGCGAACGCGGTCGCCGACGGTCACATCACCGTCGTCCCCGAGGTGCTCGTCGCCGGCGGCGGTGGTGCGATCGAGGGTCTCGCGGCCACGCTCATGCGGACGCTGGGCACCGGCGACCACGGCGGCAACGGCCACCGGTCGCCCGACAAGCCGGTGGACGCGCCCGTCGACGCGGCCGTAGACGTCGAGGCGGCGCCACCAGTCTCCTCACCGGCGACCTGACGCCGGCGGTTCCGCGCGGGCGGTTCAGCGGGGGACATCCCTCCAGGCCACGCCCTTGTCGGGGCGCGGCTCGCCGGGCAGTCCGAGGACGCGTTCGCCGATGATGTTCTTCATCACCTCGTCGGAGCCGCCGGCGATGTGGCCGGCGGGCGCGGCGAGCAGGGTCTGCGCGAGCCGCGTGTTGCCGGCCACCGCGTCGGCCCCGGCGAGCGACATGGTGAGCTCACCGATTTGCGTCATGATCCGACCGCCCAAGAGCTTGCCGATCGATCCCTCGGGCCCCGGCACCTTGCCTTTCGTCGCGGCCGTGAGCGTGCGCATCGAGAGGAACTTCTGGATGCGCGACTTCGTGTAGAGGTCGGCGAGCTGCTGGCGCACGCGCGGGTCGGCATTGACGCCGCGTTGCTGCGCGAGCGAGATGACCTGGTGCACGGTGGCGCGCCCTCCTCCACCGCCGCCCGAGCCGATCGCGACTCGTTCGTTCATCAGAGTGGTGATCGCCACCGTCCAACCCTCGTTGACGTCGCCGAGAACCTGCTCGTGCGGGACGCGAACGTCGTCGAAGAAGACTTCGTTGAAGCCCGCGCCGCCGTTCATCTGCTTGAGCGGCTTGATCGTGATCCCGGGAGCCTTCATGTCGACGATGAACGCCGTGATGCCCTTGTGCTTCTCCGCGTCGGGGTTGGTGCGACACACGATCTCGCCGAAGTCGGAGTACTGCGCGCCGGACGTCCACACCTTCTGGCCGTTGAGCAGCCACTCGTCTCCGTCGCGCGTCGCCGTGGTCGCGAGGGATGCGACGTCGGAGCCCGCTCCGGGTTCGCTGAAGAGCTGCGACCAGATCTCCTCGCCGCGTAGGAGCTTCGTGAGATAGCGCTGCTGTTGCGCGGGAGTCCCGACCGCCCGCAGTGTCGGCGCGATCATGCCGAGTCCGATGATGAACGCCTCGTTCGGGACGCCGAAGCGCGCCTCTTCCTGGCCGAAGATGATCTGCTGCACCGACGTGCCGTTGCGCCCGCCGAACTCGGGCTCCCACGTGATGCGCGCCAGCCCCGCGTCGAACTTCATCGCCTGCCAGCGCTTGGCGCGTTCGAGGTAGTCGCCGCCGCCGATCTCCATGTCGTGCTCGGGCGCCTGTCCCTTGACCTGCGGCGCGTGCTCCTCGAGCCACGCGCGGAACTCGGCGCGCCACGCGGCTTCCTCGGCGGTGTCGTTGAAATCCATGTGGCGCAGTCTCTGCTCCAGCTCGGCGCGCCTGCAACCCTCGTTGTCGCGGCCTCGTTGTCGCGGCCTCGTTGTCGTGGTGTCGGATCGGGTCGTAGCATCACCCGGCACCATGCCGACCACGCCGTACGACCGCCGTCCCGTAGCCGATCCCGCCGATCTGGGCTTCGACCCGGCGGCGGTGGGCATGCTGTTCGACCGCGTGCAGCAAGACGTCGACGCCGGGCGACTCCCGTCGTGCCAACTCGCGCTGGCGCGCGCGGGGCGCGTCGGAGTCTGGCGCGCGTTCGGTGCCGCCCCGGTCGCGTCGCGGTACGTGATCTTCTCCGCGACGAAGGCAGTCGTCGCGGGCGCGGTCTGGATCCTGATCGGCGAAGGTCTCGTCGACGTGACGCGCCCCGTTGCCGCGCTGATCCCCGAGTTCGCCCCGAACGGCAAGGAGGCGATCACCGTCGAGCAGGTGATGCTCCACACCTCGGGTTTCCCCCGGGCGCCGTTCGCGCCGCTGGACTGGGACGATCGCGAGCGACGGTTGGCTCGGTTTTCGAATTGGCGCTGTAACTGGGAGCCCGGGACGCGTTACGAGTACCACCCCACATCGGCGCACTGGGTGCTCGCGGAGATCATCGAGCGTTGCACAGGCGCCGACTTCCGGGGGTTCATACGGGAACGGATCCTCGAACCGCTCGGACTCTCCGGCCTCCAGATCGGTGTCCCACCGTCGGAGCAGGCCGACATCAACGATCTCGTCCGGACCGGCGAACCGGCGACGCCCGACGAGCTGGAAAAGGCGATCGGTGTGCGCTCCCTACCTCTGACCGAGGTCACCCCCGAGGCGCTCGTGTCGTTCAACCGACCCGAGGTGCGTGCCGTCGGAGTTCCCGGCGGCGGCGGTGTGTCGACCGCGGCCGATCTCGCGCTCTACTACCAGGCGCTCCTCGACGACACCGCGGGGATCTGGAAGCCGGAGGTGCTGGCCGACGCGACCGCCAACGTGCGCAACCACCTCCCCGACTACATGGGGACGCCCGCCAACCGCTCGCTCGGTCTCGTCCTCGCGGGCGACGACGGCCGGTCGGCCGCCCGGGGAATGGGTCATACGGTGTCGGCGCGCGCGTTCGGGCACAACGGCGCGGGCGGCCAGATCGCCTGGGCCGACCCCGCGACCGGCGTCTCGTTCTGCTATCTCACGAACGGGCTCGACCAGCACCAGCTGCGCGAGTGGCGGCGCACGTCGGGCATCGCGAGCCGCGCCGCGAATTGCGTCACCCGGTAGCGATCCCGGGGTAGGCGCGGACGGCGCAATACGTGGCGCCGGCCCGCGTCGTAGGATGCCCCGAGCAGCGCATATCGGGGGGAACACATGATTTCTCGAGTCGGTACCTGGAAGATGGCCGCCGGGGTGAGTTTGCTGGCGGTCGCGGTCGCGGTCGCGGTCGCGGTCGCGGTCGCGGGCTGCGGGAGCTCGAGCGGCAAGCCGGCGGCCAGCGCGCCGACCACCAAGGCTCCCCAGTCGACAACCACCGCGCCGCCGACCCAGGCCATCGTGTCCGCGACCGAGGTGCGCGTCATCCCCGGCAGCGCGACGGGCAAGTCGCCGTGTGAGGAAGCCGCTCCGACGCCGGCATCGCCCGGCGAGGTCGGCGCGGGCGCGGGCGGAAGCTCGAAGGTGCAGAGCCCGGCCGAGGTCGCCGCGGCTGAGCACGGAGTGCGAGGCAAGGTTCAGCCCATCCCGCTGACGAGTGCGGAACAGGCCGCGCTCGCCGCGCAGATGACCGCGGCCAAGACCGTCGCACAGGAGTACCCGACGGTGAAGCAAGCGACGGCCGCCGGCTACATGATGTCGACTGTCTACGTGCCGTGCATCGGCGCGCACTACACGAACATCGGATTCACGGGGAGCTTTAATCCGGCGCATCCGTCGGAGTTGTTGTACGCGGGCACGAGCCCCGACTCGAAGATCCTCGGGCTCAGCTACCTCGTGTACCACCCCAACGGGCCGCCGCCCGGGTTCGCGGGCCCGAACGATCGCTGGCACCAGCACAACGCCAACGGCGGGTTGTGCCTCAGGGGTGGCGTGGTCGTGGCCGGTGAGGAGTCGACGCGTGCGCAGTGCGCGGCGATGGGCGGTCGCAAGACCCTGCTCACCGACATCTGGATGGTCCACGCGTGGATCGTTCCCGGCGTCGCGTGCGACTGGGGCATCTTCAGCGGCGAATGCCCCGAGCTGGGTGGCACCCTCGGCGGGACGGCGTACGCCGGGCCCCACCCGAGCAAGTTCTCATAGCGCTCGGCTGGGGGCCGAGAGTCGGCGGTTCAGCCGAGCGGTGACCACGCGGCACTGCGGAGCAGGCGACTCTCCCAGTCGTCGCGCACCTCGAGGGCGTCGTGCATCCACGTGCCCGGCCCCTTCACCTGGGCCGGGAGCTCTCGGGTGAACAAGCCCGGCAGTCGTTCCGGGAAGTCGACGCGCTGCCACAGGATCACCTCGCGCCGGCGGGGTGCGCCGAGGGCGGCTTGGAACACCGCGAGCAACGTGAGGAGCGAACGCTCGGAGCGCTGCTCGAGGCTCGGCGCGTAGTGCGTCCTCGCCTTCTCCAGGTAGGTGTCGAGCTTCGCCTCGTACGGCCACGCGCTGTCTTCCATGTACAGCACGGGCTCGTGCTCGCGTCCGTCCGTGGGCACGGTCGCGAGGTCGATCTCTCGCATCGGCGACCAGTCGACCGCCAGCAACAGCTTGCCCTTGACCTCGCGGCGCATGCCGTCGACATCGGCGGCCCAGCTGCGCAGGTCGCCGCCTTGTACGCGGCGTGCGACCCGTTCGTACGCCGCGCCGTCGGCAAACGCGGTGATCGTGGTGTGGTGATACGCGCGGCCCGTGCCGTGTGCGAGCTTCAAGTAGTAGACCAGCCGGGCGTCGCCCCCGTCTGCGAGGGCGCCCATCCAGCCCGTGCGAAATGCGGCCTCGAACTCGTCCTCGTGACGCCCGGCAACCGTATGGACCTCGTGCAGGAGCAGCATCGGGTCAGCCTGCCATGCGCTCCAGCAGGAAGTCGATCGCGCGGGTCAACGTGGCGATGTCGTCGGGCTCGATCGCCGGGAACAGGGCGATCCGCAGCTGGTTCCGGCCGAGCTTTCGATAGGGCTCGACGTCGACGATGCCGTTCGCTCGCAGCGCGGCCGCGAGCGCGGCCGCGTCGACGCGCTCGTCGAAGTCGATCGTCGCCGTGACCGGGCTGCGATGCGTGGCGTCCTTCACGAACGGCGTCGCGTACCTGTGGCCGTCGGCCCAGCCGTAGACGATCTCCGCCGATCGGTCGCAGCGACCGGCCGCGAACTCGAGCCCGCCGTTGTCGAGCATCCATTCGAGTTGCTGCTCGAGGAGGTAAAGCGTCGCGAGCGCGGGTGTGTTGTACGTCTGGTCGAGGCGCGAGTTCTCGACTGCGATCGACAGGTCGAGGGTCGCCGGCATCGAGCGCGTGCCCTTCATCCGTTCGATGCGCTCGAGTGCCGTGGGGGAGCAGAGCGCGAGCCAAAGGCCGCCCTCGCTCGCGAAGCACTTCTGCGGTGCGAAGTAGTAGACGTCGAACGCGCGGGGGTCGACGCGCGTCCCGCCGGCAGCAGACGTACCGTCGACCACGACGAGCGCGTCGCCGCGCGGCCGGTGCAGACCGACGGTCACGCCGGTCGAGGTCTCGTTGTGTGGATAGGCGTAGACGTCGCCGTCGACCGGGTCGGGGAGGATCGGCGTGTCGCCGGGCGCGGTCTCGCAGACCTGCGGATCGTCGAGGTGCGGCGCGGCCCGCGTGACCTGCGCGAACTTCGACGAGAACTCGCCGATCACGAGGTGGGTGCTGCGGCGCTCGACGAGCCCGAACGCCGCCGCGTCCCAGAACAGCGTCGAGCCACCCACGCCGAGCAGCACCTCGTAGCCCTCCGGGAGCGAGAACAGGTCGCGCAGACCCGTGCGGATCCGGGCGACGACCGACCGCACCCCGTCGCGCCGGTGGCTCGTACCGAGGTAGCCGTGCGCTACCGCGGCGAGCCCGGCCACGGCCTCGTCGCGCACCTTCGAGGGTCCGGATCCGAACCGCCCGTCACCCGGCAAAAGCGTTCGAGGAAGCTCCAGATCGGCGGGGGTCATCCCCCAACTCTACGGTCACGCCAGCGCGAGGACCTCGTCGAATCCCGCGCGCAGACAGCCGAGCAGGATCTCCTGATCGGGCACTGCTGCCGTGTCGATCACGACGCCGATACAGCACGTGTCGCAGTGCGAGATCAGTGCGACGTTGAATGCTGCGCCCGCGGGCGGGGCGAATGCGTACAGCCGCTCGACCCGAGCGCCGGCGACGTATACGGGTACGGGCGCGCCGGGGATGTTCGACGTCACGAAGTCGCAGCACTTGAGCATGCCCCCGAACAACGCGGTCGTGGTCGCGGTCGGCAGACGATTGAGGATCCCGGCGAGCGTGCTCGTCATCTGGAGCGCGGGTTCGGCCCGCCACTCGCGCACGAGCGCGCCCAGCGCGGCGATGCGCTCGCGGGGATCGTCGATCGCGGTCGGCACCGGGAACCGGGCCGGCGCGAAACGGTTCCCGCCCGCGTCGTCGGCACCTTGGCGCAGGTTGATCGGCAGCGTCATGCGGAGCTCGATGGGCGCCGCGCCGTGCCGCTCGTGGTAACGCCGCACGCCGCCCACGACCGCGGCGACGAACACGTCGTTGAGGCTCGCGTCGACGGCCTTGGCGACGCGCCGCATCTCGTCGAGGGACACGTCGAACGCTTCGAGGCGGCGGCCGAGCCCGCGCCGGAGCATGATCGGCGACATCGGGTGCGTCGCGGGGGCGAGGGCGCGCGCGATCGAGCGGGTGGTTCGCAAGACGTCTCTCGCCGATCCCATCGGATTGCGCAGCGCGCTCTCCGCCGCGTGCGCGACGCCGGCGGGTATTCGCCGCGCGATCCCGAGCGCGCGGCGCCGGTTGTGCGCGATCGAGTGCCGCATCACGTCGAGCATCCGCGCGTCATCGGGCGCGAGTGCGGCGGGCACGTCGTCGTTCGTCGGTTCGGGGGCGTCCCGAACGAGGTCGACGAAATGGGCGAGCAGCTCCATGCCGCCGACGCCGTCGGTTACCGAGTGGTGCACCTTCATCGCGAACGCCGCGCATTCGCCGTCGGGGCCGTCGAGTCCTTCGAAGAGAGTGAACTCCCAGAGCGGACGCGCGCGATCGAAGCTCGCGGTCGCGATCGGCTGCAGCGCGTCGAGCAACGCGCGCATCGTTCCGGGCCCCGCCAGCCGGACGCGCCGCAGGTGGAAGTCGAGATCGAAGGTCGGCTCCGCGGTCCAGCGCGGCGGTGCGATCCGGAACGGCGGCGACACGACGCGCTGGCGCAACCTTGGAATGAAGCACGTCGTGCGCTCGATGCGCCGCCGCAACCGCTCCCAATCCGGGATCGAGTCGAACAGCGCGACCGCGAGGATCGTCGAGCGCAGGACTGGGTCCTTCTCGATGTTCCACATGAGCGCGTCCTCGTCGCTCATGTGCTGCGCGAACCGCGCCGCTTCTGCCATGGGCTTGCCCCCCGACCGTCCTCGAGTACTGCGACGGTACTCCCGGAAGCGCGCGGTGTCCCCGGAACGAGGCGGATCAGGTCGAGATGTCGAACACCACCGTCACGTCGACGCTGAGTTGCTGCGAGCCCGGAGAGATCGGCACGGCGGCGGCTCCCTGGTTCGAGAGGCCGCCGGAGGCGAAGGTCCGCTGCTCGGGAAGCAGCGTGCCCGTGTCGTCGATGGTGCGGATCGCGCCGAGCTTCACGCCGGAGGCGCCGGCGAGCTGCTTGCCTTGCGCGAGCGCGTCTTTGATTGCGTCGGCCCTGGCCTTGGCGACGAGCGCGCTCGTGTTGTCGATCGAGAACGACACGCCCTGGAGGCGAACGTCCTCGCCCGCGGTCAACGCCGCGGCGTCGATGACGGATCCCGCCTTGGAGAGGTCGCGCAACTTGGCCGAGACGGTGTTCGAGGCCGAATACCCCGTCACGTGGAAGTTTTTGTCGAAGTTCGGCGACACATTCAGATCGACGGTCTGGATGTCCTTCGCCGCGACGCCGTGAGCCTTCAGTGCGTTGATGAGCGCGTTCGCCCGGTCGTTGTTGCGCTGCAGCGCGGCCTGCGCCGACGGATCGGTGGTCTGCACGCCCATCGTGACGGTCATCACGTCGGGCGTCCCCTCGACTTCGCCGTGGCCCGCGACGTTGATCGTCGGGCCCGGAGTGACGGCCGGGGTGGTCGCGGCCGTCAGGCGCACCGGCGCGGTCGTCTTGGAGCTGCCGCTGCTGCAGCCGGCGACGCCGCCGACCGTGGCGATCGTCGCGACCGCGGCGACTGCCGTCTTGTTGAGCACGCGCATCGAGTTCCCTTTCGTCGGTGGTACCCCTTCCGACGACAGGAGGCCGACCCGCGGTTCCCGTTAGGGTCCGAGCCGTGCGCAGCCGGTACGTGATCGCCAACGGCATCCGCCTGTTCTGCCTCGAGGCGGGCCCCGCCGACGGGCCGGTCGTGCTGTTGCTCCACGGCTTTCCCGAGCTCGCGTACTCGTGGCGACATCAGGTCGCGACACTGGGAGACGCCGGTTTTCACGTGGTCGCTCCCGACCTTCCCGGCTACGGGCGCAGCGACAAGCCCGACGTCACATACGACTGTGATTGGATCAACGCCTGCCTCGTCGGGGTCCTCGACGCGCTGGATTGCGAGCGCGCCGTGGTCGCCGGACACGATTGGGGCGGGATCCTGGTATGGATCATGGCCCGGCAGTACCCCGAGCGGATGGCCGGCGTCATCGGTGTGAACACGCCCGACCTTCCTCGCCCGGCGATGCCACCGGTGCAATTGCTCCGCCAGATCTTCGTCGACACGCCCATCTACATCATCCAGTTCCAAGCGCGCGGCGTCGCGGAATGGATGCTCGGATCGTGGGGCCGCGGCGTCGACGACTTCGTCGAGATGATCTTCGGCGCGACGACCCAAGTCGCCGACGCGTTCCCGCCCGCCGTGCTCGACGTCTACAAGGACGCGTTCCGCCCGGTCGGTGCGCTCACACCACCGATCGAGTACTACCGGAACCTCGACCGAAACTGGGAGCTCACGGCCGAGATCGCGGGCCGTACGATCGACGTGCCCTGCCTGATGATCTCCGCGGCGGATGATCCCGTGCTCACTCCCGCGATGACGGCCGGCATGGAGGAGCGGGTCCCCGATCTCGAACGAGTCGTCATCGAGAAGTGTGGTCACTGGACGCAACAAGAGCGCCCCCACGAGACGTCGCAGGCGATGCTCGTGTACCTCCGCCGCCTCCCGCGCTGGCACTGACCGAACTTTTGCACCAACAGATGGGGGGAGAGGGGGCGCATACGATTCGGGGCGTGGCTGATGATCCAATTGCGCAGTTCGGCGCGCTCTTCGAACGCGACGGCTCGCGCTACGTGCCCACCCAACTGGCGCGGGGACCTTGGAGCCCGAAGGCCTTGCACGGCGGCGCGCCCAGCGCCTTGTTCGCGACCGTGTGCGAGAGGCACGACCCGGGTCCGGCTGCGTTCGTCGCGCGCGTGACCGTCGAGTTGATGCGACCGGTGCCACTCGCGCCACTCGAGCTGCGCGTCCGCACGATGCGGCCGGGCAAGCGGGTGCAGTGGATCGAAGCCATGTTGCTCGACGAGCGCGACCACGAGGTCGCCCACGCGACCGTCCTGCGCATCCGGTCCGAGGACGTCGACACGAGCGGCTCGGTGCATCCACAGGTCGATGCACCGCCCGGGCCCGACGCGGCGCTCGCAGAGCATTTCCCGTTCGGTGAGGGTGCCTTCGGCTTCTGGAACGTCCACGACGTGCGGCTGGTGCGCGGGAGCTGGACCGCGCCGGGGCCCGCGGTAGCGTGGTTCCGGTTGCGATGTCCCGTCATCGCCGGCGAGCCGATCTCGCCGATCGCGCGGGTCGCCGCCGCCGCCGATTTCGGCAGCGGGGTCTCCAACCCGGTGCGGATGACGAAAGCGGCCGCGATCAACCCGGAGCTGACGGTGCACGTGCACCGCCACCCCGTCGGCGAATGGGTGTGCCTCGACGCGGGTGCGTGGGCCCAGCCGCACGGTGTCGGCATGGCCGAGACGCGCCTGCACGACGGGTCCGGCGTCATCGGCTGCTCCGTGCAGTCGTTGCTCGTCGAACCGGCGACGCGGCTCCCGATGCAGCTCTGATGCAGCTCTGACCCGCGCGGTGCAGCTCTGAAGAGCTAGTCGTCTTCCGACTTGCGCTCGACGTCGGTCGCCCAGAGCTCGAACTCTCCGTTGCGGTACACCAGCGCGGCCGGGCGTCCGGCGAGCGGGGGCCGCAGGTCGCCGCGGCTGCGGTCGACGCGCACCGAGATCGTCCGTCGTCCCGAGGCGGTGAGCATCGTGACCCGATCGGAGCCGCCCCATTTGAAGGCGGACGCGGGCATCGCGAGCGACTGGTACTGCGAGAACCGCTGCTGCTTGCCCGCCCGGCGGCGCAGCGATTCCTCGACGCGGTCGGAGACGGGTCGCACGAGCCCGTCGGGCAGCTTGGCCCGGCCCGCTTCCTCCTTGACGATCTCGCGCACCGGCGCGCCCGCGAACACGTTGCGCTGGAGCGCGGCGGCGCGGGCCGCATTGCTCGTGCGGTTCACGCGCTCCAGCGTCGCGATCAGCAGCTTGTGCTGGTCGGCGTCGGGGAGGAGCTCTACTTCGTCAATCGTCGCCATGCCGCCGAGCATGGTACCGACGCGGGTCGCCCGATATTCTCGGATAGCTAGTATCCGGGTTATGCGGTTGTCCGACGGAGTCGAGTGGGGAGTGCACGTTTGCGTGCTGTTGGCGACGTTGCCGGACGACCGCGCGCTCCCGGCGGCGAAGCTCGCCGAGTATCACGGCGTGCCGGCCGCGTACCTGGCCAAGCACCTGCAGGCACTCGCGGGCGCGGGCGTCCTCCGCACCGTCAAAGGCGCGCGCGGCGGCTACCGGTTGGCGCGACCTGCGGCCGAGATCACCGTGCTCGACGTGGTCGAGGCGATCGACGGCGAAGAATCGGCGTTCCGGTGCACCGAGATCCGCCGTCGTGGTCCCGTCGCCCTGCCGGCGCGCGAGTACACCAAGCCGTGTGGCATCCACCATGCCTTCACTCGGGCCGACGAGGTGTGGCGCGCGGAGCTCGCCAAGACCACGGTCGCCGACCTGTTCATCGGGCTGTTGGAGGACGTGTCGCGATCGGCGCTCGAGAAGGGTGCCCGCTGGCTCCAGGAGAGCGCGCGCGGAGCGGGGAGCTAGCGGCCGGCGCGCGGGCGCTTGCCGTGGTTCGCCTTGTTGCGGCGGGCCTTGAGGCGGCGCTTCTTCGTCTTCTTGCTCATAGGACGTCGCAGGCTAGTTGATCGCCCGAGGTGATCGCCCGAGGTGATCGAGAGTTGATCGCGAGCTGATCGGTAGCCTGCGCCTCGATGGAGAACCTCGGTCTCGTTGGCTTCACCGGCGCGGGCGCGAACCGTCTGTTCAGCGCCCTGACCGGCCTGCCGGTGCCCAGCGAGTACGAGGCCGCAGTAGGCGTGGCGAGCCTCCCCGACGTGCGCCTGGCGCGTCTGACCGAGATGTCGACGTCGAAGAAGACCGTCGCCGCGGGCTTCGAGCTCGTGCACCTCGCGCTGCCGCCGGGGTCGAAGCCGGGAGAGGGACTCGGTGCCAAGTTCCTCGGCACCTTGCGCAACTGCGACGCGATCCTGATCGTGCTGCGCGCGTTCGCCGACGGCGGGGTCGCGCCCGATCCGGAGGGCGATCTGGCCGCGCTCGAGCTCGAGCTCGTGCTCGCCGACATCGCGAGCGTCGAGCAGCGGCTCACGCGCCAGCGCCGGGCCGCGAAGAGCGGCGACAAGGAGATCTTGGCCGAGGTCGATGCGCTCGAGCGGGCGAACGCGCTGCTCTCCGATGGAACGCCGATCGGGCGCGGTTCGCTCACGCCCGAGGAGATCGCGCGGCTCGCGCCCGTGTTCCTCCTCACGACGAAGCCGTTGCTGATCGTGGCCAATACGGGTGAGGCGGTCGCCACCAACGTGCCGATGCCGGCCGGCGGCGAGGTTCTCGCAGTGCCGATCGAGATCGAGGCCGAGATCGCGGCGTGCGCACCCGAAGACCGGGCCGAGATGCGCGATTCGTACGGGCTCGGCGAATCCGCGCTCGACTCCGTCGCCCAGGCCGCCTATCTGCTCCTCGGCCGGCGGACGTTCTTCACCACCGGCGACGACGAGTCCCGCGCCTGGACGTTCCGCGCCGGCGCCAAGGCGCCCGAATGCGCCGGGGTCATCCACAGCGACCTACAGCGCGGTTTCATCCGCGCCGAGGTGATCGACTGGCGTGAGCTGCTCGAGATCGGCTCCTGGTCGAAGGCGCGGGAGCTGAAGAAGCTGCGGGTCGAGGGCAAGGATTACGAGGTGCGAGACGGTGACGTCCTCGAGATCCGGTTCAACGTGTAGGAAACAGGCATGAGCTGGCTGGTTCGCGGTGAAGACGTGCTGTCGGCGGCGGAGGTTGCGCCGTCTCGGCGTCGACGGGCACGCGGCCTCATGGGTCGTGACGATCTCGAAGGCGCGCTCGTGCTCAGGCCGTGCCGGCAGGTGCACACCTTCGGGATGCACTTCCCGATCGACGTCGCGTTCTGCGACGGCTCCGGATTCGTGCTGTACATGAGCACGTTGCCGCCTCGACGCGTCTCCCGTCCGGTCTGGCGCTCCGGCTTCGTGATCGAGGCCCGCGCCGGGAGCTTCGAACGCTGGAAGCTCGGCATCGGCGACATGGTCGAGATCAAGGGCTGACGTCGGATCGAGCACAGGGCGTCCGAACGGAGCGGGCAGAATGAGAGCCTCCATGGCGCGCTTCTACGTCACGACTCCCATCTATTACGTCAACGATGTTCCCCACATCGGTCACGCCTACACGACCGTGGCCGGTGACGTCCTGTGCCGCTGGCGCCGACTCTGGGGCGACGAGGTCTTCTATCTCACGGGCACCGACGAGCACGGCCTGAAGGTGCAACGAGCCGCGGAAGCCAAGGGCATGACGCCCAAGGAGCTGGTGGACGAGATGGCCGGGCACTTCCGCGATACGTGGGACGGCCTCGACATCGCCTACGACGACTTCATCCGCACCACAGAGCCCCGTCACTACGAAGCGGTGCAGAAGTTCCTGCAGACGATCTACGACGCGGGCGATATCGAGCTCGGAACCTACGAAGGCCTCTACTGCGTCTCGTGCGAGGCGTACTACGCGGAGGACGAGCTGGTCGACGGCTGCTGTCCCATCCACCTACGTCCGGTCGAGCACGTCGTCGAGGAGAACTACTTCTTCCGGCTGTCGCGTTTCACCGATCGCTTGCTCGCGCACTACGCCGAGCATCCCGAGGCGGTACAGCCAGAGTCGCGGATGAACGAGGTGCTCGGATTCATCCGTGGTGGCCTCCACGACTTCTCGATGAGCCGCACGTCGATCAACTGGGGGGTACCGCTTCCCTGGGACCCGAAGCACGTCGCGTACGTATGGGCCGACGCGTTGTTCAACTACTGCACCGCGGTCGGGTACGCGACCGACGACGCGCGCTTCGCCAAGTGGTGGCCCGTCGACTATCACCTCGTGGGCAAGGACATCCTGCGGTTCCACGCGGTGTACTGGCCGGCGATGTTGATGGCGGCCGGCCTCGAGCCGCCGCGCTGCGTCTTCGCGCACGGCTGGTTGCTCGTGGGGGGCGAGAAGATGAGCAAGACGAGGCTGAACCAGATCGCACCCGCCGACCTCGTCGCCGATTTCGGCGTCGATGGCTTCCGTTATCACTTCATGGTCGACCAACGTTTCGGTCCCGACGGCGACTTCTCGTACGAAGCGATGGTGCAGCGGTACAACGCCGACCTGGCGAACAACTTCGGCAATCTCGCCAACCGCGTGCTCAACATGGCGATGAATTATTGCGGTGGCATCGTCCCCGAAGAACGCGCCGACGGACCACTGCGGGACGCCGCTACTCTTGCGTTCTCCGGGCAGTCCGACGCGTTGACGCGTCTCGACTTCGCGACCGGGTTCGGCGCGGTCTGGGAGCTCATTCGGGCGACGAATGCGTACATCGAGGACACCAAACCGTGGGAGCTCAACAAGCGCGGCGATGCGCACGCGGTCGCGGCCGGGTTGGGCGATTGCCTCGAGTCGCTGCGGATCGTTGCGCTGCTTGCCTCGCCGGTCATCCCCAACGCCGCGGCGGAGCTCTGGCGGCGGCTCGGTCTGAGCGGGCGCCCCGAAGACGAGCGGCTGCCCGAGGCGGCCGCGTGGGGACGCCTGCCGGCCGGCGCGACCTTGGAAAAAGGCGCGCCGCTGTTCCCCCGCAAGGAGACGTGATGAGCCGGTGGGTCGACTCCCACTGCCACCTGCAGCTCGCGGGAGGTGACGAGCACGTCGCGCGGGCGCACGCCGCGGGCGTGGAGTGGATGGTGTGTGTCGGGACCGATCTCGAGACGTCGCAGGCCGCGCTGGCGTTCGCCGACCGACATCCCGACGTGTTCGCCTCGGTCGGCCTGCATCCGCACGACGCGTCGAAGCTCGGCGTCGAGTGGGAGATGCTCGAGCTGCTGGCCGTGTCGGATGGGTGCCTTGCAATCGGCGAGTGCGGCTTCGACCTCTTCTACGAGCATTCGCCCCGCGACGAGCAGGAGACGGCGTTCCGGTTCCAGATCCGGCTCGCGCAGCTCGCAGGCAAGCCGCTCGTCGTGCATGCGCGCGACGCGTGGGACGACACGTTCCGCGTGCTCGACGACGAAGGCGTCCCCGAGCGCACGATTCTCCACTGCTTCACCGGGGGCCCGGAGGAGGCGAGCGCCGCGCTCGAACGCGGCTGCTACTTGTCGTTCAGCGGGATCGTCTCGTTCAAGAACGCCGATGCCCTACGCGCGGCGGCGCGGCTCGCTCCGGCCGATCGCATCCTCGTCGAGACCGACGCGCCGTTTCTCACTCCCGAACCGCATCGCGGCAAACCGAACGAACCGGCGCTCGTCGTCGCGGTCGGCGCCGCGCTGGCGCGGGCGCGTGGCGTCGAGACGGACGAGATCGCCGAGACCACGCGTCTGAACGCGGGGCGTGCATTCGGCGTCGAGCGGTGAACCCGAGCGAGATCCGCGAGCTCCTCGCGCGTCATGGAGTCCGGCCCTCGCGGGCGCTCGGTCAGAACTTCCTCGCCGATGCGAACACCGCGCGCCGGATCGTGCGCCTCGCGGAGCTACAGCCGGGCGACCGGGTCGTGGAGGTCGGCCCGGGCGTGGGCTCGCTCACCGTGGCCCTGGTCGACGCGGGTGCGCACGTCTGCGCGATCGAGCTCGATCGTCATCTCGTGCCGATTCTCGAGGAGGTCGTCGAGGGCCGCGATGTCGAGGTGGTGCAAGGTGACGGGTTGCGCGTCGACTGGGCGGCACGGCTCGGACCGGCACCTTGGATCATGGTTGCGAACCTGCCCTACAACGTGGCGACGTCGGTCGTCGTGCGTGCCCTGGAGACTGCGCCGATGATCGAGCGGATGCTCGTGATGGTGCAGCGCGAGGTCGGGGAGCGGCTGGCGGCGGGTGTTCACGACGACGCGTACGGTGCGGTGTCGGTGAAGGTCGCCTACTACGCCGCGGCAAAGGTGGTGGGAATGGTCTCGCCGAACGTCTTCGTCCCGAAGCCCAAGGTCGAGAGCGCGCTGGTGCGATTGGTTCGCCACGACGCTCCGCCGGTGCAGGTGCGCGATGTCGACGGCATGTTCGACTTCGTGCGCGCCGGCTTCGCCACGCGGCGCAAGACGCTGCGCAACACGCTGGAGGGACGCGTCGATGCCGAGCGTTTCGCGCGGGCCCGGATCGATCCGCAAGCGCGCGCGGAGACGCTCAGCCTCGCGGATTGGGCGAGGCTGGCCGATGCGTGAGGTGATGATCCGTGCGTTCGCGAAGCTCACACTGTCGTTGCACATCACGGGGACCCGCGCCGACGGCTATCACGAGCTCGACGCGACGATGGTCTCGATCGACGAACCGCACGACGATCTCGTCCTTCGGACGGCCGCCCGCACCTCGCTGACGATCACGGGTCCGTTCGCCGAGGGCGTGCCGGCGGATTCCTCCAATCTCGCGTGGCGCGCGGCCGACGCACGCGGCGCGGCGTTGGAGATCGTGCTGCGCAAGGGCATTCCGCCCGGTGCGGGTCTGGGTGGCGGATCGGCCGACGCGGCCGCGGTGCTGACCGCGCTCGCCGGCGATCCGGCGATCGCGGCGTCGCTCGGAGCCGACGTGCCGTTTTGCGTGCAGGGTGGATACGCGCGCGTCCGCGGCATCGGCGCCGATCTCGAACCTGGTACGACCGACGCGCTCGCGATCGTGGTCGCGACGCCGCACTTCGGTTGCTCCACCGCCGCGGTCTACCGCGCGTGGGACGTGCTCGGCGGTCCACGCGACGAGGTCAACGACCTCCGGGCGGCGGCCGAGCACGTGGAACCGCGCCTGGTCGACTTCAAACGAGAGGTCGAGGCCGCGGCGGGCGCGCCGGCGATTCTTGCCGGAAGCGGCTCGTCGTACGCCGTCGTGTTCCGAGATGGCGGAGACGCCGAGCGGGCCCGTGCCCGCGTCGCGGCCGCCATCTCGGGTTCGGTGTGGCTCGCCTCGACCAGCCCGGTAGGTGTGTTGGTCGCGTCGGATCACGAGACGGGGCCGTGAACGCGAGAGACGCCAAACGCGAGTGACGCCGAACACGAGAGATGACGGGCGCGAAACGGCCGCCCGATTCGGGCGGCCGCTGCCTACTTACCCTGCTGACGGCGTTGCCAGCGGGTCTTCTTCAGCAGCTTCTTGTGCTTCTTCTTGCGCATGCGCTTGCGGCGCTTCTTGATCAAGGAGCCCATGACGAAGGTCGACGCTACCAGAAGCCGCGAGATCGCCCCCGAGCGGCGGGTATCGTCGATGACGTTTCGGGGGTGGTGTAACGGCAGCACAAGGTCCTTTGGAGTCCTGAGTCGAGGTTCGAACCCTCGCCCCCGAGCAGTCAAAAGGAGATGCAGACGGAGCCGACCGGAGGGGAGGCGAAGACGGAATCGACCAATGAAAGAGGAGATGCAGGCGGAGCCGACCGGAGGGGAGGCGAAGACGGAATCGACCAGTAGAAAGGGAGTGCGTATGAAGCAATACCGACCCCTGAGCGCAGTTGTGCTGGCCGCAGGGGAGGGCACGCGGATGCGTTCGGGTACGCCGAAGGTGTTGCATCCGCTCTGCGGTCGACCGATGGTGCTGCACGTCGTCGACGCGCTCGCCGAGCTGCCGCTCGAACGCATCGTCGTGGTCGTCGGGCACGCGGCCGAGCGCGTCACGAAGACGTTGCACGACCAACTCGTCACCGAGGTTCCGGTCGAGTTCGTCGAGCAACGGGTGCAACGCGGCACCGGCGACGCGGTGAGCGTGGCGCTGACGGTCTTCGACGATCTCGATGCCGAGGACGACATCCTCGTGCTTCCGGGCGACGCGCCGCTCGTGCGCGCGGAGACGATCGCCCGGCTCGCGACCGAGCACCGCGTCCAGGACGCGGCCGCCGCGATCCTCACGGCGACCGTCGCGGAACCCGACGGCCTCGGCCGCGTCGTGCGCGGCAAGGACGGCCGGGTCGCGCGTATCGTGGAGCACGCCGACGCGACGCCCGAAGAGCGCGAGATCAACGAGATCAACACCTCGATCTACTGCTTTCGCCGCGGACTTTTGGCGCCTGCGCTGCGCCGCCTGAGCCCGGAGAACGCCCAGGGCGAGTACTACCTCACCGACGCGATCGCCGTTCTGCGCGACGCGGGTCACAACGTGATCGCGCTCGAGGCCGACGATCCCGCGGAAGCGATCATGGTGAACGACCGCGTCCAGCTCGCCGACGCGGAGACCGAGCTGCGCCGTCGCATCAACCGGGTGTGGATGCGTGCGGGCGTCACGATGGTCGATCCCGCGCACACCTACATCGACGCCACGGTCGAGATCGAGGCGGACGTGCGCCTGCTGCCGGGAACCATTCTCGAGGGCCGGACCGTCGTCGGCACCGGTTCCGTCGTCGGACCTGACTGCCGCCTGACGGATGTCGTGATCGGCGAGCGCGTGCGCATCTCGAACGCGGTCGCCCGTGAATGCGAGATCGGGGACGAGTGCGAGGTCGGCCCGTACGCGTTCGTAAGGCCCGGAACCCGCCTCGCACCGGGCGTGAAGGTCGGTACCTACGTCGAGATCAAGAACTCGGAGATCGGCGAGGGCACCAAAGTCCCACACCTTTCCTACATCGGCGACGCCGATGTCGGGGCCGGCACCAATCTCGGGGCCAGCACGATCACCGCCAACTACGACGGTGAGAACAAGCACCGGACGAAGATCGGCGACGGCGTGCACACCGGGGTCCACACCTCGCTGGTCGCACCGGTCGAACTCGGTGACGATGCCGACACGGGCGCGGGGTCGGTCGTGACCAACGATGTCGCCCCCGGTCGCCATGTGCGAGGCATTCCTGCGCGCGACACGCGTCCGACGCGCGAGGATGGCGGTTGATGGAAGTACTCACCAAGAAGCGGTTGGTTCTCGTGGCCGGCCGGGGCCACTCGGAACTTTCGGACGAGGTCGCCGCGCACCTGAAGGTGCCGCTCGGTGAGTGTGTCCTTTCCACGTTCGCGAACGGCGAGATCTACTGCCGTTACGGCGAGAACATCCGGAGTGCGGATGTGTTCGTCTTCCAGACGCACGGCGGTTCGATCAACGACCTGCTGATGGAACAACTCATCATGATCGACGCCGCGAAACGCGCGTCCGCGAAGCGCATCACCGCCGTGTGCCCCTTCTACGGATACGCGCGCCAGGACCGCAAGGCG
>JBBQGQ010000018.1:0-87501 GCA_038323195.1 Acidimicrobiia bacterium | reverse complement strand
CGCCTCGTCGCAGTGGCGGGTGGTTGCTGTGGGTGCGCGTCCGCCGAAGAAGACGGCGAGCAGTTCGTCGGCTGCGTTTTCGCTCGTACCGTTGGCGTAGGCGTCGGCGACGCAGGTGCGGAGGTGTTCTTCGAGGATCGTACGTTTGGATTGGTCGAGCGCACCTTGAACGGCGTTGATTTGGTGGAGGACGTCGATGCAGTAGCGGCGGTCTTCGAGCATGCGGATGACGGCGTCGAGGTGGCCGCGTGCCGACTTGAGGCGTTGGATGGCGTCGTCGCGGCTCATTGGAGCACCTTGAGTCGTTCCTGGTAATCGTCGGCGGACAGTTCACCGCGGGCGAGGCGTTCGTCGAGGATCTCGCGCGCTCGGTTCGGTGTTGGAGTGTGGGGTTGGCGGGTGCCGCGCATGGTCAGCCACACGGCGACTCCGATTGCGGCGACCACGACGAGCGTGATCAGCGTCCCCCACAGCCACATTCCGCCGTTGTTGTTGTCCCACATCATGTTGTTTCCGTTGCCGGGGTCTGCGAGCCGCGTCGCGAATGCGAGGAGTGTGGTCATCGGGGGGCTCCTTGGTGGTGCACGTAGCGATCGGGGTCGTGGGTGAAGGTGTCGTGACAGGCGTCGGAGCAGAAGTGGTAGGTCTGTTCGTCATATGTGACGTGGGGCGCGCGGGCGGGGTCGACGGTCATACCGCACACGGGATCCGTCGTCGAATCGGTCGCCGGTTCGTGGTCGTATCCGCCGGTCTCGACGTCGGGTTCGACGGCTGTGATGGTGGTCAGTGGCGGGGGTGTCGGGTGCCAGTGGCGTAGGCGGTTCGCGTTGGTGACGACCGACAGCGAGCTGGTGGCCATCGCGGCCGCGGCGATCATCGGGCTGAGTCGTAGACCGAGGAACGGGTACAGCGCGCCTGCCGCGATGGGGATGCCGATGCCGTTGTAGACGAGCGCGAAGAACAGGTTCTGGCGGATGTTGCGCATGGTCGCTCGCGACAGTGCGATCGCGGTTGCGATGCCGTCGAGCGCACCGGAGATGAGGGTGATGTCGGCGGCTTCGATGGCGACGTCGGTGCCGGTGCCGATCGCGAAGCCGATATCGGCTTGCGCGAGGGCGGGGGCGTCGTTGATGCCGTCGCCGACCATGCCGACAAGATGGCCTTCGCCTTGCAGCCGCTGGATCTCGAGTGCTTTGTGTTCGGGCAGGACTTCGGCGCGCACGCGTCGGATCCCGACCTGGCGGGCGATCGCGGCCGCGGTGCGGCGGTTGTCGCCGGTGATCATGACGACATCGAGGCCGAGGTGCTGAAGCGCGGCGACCGCCGACGCGGAGCCGTCCTTGATGGTGTCGGCGACCGCGATCACGCCCGCCGGTTGTCCGTCGACGGCGACGAACATCGGCGTCTTGCCCTGCTCGGACAACCTCGCGGCGAGGTCCTCGAGCGCCGCGGTCGCGATCGCGGCGTCTTGGAGGAGCCGCGGGTTGCCGACGAGGACTTCGCGTCCGTCGATGGTGGCGCGGATGCCTTTCCCGGTGATGGAGTCGAATCCGATGGCGTCGGCGAGCGTCAGTGCTCGGTCGGTGGCCCCGGTCACGATGGCTGTAGCGAGCGGGTGTTCCGAGTTCCGTTCCGCGGACGCGACGAGTCGCAGCAACTCGCGCTCGTCGATGGCACCGGACGGCAGAACATCGGTGAGCGCCGGTTTGCCGGCGGTGATGGTGCCGGTCTTGTCCAACACGATGGTGTCAAGCTTGTGGGCGATTTCGAGTGCTTCGGCGGAGCGGATGAGGATGCCGGCCTGGGCGCCTTTGCCGGTGCCGACCATGATCGACAGCGGCGTCGCGAGGCCGAGCGCGCACGGACACGCGATGATCAGCACTGCAACCGCCGACACGAGCGCGAACGTCAGCGCCGGCGACGGCCCGACCGTGTACCAGGTCGCGAACGTCGCGATCGCGACGAACATGACGGCAGGTACGAAGTAGCTGGACGCGAGGTCGGCGAGCCGCTGGATCGGCGCCTTGGACGCTTGCGCTTGTTCGACCAGGTGAATGATCTGGGCCAGCATCGTGTCGCGGCCGACCTTGGTGGCCCGCATGCGGAACGCGCCGGTCTGGTTGATCGTCGCACCGATCACCGTGTCGCCGACCGCCTTGGTCACCGGGATCGGCTCGCCCGTGACCATCGACTCGTCGACCGACGAGCGGCCGTCGGCGACCTCGCCGTCGACGGGGATCTTCTCTCCGGGATGCACGACGATCAGGTCACCGACCTGCACGTCGGCGATCGGGATCTCCACCTCGATGTCATCGCGTACGACGCGGGCGGTGCGGGCCTGCAAGCCGATGAGCTTGCGGATCGCCTCACCCGTACCGGCCTTGGCGCGCGCTTCGAGCAGCCGACCCAACAGGATCAACGTGATGATGACCCCAACGGCCTCGAAGTACACCTCGCGCACATCGGAGGGCAGCACGCTCGGCGCGATCGTGACCAGCACACTGAACGCGTAGGCGGCGCTCGTGCCGATCGTGACGAGCGTGTTCATGTCGGCCGTGCGGTGCACCAGGGTCAGCCAGCCGGTTCGGTGGATCGGCCAGCCCGCCCACCACATCACCGGCGTGATCAACGCGAACTCGAACCAGTGGTTCGACAAGAACCCGGGCAGCCATGACGGGTCGAAGAAATCGCCGACCATCACCGCGAACAGCACCGGCGCGCTCAAGACCGCGGCGATAACGAACCGCCGGCTGAGATCCCTGACCTCCACCCGCCGAGCCGCCGCTTCCAGATCCTCGGTCTCGGCCGAGCCGGGCTCACGCCGTTCGCGCACCCGATATCCGGCGCCTTCGATCACCGACGACATGTCCGCGACCGACACCTGCTGCGGGTCGTAGGCGACGTGGACGCGTTCCGCCGCGTAGTTGATGTCGACGTGATCAACGGCGGGCAGCGCTTCGAGGAACGACTCGATGTTCACCACGCACGTCGGGCACGAGACCCCGTCACTGATCAGCGCGAACTCCGTCGAGACCAACGCGCCGGCCGCGACCGTCGGGCCGACACCGACCGCACGGACCGTCTCGTGGTCGTGACCGTCATCACCATGACCGGCTCCGACGGCCATCGTCGAGACCTCGCTCGGCGGAGCCGGCGAAGCGTCGATGCGCTCGGCGGTCTGGGGCTCGACCACGAGCGTGCCATGCACCATGTTCATGCCGCACGCGAAACCGAACTCGCCCGGCCGGTCCGGCGTGAACTCGACCGCCGTCTTGGCGAACGCGGGGAGTGCCTTACTGATCTGGAAATCCGAGAACACGACCCGCGAGGTGCAATCACCACTCTCTTGACGGTCGAACACCAGCCGCACCGGCACGCCGGCGCGCACGCGGATCAAGTCCGGCGAATAGCCGCCCTTGACCGTGACGGCCAGTTCCTGGATGCCGCCTCGCACTTCGGCGGTCTTCGCCTGGCGAGGGCCGAAGAAGAACCAGACCAGCACACCGATCAGCGCCACCGACCCAACGACGACCGCGACCTCGCTGACACCCATCGCATACCTCCTGCACCGAACCTACGCAGCCCTCCCCGGATGGGGTAGGGCCGAACAGTGCTTCGCGCGCGGACGTTCGTCCCAACCGGCGCGACGCCCGCGGTTGCGTCATCCCGTGTTTCCAACCGATCGACACGAGCCACCAGTTCATGGGATAGGTCAGGACAGTCCCGATGAGGAGCGCAAACGATGCGATTCCCCAGAACGCATAGGTATTCGGCGAGGGTGGCGACCGTAGAACGTACGGTTCGACGATCACCTTCATCGTGAACAGCATGCCGGTCATCAATGTGATCATGGAAAAGAACTCGGCTCTTCCACCCTTCCACAACGCGAGTACCGACGAATTGCCCATGCCCTTCAGCGCCGGATATTGAAAGAGGATCCATCCAAACAGAAAGCCGACGACATACTCGCCGGCGAATTCGGGCCAGAAATCCAGTCCCATGTATCGGCCGATGACCATCGCGGTCATGATCCCAAGGGCATCTCCAGCGACACAGTGGATCACGGAGCCGGTGACTTTGCTGAAACTCTTCGCTACGTACTCATGGTGAGCCGTCTCTCGTTCTCGCGCGTTGAGCTGCGCCATTCCTGGCGCTCTGCATGTCCCCAGATACAGCGCAAAGCCGAGGATCGAGAAGAAGCAAATGACAATCGGCCACCCCCGCTTTAGGGGCGCACTAACTGCGGTATTTGTGTGGACTACGTCATAGACAACCCACAACGCCAATACCAGGCCACTTACATACCATGATGCGACAAGCCATGGTTTCGTCAAGAACGACAAGGAGCTACGCACAGCACCACGACCGGCCGATCCTTCGCCCAGCTCACCGGGAGTTCGCGGGCTGCTCCCCGTTCGCGGGCGTGCGCGGGGTTGATGCCGACACCGAAGCGGACGCGGCGGATTCGCGTCCCAGGAACGCGCCGAGCTCCTGGATGGTGCTCATGAGCGGTGCCGGGAAAACGACGGTGGTGTTCTTGTCGACGCCGATCTCCACGAGGCTCTGCAGATTGCGGAGCTGCAATGCGAGTGGATGCGCCATCATCGTGTCGGATGCCTCGCCGAGCGCGGCGGCCGCGAGTGCTTCGCCTTCGGCCGCGATGATCTTCGCGCGTTTCTCCCGTTCGGCCTCGGCCTGACGGGCCATCGCGCGTTTCATGCTGTCGGGAAGCTGGATGTCCTTGAGCTCGACGAGTGTGACGACGACGCCCCAATCCTCGGTCGCCACGTCGAGGATCTCGCGGATGTTCACGTTGATGCGGTCCGTTTCGGCGAGGGTCTCGTCGAGGGTGTGTTGACCGACGACCTTGCGTAACGTCGTTTGCGCGATCTGGTTGATCGCGGACGCGACGTTCTCGATCGCGATGACTGCCTTGGCTGCGTCGACGACGCGGTAGTAGGCGACGGCGGAGACGTCTACGCTGACGTTGTCGCGGGTGATGATGCCTTGAGATCGGATGGGCATGGTCACGATCCGCAGCGACACGCGTCGCATGACGTCGATCGCGGGGATGATGAACGTCAGGCCCGGCTGTTTGACGCCGGTCACCCTTCCCAACCGGAACAGGACGCCGGCCTCGTATTGCTTGACGATGCGCAGTGACATCGCCAGCACAATCATCGCCAGCAAGACCAATGCGACGACCACGGTTACCAGAACAGCCATACCACGGACCCTTCTTCAGCGCGACACTCGACGCGCCGCCGGGGTCCGGAGCGGCATCGACAGCGTGGGCATGACCACGCCGTCAAAACGAACATATACCCGATCGCGTGCATGCGCCTCGCGGGCGGTCACGCGCTCCCTCAGCCGCGCGAGGCGCCGCTCTACCAGCTCGGCTATCTGCCGTTTTTCGCGCCGAACCCCGCGGGTTACCCGAGCGGCAGCGCGCTGATCGGACCGCAACAGCTGGTCCACGCGTTCGATCTCTTGCACGCAGTCGACGAAGTCGTGTCCGGGGACGGGCCCGACACGCTCTCCCGGTTCGGGATCTTCGACGCCGGCACCGAAACCCGAGCCGCGATCACGCCGCGCGAAACGCCTGCCCAGGATGCCCGGACGAGGTTCCGGCACCCACAGGCCGTTGAGTTCAGCTCCGTCGGCCGCGTGCGAAGAACCCTGCGACGAATCCAACAACGCTGGCGACCACCAGCGCGATCCAGAGGCGGACGTTCGCGTCGGCGATCCAGAATGTGACCTTTACACGATCACGGTTCTGTGCCCAGAAGATCACGAGCAGCACAAGAGCGATGACGCTGATGGTCAACTTGAGGAGCCGACCGCGCCCGGGACTTCCTTGGGGGTCGCTCATCATCACCTCCGAATGACGGAAGTTCGAGTATGGCATGGGAACGCGGCGAACACGCGAAACGCTGGGTCAGCGAAGCGCCGGTCGGCAGTTGTGTACGAGCCTACCGGTGTTGCAGGTAGCGCAGGATTACGTGCGCGAGTCGTCGGGACGGGGCAGCTCGACGCGTTGTGCCTCAACTGCTACGTCGTCCGTGCCGCGGTGGTCGCCAGCGGAATCAGCTCGCCGAAACTCGTGGACTGTTTCGCCGAGGGAGCGAGCGAGCTTCGGCAACTTGGTAGGTCCGAAGATGACTAGCACTACAACCAGAACGATCAGAAGTTCGGAGCCTCCGACAAATTCCATCACGTACCTCGGTTCTCGTCATACCCTTCGCAGCGCACCGCGCTCGGCCCGGCCACATTGTCGACGACCTTCGTCCGGGATCAGTCGGAGCTTCTTGCATCGTTCGCCCTGCGGTGCGGGCTCGCTACGTACCGTTGCCCGCACCGTGGGCGAACTGCCGAGCGAAATTGTCACTAGAGCTTGTGACGGGTGAGAGCGCGGAATGTTGCGGGTTCGCGACAGTTTGATTCTTGCGAGAGCGAACGCGCACCGACTGCCGTCAGCAGATGTGTGCACGAATCCTTGGTCATCTCGAACGTCGCACGTCATTGGCGACGATCTCCACGGGTACGACCGAGCCATCGGAGAGGCGGCGGACCCAGTATCCGTCACGTGTTCTGTCGACGATCTCGAAGCCCCGACTCCACTCCCCGCGAAAATGCCCGCGTACTTCGACCGACATACCGGCCGCGAGATCTCGCAACGATGAATTCCTGGGAAACCGTTCCATGCTCCTGTCCCTTCCCCGTGTGGGGAGTCGCGTTCTTGGGGGCGGTCCCGACGGTCCCGACGCTGAGCCGCGGTGGATGACCGGCCGATCTCGGTCGGGCCCCAAGGGGGTTGGGGTCCCGAATGCCGAGATCGCCGGTCGTTGTTTCGCCGAGGGGTCATGTGGCGGGATCAAGCGCATCGAGGTGCGGCGCGGGCTCGCTCGTCGGTTCCTTTATACCGCACTACGGGCGACGTACCGACCACATCGTCGCCCCCAGTTTGACGAATCCGAGCGCGGAATGTTGTTGACGTTCGGGTACTCGCCGCGCCGGCGGCTCTTGTGTTGGACGACGACGACTGGTCTCGGGGGCGGGATGCCTTCTTGAGTTGTTGGGCTGGGTTCGGTGATCGGTCGTATATGGGTGCGGAGCGCTGGTTGGTGTTGGGGTGCGATGACGAGGACTGCATTGGGTGTGTAGAAGGCGAGTTCTTCGTATGGGGTCCAGGTGCCGGATAGGAGCTGTCGTTGGGCGTCGGTGTGGGGGGCGAGACGTTGGAAGGCGTTACGTTCGATGTCGATCAGCCATTGCGATCCGGTGGAGCGCATGAGGATGATGTTCCGTCCGAGTTGCGTGGACCATGGAGCGAGACGCGCGACGAGTGTGCCGGGGCGTATGCGGCTGGCGAGCATGGCGTCGAGGGTTGCGGTCATGCGTGAGTGTCCTTTCCGGTGATTGTGGCCGTTGCGAATGCGCGTGTTGTTCCGGCGTCGGTGAGGGGTCGGTTTCGGTGGTGCGGTTTGGTGTGCGCCGCGAGCGGGTCGCGGCGGGCGTGGTTGTGTTCGATGCGGGTGAGGAGCGCTTCGATCTCGGCGTCGTGCCATACGCGGATGCGGTGTCGACTGACGAGCGGCGAGATGGGACCGCGTAGGGTCGTGGTGAGCTGCATGGTGGTGCGAAAGGATCCGGTTCGGACTGGTGTGGCCTGGTGGGTGATGCGCAGGCCGTGGCCTCGTAGGCCTCCGACGGCGTCGAAGGTGAAGCCGCGACGGTCGGGGCGGTATGTGATCTCGCCGTGCAGGCGGTGCACGCCCGAGAGTCGGTTGGGAGCGACCACGGCGATGACGTTCGATCCGGAGATCGCTGCGACAACGAACGGGTTCCAGCGGCTTGGATCTTTGCCTGGTGCGAAGAACGGGTCGAGTTCGTCGAAAGGGACCCCGAGGATGTGGTAGCTCGCCACGGTATGACGGACCGTGCTCGGTTCCGAGGAACGGAGTCCGGTTCTGTCCATGTCCTGAGTGTGATCGTGGCGGACGACGGTCGGGTGCGATGCGGGTTGCAGTCGCGTGACGGCCGGTCGGGTTCGCTGACGCGACTGTGGTGGAGGTCGGACGGTTGGCCGCTCGGGCGTATGGGCCAGAATGAGGGTATGTCGGCACGGGTCTTGATTGTCGAAGATGACGGCGACGTGCGCGCGATGTTGCGGGCGTTGCTCGAAGACGACGGCTATGGGGTGTTGGAAGCTGGCGATGGCGAGACCGCGATTACGCGTACGTTGGCTGAGACGCCAGACCTCGTCCTGTTGGATCTACGGCTCCCGGGACGACACGGCCTGGAGGTGTGTCGGATCGTGCGGCAACGCAGCAACGTGCCGATCTTGGTGGTCTCCGCGCAAGCTGACAGTGTCGATGTCGTGGCCGCGTTGGAGGGTGGAGCCGATGATTATGTGACGAAACCGTTCGTCGCTCGCGAGCTGTCGGCCCGGGTTCGAGCGTTGCTGCGGCGCGCGACCGAACATCGAACCGAACGCGCAGTCGTCGTTGTTGGCGACCTGGAGATACGTCCGGTCGAGGGGGTGGTCCGCAAGCGCGGAGCGTCGGTCGAGCTGACCCGTACGGAGTTCCGATTGTTGTGCGAGCTCGCGGACCATGCGGGCGCGATCTTGAGTCGTGAGCAACTGCTCGAACGGGTGTGGGGCTACGAAAGTGCCGGTGACGGTCGTACCGTCGACGCGCATATCCGCCGACTCCGGACGAAGATCGAAGACGACCCGTCAACACCTCGTCTGCTCCAAACCGCCCGCGGGTTGGGTTACAAGCTTGTCGATGATGCCTGACGATCTGGCCGTTCGGCACCGCGCCGGTCTGCGGGCCCGGACGAGCGTCGCGTTCGCGGCGCTGGCGTTGGTATTGTCAGTGAGTCTCGCGTTCATGACCTATGAGCTGACCCGACGGTATCTGTTGTCGGAACGCCAGTCGCTTGCAACGCAACAGGCCGTCGTCGACGCGCACGCGGTCGCGACGTTTCTGCAAGACCGCAGCGCAGACCCGGCCGCGATCCTGGTACGTCTCTCGAATGCCGGCAGCTCGCGTCCCGTACTCGTGCTCGGTGGTCAGTGGTTTTCGGCTTCGGTCGATCTCGGTCGTGATGCGATTCCGGTCGCGATGCAGGCACTGCGTGGCACCCGGACCGAGCGCCAGCGAGTCACGATCGGCGGGCAACCAGCCGTCGTGGTCGCGGTGCCGATCGGTCGCGATATCGGCGTCTACTACGAAGTATTCTTACTGACCGAGCTGCGGGACACGCTGCGTACGCTCGCAATCATCCTCGCAGTCGTCGCCGCGATGACAATGTTGGTGGGTGCGGTGCTCGGCCGATTCGCGACTCGACGCGTCCTACGACCGATCGAAACAATGGCCGCGGCTGCGGTCAGCATCGCCGGAGGGAACAGCGACACTCGCCTCACCGCCGGTGACGCCGACCTGGCGCCGCTCGTCCATTCATTCAACGACATGGTCGACGCGCTCGAAGAGCGCATCGACCGCGAAGCACGGTTCGCGTCCGACGTCAGTCACGAGCTCCGCACCCCCCTCACCGCGATCCGCGCCGCGATCGATGTCCTCGAACGTCGCGTCGACGACCACGCCCGGCCCGCGTTGGAGATCCTGCGCCGGCAGACCTATCGATTCGAACGCCTCGTGCTCGACCTCCTCGAGATCTCCCGGTTCAACGCAGGATCAACGACACTCGAACTCGAAACCGTGAACCCCGCCGCGTTCGTCGAGGACGTACTCCAACGATCCCGCCACCCCGACATCCCGCTCGTTGTCGGCCCATCGACGCCCCCAACCGCACGGTTCGATCGTCGCCGTATCGACCGTGTCCTCACGAACCTGCTCGAAAACGCCGACCACTACGCCCACGGCCCCACCGCCGTGGTGATTGCCGGCACACCCGACGCGTTGCAAATCGCAGTCGACGACGCCGGCCCCGGCGTCGCGCCCGCGGAACGTGAGCTGGTGTTCGAACGCTTCCACCGCGGCGACGCCAGCCGAACCACCACCGCGCCCGGCACCGGACTGGGACTCGCAATCGCGGCCGAACACTGCCGAATGCACGGAGGCCGGCTCAGCGTCGACGACAACCCCGACGGCCACGGCGCACGCTTCTTGGTCGAACTCCCCACGGACACGACATGACACGCCGAGCGCGACAACTGACCGTCATCGTCGCATTCATGACCGCGGGTGGTTGTGGCGTGCCCGGCCAGACCCATCCCACCCAGCTCGACAACAACGACGTCCACATCGCCACACCCGCGACCACAACATCACTCCCGCCCGGGACTCGCACACGACACGTCGAACTGTGCCTCCTCTCCGACGATCACCTGATCGCCGTCCCGACCGAGCTCCCCACCCCGCTCTCGGCTTCCCGCACCCTCCAAGCACTCGTCGACGCATCCCGAACCGGTCTCCCAACCGGTACGCGATCTGCGCTCAACGGCCCGAACCTCGTCACCGCCAACACCACAACCCGAGGCGTCGCACACATCGAACTGAACGCCGCCTTTACCCAAACACCAGCCGCGGACCAGATCCTCGCCGTCGCGCAGATTGTCTGCACCCTCACTAGCCTGCCCGGCATCGGACAAGTGCAGTTCACCCGCGACGGAAACCCCATCGACATACCACGCGCGGACAGCTCCCTCACGAACCAACCCGTCACCCGCGCCGACTACAAACCGCTCCTTCCCACCAAATGACGACGCCAACAGCATCGTTCGACCACCGGTCGTGCAATGACGACCGAAGGGTCAACCAGCCACTCCGCGCCGGCGGGCGTCCGATCTCGGCGGCAACACCCCAGTCTCCGAACCGGCGACTGCGCACGAGCTCTCGAACGTCCCACCATCACAGAACGCGTCGTCGGCGGTCGGCGACTGAGCTGCGACGAATCGCGCTATCGGTTTATGCTCCACGAGTCGTTGATCTCGCCCAACGGATCTCGCGCCGGTCGGGTATCATCCGGATCGACATCCGTTCGTAGACGAAGGTGCGCCGGGAAGTCTGGTCGGCAAAGCCCGATGGAGGCGCGCGTGCCAGCCGATTCGACCTTAGCCACTGAACCTGACCGTCCCCGCCGCTCCGACGTCAACGCCGCGTTCGTCGTCTCGATGCAGAGCGTCCTGTGGACCGCGACCGCGAGTTCCGCTGCGATCTTCTTCGGGGTGCGTAGCCACACCGCAGTACTAGTCGCGTTCGGTGCGATCGGCTTCGTCGACGCCGTCGGCTCCATTGCGCTCGCGTACCACTTCCACCACGGACTCCGCGACGACACGCTCGCCGAGCACCTCGAGCTGCTCGCACATCGCATCGTCCTCACTGGTCTCCTTTTGGTGGGCGCGCGGCGATCATCGGTGGTCTCGCGCGCCTTGTCACCGGTCAGACCAGCGCCGCATCCAACGCCGGCATCGTGCTCGCTTCGGTCTCCTTCGTCGTCCTCATCGCGCTCTCCGCGCGGAAGCGCTCCCTCGCTCGCAGCATTCCCAGCAACGCGCTCCTCTCGGACAGTCATCTCTCCGCGATCGGCGCCACACAGGCAGCAGTCACCCTGTGCGGAACTGCCACCACCCAGTGGCTCGCTGGCAATGGGCCGACGCCAGCGCAACCATCATGGTCGGTTGCGTCGCGGTGGCGCTCGCCGTCACCACAGTGCGCGCCGAAGCGCGCCGGAACCGAAAACCGCGCTCGGAGTTTTCGTTTCCTCGAGCGGCGCTCGTCTTGGTGACAACAATCGCGCTTGCCGACACGATCATCGGCCCGCACTTCATTCTGATCGGACTCCTCATCACCGGCCCTGCCCTCGCAACACTCTCGCTCCAACCCCGCTCGATCGCCACTATCAGCGCATGGTCGGTCACGGTCGCGGTCGCCCTCGGAGCCCCCGACCGCATCTGGTTCACACCCGAAACCCGCCATCTGGGTCGCCGCGGTCGCGATCGTCGGCATCGCCAACACCGCCGTCGTGCTCGCCGTCACCCGCCCACCGACACCCACACGCGCTCGCTCAAAACCGTGCTCGACATCTTCACGGCCCCCGACTGAGCGGGACTGTCCGATTTTTTGTGTAATCGGTCGTGATGGTCATTGGTGGTTGGCGGCGATCCGGTCGCCGTAGTGGATGGTGAGCGCGTTGAGGATCTGTTTCCAGTCGTTGGTCTTGCCGATCAGGTTCGACCGGTTCGGTCGTCGCTGGCGAGCGACGAGGTAGAGCACCTTCATGGCGGCTTTGTTCGTTGGGGAAATGGCCCCGGTTCCGGACGGCCTTTCGGAACCGGGCGTTGAGGCTCTCGACCGCGTTGGTCGTGTAGACGATTTTGCGGAGCTCGATCGGGAACTCGAGGAACGGCACGAACTCGCCCCAGGCGTTCTCCCATGAACTGACCATTGCCGGATAGATCTCGCGCCAGGCGATCGCGAACTCGCCGAAGTGGACCTCGGCGGCCTCGACGGTTGGCGCGGTGTAGATCTCTCGCAGCTCACGGGTGATCTGACCACAGTGCTGTTTCGACGCGTAACGCAAACTGTTCCGCACCAAGTGCACGACACAGGTCTGCACGGTCGCGTCAGGTCACGTCGAACGGATCGCGTCCGGGAGTCCCTTCAGGCCGTCACAGCACACGATCAACAAGTCGGCGACACCACGGTTACGGAGTTCGGTGAGCATCGTCATCCACTGCTTCGCGCCCTCACCGCCGGTCGGACCCAAGCCACAGGCCCAAGACGTCACGTTCGCTCGTTCCGCCGGTCGGCGGGGCGCAGATTCGGACGGCTGCACAGAAGTCCTGCGCAGAGGTACTGCGCAGGACTTTGCGAAGAGGCCAAGTCCCGAAGTCCCGTGCAGACGCGCGTCAATGACGCGCGTCAAGGTCCGTAGGGCACCGTGCAGACATACCGTGCAGACGCACGTCGAGGGCTGCACGAGGCATTCGAGACACTGCCAGGTCCTGCACGTCGCCGGCGACACGCGCACCAGCCAGACGATCATCCGTCACGCCGCGGCCGACCACTCGACCGCGATGTTGACGACGAGTCAGTGTCAACATGGCCGCGTCTATGTCGACCCTGTCCGATCGATCGGGTCACGGCCGATCCAAAACGTTTTGGCGGGCACGACCGACCGGAACTCCGTGTCCGGCATCGCCGATGCATCGGTGTGCCGCTTTCTTTCGGGTCGTTCGCCGGGTCACGCGAAGGCGAGCGCGCGATTAGCCGCGAGGCAGACATCGTGATCGCGTGTCGCGTTTTCGGCTCGGCGCGCGCCATTCGGATGTATGGAGACTCACAGAGCAGAACCAGAGCAGGAAGCGCGAGGTGGACCCAGCCCGACGGAGGCACGACCGACGCAACGGCTTACGTTCACGGTTGACGAGGTCGCGGTAGCGCTCGGGATCTCGCGGTCGAGCGCTTACGAATGCGCCAAGCGGGGCGACATCCCGACGGTGCGTCTCGGTCGGCGGATCGTCATCCCGCGCCGAGCCGTGCTCGAGTTGCTCGGCGAGACCGACACAGCGGCGTGACAGGACTGCGCGGAACTCAGACGTCGAGCGCCCCACCGAGTCCAGCGGCAAGCGCCTCGTCGGCGGACTGCACGACGTGCGCATAGGTGCGCAGCGTCATCGCCGCGTTGGCATGGCCGAGACGGCCGGCGACAGTGCGAACGTCGTGCCCGCTCGTGATCGCGGTGGTCGCGGCCCAATGGCGCAGATCGTGAAGCCGCCAGTCGGCCTCGATGCCGGACAGCTCGCGCGCCCGCTGCCACCACCAGCCAATGCGATCCGGGTTCGGCGGACTCTCGTCGATCGAGAACATGTACGGGCCGACCGCTTCGCGTACCTCATGCTGCTTGACGATCATCTGCACGGTCGTCTCATCAACGGTCACTACTCGACCGTTTGCGGTCTTGGTCGGAGCATCGATCAACTCGGGATAGCCGGCGTGCTCCGCGTCGCGCCGAACCGCGATACTGCTGTCGATCGTCAAGCGATCACCATCGAGATCGGACCACTGCAACGCTGCGAGCTCGGAACGTCGCGCGCCGGTCACCGCGGCGATGCGCAACGCGAGCTCGGCCGCGGGATCGACTTGCGCCGCGACGGCAAGGACCTCTCGCACCTCCGCCGCCGACATCGCAGACCGAGGAGTTCGCTTCGCGCTTCGGAGCTGTGCGTGACGCGCCACGTTGTTGTGCACCCAACCCCATCGCACCGCCTGCTCGAGCGCGGCGCGCAGCACCATGTGCCGACCGCGAATAGCTGCCTCACCGACGTCGGCCCTTCGGAGGCGAAGGTGCCAGCGTTCGACGTCGGCCACCGAGATGCGGGCAATGCCGAGACTTCCGATTCGATCGCTCGACACCTTCCGAACCCGGCTGCGCTGGTCGCGCCGAGTCGATTCCGCCCACGAGGGATCGTTCAGCTCGACCCACGCTTCGAGCATCTCGGCGACGGTTCGCCCCGCTCCATTGGAGGCCGGTGCGGCGTCGAACTGCGCCGCCACGCGCATGGCATCTCGCTTCGTACCCTGCACGGTCCGGCTGACCTGGGTCGGCTTGCCGTCACCATCGCGCCCCGTGAAGACCCGGACCTCCCAGACTCCTCGCCGCTTCTCCCGGATCGTCGCCACTGCGGCGACCGTAGCCGAAAGTTGTAGGGATGGAGTAGGGATGAGCGGTTCGGACAGGACCGAACTGCCCGGACTCGAATCAGGGAATGTGCAGGCCGGAGATGCTGCGGGCGACGACCAGGCGCTGGATCTCACTCGTGCCTTCGAAGATCGTGTAGATCTTCGAGTCGCGGTGCCACTGCTCGACGGGATGCTCGCGCACGTAGCCGGCGCCACCGAGTACCTGGATCGCGTCTTCGGTCACCCTTACCGCGGTCTCGCCTGCATAGAGCTTCGACATGGAACCCTCGCCGGCCTGGAAGTGCTTCCCGGTCGAGGCCATCCAACACGCACGCCAGACGAGCAGGCGGGCGGCGTCGATGTGCATCTTCATGTCGGCCAGCTTGAACGCGATCGCCTGGTTCATGATGATCGGTCGTCCGAACGCCTGGCGCTCCTTGGCGTAGTCGAGCGCGTACTCGTACGCCGCGCGCGCGATGCCGAGTGCTTGCGCACCGACGATCGGTCGCGACGCCTCGAACGTGCTCATCGCCGCCTGCACGCGCGAGCTCTTGCCCTCGCGGGCCCTCGCGAGCCGCGCGTCGAGCTTCTCCTTGCCGCCGAGCAGGCAGGAACCGGGAACGCGGACGTCGTCGAACACGACCTCAGCGGTATGCGACGCGCGGATGCCCATCTTCTTGAACTTCTGACCCATGCTCACGCCGGGAGTGCCCGCGGGGACGATGAACGACGCGTGCCCACGGCTCTTCAACTCGGGCTCGACCGCGGCCACGACGACGTGGATGGTCGGCACTTTGGTGATGCCACCGTTGGTGATCCACGTCTTCGCGCCGTTGATCACCCACTCGTCCTTCGCTTCGTCGTAGACCGCGCGCGTGCGCAGGGACGACACGTCGGAACCGGCGTCGGCCTCGCTCACTGCGAATGCTGCCATGTGAATGTCGTCGGGCGTCCCGAAACATTGCGGCACCCACTCGCCGATCTGTTCCGGCGTGCCGTTGCCCACGATGCCCGAGACGCCGAGACTCGTGCCCAGGAGCGCCAGCGTGATGCCGGCGTCGCCCCAACAGAGCTCCTCCGAGACGAGCGCCAGGGTCAACCCGGTGGGATCAGCGAACGCGTTGGCGATGAACTCGAACGAATAGAGACCGATGCGCGCGGCCTCCTCGATGATCGGCCACGGCGTCTCCTCCCGTTCGTCCCACTCGCGTCCGGCGGGACGGATGACGTCGGCTGCGAAATCGTGGACCCATTTCTGGATCTGCAGCTGGTCTTCGTTCAGATCGAGCGAGAAGTCGGTCATGACCATCCCTTCGCCACCCGCAGCCTGGCACCTTCCGGGCGCTTGCGGGCAACGTACAAGTTACCGATCAGTAACGCCAGCATAGCAACCCGGTAGCGTCCGCGTCTCGTGGATGACGGACCGGGATTCGGCTTCGAGGGACGAGCGGCGATCGTCGGTATCGGCGAGACCGACTACGTGCGCGGCGCGCCGTTCCTTCCGGTGGAGCTGATCCTGCAGGCAGCCGACGCCGCCATCGCCGACGCGGGGCTGGCCGCGTCCGATATCGACGGGATCATCCCGCCGCCCGGCTACACCACGAGCGAGGAGCTCGCCGCCAATCTCGGCATCGACACCTTGCGGCTCGCGACCACGGTGCACATGGGCGGGGCGAGTCCCGTCGCGGCATTGCAGCACGCGGCGTTGGCCGTCGCGGCGGGGATCGCGCGCCACGTGCTCGTCGTCGTTGGTTGGAATGGGTACTCCGCGTTCCGGCCGCGCGCCGGGGTGGCCCGACCGAGACGCGGGATGGACGCCAGCGCGGTCGGCGACGTCGTCGTCGACTACTACCTGCCGTACGGCGCTCGGTCCGCCGCGCAGTTCTATGCGTGGATCGCGATGCGGCACAAGCAGCTCTACGGCACGCGCGATACCGACACGGGCGAGATCGCGTTGACGTTCCGCGCCCACGCACAGTTGAACGAGCGCGCGCTGATGCGGGGCACGCCCCTGACGATGGACCAATATCTCGGCGCGCGCTGGGTGTCGGAACCGTTCCGCCTGTACGACTGTTGCCTGGAGACCGACTGCGCGGCCGCCGTCGTCGTGAGCTCGAAGGAACGCGCGCGCGACCTACCGCACGTACCTGCGGTGATCCTGGCGGGCGCGGAAGGACACCCGTACCCGGCGGACGACATCGCCAATCGCCCCGACATGTTCCACATCGGCTTGTCCGACGCTGCACCCCGGGCGTTGGGCGCCGCCGGCGTACGCGCCGACGACCTCGACTTCATGGAGCTGTACGACTGCTTCACCTACGTCGTTCTTCTGCAGCTCGAAGCGCTCGGACTGTGCGGTCGCGGAGAGGCCGGCGCGTTCGTGCGCGACGGCGTGCTGCGTCTCGACGGCGGCGCCCTCCCGACGAACACGCACGGCGGGTTGTTGTCGCAGGGACACATGTGGGGGATGAACCACGTGGTCGAGGCCGTGCGCCAACTGCGCGGCGACGCCGGTGCGGCGCAGGTGGCGGGCGCCGAGGTCGGTTGCGTCACCGGCTGGGGCGATTTCGGCGACGGCAGCATCGTCGTGTTGGGGCGCGACCGGTGAGCGATCGGCTCCTGCCGGCGGCGGTAGGGCTCAACGCGGAGTTCTACGCGTTTCTCGCGCGCGACGAGCTGCGGTTGCAGCGGTGCGCGGCGTGTGGAACGTGGAGGCATCCACCGCGACACCGTTGCGCGCACTGCGGATCGCTCGACGTCGCGTGGGAACCGGTGACGGGCCGCGGCCGCGTGTTCTCGTGGACCGTCACGCATCGTGCCGTCGATCCCGCATTCGCCCCGCCATACGCGATCCTCATCGTTGAGCTCGAAGAGGGCCCGCGACTCGTCGGCAATCTTCGAGGTATCGAGCCCTCCGAACTGGCGCTCGACCTCCCCGTCGTCGTCGAGATCGAGCACGCATCCGACACGGTCGGGTTCGTTTGGTTCAGGCCCGCATAGCGAGCCCGGCAGCTTTTGCCGACCGTGCGCCCGAGCTGGGTAGCGTCCACGGCCGTGGAGCTCTGGGAGTTGGGGGCGCGAGAAGCGGTCCGGCACGCGATCGCGTCGTACACCTACGCCGCCGATCACGGTCGCTTCGACGACGTCGCCGCGCTCTTCGCCGCCGACGGCGTGCTCGAGGTACACGGGACGGGCGGCGCCCGAGCAGAGGGCCGCGACGCGATCCGAGACTTCTTCCGAGGGGTCGGGAGCGACGTCGTCACTACCGCGCCGCCCGGGCGGATGCAGCACCACGTGTCGAGTGTGCGCGTGGAAGTCGTCTCGGCGACCGAAGCGAACGCGACGTGCTACTTCACCGTGATGACCGGCGCCGGAGTAGATCACTGGGGTCGCTACAAGGACCGGTTCACGCCCGACGGCGACCGGTGGCTGTTCGCGCACCGGCTCGTGCGCACCGACGGCCGCACACCCGGGGGCTGGGCCGACGCGCGATAGCTACCGGAACGCGCGGTTACTGATACGCCTCCACCGGCGGGCAGCTGCAGAACACGTTGCGGTCGCCGTAGACGCCGTCGATACGACCGACGGGCGGCCAATACTTCGCGTGCCGCAAACCGGCGACCGGGAAGGCCGCGAGCTCGCGCGGATACGCGCGCGACCAGTCGTCGGCCGTCACGTCCTCGGCGGTGTGCGGCGCGTGCACGAGCGGGTTGTCGTCGGCCGGCCACTCCCCGCCGGCGACGCGGTTGATCTCCGAACGGATCGCGATCATCGCGTCGACGAAGCGGTCGAGCTCGCCCAGATCTTCCGACTCGGTCGGCTCGATCATCAACGTTCCGGCGACCGGGAACGACATCGTCGGCGCGTGGAAGCCGTAGTCGATCAATCGCTTGGCGACGTCATCGACGCTCACTCCCGTGTCGCGCGTGATCGGCCGGAGGTCGATGATGCACTCGTGCGCGACGAGTCCGTTGGAGCCCGTATAGAGCACGTTGTAGTGCGGTGCGAGCCGGTGGGCGAGGTAGTTCGCGTTGAGGATCGCGACGTGGGTCGCGCACGTGAGCCCCGCGCCCCCCATCATCCGCACGTACATCCACGGAATCGGCAGGATGCCGGCCGAACCCCAAGGCGCGGCGCTGATCGCGCCGATGCCAGTGGCCGGGCCTGCCTCGGCGCGCAATGGGTTGTTCGGCAGGAACGGCGCGAGGTGTGCACGTACGCCGATCGGGCCGACTCCGGGACCACCACCGCCGTGTGGGATGCAGAACGTCTTGTGGAGGTTGAGGTGGGACACGTCGGCACCGAACTTGCCCGGGCGCGCCACCCCGACCAGCGCGTTGAGATTCGCGCCGTCGAGATACACCTGGCCGCCCTGCTCGTGCACGATGGCACAGATCTGACGGATCCGCTCCTCGAACACACCGTGTGTCGACGGGTAGGTCACCATCAACGCACCCAGCCGGTCGGCGTGGTCGACCGCCTTCGCCTTCAAGTCGTCGAGATCGACGTTGCCCTGGTCGTCGCACGCGACCACGACGACCTGCATCCCAGCCATCGCGGCCGAGGCCGCGTTCGTCCCGTGCGCCGACGCCGGGATGAGACACACCTGCCGACGGGACTCGCCGAGGGACGCGTGATACTTGCGGATCGCCAGCAGTCCCGCGTACTCGCCTTGCGAACCGGCGTTCGGCTGCAGCGAGACCGCGTCGTAACCCGTGATCTCTGCGAGCCAACGCTCGAGATCGTCGAACAGCTCGAGGTAGCCGCGGGCCTGCTCGAGCGGCGCGTACGGATGCATTCGACCGAACTCGGGCCACGTGATCGGTTCCATCTCGGCCGTCGCGTTGAGCTTCATCGTGCACGACCCGAGCGGGATCATCGTGCGATCGAGTGCGAGATCGCGATCGGCGAGGCGGCGGAGGTAGCGCAGCATCTGGTGCTCGGAGCGATGCGAGGTGAAGGCCGGGTGCGTAAGGAAGTCGGAGGTGCGCAGCAGCGCGGCCGGTATGAGATCGCCGGATGCGGAGACACCGGGATCGTCGGCGGATCCGTCGACCCCGAACGAAGCCAGGACCGCGTCGACGGTCGCGTGGGTAGTGGTCTCGTCGAGCGCGACGACGAGGGTGTCGGCGTCGACGAGGCGCAGGTTCACTCGCCGGGTCGCAGCCGCCGCGACGACTTGCCGGGCGCGACCGGGCGAACGGATCGTCAGCGTGTCGAAGAAATGCTCGTGCACGACCTCGACATCGTGGTCGCGGAGCGCGCCGGCGAGGCCGGCGGCGAGCCGGTGGACGCGCCGGGCGATCGCGCGCAGGCCCTCGGCACCGTGGTACGAGGCGTAGAGGCCCGCGATCACCGCGAGCAGCACCTGGGCGGTGCAGATGTTGCTGGTGGCCTTCTCGCGCCGGATGTGTTGCTCGCGCGTCTGCAGCGCGAGACGGAACGCCGTGCGTCCCTGCGCGTCGACCGAGACACCGACGAGGCGTCCCGGAAGCGTGCGCCGGTGCGCGTCGCGCACCGCGAGATACGCCGCGTGCGGACCGCCGAAGCCCAGCGGCACGCCGAACCGCTGCGTCGTGCCCACGACCGCGTCGGCACCCATCTCGCCCGGTGGCCTCACGAGCGCGAGCGCGAGGAGATCGGCGGCAACGCACACCAGCGCACCGTGCGCGTGCGCGCGTTCGATCGCGGGCGTCAGGTCGTGCAGCCGGCCGCTGCTCCCCGGATACTGCATCAGCATGCCGAAGCACCCGTCGAGCGGCTCCACCGAGTCGGGGTCTCCGACGACGACCTCGATACCGAGCGGTTCGGCGCGCGTGCGGACGATGTCGATGGTCTGCGGATGGGCATCGGCGTCGACAAGGAAGACGGCGCCCGTGTTCGAATTGACCCGGTGGAGCATCGCCATGGCCTCGGCCGCGGCCGTGCCCTCGTCGAGCAGCGACGCGTTCGCGAGGTCCATGCCGGTGAGATCGCTCACCATCGTCTGGAAGTTCAGTAACGCCTCGAGCCGGCCTTGACTGATCTCGGGCTGGTAAGGCGTGTACGCCGTGTACCAGGCCGGGTTCTCCAGCACGTTGCGAAGGATCACCGGGGGCGTGATCGTGTCGTGGTAGCCGAGGCCGATCAGCGACGTGAACACCTGATTGCGACCGGCGAGCTCGCGCAGCCGTTCGAGCGCCTCGGTTTCCGACATCGGCTCGGGCAACGCGAGTGGAGCCGCTTCGCGGATGACCTCCGGCACGGCCGCGTCGACGAGGTCCGCCAGCGACCGCCGGTTCAGCGCCGCAAGCATGACCGCCTGCTCGGCCGCCCGAGGACCGATGTGGCGGTCGACGAACGCATCATGTCCCGGATCCGCGATGGCCAGCTCGTCGGGCATGGCGGGAATCCTCTCGTTCCGCATGGTGGGTGCGGGCCGCGCACGGCCCGACTCCCCCTCTGTCGCGGAACTCCAGAGTTGCCTCGCTCCGACGGTTCGGGTGCCTGAGAGATTCCGGGGAGTGGTTGCTCCTTCGGCGCCCGGCTCGCCTCCTCGCGGCGTCCGGGCTCTCCCGTCAGAGGTCGACGGCGATGTCCACTCGACGATAGCCGCTCCCCGCGCGCGAAGCTGCAGGGCGATGAGCGCCGAATCGATCGACGAAGAGATCCCCGACGACGTGCATGAGCACGACGACGACCACGAGCACGACGAGGAGGACGAGGCCCGGGCCGAGGCCGACCTCGCCCGCATGGCCCAGGCCCTCGCCGCGCTCGACGATGACGTCCTGCGCCGCGCCCTCGTCGCGATGAGCGAGAAGTCGCGCCTCGAGGTCGCCGCCCAGCTGCAGCTCCCGCGGGCGACGATGCGCCTCGGCGACGCGCTCTTGCCAATCGTGCGGCGCAAGCTCCAGAGCGCGGCGCCCGATCACCAGCTGCAGGTGCTGTTCGCGCTCGCCCAGCACGTCAACGACCAGACGGTCGAGGCGTTGGGTCCGCGCTCCGAAGAGCCCACCCGCGACGATCTGCTCGAAGTACTGCCCGCCGTCATCGAGCGGCACGGCGCGACCCTCGTGACGCTCATGCTCGCCGGCTACGCAGCCAGCGACGCGCTCTGCCGGCCGGTGATGCGCGAGCTGCTCGAGACCGACGACCGCTTCGTCATCGGCCCTCCGGTCGCGGTCGACGCAAAGCCCGACTTCGTGGCGCCGGAACCCGCCCTCGACAAGGCCGAGCTCGAGGCCAAGCGCGAGCAGCGCCGGGCGGCGAAGGAAGCCAAGCACGCCGCCGAGGTGCGCGAGCGCGAAGCGCGCGCCACGGCCCAGGAGAAACGCCGCCAAGCCGTGCACGACGCGAAGCGCAAAGCCCGCTAGGAGGTTGTGATGCTCGACCGCGTCATCCGCGGTGGCACGCTCGTCGACGGCACCGGCACTCCCGCGCGCCGCGCCGATGTCGGCATCCGTGACGGCCGCATCGTCGAGATCGGCAAGATCGCCGACGACGCGGCCGAGACGATCGACGCCGACGGACTCGTTGTCGCGCCGGGTTTCGTCGACCCGCACACCCACTACGACGCGCAACTGTTCTGGGACCCGGCGGCCACGCCGTCCAACCTCCACGGCGTGACGAGCATGATCGCCGGAAACTGTGGCTTCACGCTCGCACCGGTCAATCCCGAGGACGCCGACTACCTCCGCCGGATGATGGCCAAGGTCGAAGGCATGCCCCTGCCCGCGCTGGAGACGGGCGTCCCCTGGTCGTGGCGATCGTTCGGTGACTATCTCGACGCGGTCGACAATCGCGTCGGCCTGAACGTCGGTTTCCTCGTCGGCCACTGCGCGCTGCGGCGAAACGTGATGGGCGCGGACGCGATTGGCAACGAGGCGACACCGGACCAGCTCGACGCGATGACTCGCCTGCTCGAGGAGTCGATCGCGGCAGGAGGGCTCGGCTTCTCCACCACCTTGTCGTTCACGCACTCGGACGGCGACGGCCAACCGGTCGGCTCCCGCTGGGCCTCGAACGACGAGGTGCTCGCGCTGTGCCGCGCGGTTTCGGGACACGAAGGGACGACGCTCGAGTACGTGACGAGCGGATGCCTGCGCGGCTTCAGCGACGAAGAAGTCGAGCAAATGGCTGCGATGACGCTCGCGGGCCGGCGGCCGCTGAACTGGAACGTCCTCACCATCGACTCGCGAGAGCCGCAGCGGTATCACGACCAGGTCGCCGCGTGTGAGCACGCCCGGGCTCGAGGCGGTACTGCGATCGCGCTGACGATGCCGACTCTCGTCGAGATGAACATGTCCTTCCGCAACTACTGCGCGCTGTTCATGCTGCCGGGTTGGTCGGAAGTGATGAACTTCCCGATCCCGGAACGGATCGCGAAACTGCGCGACCCGGCTGTGCGCGCGTGGATGAACGAGCGGGCGCGCTCCCCCGAAGCCGGCGTGTTCTCGCGCCTGGCCTCCTGGGGCCGCTACCAGATCGGCGACACCTTTTCGCCCGCGAACGACGGCTTGAAGGGCCGGGTCGTGAGCGAGCTGGCCGAACGCGAGAACCGGGGCACCTTCGACACGCTGCTCGATATCGTCATCAACGACGACCTGCAGACGATCCTCTGGCCGCTGCCGTCCGACAGCGACCTGAAGTCGTGGCAGATGCGTGCCGAGGCGTGGGAGCACCCGCTGGTGTTGGTCGGCGGGAGCGATGCGGGCGCGCACCTCGACCGCATGTGCGGCGCGCCGTACACCACGTCGTTCCTCGCCGACACGCTGCGCGGCCGCCAGCTCATCTCACTCGAGCGGTGCGTGCAGCTGATGACGCAGGCGCCCGCGCAGCTGTTCGGGCTGCGCGATCGGGGCGAGCTGCGGGAAGGCTTTCACGCCGACGTCGTGATGTTCGATCCCGCCACGGTCGCGACCGACGAGGTCAAGCTCGTCCGAGACCTCCCCGGTGGCACGGCCCGGTTGTTTGCCGACGCGATCGGCGTGCGACAGGTGATCGTCAACGGCACCACGATCGTTGCCGACGGCACGCAGACCGGCGCGTTGCCGGGCAAGGTGCTGCGATCGGGCCGCGATACGTACACCGTTCCGATCCCCGCCGACCTCTGACCGGCGCGCGTGCCTCGTCGCGCCCGTCAGCTGAAGCTCGGGATGACGTGCTTGCCCATCAGATCGAGGGTCTGCATCACGGCGTCGTGGCCGATCTTGTACGGGTTCACGAGACAGAGCAGCAGGTCGACGCCCGCAGCCTCGTAGCGTTTGCACGCCTCGAGGCACTGCTCGGGTGTGCCCAGCACGCACGCACCGGAGTCGACCAAATACTCGAGTGACAACAGGTCGAGCGACCCGTCGTCGGAGTGCGCCTTCATGTCGGCCGCGTAGCCGTAGTTGCCGAGCCCCTGTTTGCGTTCCGCCATCCACTCCGCGACTTGCGCGATCTGGCGCGCGCCGACCTTCGGATACCACTCGAACGAGTCGCGCGCCGACGCCCAAGCCTCCTCCTGCGAAGGCGCGCACAACGCCATCGTGAAAGTCGCCGCCTGGTTGTTGACGAACTTGCCGATCGGCGCCGTGCACTTCGCGACGGCGGCGCGGTAGATGTCGATCTTCTTCTTCACTTCTTCCGGCGACACGCCGACCGCGAACGAGCACAACCCGAGGCCCAGCTCGCCGACCTGGGCGTGGCCGTCGTCGCTCGTCGTCGCACCCCAGATCGGCGGATGGGGCTGCTGCAGCGGCTTCGGCTGCACGCGCCGATCGGGTAGCGACCAGTGCTCGCCCTCGAACGAGTACCGGTCGTTCGTCCAGCATCCGACGACGTGCTCGATCGCCTCCCGCCACATCTCGCGCGTGTCCTTCGGGTCGATACCGAAGCCTTCGAGCTCGATGCGCGTCGCCGAGCGGCCCGTGCCGAAGTCGACGCGACCGTCGCTCAACAGGTCGAGCACGGCCACCGACTCCGCAGTGCGAACGGGATGGTTGTACGGCTTGGGCATGAGCCGCACGCCGTAGCCCAACCGCATCTTCGAGGTGCGGCTCGCAATCGCGCCGTACAGCACCTCGGGATTGGAGCAGTGCGAGTACTCCTCCAAGAAGTGGTGCTCGACCGTCCAGAACGCATGGAACCCGGCTTGCTCGCCCGCGATCGCCTGCTCGAGCGTGTTCTTGTAGGCGCGGTGCTCGCTGTCCGGAGACCACGGACGGGCGACGGGGATCTCGTAGAAGAGCGCAAATTTCATGTTGCGGACGTTACCGTCATCGCCGATACCGTGATCGCCGATGACGACGACGTGGCGGGAACCGGCGCGCGACCTCGAGATCGTCGGGCGCCCCGACGTGCTCGTCGTCGGAGCCGGGAGCGCGGGAATCGCCGCGGCGGTCGCCGCCGCGCGGCGCGGCGCCGACGTGCTGTTGGTGGAACGCTACGGATTCATAGGCGGGCTCGCGACGTTCGGCCTCATCAATCTGCTGCTCACGCTCGACGACGGCTGCGGCACCCAAGTGGTCGCGGGATTGTGCCAGGAGGTCGTCGATCGTCTCGCCTCCCGGGGTGACGCTCGTGCCCCCGAAGCGACCGAGTGGGGATCGATGGATGCCGCCGCGGTCGAGCGCTGGCGTCGCTGGGGTTTGATCTGGGGTGCGCCTCCCGACGTCGTCCGCTACTCGGTGGCGTTCGATCCCGAAGCGTTCTGCGATGTCGCGCTCGACCTCTTGCGCGCGTCCGGCGCTCGGCTCCGTCTGCATTCGTGGTGCGCGCATGCGTATGCACCCGACGGTCACATCGACGCGGTGGTGCTCGAATCGAAACGCGGGCGCGAGGTCGTGCAACCGCGCGTTGTCATCGACGCGACCGGTGACGGCGACGTGATGGTCGCCGCGGGTGCCCCCTTCGAGACGATCACCATCCCTCCGCACCTGTGGTTCCGGATGGGCGGCCTCGACACCGAGCACCTCGATCCCGATGTGGGCTTTCGCACCACCGCGCCCGACCGGGCGCTCGTGCCCTGGGGTCCACTCGCACGACGCGTCGACCCGACCGATCCCGACGACCTGACCGCGGCCGAGCTCGAGTGTCGCGACGCGGTGCGAGCCGCGGTCGCGCGCATCCGTGAGGCGCACCCGGACTCGTGGCTCGACGACGTGGCGAAGATGATCGGCATCACGGAGAGCCGCCGGCTCGTCGGCGACTACGTGCTCGAGAAGTCGGACGGCGATCGTCGCTTCCCCGACGCAATCGCGCGGACCGGACACTGGACGAGACGAGAGGTCGTGTTCGACGTCCCGTACCGCGCATTGACGAGCGCGTCCGTGTCGAACCTGCTCGTGAGCGGTCGCTGCATCTCGACGAGCCGCTACGTTCACCAGGCGACCAAGGAGATCCCGGCCGCGATGGCGACCGGCGAGGCAGCAGGCGTCGCGGCCGCGCTCGCACCCGACGGCAACGTGCACCGGGTCGACGTCGACGAGTTACGCCACCACCTCGCCGCCGGCGGTGCGATCGTCTGACGCCCGTGACGCCCGACCTCTAGCGGCGATCCTGCAGGAATGGATATTCGCTCCGCACAGCGCGCACACGGCCGGGATCGACGTTCGCGCTGATGATCGTCTCGGTGTCGGCGGCCTCGGCGACGATCTCGCCGAACGGGTCGACGATCAGCGAATCGCCGCTGTAGCGGAGTCGCCCGCCTTCGCCGACGCGGTTGACACCGACGACGTACGCCTGGTTCTCGATCGCCCGTGCCCGCAGCAGCGCTAGCCAGTGCTCGCGGCGTGATGCGGGCCAGTTCGCAGGCAGGACGTAGCAGTCGGTCTTCGGCGCGAGCACCCAGAATTCGTCGGCGAAGCGCAGGTCGTAACACACGAAGAACGAGCAGCGCACGTCGTCGATCTCGACCGTGAGGAAATTGCCGCCCGACGAGTAGTGCTCGTGCTCGCGCCCGTAGGTGAAGGGGTGGATCTTCGCGTAGCGATACGTCGAGCCGTCGGGCGCGGCGAGCACGAGCTGATTGAACGGGTGGTCGCTCGCGTCGGTGCGCTCCGGCACAGACGCGCACACCCAAACTTTGTGCGTGCGCGCTTGATCGATGAGAAATCGCGCGCTCGGACCGCTGACCGGCTCGGCGATGCGGTCGGTCTTCATCGAGAACCCGGTCGCGTACATCTCGGTGAGTACGACGAGTTGGGCGCCGCCGGCCGCCGCCCGTTCGATCATCGGCGCGAGACGGACGAAGTTCTCCTGCGGCCGTTCCCAGACGATGTCGTGTTGGATACCGGCGACCATCATTTGGTCAAGCTCTTCAAGCGCGTGCACGCCTCGTCGAGCACGTCCGTCCGCTTGCAGCACGCGAACCGCACGAGTGGTGAGCCGGCGGCCGCGTCGTCGTAGAACACGACGCTCGGGACGGCGACCACCCCACAGCGATGCGGCAGCGACCGGCAGAACGCGAGTCCGTCCGTCTCTCCGAACGAGCGGATGTCGACCGTCACGAAATACGTGCCCTGGGGCCGGAGCACCGTGAAGCCCGCATCGGCCAGACCGGTGCAGAGTCGATCGCGCTTTTCGAGCATCTCGATGCGGAACTCCGTGAAGTACGCGTCGGGAAGCTGCAGGCCCACGGCGATCGCGTACTGGAACGGACCGCTGCTCACGTAGGTGAGGAACTGCTTCGCGGTCTTCACGGCGGTCACGAGCTCGGGCGGAGCGCATGCCCAACCGACCTTCCAGCCGGTGAACGAGAACGTCTTGCCACCCGATCCGATCGTGACGGTGCGGTTGCGCATTCCCGGCAGGGTCGCCATCGGTACGTGCTCGCCGTCGTAGACGAGGTGCTCGTAGACCTCGTCGGTGACGACGAGCAGGTCGTGCTCTTGCGCGAGCTCCGCGATGAGTCCCAGCTCTTCCCGGGTGAAGACCTTGCCGGTCGGATTGTGCGGAGAGTTGAGCAGGATGAGCTTGGTGCGTGAAGTCATCGCCACTCGCAGCTCGTCGGGATCGAACGCGTAGTCGGGCGCACGCAACGTGACGACGCGTCGCGTCGCACCACACATCGCGATACCTGCCGCGTACGAGTCGTAGTACGGCTCGAACGTGACCACCTCGTCACCCGGACCGCACAGCGCGAGCAGTGCGGCCGCGATCGCCTCGGTCGCGCCGGCGGTGACCAGGACCTCGGTGTCGACGTCGTACTCGAGTCGGTAGAACCGTTGCTGGTGCGCGCGGATCGCGGCGCGCAGCTCCGGGATGCCGATGCCGGGCGGGTACTGGTTGTGCCCCGCTCGGATCGCGTCGACGGCCGCCTGCTTCACGACGTCGGGACCGTCGGTGTCGGGGAAGCCCTGCCCGAGATTGATGGCACTCGTCTCGACCGCGAGCGCCGACATCTCGGCGAAGATCGTCGTGCCGAACGGCTGGAGCCGCTCGACGAGATACCGGTTCACCTCCGCAATCCTACGAGTGCTCCCGCGGAGATCCGACCGCTATGTGGAGAGGACTCCGGCGGCGACGAGGGCTTGGCGAGCTTCGTCCACTCCGCGCACCTGAATCGCGACGAACCCGGCCGCGGTTGCTCCTTCGACATTGATCGCGTTGTCGTCGAGGAACAGGACGCGACTGGGCGGAGCAGGAAGCAGCTCGCCGACGCGGTCGAACATTTCGCGGTCGGGTTTGACCATCCCGAGCTCGAAGGACAAGAACCGGAAGTCGAGGGCATCGATGAACGGCCATCGCGCGAAGTGGTGGTCCCAGTGCACCGCATTCGTGTTGCTCAGACACCCGGCGCGCACCGTCCGTCGCACACGCTCCACGAGCGCTTCGGCCCCCGGGAGTGAGCGACCGGGCCAGCTACGAAAGGCGTCGAGAAAGACCTGCGGCTCGACGTGCAGACCCCAATCGCGGACGACTCCGGCCGCGAAGTCGTCCGCGGAACATTTCCCTCGCTCGAAGGCGCGTATCCATTCGCAGCTGAGCCAGCGGCTCCACAATTCGTCGTCGCTTTCGATACCGGCCAGTTCCCTCATCGCGGCGACGCCACCGAAATCGATGAGCACGCCTCCGAGATCGAACAGCACAACGTCGATCGCGCCCGTAACCACCGCAGGAGCGTAGTGAAGCGGCCACGCGGTTCGTGCGCAGTGCAAACGCGCCGATCCGACTCGAGCACTGCTCCGGATTTCGGACTCGTGCGGGCCGGTTAAACTGCTTGCACACTCGGGTGTGGCGGCGGTTTCGCCTCGTAGCGAGAGGGAGACAGATGGCTAGGCCGGGGTTGCGAGCAAGATCAACTGTTGTCGTTGTCACCGCGGTCGTTTCATTGCTCGGCTTCCTCGCGGATTCTCCCGCGCCGGCGAGCGCCGCGGCGAACCCCTTTCCCCGCGCCGTCAGTGGCGGTTTTGCGACGACGACGGGAAAAGGCTTCTGGCTCGCGCTCGAGAACGGCGCGATCGAAAGCTTCGGTGATGCCCGGTTCGTAGGCGACGCCGAATCTCTGCCGCTGCAGGGTCCGGTTCAGGGCGGTAGCGCCGTCGCCAGCGGCGGCGGGTACTGGCTCGTCGCAAACGACGGTGGGATCTTCTCCTACGGGAGCGCTCGCTTCTTCGGAAGCATGGGTGGAACTCGACTCAACCAACCCGTGTTCTCCATGGCCTCCACCCCATCCGGTGACGGCTACTGGCTCGTCGCCCGCGACGGTGGCATTTTCAGCTTCGGTGACGCCAAGTTCCACGGATCCACCGGCAGCATCCGCCTGAATCAACCCATCGTCGGGATCGTTCGCTATCCGACCGGCACGGGCTACACCATGGTCGCGAGCGACGGCGGCATCTTCGCCTTCGGGTTTCGGCGATTCTTCGGCAGTCTCCCCGGGCTCGGTGTCCACGTGTCCGACGTCGTCGGCATGGCCCAGACCGGGAGTGGGCTCGGCTATTGGATCGTACGCAGTGGAGGGCAGGTCTACGCCTTCGGTAACGCGGTGAATCTCCGGCCCTACGTCGCGTCGCCGTGCGATCCTGTTGTCGCGATCATCGGCAACCCCACCCAGCAGGGCTTCAGGCTCGTAATGCGTTCGGGTGCAACGATCTCCCGAGGCGTCGGAGTCGCCGGACAGAACCCGATCGGTACCCCGATCAGGTGCAAATAGCCGAGCGGACGACGCACGGCGCTCCCGTGAGGTGACCTCGCGCACGATGCACGGCGTTCATCGACGATCGACACCGTCGATGAACGCGAGAAGTCGGCGCGTGAAAAGGTCAGGTTTCTCGATGGGCAGCATGTGCCCGGCGTCGGCGACGATCTCGGCATCCACGTTGGCGATGAGACCGCGTGCTCGATCCACGGCTCGCGCGGCGTCCGTGACGAGACTGCGCTCACCGAAGAGCAGCAACATCGGAGTCCGGATGGACCGCAGCTCTTCGTCGCTCAGGCGTCCCGGGAACGGTTGTTTGAGGACGAAGGTTCGGAACCAGGCCGTCGCGAGATCGACGATGGGCGGCGCGACCGCTGCGCCGTTGTTGAGCAGCCGAAGGAGCCGGTGAAGCGCCGGGTCCGAGTGGGCGAACTTCGCCAAGACACCGTCCGGCAGCATCTTGACGTTGAACCTCATTCTCGCGATGGCACCCGGTGGTTCGACCGACGTGATGCTGGCAAGTCGCTCGGGCGAGCGCAGCGCTTGGTTGAGCACGAGCCAACCGCCGTAGGAGAGTCCGACGAGGTGCACGCGATCCACGTCGAGGCGAGCGAGCACATCGTCGAGCCAGAGGGCAAGGTCGACTCGCTTGCGGATGGGTGCGGTCTGGATGCTTCTTCCGGCGTCGGTGATCGTGTCGACGGCAAGGACCGGGTGGTCTTGGCCCAGGCCTGCGACGTTGGCGAACCAAGACGGCGAGGACGCCCCCACCCCGTGCAACAGGACGATTGGCATGCCGGCGCTCGCGCCGCACGAGTGGACGTGCGTCGTGCCGTATCGCGTCTCGATGTCGAGTTGCGCGGGCGATGCGGGCCACGCCGCCAATGCATTGTCGTACGCGCTCAGGTACCTGGCGCGCGCGCCGGCGTTTCGGAAACGACTGATCTTGCGCGCGACGGACACGGTGCTGCTCCTGGCTCAGGTGGCGCGCGCGTCGATCGCGGCCCAGATGCACAGGGTCGGTACGGCGAGCGCGACGAGCAGTACGAACCCGAGACCGATCATCCCCGCATGATGCCCGCGCGAGCGCGCTGCGGTCGACGTTGGTGAAGCGTCGCGAAGAGCGTGGTGAAAAAGAGGTGCCTCGGTCGAGCGGCCGAGGCACCTCCCGTGCGCATTGCCGAGAGGGGGGTCGTGGGTCTAGCCCATCTCACGGCGAGCCGTTTCTTCCCGCCGCGATGCATGTTCATGCGGCCGCCGGACATCATGTCGAACCCGGCTCCAAACTGACGCGTCCGGACACCCTGGATTCGCGCGGCGATCGCTTCGGGTAGAACGGTTTCACTGTTCGCGCTCGTATCGCCACAAGGATGTGCTCTGGGGTCCGGTGTGCCGACAACGGAATCCCCCGCGATACCCGACGTGACGCTGTCGCCGGGCTGGTATCCGGATCCGCACCTGCGCTGGAGGGCCCGCTACTGGGATGGGCGATCGTGGACCGAACGCGTCGCCGGACGGGGACATGACCCAACGCGGCCGGTGTTCGGACTGGACGCCCTCGCGCCACCGGAGCGGACCCACCTGCGGGTCGTGCCCGAGTTCGCGCGCTCGGTCGACGCGGTGCGCGCCGCGGAGCTGACCCACCTGCGAGCCGAGGTAGAGACGGGGCGGGGAGTGGCAGAACAACGCGGGCGGGCTCTGACCAGCGCGCTCAACGCACTGGAGTCGCTCGCGGCGCGATGTGAAGAGCCCGCAGCGACGCCGACCGAACGCCGAGTCGGCCCCGTCGACGCACCCGCCTCGAGATCTGCGTTGGTGACGATCCCCGACTCCGTTCGCGCGGCGGCACTGTCGGAGTTGCACACACGGCCGTTGAAGCAACGACGACACTTCCGTCTGCGCTGAGAGGACGAGACCTCCACCGGTCTCACCGAGGCGGTCTCACCGAGGCGGTCTCACCGAGGCGTTCTCATCCCAGGGCCTGCAGAATTGCATCGGGTGACAGCGGGGTGCGGTCGATGCTCGCGCCGGCGAGTGCGAGCGCGTCGGCCACGGCGTTGAAGATCGCGGGCGGCGAGCCGATCGCACCACCCTCGCCCATTCCTTTGTGGCCACCGGGCGTCGGCGAGGGCGTCTCCACGTGTCCGTACTCGATGTTCGGTACCTCGGTAGCCGTCGGCAACAGGTAATCCATGAACGTCGTAGTGAGCGGGTTGCCATCGTCGTCGTACACGAAGTGCTCGTACAGCGTGCCGCCGATTCCCTGCGCCACCCCTCCCGCGACCTGCCCTTCGACGATCATCGGGTTGATCATCACACCACAGTCTTCGCTCACGACGTAGCGCAAGATCGACACCACACCGGTCGCGCGATCGACTTCGACGGTGCACGCGTGGCACGCGTTCGACCACGAGAACGGAGGAGCCTTGAACGTCGCAGTCGCTTCGAGCCCGGCCTCCATACCCTCGGGCAGGCGTGCTGTCTCCAGGTGCGCGATGTGAGCGACCTCGCTCCAAGCGATCGAGCGGGTCGGTGTTCCTCGCACCGCAATCTGCGCATCGACGATCTCGAGGTCGCCCGGCGCCGCCTCCATGAGATGCGCGGCGATCCCGATCGCCTTCGCCCGCACGATCGCGCACGCGTTGCGGCACGAGTTTCCCGCGATCACCGCGGTACCACTGCCGCCCGTGCCGCGCCCGTACGCGGTGACGGCGCTGTCGCCCTGCACGACGGTGACCTCGTCGAAGTCGATGCCGAGCTCCTCGGCCACGACTTGGGCCATCGTCGTCTCGATGCCCTGGCCGTGCGAACCGGTACCGAGCGCGACCGTCACCTGACCGCTCGGGTCGACGCGCACGACCGCGGTCTCGGTGCCCATCGGGTCCATCATCCCGGTGCTCGGCTCGACGTAGAGCCCGAGCCCGACGCCGAGCAGCCGGCCGTCCTCGGTGAACGCGCGCTGCTGCTCGGCGCGGAATGCCTCGTAACCGATGATCTCGACGGCCTGCTCGAGCGTCTCCGCCGGGCTGACCAGGTCGAGCGGCAAGCCGGTCGGCAGCGTGTACGGCAGCTCCGCGGTCGGTACGACGTTACGGCGTCTCCACTCGAGCGGATCCATGCCGATCTCGCGCGCCGCGGCATCGACCATCTGCTCGCGCGCGACCGTCTCGAACATCCACGGTCCCCGATACGCGCCCCGCCCGCACGTGTTGGTCCACACCGCACGCGTCCGCAGCGACGCCAAGGGACACTTGTACGGCCCCGTGAACAACAGCCCGACCAAGGCACCCGGACCACCCGTGGCGCCGACCGGGAACGAGCCCGCGTCCTCGACGTGATCGATGTACGTGCCGAGCAGCCGCCCGTCGGCATCGAGCGCGAACGCACAATCTGCGATATCGGCCCGCGCGTGGTTCGACGCGATGAGGTTCTCACGCCGGTCCTCGATCCATTTGAGGGTGCGGCCGAGCCGGCGAGCCGCGAGCGCGACGACCAACTCCTCGCGCGGCGTGAAGAACTTCTGGCCGAAGCCACCGCCGACGTCGTGGGCCTGCACGCGCACGAGATGCGACGGCACACCGAGCATCCGCGAGATCGTGTGTTTCGCTTCGTGCGGGTTCTGGGTGCTCATCCAGGCGTTGACCGTGCCCGCGGCCGGCTCGTACGCGACGACGATCCCTCGAGTCTCCATCGGCACGGGTGTGTGCCGATGCTGGCGGAACGTACGCCGCACGACGTTGCCGTCCTGCAAGAGTGCTTCCAGCTCCGGTGCGACGGGGAACGCCATCTCGGCGGCGAGGTTCGTGCCGAGCTCGGGATGCACGATCGGCGCGTCGATGTCGAGCGCGCGTTCCATGTCGACGACAGCACGGTCGCCGTCGATCTCGACCTCGACGAGCTCGGCGCCGTCCTCGGCGATGTAGCGGCTCTCGGCCACGATCAGCACGATCGGCTCGCCGACGAATCGCACATCGCCGTCGGCGAGCGGGCGCAGCGGCGCTCCCGGGGTCGTCATCATCATGGTCGGTTGCATGTTGCCGGCGTGGTGATTGAGATCGTCCGCGGTGAGCACCGCGACGACACCGTCGAGCTTCCGGGCCGCGTCGGTGTCGACGCGCACGATGCGGCCCCGCGCAACATCGCTGCGCACGAACGCGCAGTGCAACATCCCCGGCAGCATCACGTCGTCGACGTAGCGGCCATGGCCGGTGAGCAACCGCGGGTCTTCGCGCCGCTTCACCGACTGGCCGACGAACCGGCCCGCGGTCGACGTGCTCATTGCGCTGTCCCGGCGGCGCGTTGCACGGCGCGGACAATCCCCTGATAGCCCGTGCAGCGACACAGGTTTCCCGACAGCGCCTCGCGGATATCCGCTTCGGACGGTTGCGGGTTCTCGCGCAGCAACGCAGTGACCGACACGACGAACCCGGGCGTGCAGAAACCACACTGCAGACCGTGTTCGGCTCGAAACGCGTCCTGGACGGGGGACAACGCGCCATCGGGGCCGCCCAGACCTTCGATCGTCGTCACCTCGCCGCCGTCGGCCTGCACCGCGAACATGAGGCAGGCACGCACGGCCTCGCCTTCGAGCAGCACGGTGCATGCACCGCACACCCCGTGCTCACATCCCAGGTGGGTGCCGGTCAGCGCACACTGCTCGCGCAGAAAGTCGGCAAGCGTCATCCGCGCTTCGACGACGCCCCGCCGGCGTTCACCGTTGACCGTCATCTCAACCGAACGCACGAAGTTCCTTCCGGGCGCGCGTCACCGCGCGTTCGACGAGATGACGCGCGATGCGGGCGCGCGTCGGTGCGGACGCATGGACGTCGGCCGGAGGATCGAGGTCGCGGACCGCAGCGTCGGCGACATCGGCCGGCGCCGCACCCGCGACGACGGCCTCCTCGGCTGTTCGGGCGCGTACCGGGGTCGAACCGACGCCGAACAGCGCGATGCCCGCGCGTCCGGTAGTGACCGCGCACGCCACCCCGGCCAGCGCAAAGTCGCCGTGTCGGCGCGCGACCTCTTCGATGGCGAAGCCACTGCGCTCCGGCCACACGGGGAAACGCGCGGCCACCAGGAGCTCGTCAGCCTCGGCCGCGGTCGTCCAGGTTCCGACGAAGAAGTCGTCGGCCGCGATTCGACGGCGCCTGCCACCGCGCCCCGCCAGCTCGATCTCACCACCGAGCGCGACGGCGACGGCCGGGTACTCCGACGCCGGATCGGCGTGAGCGAGCGATCCGCCGACGGTGCCGCGATTGCGGATCTGGAAGTGCCCGATGAGCGGGGTCGCCCGGGCCAGCAGGGGCGCCGCGGCCGCGATCGCCGGATCCCGCTCCATCACACGCTGGCGCGTTCCCGCCCGAATGACCAGCGTCCCGTTCTCGCGGGCAAAACCTCCGAGCTCACCAACGCGGTTCACATCGACGAGGTGCTCGAAACGCGTCAGGCGCAACGCCAGCATCGGAACCAGGCTCTGGCCTCCCGCCAGCACCTTCGCGTCGTCGCCGTGCTCCGCGAGCAGTGCACACACCTCGTCGACCGTCTCCGGTGCGTGGTACTCGAACGGCGCGGGCTTCACCCGTTCCGCTCCCACGTCCGCAATCCCATGATCAACATGGCTCCCTCGCTGCGGCGCGCCCTTCGGCGCACCTCCGCTGCGTCCGCACGTTCAACATGGCTCCCTCGCTGCGGCGCGCCCTTCGGCGCACCTGCGCTGCGTCCGCACGTTCAACATGGCTCCCTCGCTGCGGCGCGCCCTTCGGCGCACCTCCGCTGCGTCCGCACGGACGAGTCGGACGCTAGCGGTGAGCTGACACCTGCGTCAGGTTCGGGGACGATGCCGGTTCCCGTGCGTCGATCGCCACCGCGGAAAGCCGCGGTCGATCGAAAAGCATGACGATTGCGGCGACGACCGGGATCGAGAGCGAAACCACGATGCCCACCTTGTCGACGCCCGACATCGACATCGTGAGATGACGCAAGTGGTACACGAGGTGCGGAGCCGAGTACACAAGCCAGGAGATCGCGGTGATGCGGGAGATCGCGCGCGATCCGACGAAGATCGCGCCAATGGTCAACACGAGCAGCGCGAGGTTGAGCGCGCCCACGTCGCGGATGAGGTGTTCGTTGTAAAGCCCGTCCATCGCGACCCAACCCCGACCGAACGGGAAGTCGTCGTAGAAGGATCGCGGGAAGAACTCGGCTTGCACACCCACGCCGAACGCGCTCACCACGAGGACCCACAACATGAGCCGCACCCTCCCGGGCAGAGCCGGTTCGATACCCATCGCGCGTCCCAGCCTCCGGTAGCCCTCCCGCACGTTCGGCGACGACGGACGCCAGTTGGTGGCTTCACGAAACGCGCGGTTCGACACTCGCTGCGACGCCGCGAGGTAGCTCGCCTTCTTCGGCGCGGCCCATGTCGGCGCGCGCCACAGCCGCCGCCTCCCGACCGCGGCCGCCAAGGCCGCGCTCTGCTCGGCGCGAGTGAGCGGCTCGTCGTCGACGATGTCGTACGTGCCGGCCGGCGCGTCGAGCGTGGCCACGACGGCCGATGCCGCGTCGTCGGCGTCGATCATGGGCGTGTAGCTGCCGCCGGCACCGACATCGAGCACGAGCCCGCGCCGCGCGGCGCGCATCGTTGCGGACGCCTGATCGCTGTCGGGTGCGTAGAAGCGTCCGAAACGCAACACGACTCCGCGCCCGCCCTGCGCGCCGAAGCGCGCGACGTTCGCTTCCGCCGCCTCCATCGCGCCGGTGAACACCGACGGCGTCCAGGGAGTGGAAGCTGCGTCGAGCCAGGCGTCGCCGTGCTCGCCGTAGAGGAACGCGAGCGACTCCTGCACGAAAACGGTCGCACCCGCGGCGATCGCACCGTCGACCAGATTGGTCGAGGCGTCGCGGCGGATCCGCTCGTTCTCCTCCCACGCGCTCATCCGCGCCATCTGCGCGAGCGGCGGGATCTTCGTTGCCACGTTCACGACCGCGTCCTGGCCCGAAACCGCGGCAGAAACTGCATCCGCATCGAAGAGGTCGACACGAACCGGTCGCGCGCCGAGCGACTCGAGTAGCGCGTCCTTCTCCGGCGATCTCGACACTGCCGTGACCTGGTTGCCGGCCGCCACGAGCCGGGCCACCGTGCGCCGGCCGAGTACCCCCGTCGCTCCCGCTACGAACACTCGCATCCCGGTCTCCTGTCGACGCGCGTTAAGCCGGATACTACATATCCGGATTCGTCATGTCGAGGCGAACCGCCAGAATGAGCACCCGGAGGAGACGACAGCGCATGGGAGACGACAGCGCAGCGACCGGGAGGGAGCAGAGCGTGGAGTCGACCCATAAGGACGACCGGAGGGAGCGGAGCGTGGAGTCGACCCATAGAGAAGGGAGACGACATACAGAAGGACGGAGCGTGGAGTCGACCAATCGAGACGGCCTCGCGCGAACCCCGGACCCGCCGTACTGGGCGGTGATCTTCTCGACCCGCCGCAACGAGCAACCCGACGATCAGTACGAGCCGACCTCGCAGAGAATGATGTTGCTCGCGGCTCGACAGGAGGGATTCCTCGGCGTCGAGACCGCGGACGCCGACGTCGGGATCACGGTCTCCTACTGGGCCGACGAGGAGTCGATCGCCGCGTGGCGGCGCCACGCCGACCATGCGTTCGCCCAATACGAAGGGCGCACGCGTTGGTACAACGCCTACGAGCTGCGCGTGGCACGCGTCGAGCGCGCACACAGCTTCGTCCACGAAGGCGCATGAGCATCTCGCTGCCCGACCGCATCGATCTCGAGAACGGCACCTACGTCCGTTGGGTGACCGTCGACGACGCGGAGACGATCGCGCGCGCGGTCGGCGAGAGCCTCGATCACCTCCGGCCGTGGATGCCGTGGGCAGACGCCCGCTCGGCCGAGGCGGAGTTCCAGCGCGGGCGACTCCGCAACCAACCACGGCAACGCGAGCGCGCCGAGGAATGGCAGTACGGGTTGTTCTCGACGGTCGACGACGCGTTCCTCGGCGCATTCGGCTTGATGACGCGCCGAGGTCCACGCACGCTTGAGATCGGGTACTGGCTGCACGTCGACGCCGGCAACCGTGGCCTCGCGACAAGAGCCGCGCAGGCGCTGACGGAGGCGGGTCGGCAGCTCGAAGACGTCGATCGCATGATCATCGTCTGCGACGAGGCGAACGTACGCAGCGCCGCGATCCCGAAGCGGCTGGGCTACACGCTCGCACGCGTCGAGCGACGTCCACCCGAGGCTCCGGGTGAGACCGGTCAGACGCAGATCTGGATCGTTGATCGGATCGCGGCGACAACTACGCCGTGAACGGCACCGCCTCCTCGATCCGAGCCATGACGTCGCGGTCGAGACGCGCCGCGACGTCGAGCGCGGCCATGTTCTCGTGTACCTGCGACGCTCGGCTCGCGCCGGTGATGACGGTCGACACTCGCTTGTTCTTCGTGCACCACGCGAGCGACAACTGCGCGAGCGTGCAACCGAGATCGTCGGCGACGACCTTCAACTTGCGCACCTTCTCGTTGGTCTTGGGGTCGGTGAGCATGCCCTGCAACCACTCGTAGCCCGGCAACTTCGCACGCGAGCCGTCGGGCATGCCGTCGAGGTACTTGCCGGTGAGCACACCCGACGCGAGCGGGCTCCAGATCGTGAGCCCCAGACCGATGTCTTCGTAGAGACGGGCGTACTCGAACTCGACGCGCATGCGGTGCAGCAGGTTGTACTGCGGTTGCTCCATTACGGGCTTGTGCAGGTGATGACGCTCGGCGATCTCCCATGCCGCGCGGATCTCGTCGGGAGTCCACTCCGACGTGCCCCAGTAGAGCGCCTTGCCACTCGAGACGATGTCGCTCATCGCCCATACCGTCTCCTCGATCGGCGTTTTCGGGTCGGCGCGGTGGCAGAACAGGAGGTCGACGAAGTCGACACCGAGCCGTTCGAGCGAACCGTCGATGGCCTGCATCAGGTACTTGCGGTTCAGCGTGTTCTTCATGTTGGGCTCGTCGTAGAGGCCCCAGAACACCTTGGTCGAGATCACATAGCTGTGGCGGGCCCAGCCGAGCTTGCCGATCGCCTGACCCATGATGCTCTCCGACTTGCCGCCCGCGTACGACTCGGCATTGTCGAAGAAGTTCACGCCCGCTTGATGGGCGGCATCGAGACATTCCATCGCGGTGTCGACGCCGAGTTGGTCGCCGAACGAGACCCACGATCCGAAGGACAACACGCTGACTTGGAGACCACTGCGGCCGAGGCGTCGATAATCCATGACGCCGACCGTACCCTGGGCCGCGTGCTCCTTGCCGTCGTCGTGGAAACCTCGCAGTCAGTCACGGCGACCCGCTCGCGTACGGCCAAGATCGACTCGCTGGCGACGCTGCTGACCGAGTGCACACCCGATGAGGTGGCGACGGTCGTCTGCATGCTCACGGGTGAGCCCCGCCAGGGCCGGATCGGCGTCGGCTGGTCGACGCTCTCCACCGTGCGCGACGAGGCGGTCCTGCGCAAGGTCCCGGGCGCGTCGGCGGTGACGGTGGCGGAGCTCGACGACGCGCTCGATCGCATCGCAACGACGACGGGCTCGGGATCGGCCGCCGCGCGCCAGGAGATCCTGGGCGAGGTCTTCGCGCGGGCGACGCCGGCCGAAGCCGACTTCGTGGTTCGCCTGCTTACGGGCGAGCTCCGTCAGGGCGCGCTCGCGGGCGTGATGGCCGACGCGATCGCGCGCGCCGCGGAGGTTCCCCCCGCCGCGGTCCGGCGCGCCGCGATGCTGGGCGGCGACCTCGGCGAGACCGCGCGGCGGGCGCTGATGGGCGGCGAGGTCGCCCTCGCCGACGTCCGCCTCGAGGTGCTGCGGCCGGTGCAGCCCATGCTCGCGGCGACCGCGGCAAGCGTCGCGGACGCACTCGAGGCGACGGGAGCGGCCTCGGTCGAATGGAAGCTCGACGGCGCTCGCATCCAGGTGCACCGCCTCGGCGACGACGTGCGCGTGTTCACCCGCAACCTCAACGATGTGACAGCGCGCGTGCCCGAGGTGGTCGAGGCCGTCCGTGGCTTCGCGCACAGGAGCTTCGTCCTCGACGGCGAGGCGATCGGTCTCGCCGACGACGCGCTCCCCCGCCGCTTCCAGGACACGATGAGCCGCTTCGGACGTGATGACGCGGCAACCCACGCGCTACGGCTTGCCGCGTTCTTCTTCGACGTGCTCCATGTCGACGGCGACGACCTGCTCGAGCGTCCGCTCCGTGACCGCGCCGCGATCCTCACCGCGCTCGTCGGCCCGTGGCGGGTGCCGGCGATCGAGACCGACGACGCGGACGACGCCGAGGCCTTCCTCACCGACGCCCTCGCGACGGGACACGAAGGCGTGATGGTGAAGGCGCTCGACTCCTGTTACGACGCCGGTCGGCGGGGCGCGTCGTGGCGCAAGGTCAAGCCGGTACGCACTCTCGATCTCGTGGTGCTCGCCGCCGAGTGGGGACACGGTCGTCGCCGGGGCTGGCTCTCGAACCTTCATCTCGGCGCACGCGATCCCGCGAACGGCGGGTTCGTCATGATCGGCAAGACGTTCAAAGGTCTCACCGACGAAGTGCTGACGTGGCAGACCGCGCGCCTGCAGGAGCTCGCGTCGCATCGCGACGATCACGTCGTCTATGTGCGCCCGGAGTTGGTGGTGGAGATCGCGCTCGACGGCGTACAAGCCTCGACGCGCTATGCGGGTGGTGTCGCGCTGCGATTCGCGCGCGTGCGCGCGTACCGTCCCGACAAAGATGCCGAGGATGCAGACACGATCGATGCTGCCCGCGCGCTATTGGCACCGTGACGCATCGGTGTCAGCCGGCCGACCCCGCGAGCTGGGTCATGTACTGGTTGAGGTCGAAGTAGTCGCGCCATTTCGCGATCTTGCCGTCGCGTACCTCGAACGTGCCCATGACCGGCAGCTCGATGGTGACGTTCGGAAGTACGAACACGTCGACCCGCTCCGTCAGCACGGTGTCGCCGTCGGCCGCGATGTTGAGGACACGGAACTCGATGCGGTCGACGCCGGTCGTGAACATCGCGAACACCGCCTTGATCGCGTCCGGCCCCACCGCCGGTTCGACCGGCATGTTGTGGTAGATCGCGTCGTCGGTGAAGTAGGCGACGATCTCGTCGACGCTCGCCCCCTTGCCGAACTCGTCGCAGAACCGCCGAATCAAATCAATCGCGTCGCTCATGCCGACCGACGATAATCACCAGCCGTGGGAACGTCACTCTTCCACCGTGGCACCTCGGTCGAGCCTGCGGGCCGCGACCGTTATGTCGCGGATCTCGGCGAGCAGTGGAATTGCCCGATCGTGCCGCAAGGCGGGATCGTTGCCGCCACGGCGGCGCGGGCGATGCAAGCCGCGCTCGGCGATCCCGCGCAGCCGCTGCGCAGCCTGAACGCCGTCTTCGCGGGCCAGGTGCGCCACGGTCCGGTCGAGATCGAAGTTGTCGTGCTGCGGCGCGGCCGGTCGGTATCGCAGCTCCGGGCGTCGCTGCGCAACCCGGGCGCGTCGGCCGGTTTCGACGCGCTGGCCGTGTTCGGGGCCGAGCGCGAAGGCTTCACCTTTACCGACGCCGAGCCGCCCGACGGCGTGACGCCTCCGCTCGAGTGCCCGTCGTACCGCGATCCCGCACCCGAGGGCTTCCAGGCGGACCGGCCCTGGTTCAACTTCTGGGAGAACGTGGAGGGCCGACCCACTCTCGGGCACGCGCCGTGGGACGACTACGAGGCCGAGTCGTCCCTCTGCGCGTCGTGGTATCGCTTCGACGACCCGCCCCGCGGCGACGACGGCACCTGGGACCCCCTTGCACTGGTCACGCTCTGCGACACCATGCCGGGGGCGGTCGGCGAGCGGCTCGGCCCGGAGGAGCGCCGGCGCCGCTGGCTCCCGCCGAGCGTCGACCTCACGGTGCACGTCCTCGGGGAAGCCCGCAGCGACTGGGTGCTCGCGGTCAATCGGGCCCGGCACGCAGGTGACGGCTACGCATCAGCCGACATGGAGCTCTGGGACGTCGAAGGCGGGAGATCGCAGTTGGTCGCGTACGCCACCCAGACGATGTTGTTCAGCTTCCCGAAATAAGTACTCGCGCGTCCGGGAATCGACGCGCCGTCCTTGCCACACAGAGTGAACTAGGTGTTCACTTGCTTCCGGGGAAGGGGCTGAGAGGCGGCCCTCGGCGCGACGGATTGCCAGGCGCGCCGGGGTCTGCCCGCCCCTCCCCCAAGGATCCGGTTGGCTCGGGCACCCCAGCCGCAGGCGGCGTCAGGTCTCGCCCCTCGCGGCCGAGCACCGCGAGCTGATGGAAGTGGCTCAGTATCGTGTTGGAGGTGGTTCGCTGCCACGGGCCACCGGCGCACAAACCGCGTGATGCTGGAGATGAATGTCCGGGCCCGAAATGCGGACGAGACCCCAGCCAGTACCGTCGATCAGTTCGATGGCGTAACGACGCGCATACAGGGCGCACATCATCCCCTTGCCTGCCCACGCATCGACAAAGTCCGGTGGTTTGACGAAGAGGGTATAGAAGAGTCGTCCATCGGGCTTGACGAAGCGTCGCAACGGCCTGAGCATCGCGATGTAGTCATCGGGCACCATGTGGGTGAACACCGAGAATAGGCAGATCAGATCGAAACGGCTTCCTTCGATCTCGGGAACTGTCAGATCGGACAAGAGTTGACCGGTCGGACTGTATGACTCGTTGTGCGCATCGACATGGAAGTACTCGAAGCGCGGATCTGAGACGTTCGACTGCAGGAACTCGATGACATCGCGTGAAGTGTCAACGCCGATGTAGTGCTTCATCGGGACGCCACGGTTCAGGAACGCTTGCGGGAACCGCACCCCACAACCGAGGTCGAGCACATCGAGCCCACCGAGGTCGCTCACCACCCCGATGTGCTGGCACATGTGGCCGATCAGCCAAACCGCCCCATCGACAACAGCTTCGGGATCCTCGGTTGCGTTGCGGCACAACTCGGAGGGCACGACAAGCTCGCTCTCTCGTACAGATTGGCTGCTCTTCGGCGGCTATGCCACCTCAGTCGAGCAGTTCGGCGATCGCGTGAGCGACCAGGGGTGCCGCTCGATCCCGGCTGCCGTCGCAGGGGTCGCGCCGTTGAGGGTCTGGTGGCGACGGGCAAAATTTGGTGCAAGCACAGGCTCATAACACGAGCCCGGCGTCCCGCGGCCGTCGCGGTCAACCCTGGCAGGGAACTGCGACCGATCTTTGCGACGCGCATGCCGCGGGATCTACTGTTTTGAGTTCATGAGCGCGGAAAGGACGTGATGCGACGCTCTTCACGTCGAGGCGCCGCGGCGGCCCTGCCGAGCTGGCGTTTGGGCCTCGTAAGCGATCCGAACCGCTTGTTCGCCGCCGCGGACCGCTTGGTCGCCGACGGCAGGGCGGTCGACGCGCTGCGGTTGTTGACCCGAGCGAATCGTCGACGACGCGACGCACGGATCGCGCAGCGGATCGTCGAGCTCCGCTTCGACGCGTTCGGGCAAGCGCAGTGGACGAGCGATCTGCCGTCATGGCCGCGGGACGTTCCGGATCTCTTTCCGAATGCCGGCATACCTGAAATCGCGAGCGAGCACCTCACCGCTGAATGGCTTCGCAGCGCGATCGTGCATCACGGCTCGTTGATCGTCCGTGGCTTCGCGAAGGACCGCGACGTCGACCGACTCATCGTCGACATCGACAGAGCATTCGCCGCTTACGACGCCATCGCCGAGCAACGCGATCCTGCGGATCTCCGTGGGTGGTTCGTTCCCTACACACACGACCGGACGAGCGATCGTCCGTTGAAGCGTGCGTCTGGGTGCGTGCTCGCCGTCGACTCGCCTCCTGCGATGTCGGATCTTGTGGAAGTGTTCGAGCGCGGCGGCGTCGGTCGCCTCGCGCAGGACTATTTCGGTGAGCGCCCCGCGGCGTTGGCAAAGAAATGGAGCCTGCGGAAGGTTCCGCGGGACGCGCACACCGGTGATTGGCACCAGGACGGTGCGTTCATGGGAGGTGGCGTACGATCGTTGAATGTTTGGCTGACGCTGACGCACTGCGGTGACGACGCGCCGGGTCTGGACGTCGTCGGTCGCCGCTTCGACAGTGTTCTGCCGACGGGAACCGAGGGCGCGTATTTCGCCTGGAGTGTGGGACCACCGGTCGCGCAGCGAGCCGCGGCGGGCTCCGTCGTGCGGCCGGTCTTCGAGGCCGGTGACGCGATGCTCTTCGACCATCTCTGCCTTCACCGAACGGCCGTCGATCCTGGCATGACACACGACCGCTACGCGATCGAGTCGTGGTTCCTCGCTCCTTCGACGTACGGCGCCATGAGCGCGTCCGGCGGCCAGGACTACGCGCCGCGAGACCAGATCCCGATCGTTTACTGAGGGAAATTGTGCCTCGCAGCGCTGCCCCCGGAGGCACAACAGACCGAACCGGAGAAGCTGGGAGGCGGCGGCGACTTCGCCCGGGAGCGGGCCCGAAGCGAGGACCTTCGTTCATCGATCGCAAGCTGATGTCGGGTTTGCGGAACGCGTATCACGTCCTCTCGCTCCCGCTCACCGTGGTGTTCTTGTTCTACAACCGAAAGCAACATCCGAGTTACCAGGTCTCGTGGCCGGACAAGTTTGCGCTCGCGCTGAAGATGTACCGCAACACTCGTCGTATTCCAACGGGAACCACGCCATCGCCCGATCGCGCGTCCCGATCCAGCGGGTCGAGCGCGTAAACCGGCGGGTCTAACCTCATTCCTGCACACGAAACGGGGAGTGGCGCAGTGGTAGCGCACCAGCTTTGGGAGCTGGCGGTCGGGGGTTCAAATCCCCCCTCCCCGACTGACTGGCCCGAGAGGTCATGGCGCTCGTTCAAGCCATCCTCTATTGGGTAACCCGGCCGGCGTTGATGAGGCGTGCGAGTCGGGTGTGGGTCAGCCCGCGCTCGGGCCAGTACTCCGGGCATGAGGACAGCGCCAAGATCCTCGACTGCTGGTACCCGGCCAGCTACCTACGCGCCGTTCGCGAGCACCTCGGTCGCGCGCAACCGCCAAGTGAACTGAGTCAGCCCTCGGCAACGAACCTGCTCGGAGCCCACGTCGAGTTCACCTCCCCTGCCGAGGCCTACGCCGAACTCAGCAACGCGTTGCTGGCGAGCCGTCTGAAGTAATCGGCCGACGGATACCAGTTCGAACAGCATGAGATCTGGTCCGACGGCGGCGACCTGTTCGTCGACGCAAAGATCGTACGACGTCAAGAGCGACCACAGGTGGCCCACTCCGCCGAGAGGCGGCCGTGAGCCGGACGATCAGCTTCAAGACCCCTCCACTTCAAGGTCGGCGAAGCCTGAAGTTCGGTCGGGCTACGGCGATGCGGAGTCGCGGTAGGCCGCGTAGAGCTCGCGTGGCCAGTATCGGACGGCCGCTACTGCGTCAGCCTCAACCAGTTCCACCCTCACGCGGTCGTACTCGTAGCAGTTGAGCTCGTACTGGTTCCCCCAGGGGTCTGCGAGATCGAACGCCCAGCACATGTCGAAGTCCACGAGATCTGTGACCCTGAGACGCTCGCCGCGCGGGTTGTCGAGCCCGCAGGGCAGCGACCGGGCGAACGACATGAAGCTGTCCGCGTCGACGCTGAATGCCACACCCGTCTGCTGCGGAACCATCGGGTGACCCTCACTGGCCTCGAACAGCGCCAGCGTCGTCCTACCGCCATCGGCCGAGATCTGGAGCGGACCACCCTCGAACCCGGTTGCCCAGAAGTCATACGCGTCGACGGGCTCGAATCCGAGATGCTCCCCGTACCACCGGGCGGCGGCCGCGCGATCCGGCACGCGGATGTGCACGTGGTCGAGCCGCCCCATTCGGAATGCTGACCGCTCTGTGGCCATGTCTCCAACCTAGATGCGAAGCAGACGGTTGGCCAGATCGTTAGTCGCCCAGTTACACCGACGCCGTCACTCCACCATCTCGCTGGTCTGAAGCACCGGCGTGATCGACGTGTAGTTCGCGACATCGGCCAACACATCGGCAGTGCCCGCCGCGCCCATCGCCGCATTCAGCGCCTCGAGCGACTCGAACTTGAAGTGCACCGCGGCGACGTTGGGACCGTCGATGCCCTTGTCGATCTCCGCGCCATCCAGGCCCCAGGTCCTCACTGCGAGCGGTACACGGCTGTCGCGGTAGTAGTCGTGATCGAACGTCGCGCCCTCGGTCGAAGGATAGGGAACGGTGAGACGGATCATGCAGGGACGTCCTCTCCTGTGGTGTTGAAGTACGCCCGCGCAGTCTGCCGCGAACACCTGTTGTCTGGCGATGTATCGAACGTCAATACGACGTCGTGTGCGGCGCGAACCCCGAGACCGCGACTGGCGGTCAGGCTTGGGGATCGCGGTAGCTGTGTGGCGGCCCGTGCTGATGACCCAACATGAGTACGAATGCGGCAACGTAACGCGCGAAGCGAGGCTCCCAAGGCTCGCCTGCGTCACCGTGTGCGGGGCGGTCGAGGCATACCTCCCAGCCGGCAGCGTTGCGCGCCGCGATTTCGCGCCGAGCTCCTCGGTGGCACGAAGATCGTCCCGCCATCAGGCGCAGCGGTGAGCTCGAAGCCGATCACGCCTGCGCCAACCGTCAAACGGGTCGACGCGCGTATGCCGTGCGCGACCTCGGACCCCTTGCCGACGCCGGATTTACGGCGATGGCGACGGGCGGGCTCCGAGCGGCACGAGGTCGGGCTGGAAGTAGCTGACGAGCTCGACGAACGCGCCGGTGTGGGGGGCGTCGATCATGACACCGGGCCCGACGACGATACCGACGTGGTGGTTCGCGGGCCCCGACGATCCGAAGAACACCAGATCGCCCGGCTGCAGCTGGTCGATCGGCACATGCGGGAATGCGTTGTACTGCGCCTGCGACCCGTGCTCCATCAAGACGCCGGCCCGCCTCCAGGCCATCATCGTCAGGCCCGAGCAGTCGAATGCGTCGGGACCGGCGGCCGCATAGACGTAGGGCTTGCCGAGCTGCGCTTGCGCGTACGCGACCGCGAGGAGCGCGCCGGCGACCGGCGCCGAGACCTTGCCGTCGCCGGGTCCGGGCAAGAGGTTGGTGTCGCCGCCGCCACCCTTCTTTCGCGCCGCGGCCTGTTGTGCCGCGAGTCGTTGCAACCAAGCCCGTTCGGCAACCGCGGCGGACGCGAGCGCATCGTGTTCCATCTTCGCCGCGAGAACTTTGACGGCGGCCTGGGTCGAGCCGAGCAGGTTCTGCATCGAGCCGTTGATACGCGCGACCTCGCGGCGCGCATCGCGCGCCGCGACGAGCCGGGCCTGCGCGGCCGCCACTTGATCCGCGAGGTCGTGGCGCTGCGCGTTCAACCGCGCTTCGGTGCCGTTCAGATCGTCCACGATGCGCTGGTCCTGGACGGCCGCGGCATCGCCGTAGGTCGCCCTCGATCCGAGGTCTTGCACGCTCGACGCGTCGATCCCGATCGGGTCGCTGGTGCCGGCGCCCATGTAGAGGAACGCGGCGCGGTCGGCGAGACGGCTACGCAACTGCTCGAGCTTGGCATCCGTCGCCGAGATCTGCCGCTGCGTCGCCACGACGCGCTGGTTCGCCGCGGCGACGGCCGCCCGGGCCTGCAGGTAGCGCTCGTCCAGGACGTCGGCGCGCTGAGCGTTCGCGAGGATCTGCGCTTCGAGCTTCGTCGCCTGCGCGATCGCGCCGGGCAGGTCCTTCGGACCGGCGACAGTCGTAGGCACAGTGTTCGAAGGCACGGTGTTCGAAGGCACGGTGTTCGAAGGCGCGGCAACGGCCGGCGTCACCGCCAAGCCGAGAGTCGCCGACGCAACCGCGAGGCCGAGCACGGCGCCGCGAAGCGATCGCCGGGACTGAAAACTGTCGCGCCGGCGCGAGACGGAATTGTGACTCGGCATGGGATACGCGCTTCGATCGTCCCCCGCCACACTGAACCTTCGGCGCGGAGAACCAGGTGGTTGAGTCCGGCGAGGATCGCAAATCGGACAACACCGACGGAATCACGCAGGGAGCAGTTGCAACACGAGGACTGCGACGATCGCGCCGAGGCACACCACGTGGTCGCGCCGGATCATGTGGGCTGCACGCGATTGTTGCGCAGTGTCGTCCGTTTGGCGCCCGAGGCGCACCGCATTGCGAACGGTTCGACCCGCGGCCAGGCCGACTGCGCCGGCTGTGAGCCCGAGCGACAGCGATGCTCGCCACACCGGGAGGTCGCTGCGGACGAGCTCCGCGACCTGGGCCGCGATCGTCGTCACCATCGCGAGCGGGACGAGCCGGTTCATCGGGCGCGCGGCAGTGGTCACGCGCGCGTAATACGCGGCGATCGACGCGCGAACGTCAGCGGGAACGTCGCTCGCGGTATGGCCACGGGCTTGGACGTCGAACATCAAGTCGAACCACAACACCGCCAGGAGGAAGCCTGCTCCGGAACCGGCGATCGCGCGCACTATTCCATCGGCACGAGGAAGGACTCGGCGACGCTCACCGTCGTAGTCCAGTCGACGATCTCGCCGGGGCGCGGCATGCCGACACCGTAGGCGCACGCCGAGCAGCCCGGATCGCAGACTTTGTCGTCCGAGGCCGCGCCAAGCGGGTAGACAAGAGGGCCGACCGGGTAGACAGGAGGTATGCCCGATTCGGACATGGGTGGTCGGCGTTTCGAGCGGCGCATCACCGTCGCGGTGGTGAACGACTACGAGCTGGTCGTGCAGGGAGTCGCGTCGATGTTGCGGCCGTCCCGCGACCGGATCGAGGTCGTCGAGCTCGACGTCGGCGAGAATCCGCACCAGCGAGTCGACGTTGCGCTCTTCGATACCTACGGTCACGGGCAGCTCGGCATCGATCGCATCGCCTCGCTGGCTCGCGATCCCAACGTCGGCGGCGTCGCCGTGTACACGGGACACTCGACGAGCGAACAACGCGACGGCGTGCTCGCCGCCGGCGCGTGCGGCCTCCTTGCCAAGTCGATGCACGGCGAGGCACTGGCCGAAGCCCTGCTCGACATCGCCGCCGGCGATCAGATCGTCAGCGAGGAGTTCGGCGACGCGGAAGAACCGCACTGGCCGGGTCACGAGTTCGGTCTCACGTCGCGAGAGAGCGAAGTCGCCGCCTTGCTTGCGCAGGGCATGAGCAACAAGGAGCTTGCGGCCGCGCTCTGGATCAGCGAGAACACGGTGAAGACCCACCTCAGGGGCATCTTCCAGAAGACGACCACGACGTCGCGGGCGCAGGCAGTCGCGCGAATCGCCGGCGACGCGCAGTTCGCCCGCAAGCTGATTGCGTAGCGGGCGGCTCGAAGCGACGAAGAGCAGGCACGGTGCCTGAGACCGGCGCCGGTGGGGGAATGATTGACTGTGCCGATCATCGACTACGACCTGGTGGTCGTCGGGGCGGGCTCCGGCAACATGCTCCCGGCCAAGGACCTCGAGGGGTGGCGCGTCGCCATCATCGAGCGCGGTCAGTTCGGCGCCACCTGCCTGAACCGCGGTTGCATCCCTTCGAAGATGCTGATCCACGCGGCCGATGTCGCCCAGACGGTACGCCACGCCGGCCGCTTCGGGATCCGCGCCGAGCTGATCGGCGCCGACTGGCCCGCCATTCGCGATCGCGTGTTCGCCCGCACCGATCGCGTATCGGAACACGCGGTCGAGTTCCGGCGCCGGAGTGGCGTCGAGGTGTATCTGGGCGACGCCCGTTTCGTCGGTCCGGGCGTGCTCGAGGTCGACGGGCAGCAACTGCGAAGCGAGCGGATCGTGCTCGCGGCCGGATCCCGCCCTCGCGTCCCCGAGATCGTCGGCTTGGGCGAAGTGCCGTTTCACACCACGGACACGGTCATGCGGATCGACGCGTTGCCGGCATCCATGGTGGTCGTCGGCGGCAGCTACGTCGCGGCCGAGATGAGTCACATGTTCGGAGCGTTCGGCACCGAGATCACGATCGTGGAGCGAAAAGCAACGCTGCTCGCCACCCTCGACGACGACGTGGCGCGGCGATTCACCGAGTGCTACTCGGACCGATTCGACGTGCGACTCAATACGGAGGTCGCGCACGTCGAGCGAACGCCGCGCGGCGTCGCCGTCCGCGTCGAGGGACCGTCGGGTCGTGATGTCGTCGAAGCCGAGACACTCCTCCTCGCCACCGGCCGGATACCCAACACCGACGTCCTCGACGTCGCGGCCGCCGGGATCGCCGTCGACGAACACGGACACGTCGTCACCGACGAGACGTACGCGACCAGCGCGCCGGGAGTGTGGGCGATCGGCGACCTCGCCAATCACTTCGAGCTCAAGCATCTCGCCAACGCCGAGATGCGCATCGTGCTCCACAACGTTCTTCATGCCGGTGACACACGTCGCTCCCGGTTCCCCGTCCTGCCGTCAGCGGTGTTCGCCGAACCGGAGATCGCGACGGCCGGGCCGACCGAGCGTGCGCTGCGTGCGCAGGGGAAGCAGTTCGCGGTGGCTCGTCGCGACTACTCGGACACCGCCTACGGTTGGGCGCTCGAGGACACGACCGGCTTCGTGAAGCTGATCGCCGACCCCGCGACGCGTCGGCTTCTCGCCGCGCACATCGTCGGTCCGCAAGCGCCGGCGCTCATTCAGCCGCTCGTCCAGGCCATCTATCTCGACAACACGGTCGAACAGCTGGCCCACGACGTCCTCTACATCCATCCGGCGGCTACCGAGGTCGTGGCGCAGGCATTGCTGGAGCTCTTCCGCCCGTCGCACTGAAAGCGCAAGCCGACCGCGGCGCGATCGCGGCCCGATCAATACGCCGAGATCTCCAGAATCACGCCTTCCCAACCGCGGAGTCGCAACGAACCGCGGACCGCTTCGCCGTCACGAGTCCGGTCGGTGCCGACGCGCACACGGCCGTGGATATCGGTCATAGTCAGCTCGTCGTCGGAGAAGTTGACGACAACCGCGTGGCGATCGCCCCTTCGCCACGCCCACGCCCGGGTCGGCGCGCGCAGCGCCGCGTACGAACCGGTGCTCAGATCGGGCGTCTGCTTGCGCAGCGAGATGAGGTCACGAACGAGGACGAGGATCGACGTCGGGTCGGTGCGTTGACGGTCGACGTTTCGGTCGGTGTCCCCGAGCGGGAGCCACGGTCGGATCGCGGGGTCGGTGAAGCCCGCGCCGGGTCCGTCACGCCACGGCATCGGCGTGCGCATCGCGTCGCGTCCGGCGTACGCCGGCCAGTACCTCACACCGAGCGGGTCACGCAGATCCGGCGGTGCGACCGCAACGTCGCGCAGGCCGATCTCGTCGCCTTGGTACAACACCGGTGTGCCGCGAAGACCGAGCAGCATGAGCAGCGCGGCTCGGGCCCGGCCCGGGTCGTCGTGCGCCCAACGCGTCGCCAAGCGCGCCATGTCGTGATTGGAACCGGTCCACGCCGGCCACGAGCCGACCGGGAGGATGGATTCGACGCGCTCCACGACGTCTCGCATCACCGCGGCTTCGAGCGGGGCGTTGATGAACGGGAAGTTGAATGCAAGATGCAACTCGTCGTGATCCGCGCCGTAGAACGCGCCCAATGACGCGAAGTCGTCGACGGGCGTCTCACCGAGGAGCAATCGGGGCGGGTCGTACGAGTCTGCGATCCGCCGCCACCTCCTCAGGACGTCGTGCACTTCCGGTCGATTCGCGTTGTAGACGGGACGTTGCCCGAACAGCTGCACATCCGGAGGGTCGTCCTTCGTCGCGGGAGGGTTGTCACGCAGCTCGGCGTCCTTGACGATGACGTTGCACACGTCGATGCGGAAGCCGTCGACGCCGCGATCGAACCAGAACCGGAGGATGTCGTCGAAGGCGTCACGCACGTCTTCGTTCCACCAATTGAGGTCGGGCTGCTCACGGAGGTGATTGTGGAGGTAGTACTGGTCCGTCGCTTCATCGAACGTCCAGGCCGGGCCTCCGAAGCTGCTGAGCCAATTGTTCGGGACCGAGCCGTCGGCGGAGGGATCGGCCCACACGTACCAGTCGCGAAGCCGCGACGTCTTCGCCGAACGGGAATCGACGAACCACTGGTGCCGGTCGCTCGTATGGTTGGGAACGAAGTCCAACAAGACTCGTATGCCGTGTCGGTGCGCGACGCTCACCAGGGCGTCGAATTCCGGGAGCGAGCCGAGGTCGTCCTGCACGTCGCAGAAATCGGCGACGTCGTAGCCCCAATCGGCGTTCGGTGAGACCGTGATCGGACTCAACCAGATCGCGTCGATGCCCAGCCACTGGAGGTAGTCGATGTGATCGATGATCCCCCGCAGATCACCGACACCATCGGCGTTCGAATCCGCGAAGGAACGCGGATAGATCTGGTACAGCACGCCCGACATCCACCACGGCGAACCATTGTCGACGGAACCATTCGGCACACGGGGAGACTAGAGCCCGAGACGAGAGTATTGTATGCTGTCGCATATATATGTAGGGTGAGCGCATGAGCTCGAGCACCATCTGGGTCCGGCGTCCGACTGCTCCACCCGCCGGCGACGTGAGCGCACCGACATTCCGGCTCGACCGGCCGCTCGCCGGCCTCACGGTCGGCCTGCGTACCGATCGGGCGTGGCGTTCGTGGCAGTTGATCTCGACCATCTGGGACGAATACCTGCGCCGCGACGGCGCGCAGACGATCGCGGTGGAGACGGGCGCGCAGATCGGGCAACCCGCGTCGAGCGACCGCAAGCAGATCGAGGAGTTCGCCGGCCAGGTCGACGCTGCGATCGTCGGCTTGGGCACGTGCGGCTCGTGCACGACCTTCACGATCAAGGACGCGGTCACGGTCGAAGACCACGAGAAGCCGGTCGTCGCGATCGTTTGCGACGAGTTCACCGTGCACGCGCACAACGTGGCGCGCCATGTCGGTCACTCCGACATGAAGGTGCTCGTGCTCCCCTACCCGCTCGAGGCGCGACCAGCCGAGGAGCTGCAGCAGATCGCGCAGGAGTACTACCCGCACGTCCTCGAGCTCCTGGGCGTCACGCCGTGACGCTCGCGAGTGAGCGCATCGAGGTCTCCGCCGATCCGCGCGAGCAGTACGAGCTCTCGTTCCGAGAGCAATGGGGCGACGGCGTTCCGCAGTTGCCCGCGACCGACGACGCGATCGACGCGCTGCTGGCTGCATCTCCGTACCCGGCCGACCATGTGGTCTGCGTGCTGCCGCCGCGCAACGGAGTCGCGATCGTCGAGCTCGTCGCGATCAACGCCGCCCTCGCGGGCGTCGAGCCGGCCGCGTTCGGAGTGGTGCTCGCCGCGCTCGAGGCGCTCTCGGAGCCGGAGTGGAACGCGTTCGGGCTCACCACCACGACGTCCAGCGTGTTCCCGATGCTCATCGTGAACGGGCCGTGCCGGGACGAGCTCGGCATCGACTACCGGGCAAGCTGCATGGGTGGTGCCGCGGGTCGGGGGTCGATGACGATCGGGCGCGCCGTCGCGTTGTGCCTGCGCAACATCGGCGGTCAACGGGCCGGGGAGACGACGAAGTCGGTGTTCGGGCAGCCGGCGCGATTCGGTTTCTGCATCGGCGAGTGGGAGGAACGGTCGCCCTGGCCCTCGCTGGCACAACGGCGCGGCTTCTCGATTGACGACGACGTCGTGACGGTCCACGGCGGCAAGGGAACGTTCCCCATGGCCGACATCCACAACGACGACGCACGCGACCTGCTCTACCTCATCGCCAAGAGCATTGCGTATCCGCTCGCCAACATGTTCCTCGGCAACGTCGAGAATGGCGAGGTAGTCGTCGCGTTCAACCCGATGTGGGCGGAGCGGTTCGGCACCGCGTTCCCCGACGTCGACGACCTGGCCGCGTACGTGCGTGAGAACGCGTGGCAGCCCATCGACCTCTGGCCCGCGGCGAACGCGGAGCTGCTGCGCGAGCGCGGTCGCGTCGATAGTCGCGGCCGCGTTCATCTCGTCGAGCGTCCCGATCAGATCGTCCCGATCGTCTGCGGCGGCCTCGGCAGCCTGCACGCCATCGGGCTGCCGAGCTTCGGTGAGAGCACCATGCAGAGCAAGCCCGTCGTGCGCCGCGCGTGACGATGGATCCCGCACTCGTGGTCGCAGCGGTCGACGAGCTCGCGGGCTTCCTCCGGGCGGACGGCGCCGACCTGTTGGTGCGCGAGGCCGACCCGCGGACTGCGCGCGTCCATCTCGCGCTCGTCCTCGACGACGTGACGTGCGCCGACTGCGTCCTCGCGCCCGACGAGCTGCGCGACACGATCGCGGATGCCCTGCAGCGGCGGATCGCGGGCGAGTTCGAGCTCGTGCTCGACGATCCGCGCCGAGCACTGTGAGCGATCCGGCAACCCACGAGCGCGACGCGGACGATCCCCTTCCGAGCTGGAGCGCGCTCGTCAGTGTGTATCAGTCGGTGCTTCACGACGTCGTCGCCGCGCTCGACGAGCAGGCGAGCACCGACTCCGGCGTTTTCTCCGCGCTCGCGTACCTCGAGCGGGCGCGGCCACCGCACCGTCTGCCCATGGGTGAGCTACAGCGCGCGATGCACCCGCGCTACAGCCAGCCCGGGTTCAGCCGACTCGTTCAGCGCATGGAAGCCGACGGGCTCGTCGAACGCCGTCCCGATCCCGCCGACCGGCGGGCGACGATCGTCGTGTCGACGCGCGCCGGTCGCGCACAGTTCCGCGCCGCGAACGCCGTATACGTTGCCGCGCTGGCCACCTCGTTCGGCCGCCATCTCGGTGAAGACGACCACGCCCGGCTCGCCGCCATGCTCTCGCGCGTCACCGCGCACCGCGATGGTGAGCGTTCTCAGGTCGCCGCGGCCGGATCGGTCCGAAAGCGGACCACCAAATCGACCAGCGCGTCGTAGCGACGCTCCACATCGGCGCGGTCGAGTGGCTCGGGAACAGATTCATCACTCGACCGCCGGATCATTTGCGCCTGCTGCAAGAGCACGTCGCGCTGTTCGGGCGTCGTCGCGTACTCCATGATCTTCGACAGCGCGTCGAGCTGACGGATCATCACCGCGGGCATCCCACGGCCGGCCTGACGGATCTTGTCGAACGCGCGATCGACGAAGCGCTCGTAGCTCGGCTCGGCGGCGATGAGTCGTACCGTGCCCGCCTCGTCGAGATGGACGCGTCGCGAATGCCAGCCGACAGTGATCTTGCAGAGCCCGTCGCTGAGCCAGTCGATGCACGTGAGCGCGGTGAACGTGTCGTTCACCGCCGGGGAGAGTGCCCGGATGCCGATCTCGACGAGCTGGTCGATGGCGAACGCGAGATCCTGCCGGAGCGTTCGGTGGGCTCCGGTCACGTGCGTCCGGTCGAGCCCGCGCCCGATCTCGGCCGCCGCCGCGGCCGGCCAGACCCGCGCCAGCGGAAGCCCTTCCACCGCGAAGTGTCCGGGTCGGTAGAGCAGCTCGATGACCGCATCGGCCTCGGACGCGATCTCGACCAGGGTCGAATAGCGAACGAATTGCAGATAGCCGCTGCGCGTCGCCGCGATCGGCACACCGTCCACTTCGACGTAGGCCGGTACTTCGCCCGCGGACGCAAGCGACGCCCGTCGATCGTTGCCGTCGGCGGCGAACTCCACGGCGATCGCGTTCGACTGGTCGCGCGCGATCCCCGCGATGACCTCGGGTAGCTGGATCGACGTGGCGATGTGGTGGATGAAATAGACGAGCACAGCCAGATCGACGAGCGTCAGCGCAAGCGCAGATGTGATCGACAGATGCGGAACGAAGTCGCGGTGCGCGCCGTGGGAAACCGAGCCGAGGGCGAGAACTGCGAAGAGGAACGTCGCGACGAACGTGCCGAGCGTGACCTGCACTCCGCGATCGCGGATGAAGTTGCGCAGCATCCGGGGCCCGAACTGGGTCGACGCGAGCGTCAGCGCGACGATCACGATCGAGAACACGAGTCCGACGACGGTGATGATCGCCGCCGCGAGCGCCGTCAGGATCTGGCGCGCCGCGTCAGCCGAGCCGTTGTCGACCCATCCGGGCATGGTCAAGCTGCCGCGATACGCCGCCCGGTCCAGCGAGTAGGTGACGAAGAACAGCGCGGCCGCCCCGACCAGCTCTGCGGTCGGGATCACCCAGAGGCTCGTGCGGAAGGCCTCCCGGCACCAATCGGATACCCCGCGCATGCGGTGGCGGTGAGTTGCGTGCGTTTCGGTCAATGCGCACCTCGGGACAGGTCGGATCGACTGCCGACCAGACTTCCCGGCGCACCGAAGTTCAGGTTATATCAGGCCGCCGGTTGTGATCGCCGAACGCTCAGGTAGCGGCGAACTGCGATCAACGACCAGATCCCCTCGACCACACCGAAGGGCCACGCGCCGCTCAGGAACCCGTACGAGCTCGAGAGGACGCACCCGGCCGCGAACGCGAGAACGAACCACGGGCCGCGCGCCTCGAAGGCGTACATCACCATCATGAAGGTGATGACGACCACGCCGTACAGCGTCAACACGGGACGCGGTCACCCGTCATGTCCGTACGCTATCGATGCTCCCGTTACGTCGCCCTCACGTGCGCAGCGCGTTGATCGCGCACGATCGAGATGCCGGCGACGCCCATCGCCACCGCGCCGACGATCTCGACGAGGACGACCGTCCATGACAGCCCGGTGACGCCGGTGTTATGCGCGCCGGGGAAGGCGTCGCTGAACGCGCTCCATTTCGGCACGAGGTGCACGGCCGCGACGCCGACCGCGACGGGAATGCCGGTCAGCGCCGCCAGCATCGGACCGAACCGGTACCCGACGATGACGAGTACCGCAACGGAGATGCCGACCGCGGTCGAGAGGTTGCCGGCCCATTGGACCTGGGGGGTGAGGACGTCGAGTCCCCGCCGCAGGTGGTCGGCGGTGTGCAGCGCCAGCCCGAGCGCGTAGAACAGTGCGGAGTACCTCAGCCAGCGGTGCTCATCAGCCATGACGGCTCCTCTCCTCGCGGGGCGGCCAACTAGATAGATCGCTCTAGCGGTAGAGTAACGGACCATGGCGCCCAACCCCAAAGCGGGCAACACGAAATCGCGGATCCTCGACGCGACGGCCGAGCTGTTCATGCGCTACGGCTACACCGGCACGGGCCTCAAGCAGATCGTGGCCGACGCCAACGCACCGTTCGGCTCGCTGTATCACCACTTTCCCGGAGGCAAGCAGGAGCTCGGCGTCGAGGTGATCCACCGGTCGGGTGCGATGTATCTCGAGCTGGTCATGGGGGTCGTCGACGCCGCGCCCGACCCCGTCTCGGGCGTGCGCGACTGCTTCTCGGGTGCGGCGGAGGTTCTGCGCGCCACCGACTACGCCGACGCCTGTCCGATCGAGACGATCGCGCTCGAGGTAGCCAGCTCCAACGAGCCGTTGCGCGAGGCGACGGCACAGGTGTTCGAGAGCTGGATCGTCGGTGCATCCGCACGATTTCGTGCTGCGGGCGTCGACGAACAAACCGGGCGCGCGCTTGCGATCATGCTCATCACGTTGCTCGAAGGCGCGTTCGTGCTCTGCCGCGCATCGCGCACGACCGAAGCACTCGAGGCAGCCGGCGAGACGGCGGCAACGATCGTCGACGCCGCGCTCCGCGGCTGCGCCACCTAGGCTGGATACGCGGCGAACGCCGCGCGCGGGTGTAGCTCAATGGCAGAGCCCCAGCCTTCCAAGCTGGCCATGCCGGTTCGATCCCGGTCACCCGCTCTCCAAGTAAGTCCTGTTCAGCCCACATGTACGGACCTTGACGAAGGTCTGCACCGATCCGGCGGGCGCCGTTTGTGCCCTCCACGTGCCCTAACGAGTGGCAACAGCGATCTCCGTTCAGGCCCAATCGCCAACGGAGCAGGGCAACATGGTGTTGGGTGGAACTCGATCCGAACACGGCAAGGCCCGGGCGAGTATGGATGACGGGGTCGTCACGCCTGTACGCGCGGGCCCGGGCCGCATCGCGAAGCTCATGGTGCATTGGGTTGGGCGCGGACCGAACGCGGTTGTTCTGTCGAGGCAAATGTCGCGCCTTCGATTCAGCGAGGCGGTTGGACGGATGCGATTGCAGTCGCCTCCCAGCGGAGAGGCTGCCTATGGCAGCATGTCGAGGTCTCGGCGTCCGAGTCCCCAGCGAAAGGCCTCTATGACAGTCCTAAAGCAGCATCACGCGCCTGGCATGCCCGCAGAGGTGTACGACCAAGTCGCCGCCGGAGCCATGCCATCTCAGCGTAAGGCCGACGGCTTTGTTGCCCACTACGCGATCGTGGAAGACGGCGGTATCACGGTGATTGAGATCTGGGACTCGATCGATCAGCACGACGCCTGGTTCAACGAGGTCGTCAAGCCGCATCTTCCCCCCGACACGCCTGAGCCCAAGTTCGCGGAGCTGCGCAACAGCAACACCAAATAGTCGAACGGTTCGCTCACCGGGCGGCTTGGGCGTTTGAACCCAAGCCGCCCAGGTGTTCGGTCGGCTTTGCCGTCTTCGCCTGCGCGCTGATTCTCGGCGGCTTTCTCGTCTTCCGCTTCCCGCACGCCTTCTACAGGCGGTACGGCTCGAATCTGCATGATCCGGTGCCGGAGTGGGTGCCGACGTACAACCGAGCCTTCGGGTTGGCATTCATGTTCCCTGCCCTCCTCGGCGAGGTGCTCCCCTGTGCTCCCCTCCGACGACGCGTGACGTCGGAGGCAAACCGAGTTCTATGGCAGAAGGTTCCGGCGGAAGAAGTCGATGATCACCTCGGCCCGTTGGACGCGATGTCGCGGAGCCCCCGATCGCGACAGCTCGTGACTCTCGCCCGGGAACCGGACGAACTCGGGGGTGCGGCCGAGGAGCCGCAACGCGACGAACAGCTCTTCGGCCTGGTTCACCGGGCACCGCAGATCGTTCTCGGAGTGCAGGATGAGGAGCGGCGTCGTCATCTCGTGCACGTACGAGATCGGTGATTGCCGCAACCAGGGCTCCGGATCGTCGATGTGCCGTACGCCGACGTAGCTCACGAACTCGCCGGCGATGTCGGAACCGTGCTCGAGCGTGATGAGGTTGTTGGCCGCGCGCTCCGAGACCGCCGCCGCGAAACGATCGGTGTGACCGATCATCCACGACGACATGTACCCGCCGTAGCTCCCTCCGATCACTCCGATGCGGTCAGCATCGATCCAGTCGTATCGCCGTACGGCCTCGTCGACGCAGCTCATCAGATCGTCGTAGTCGACACCGCCCCACGCCGACCCGGGGTCGACCTTGCACTCGGGCCACCGGATCGCGCGTCCCCACGCCTCGCTGTACCCGGATGAACCACGCGGGTTGCAGAACAGCACGCCGAAGCCGGCGGCTACCTCGAGCTGGAACTCGTCGAAGAACTTGCTCCCGTACTGAGTGAACGGACCGCCGTGGATGTTCAACAGCAGTGGCACGCGGGCATCGGCTGCGTGCTCGGGCTCGATGATCCAACAGTCGACCTCAACACCGTCGGCCGGCGAGGCACTGAAGGGCTGCGCGACCGCAGGTTGGCGCCCGGCAGCCGTCAACTCGGACGTGAAGTCGGTGAGCTGCCGCTCCTGGCCACGGGCAACCACGAACAGCTCGGGCAACGACGTCGATGAAGTCGCGACGAACGCGAGGGTGCCCTGGACCGAGTCGAACCCGGTGATCAGACGGTCGCCGGCGACGACGGGCTCGCAATCGCCGGGACGGTTGGTGTCGGCCCGCCACACGTGCGCGCAGCCGCGATCTTCGACGAGGAACTCGAGCGCGTCGCCGCGCCACAGCGGCGCTCGGGGTGTCGGGTACGGGGCGCAGTTGCGGTCCAACGCCGCCGTGAGCACCGACTCTGCACCTCCCGCGCATTCCACGACCGCGACCTGCCCGTGCCACGGTCCCTCGAGCGCGGTGGGCGTACGGAGGCAGGCGAGGCGGCTGCCGTCAGGCGCCCATGACGGACTCGAATACACCGGCCCCGTCGTGGTGACACGTTGCAACGATCCCTCGTCGCCGGTTGCGTCCGCGACGAAGAGGTCGACCGCCCAGTCGAGGTCCCACGTGTCATGACGACCCGACGCGAACGCGACGCGTCGACCATCGGGTGACCACGCAACCTCGCTCGCCTCGTACGTCCCGGTCGTGAGCGGCCGCGGCGACTCGGACCCGTCGACCGGCACGACGAACACGCGCGACGGTCGGTCAGAGATCCAGCCCGCGGTGTCGAGCCGCGTGAAGAGCCGCTCGATGCGGCGCGGCCCCATGTCCTTCTCCTTACGGGTCGTACCGGGCTCGCCGTACCTGTCGGGATCCGGATCGCGTGCGACGAACGCCAGCCGCGAGCCATCGGGTGACCACTCGACCTCGCTCGGCTTGGCCGAACACACGCAGACGACGGTGCGCTCTCCGCCGTCGACGCCGACGAGCCAGAGCTCGCTCACCGCATCGTCGTCTGCGATCGACTGCGCGACGTACACGATGTGCGTTCCGTCGGGCGACCAGCGCGCGAGATCCGCGCTCACGTCGTCGGGAGAGAGCGCGACGTCAGGCGTCGCGCCGTCGGCGCTCGCGACCCGGACACGCGTCTGGTAGCGGTTGCGCTCCCGGTCTACTCGCTGAACCGAGAACGCCACCCGAGAACCGTCGGGCGACAGGCGCGGATCGGACGCAGCGACGAGAAGGCCAATGTCGTCGGGCTGCAAGCCGAGCATCACTCGAAGCTACCGGGGCGCGGCCACTCCCGCTCGACGAAGGTCTGCACGTTTGCGCCGAATTCAGTGACGCGATCGTCAGTGACGCGATCGAAGGTGGGCTCATGCGCCGACCAGCAGCGTCACTGCCCGCACTGTTCGTGCGGTGCTGGTCGAATGAGCAGCCGATCGACAGACGTCTGAACGAAGCCGGCGCCGAGGTAGAGGTTGCGGGCGGCGTCGGTCTCGAAGCCGACCTTCAGGCGGCGTGCGCCTTTGCGCGCGAGCCGATCGAGGCCGTTCGTCAGCAACATGCGGGCGAGGCCGCGTCGCTGGTATTCGTCCTCGACGCGCATCGGTTCGAGGAGTCCGACCAGCGTCGTGTGGTCGAACCAGAACAACGCGTAGCCGGCGACCCTGCCATCCGCGCCCTCGACCGCCAGATCGAGGGTCGGATCGTACAAAGAGCACTGTCGCAGCCGCGGCTCGACCAGTTCACCGTTGCGAGCAATCATCGGGTGCGGACGATCCGCGCGTGTCACGCGATCGACGATCGCGAAACCATCGACCCGCGCAACCGGCGGCCGCTGGTCGGCGTCCATCCAGGTGGTGCCCGACAACTCGTCGGTCATCGCGAATCCACTCTGGATGGCGCGGCCCGCCAGCGGCGCGTTGTCCTCGCACAGCACCTGGAGTGCCTCGCCCCGATGTCTGATGGCTTCCAACGTCGCGGCCCAGACGTCCGCCTCGTCGACGATCGACGGCACCGCGAAGACGTCTGCTTGCCAGGTGTCGCCCCAGGCCGTCAGCCCGGCAGCCGCCACCGGGCCGACCTCGTCGAACCAGACCGGGAGCACCAACTCGTCGGTGGCCCGGGGACGGCGCCACCACCACTGCACGTCGGCGGCCTCCCACATGCCGCCGAGCGGATCAGCCCGGCGAGCGCGCTGCAGAACCGTGGTCGTCGCGTTCAGCCGCCCGAGACCCTGCAGCAGCTCGCGTCGCACGACCACGTTCGTCGAGCGTATTGGACCGGCCGGCGACCTATACGTGCGTCAGAGTGAGCTCGCTCGACGCTTGGTACGGGAACACCCGATCACGATACGGAGATAGACCTTCGTGGGCGGTGCGGTCTTCACGACCGGGCGGCGAGTTGTCTGCCGGCCGTATCGTTTGGTTGTGCCGCCGCCGTCGGGGACCGTCACGTTCCTGTTCACGGATCTCGAGGGTTCGACGCGCCTTTGGGAGGAGCAACCGGAAGTGATGCGAGCGGCTCTGGCCGTGCACGACGAGCTCTTGCGTGACGCCGTCGAGGCGGAGTCAGGGCATGTGGTGAAGAGCACCGGCGACGGCGTGTTCGCCGTGTTCGCCAACGCGCACGATGGGGTCGGCGCCGCGGTCGCGGCGCAACTCGCGGTCGCGAGGGCGGACTGGCCCGACGGGTTCGGGTTGCGGGTCCGCATGGGCCTCCACGTCGGACCGGCGACAGTCCAGGACGGCGACTACTTCGGTCCCGACGTCAACCGCACAGCGCGGTTGATGTCGGTCGAGCATGGCGGTCAGATCGTGTGCTCCAGCGCGGTGGGCGAGTTGGTCCGCGACCGGTTCACACTCGTCGATCTCGGGGAGCATCGACTTCGCGATCTTCAGTCGTCGGTGCATGTGTTCCAGGTGGACGCGCCGGGACTGGTTTCGGAGTTCCCGCCCGTGCGGTCGTTGGACGCGCTGCCCGGCAACTTGCCGCGCCAGGTGACAACGTTCGTTGGCCGCGCGACCGAGATCGGCGCGTTGGCCGAGTTGGTGCGGCAGTCGTCGTTGGTGACCCTGACCGGCGTGGGTGGGGTCGGCAAGACCCGCCTTTCGTTGCAGGTCGCGGCCGAGGTCATCGCCGACTTCCCCAATGGGGCGTGGCTGTGTGAGTTCGCGCCCGTTGCCGACCCCGACGCGGTGTGGGAAACGCTCGCGGCGAGCCTGCGGGTACAAGCCATGCCCGGCCGCAGCCTCGAGGAATCGGTGCTCGAGTATTTGGCCGCGAAGCGGATCCTGTTGGTGCTCGACAACTGTGAGCATCTGCTCAATGCGATCGCCCGCCAGGTCACCGCGATCACCCAACGCTGCGCCCGCGTGTCGTTACTCGCCACCAGTCGAGAAGGACTCGCGCTCGCCGGGGAGCGCATCGTCGCGGTCCCGTCGCTCGGCGTCCCGGCCGAGAATGCCGACGTCGACGCCCTCATCGGAGCAGACGCGGTGCAGCTGTTCTCGGATCGGGCGCGCGCCGCGAAGAACGAGTTCGAGCTCACGGACCGCAACGCGAGCGCGGTGGGCGTGTTGTGTCGTCGACTCGACGGGATTCCACTGGCGATCGAGCTCGCCGCCGCGCGCGTGCGGTCGCTCTCACCCGAGGATCTCGTGGCGCGGCTCGATCAACGGTTCAAGCTCCTTACGCGCGGAAGCCGCGCCGCCCTGGAGCGGCATCAGACGTTGCGGAGCACGATCGACTGGTCCTACGACATGCTCGACGCGACCGAGCGTCGCGCGCTCGACCGGCTTTCGGTCTTCGCCGGGGGTTGCGATCTGGCCGCGGCCGAAGCCGTGCTGCCCGGCGACGACCTCGACGCACTGGATGTGGTCGACGTGTTGGGACAGCTCGTCGACAAGTCGCTGGTCGTCGCCGACGCCGCCGAAGCCGGCGGTGTGCGCTACCGGTTGTTCGAGAGCATCCGACAGTACGCGCAGGAGCGACTCGAGGCCGACGGCGACACGGGAGTGGTCAGGCGCCGACACGCGGATCACTACGTCGAGCTCGCCGAGACGGCCGGCCCGCACCTTCGGAGCCGAGACCAGCTCCAATGGATCAAGGCCATCGCACCCGACACCGACAACTTTCGTGCTGCGTTCGACTGGGCCGTCGAGGCGCCGAGCGCCGACCACGCGCTTCGCCTGATTGCGCCGTTCACGATAAGCACGGCGATCGGTGACGTCGCCAAGGACTGGGCCGAAACCGCGGTTGCGATCGCCGGCGGGGACACACACCCGCTCTTTCCCGTCGCCGCCGCATGGGCCGCTTCCGGCGCGACGTTGAGCGGCGACCTCGAACATGCCGAAGCATTCGCCATCGTCGCGGAGCGGGCGCAGCAAGCGCTCGGCGTTCGGCTCACGGCCGTATCGAGCGCTCGATCGGTCCTTGCGTTCTACCGGGGGGATGTCGACCAGATCCCGGCTCATGCGCAAGAGTGGGCGGCGATCGCCCGGGCGACGGGGGACGACTACGAGCTCGCGTACGCCCTGATGCTGCTCGCGACCGCGACGATGGAGGTCGACCCCGGGGCCGCGTTCGCCACGCTCGAGGAATCAGTGCGCGTCGCCCGCGACGCGGGGCTCGTCTCTGCGCTCTCGCTCAGCCTTCCCTGGCTCGCCGCGTTGCTCCCGATCGAGGAATCCGATCGCAAAGTTGCCCTCCTCGACGAAGCCATCGAGGTGGGGAGGATCGTCGACGACCGCTGGAGCCTGCCCCAGATCACGATGGCCAAAGGGGCGATCGCGAACCAACGGGGCGACTGGCGCACTGCCCTGCAGCTGGCGCTCGACTACGTCGAGTTCGATGAAGCGATGCCCTTCTCGGGCGTGTTTTCCATGGCGGGCTGCGCGCTGTGCCAACTCGGACGGTTCGAGGCCGCAGCCGTGCTGGTCGGGAAGGGCGACACACGCCAGCTCCGCAACGGCCCCGACTGGATGCTCGAGCTCTTCGCCGCGACCGAGGCCGCGCTCCTCGCCGCGCTCGGCGAACAAGAAGTCTCGGAGCTCGCCGCGCGCGGCGCCGCGCTGGAGTTCACAGACGCTGTCGCCTACCTGCGCGCCCAAGTCGACCGGATCCCCCAAGAGAACTAAAGGGTGCCCCATAGCGCGGCCGTGCCTCTCGACCCGGTCGGCCTCTCACCCGAGGTGTCCTCAGGTCGACGTCGCCGGTGCGGTCACTGGGGCGAGGTACAGCGGGTTGCCGATCTTGTTGCCCAGTTCTTGGCTCTTGAAGCTCTGGTAGTAGCGGACGGGCGCGGACGCGTTCTTGATCGTGTTGTTGGTCACGGCTGTGTTTGCATCTCGGGCGAAGGTTGCGAGCATCATGCACCGGCCGGCTTGGACTGGTTGCACGTTGTGGTCGATCACGACGCCGTCGATGCCCCAGAGGCGGATGACCTCGTGGCTCGGGTCGGCGCAGGAACCGTTTCCGAGGCCGGTATCAGAGACGTTGTTCACGATCTCGTAGTGGTGGCGGCGGAACGTCGCCGGGTCGTGGGAGTTGATGTTGGTGATGTCGGCGATGCTGTCGATCTGCAACGGCGTGCCGGTCAGAGCGTTGTCGCGGATGTAGATACCGTCGATGACCGGATTGGCGTTGCCGTAGTTGTGGTTCGCGAACAGGTTCAGGCCGTGCGGCCCGAACGTGTTGTGCACGAAATGGATGTCGTCGAGCTTCGCGCCCGACGAGTCGGGCTCGATGTCGACCGCGCTGCGCGACGAGTACCGGATCACGTTGTCGTACACGAAGATGTGTTCGCCCTCTTGGATCGAGATGCCCTGACGACCGCTCCCCATGTAGACCCGGTCGAGACCGAAGTGACTGTTCTTGATCGTGATATTGCGCGGCACCACCCGGACGTGATCACGGTTACGGCTATGGGGAGTAATCGCCACGAAGTCGCCCCACACATGATCGATCGTCACATTGTCCAGCACCACCCGGTCGCAGCCACCCGTGATCGTGATCCCATGCTGAAACGCGTACCGCGCGTCATACCCCGGCACCGTCTTGCCCCCATCGATCGACAAATTCTCGATCGTCGTCCCCACGTCGCCCCCCACCAAAAGATGCTGCGAATCCTGATCCCCGGCCGCGTAGGTTTGGAACTTCGAACCGGCGCCGTCCAGGGTCACATCGGTCTTGGCCCCCAACACGAGCCGTCCATCGACCCGGTAGCACGACCCGTCGAGCCGCGCGAGCGTCCCATTCGGAATCGAGTCGAACCACGCCTGCAACGCCACCGTCGCATCCGCCATCTTCGGACTACACGTTGCCGCGTGCGCCACGCTCGACGGCACCGTCGATACACCCGCCGCGCCACTCGACATCGACGCCACCGACAACACACACGGCACCGCCACACACCCCAACAACAACGACAACCAACCACGGCCAGACCAACCAACCGCGGCTCGCGATCCCCGCCCTCCCAGACCCCGCCCCCGCTTCGCCGTGCGGGATGCGCGTTCCCCGGCGCGGATCCCGATCAGGATCGCAACGGCCGACGCGACGCCCAGCGCGTAGAAGAACGCGCGCGGCGCGCCTCCTGCGACGACGAGGGAGTAGCACAACGCCGCCGCGAGGACAGCGAGGCACGTGAAGGTCGGGCGAGCGATTCGGTGAAGCATGCTGCGGCATCGACGTCGAATCACTCCGACCGCAGAGGCCGAAGGTCACAAAACCGAAGGCCGGAGTCCTCATGCTGTTCAACCGGCGCCTACGTTGCCCTCGGGAGGGACTCGATGACGATCGATGTGGTGCTTTTGGGCACCGGGAACCCGTTACCGGATCGCGACCGGGCCGGCGCCGCGACGCTGGTGCGCGCCGGTGGACGCACGATGCTCTTCGACGCGGGCCGGGGCGTGTGCATGCGCCTCGTCAGCGCCGGGGTGTTGCCGTTCATGCTCGACGCGGTGTTGCTCACACATCTGCACAGCGACCACATCTGCGATCTCAACGACGTTGTCACGACCCAATGGGTGATGAGCCCCGTGCCGAAGGCGTTGCGGATATTCGGTCCGCCCCGGACCCGTGAGGTCATGGACGGTTTGACCGCAATGTTGCGTCCCGACGTCGAGTATCGCCTCGCTCATCATGCCGACCTCACTTGGGAGCCGCAGATCGAGCTCGTCGAGGTGACGCCGGGGATCGTTCTCGACGAAGACGGCGTACGGGTCATCGCCGCGCCGACCGATCATCGGCCGGTCGAACCGACGCTCGGGTACCGGGTCGAGTTCGACGGCAAGGCCGTCGTGATCGCGGGCGACACGGTGCCGTGCGCCGGGCTCGACGAGCTCTGTCGGGATGCCGACATATACGTGCAGACCGTGTTGCGCGACGACCTCGTGCGCCTCGTCCCGATGCAACGGTTCGTGGACACGATCGACTACCACTCGACGGTCGCGCAAGCGGCACAGACCGCGGCTCGCGCCGGTATCCGGACCCTCGTGCTGACACATCAGGTGCCGACTCCGGGTATCGGTACGGCCGACGAGTGGGTCGCGGCCGCGCGTGAGCATTTCGGCGGAGAGATCGTCTTCGGCGAAGACCTCGCGTCGATCTCTATCTGACGATCTCCGGACGGCGATGCCGGTGTGTCTCCTCTTGTTTGCGGCGGTTGTTGCCGCTGCGTCCGAGTGAGGCCCGTGTGGCGAGAGCGCGCGGTTCGGGTTTGCCGGAGAGACGGGCACGGGCGAGGCTCCTTCTGTACCCGTCGAGCCGGCGAGACCGCCTGGTCCGACTCGCGGACCGAGGACGGAGATGTTCATGGACGACGCTCACGACCTCACCCATCTCGACGACTTCGACCAGCTCGAGGATCTCGACATCGGTGTCGTACTCGCGGATCCGGGCACCGAGAGCGAAGTGTCCGCTCGCTGGAGCGAGCAGCTCGGCCACTACGTCCAGGGCCAGGGATCGCTCGACGCGCTCCGACTGCGATCGGCCACGGAACCGCCGTGGCCTCACGTCGACAATCCGATGGTGCGCTACCTGATCGAACGGACCTCCGAGTTCGTCGAGCGCGATGGAATCGAGGCCGCACTCGATTGGCTCGCAACCCACGCGTGGTTCGAGGCAACGATCGCCGAACGAAGCCGACTGGCGCGCGCCCTCGTCGACGACTGCTGACCGACGGTTGGCGCGGGGTCGTTCCGTCGATCAGGATGGACCGACACCCGGGAGGGCACATGATCGCCTCGGTACATCTCGCCGATGTGGGCCCGGCCACCGCGCTCTCGCGGCTGCGGCGAGCGCCGGATGCGACTCGCATCCGGGGTTTGCGATCCGCGCGCATCGCCCTCGCGACGCCGATGCGAACTTCGGGCCTCCCCAAGGTCTCCCTCCGGCGCGTCGGCCTGGTCGCATTCTGGGACGACGAAGCTGCGCTCGACGCGTTCGAGTCGACGCATCCGACCGCCGCCGCGCTGGCGGGGGGACTCGTGATGCGTCTTGCCCCGCTACGCGCCTTCGGATCGTGGCCCGGGCTCGACATCGACGTCCCCAAAGCCCGGCGCGTCGACTACGACGGTCCCGCGGTCGTGCTGACCCTCGGGCGGCTGCGCCTCTCGCAGGCCGTGCGCTTCTTGCGCACGAGCGCCAAGGCCGAAGCCGCGACCGCGGGAGCGCCGGGCCTGCTGTGGGCCACCGCCCTTGCGCGCCCGCCATTCGTGGCGACGTGCTCGTTGTGGGAGAGCTCCGAAGCGATCGCGACGTACGCGTTCGACGACGCGAACGCGGCACACCCGTCTGCGATCCGCGCCGATCGCACGAAGCCGTTCCACCACGAGCAGGCGTTCATTCGGTTCCGTCCGATCACAGTGACGGGCCGGCTCGACGGCACGAACCCCGTACGAGAAGGCATCCTGCACTGACCCTCGGCCGAGATCGCGCGCCGTCCGTCTACGGCGGGCGGGCACGTCGACCACGGCCGCGAACGCCACACCATCGCGCGGCGGCGAACGGCTGCAACCCGGATCGTCACCCGTTCAGGGTCTTCACGGATGCGACGGAGATCGCATGAGCGGCAAGCTGTGGACACGCCCGTCGAGGAGCACGCATGTCACCGACCTCCGACCGCGACCTCGAACTCGATCAGGCCACCGTCGTGACGATCTTGTTCACCGACCTGGTGGCGTCCACGGAGACGATGGAACGTGTCGGCGACGACCGCGCCGAGGAGCTACGGCGAGCGCATTTCCGCCTCGTCCGCGACGCGGCGGCGGGACACGGGGGCCGCACCGTCAAATCGTTGGGCGACGGCCTGATGATCGTGTTCGCCAGCGCCATCGAGGCGGTCGCCGCCGCGGCCGCGATCCAAGCGGAGGTCGCCACGACCCTCGACGACGGGCCCGCCGACGGTCGCGTCCGCGTCGGGCTGCACGTCGGCGAGCCGATCCGCGACGAAGGCGACTATTTCGGCCGGCCGGTAGTAGTCGCGCGCCGGCTCTGCGACGCCGCCGGACCCGGTCAGATCCTCGCCTCCGATCTCGTCCGCAATCTCGTCGGTAGCCGCGGCACCGCGGAGTTCCGTGCACTCGGCCGGCGCACGTTGAAGGGCCTGGGCGAGCCCGTCGACGTGTACGAGGTCGCGTGGGAGCAACGGCAACCGGCGCCGTCGGCGGCGACACCGCTCGATCCGCGCAGCCTCGAACTCGTCGGTCGCGCGACAGAGATCGCGGAGCTCGAGCTGGAGTTCGCGCGCGTGGAAGCGGGCGAGCTTCGAGCGGTGCTGCTGGTCGGCGACGGCGGCTTGGGCAAGACGCGCTTGGCCGGCGAGCTCGTCCGCCGCCGCGCCGCGAGTGCCGTTTGTCTCTCGGCGCGCGCCTACCCGCTCGGCGCGACCGCGTCACTCGGCCTCTGGGTCGAGGCGCTGGAGCAACACCTCCGCTCACTGGAACCGGCGGCGCTCGCCGACCTCTGTGGCTCCGGAACCGAAGATCTCGCCGCGCTGTTGCCGAGCGTCGCGGCCGCCAACCCGTCGCCGGGAGCAGCCCCGCCATTGGTACGCCAACTCGCTGCGCTCGCGAACCTGCTGGCCCGGCTCTCGGAGGCGACGCCGCTCGTGATCCTCCTCGACGACGTGCACCTCGCCGACGGCTCGTCATGGGAGGCGCTCAACTACCTGACGCGGAACCTCGCCGATCGGCGCATCCTGATCATGCTCGCGGCGCGACCGGTCGAGCTCTCCGAGAGCCGCGTGGGCGCCGACGTGCTGCTCGCGCTCGAGCAGGAGGGCGTACTCCGCCGGTTCCCGATCGAAGCCCTGCGGCGCAACGACGTCGCGCGTCTCGCGCAACGGTTCGTCGACGCCGCCGCGGTCGGAGAGCCGCTCGTCAACTGGCTCATGGAACGGTCGCAAGGCAGCCCGCTGTTCGCGATCGGCTTGCTCCGCGCCCTCCTCGACGAAGGCGGCGATCCGGCCGAGCCGCGACTCCAGTCGCTCCCGGAAAACCTCGCGGAGCGGGTGACGGCCCGGCTCAAGGCGCTCGCGCCGGGCGAACGGGCGACGCTCGAGCTCGTCGCGGTGCTCGGATATCGCGTCGAGCTGAGCGATCTCGAGCACATCTCCGATCGTGATCTCGAGTCGCTCGGTGACGCGTTACGCGAGCTCGTGCGCCTGCGGCTCGTGCACGAGGACGACCTCGGCCGCGAGGTGCTGTACGAGATCGCGCACCCGCTCTACCAAGAGGCGATCTACGCCGGCATCGGCGCGGCACGTCGCCGCGCCCTGCACCGGCACGCGGCCCGTTCGCTCGTGCAGTCGGGGCGTCTGGGCGCGGCGGCGCAACACTTCGCGCGCTCGTCGAGCCGCGGCGACCCGGAGGCCGTCGACGCCCTCTGCGGAGCACTCCGTCAGGCCGAGGCGCTGGAGCACCATCGCGAATCGATCGGCCTGCTCTCGGCCCTGGTGGAGATGCTGCCGCAGGGCGACCGGCGCTGGCTCGACGTGTTCGACGCGCTCGACTGGCAGGCGGAATGGGTCGTCGAACATCGACTCGACGCCGGTCTCGACGTCGCGATCCGCGCGATGCGCACGATCGACCAGCTGGCCGAGGCATCCGACGATCGCGTGCGACGCGCGTCGGTGAAGATCCACCTCGCGAGCTTCCTGGCCTGGGGCCGCGCCGACACCGACGCCGCGATCGCGCTCGTCACCGAGGCACACGCGCTGTTCGAGGCCGCGGGCGAACACAGACGCGCGCTGCTTGCCACGAACGAGATGGGTTACCTCCGCTCGATCGCCGGCGACCTCGGCGCCCACGAGCGCATCGCCCGCCAGGTGCTGGCCGACGCCGAAGCGCTCGACGACGGCCCGCTCATGCTGCAGGCGATCTGCTCGCTCAACTGGGCATTGCAGGTTTCCGGCCGGGTCTCCGAGTCGCTGGATTCGCTGGAGCGCGGCCTGGCCCTGGCCCGCCGGGAGGGCCGCCCGTACCGGATCACGTACCTCCTCGCCCAGCAGGGCTACGCGCTCGCCCTGCTCGGGCAGATCCCCGAAGCGCGCTCCGCGCTCGCCGATGCCGTCGCCGCCAATCCCGCGTACCTCGACACGCTCCTGCCCGATTTTGCCGCGACGATCCACTGGCTGGCGGGCGATCTCCACGACGCGGTCGCGGCGATGCGCCAGTCGGTCGGCATGGGCGCCACCGAGACGAGCCAGCGCCGGATGTTGGGCGTTGCGGTCGCCGCGGTTGCCGCTACCGAAGTGGGCGACACCGAGCAGATGAACCACCTGCTCGAGGTCCTGAGCGCGACCAAGCGCCGCGATTGGTGGGCGCACAGCGACCAGGTCACCTGGGCGGTCGGGATGCGGGAGTGGAGTCGTCACGACCTCGCCGCGGCGACGCAGCACCTCACGGCCGCCAACCGCCGCATGGTCGACACCGGCGCCGGCCTGTACGCGCGCATCGCGCTGTTCGACCTCGCCGAGGTTGCCCTCGAGGCCTCCGACCGTCAGACCGCGGCGTTCGTCGACGAGTCGCTCGACCGCCTGGGCGACGCCGACGGCGCGCCGCTCGCGGCGATCGGCACCGCGGCGCGGGGCGCGACCGCACTGTGCGCCGGAAGGAGCGTCGACACCGCCGCGCTCGACCAAGCGGCCGCCGAGCTGCGCCGGTGCGGCTGGAAGCTGCACCACGCGCGCGTGCTCGTCATCGCCGGACGTGCGCTGGTCGGAAGCGACAACCCGGCTGCAATCGACCGCTGGACCGAGGCGACGACGGTCTTCGCGGCGTGTGACGCGGGGGCACGGCGGGAGGCCTGCCTCCAGCTGCTCGACCGGCTCGGGCCGCGGGGCAAGCGCGCCCGCACCGCGACCTCGGGACCGGGGGCCTTGACGTCGCGCGAGCTGGAGGTGGTACAGCTCGCAATCGAGGGGCTGGCGACGCGGGAGATCGGTGAGCGCCTCTTCATCGGGCGCCGAACCGTCGAGACGCACCTCACCAACGCCTACGCCAAGCTCGGGATCCGGTCTCGAATGGAGCTCGTTCGGATCGCCGATCAGTTCGCCGAGCCGACGGCTCCGTAGTCGATATCCGTATCGGTACGGAGGACGGATCGAACGGCGATCTCTACCTTCGAAGACGCGAGCGCCGCTTCGCCTCGAACGAAAGGACTCCGTCATGACCGTGATCACCAGCCCCGACGTCCTGACCCAAGACACCCTCGACCGATGCGCACGCCGCGCCGCCGACTACGACCGCGAGAATCGCTTCTTCCACGAGGACTTCGAGGAGCTGCGCGCCTCCGGCTACCTGCTCATGGCCGTTCCCGTGGAGCTCGGTGGGCTGGGCCTCTCGCTCGCCGAGGTGTGCCGGGAGACCGCGCGGCTCGCCTACTACGCGCCCGCGACCGCCCTCGCCACCAACATGCACGTCTACTGGACCGGCATCGCCGCCGACCTATACCGCAGCGGCGACCGCTCGCTGACCTGGCTGCTCGAGGAGGCCGTGGCGGGCGAGGTGTTCGCGGCCGGGCACGGCGAGGCCGGAAACGACCTCCCGGTGCTGTTGTCGACGTCGAAGGCCGAGCCCGTTGACGGTGGCTATCGCTTCACCGGCCACAAGGTGTTCGGGTCACTGAGCCCGGTCTGGACCCGGCTCGGTATCCACGCGATGGACACGACCGACCCGGCCAACCCGAAGATCGTGCACGCCTTCATGCCGCGCTCGACGGACGGCTACGTCATCAACGAGACGTGGAACACGCTGGGCATGCGCGCGACGCGCAGCGACGACACGGTCCTCGACGGCGCATTCGTGCCCGACCGCTACATCGCGCGGGTCGTCCCGGCCGGTTTCGCGGGCGCCGACATGTTCGTGCTCGGCATCTTCGCGTGGGCTGAACCGACGTTCTCGAGCGTCTACCTCGCGATCGCACGCCGCGCCATGGACCTCGCCGTCGCTGGACTGGAGAAGCGCACGTCGATCGCACTCGGCGGTCAGACCCTGGCGCACCACCCGATGCTCCAGCACGCGGTGGCGGAGATGTCGCTCGAGCTCGAGGGTGCGCTTCCGCACCTCGAGAAGACGGCCGACGACTGGTCGAACGGCGTCGACCACGGCGGCCTCTGGCCCGCCAAGCTCGTCGCGACCAAGCACCACGCGGTGGAAGCGGCCAAGCGCGTCGTCGACCTGGCGATGGAGGTTTCGGGCGGGACCGGCATGTTCCGTTCGAACGAGCTCGAGCGGCTCTACCGCGATGTGCGGTGCGGAGGTTTCCACCCCGCGAACGCCGCGCTCGTGCACGAGATCGTCGGCAAGACCGCGCTCGGCGTGCTCGGCGAACCGCAGCGCTGGTAGAAGCGTGGGGTAGATGCATGGCCGTCGCTCCCGGGCGCTCTGTGAAGAGCCGTTCAGGAATTCGAGTAGACGCGCTCGGGAGCGACGAAGACCGCCGTGCGACGTTCGGCAGCCATGACCCGGTCGTATTCATCCCAGTCGGAATGAGTTCCTCCGGCCGCGCTGAAGACGGCGCGCAATACGAGACGGAGATCGTCGGCGGAAAGGCCGGCGATCGGATCGTCGGGCCCGAACAACTCGGCAGAACCCTCGACCGCGACCCACTCCCATCCGGTCTTCGCGACGAGCGTGGCCCGCGGGCGCCGACGAAGGTTCTCCAGCTTGCGGGACCCTCCCGCGGCGACGAGGCCGACGACGGGCACGTGCAGCATCGGGTGATCGACGACGCCGGCGTTGACGACCGACGCCTGGACCGTCGTATCGTCGCGAACGGTCGTGACGACACAGAGACCTTGGTCGGCGCCACCGATCCGAGTGAAGTCGCCGAGATCGCTCATGGCCCAGAGCGTACGCGCACCCGGCGCCTGGGGTTCAGGGTGAATGGTCGTGGTCGGCGGAGACGGTCCGCCATGCCTGCCAAGTGATCCGCAGGATCACGGCTGTGATCGCGAGGCCGACGAGCGGATCGGCGGCCGTCAGACCCAGCGCCGCGGCGGCAGCAGAGGCGATGACGGCCAGCGACACGAACCCGTCGACGCGGGCGTGGTGGCCGTCGGCGACGAGGGCCGGACTGTCGAGTCGATCTCCGGCCCGGAGCCGGACGCGAGCGGCGAGTTCGTTTCCGACGAATCCGATGACTCCCGCGCCGGCGAGCGCGCCGAGATAACCGAGATGCTGGGGGTGAATCAGACGCTCGACCGCTTCGAATGCCGCGACGGACGCCGACGCGAAGATCGTGAGCACGACCGCGTATCCGGCCCACCGTTCGCCGCGTTCGCTGCGGGCAAGAAACGCGATCGCGAGCGGGATCGCGGTGAGCGCGTCGCCCCCGTTGTGAATCAGGTCCGCGAGCAATGCGACGGAACCCGAGAGGACGAACACGACTACCTGCAGGGCGGCGGTGATCGCGAGAATCGCGAGGCTGATCGATACCGCGCGTACGCCGGCCCGCGAGCGGACAATCGAGCGGTCCACGCGGCCATGAGTGTGGCCGTGCGCGTGGTTTTGCTCTCCCGACCGGAAAGGGAGCCGCGCATGGCGGTGCGGACCGTGATGGTGATGCTCATGGGTCCACAAGCCGTGCCTGTGCGTGATCGTGTCGTTCACGTTCGTGAGCGTAGGACTATCAGTCGCCTAGTCGGGTGCTTCCGTTTCCGGAAAACCAGAAGCAACCAACCTCGGATATTCGGCAAAACCGCGGAGCCAACGCCCTTTTTCCTTTGTGATAAAACTGGCAGCGACCCGAAGATGTTGGATACGTCGGGCTCAATTGCGTCGGAAGTATGACGTCGGAAGGTCGGGACAATGGCGCCGAAAACCGTTGCGAAGAGTGAGATCAGAGTGTCTGCTTCGGAAGAAGCGGAGCAGGCCGTCAAGGCGTATCTCGCAACCCTCGGCCAACCGAAGAAACGCGGACGACAATCCAAACAGAAGCCCGATTTCCAGACCGCGACCAAAGGCATCACCGACCCGCTCGCGAAGCTTGTGGCAATCAAGGCAGAGCGCGAACGCGTGGCAAACATCGTCGTGGGCGATTCCGACGAAGATGGATTCATCAAGTACGGAAAGGTGTGGGCAAAGATCCACGGCTACGACCGTGAGGACTTCGCGGCTCTCGGGGTTTCCAAGCGTGTCCTCGACGCCGTGTTCGGAGGATCGGCGCCCCGCGCCAAAGCCACTTCGACCAAAGCCGCTTCGAATCGCGCGGCGCGTGTCAGCGTCAAAGATCTCGTCGACGCAATCACGAACAAGCCCTCCGGAACCTGGGTGACCGTCTCCGGTCTCATGCGAGAGGTCGGTGGCTCGGACGCGACCGTTCGCAAGGTGCTTGGCGGGCTCGCCGCGGTCGGCACGTTGACCGAGCCCATCGACGATCCGAAGCATTCCGGTAAGGGCCGCGCCGCGAAGGTGTGGGAACGGAACTAAGTCACACGAACTCGCGCGGAGTCACACCAGTGCGCCGGCGATGATCTCGCCGATCGCTTCGTGTTCGGTCAGGAATCCGTCGTGTCCCGCGATCGACTGCACCACCTCGACACCCTTGTTCCGGGGAATCAGGTCGGCGAGCTCGTGCTGGAGGCGCAACGGATACAGACCGTCGCTGGAGATGCCCGCGATCGTGACTTCCGCCGTCACCTGGGCGAGGGCGTCGGCCACACCTCCGCGGCCGCGGCCGACGTCGTGATGGTTCATCGCCCGCGACAACACGATGTAGCTGTTGGCGTCGAAGCGATGCGCCAGCTTCTCGCCGTGGTATTCGAGATACGACTCGATGGTGTACAGACCACCTTCGAACGGATGCTCGTCGTTCTGGTGCCCGCGATTGAAGCGTTGCGCCAGCTCGAGCTCGGAGCGATACGACACCTGCCCGATCCCGCGCGCGATCGAAAGGCCCCGCCATGGTCCGTCGGTCGAGTCGTAGTAATCGCCGCCGTGGAAATACGGGTCGGCCTCGATTGCCCGGATTTGCAGTGAGCACAACGCAATCTGCTCCGCGGTCGCCGCCGCGCCGCACGCGATGATCACCGCCCTCGGCACCCGATCGGCGTACTTCACTGCCCATTCGATCGCGCGCTGGCCGCCCATCGAGCCGCCGATGACCGAGTGCCAACGCGCGATGCCGAGGTGGTCGGCGAGCGCCGCTTCGACCGCGACCTGGTCGCGGATCGTCGTGACCGGGAACCGAGATCCGTACGGCTGACCGGTCTCGGGATCCGTCGACGACGGCCCGGTGGTTCCCTGGCAGCCGCCGAGAACGTTGGGACACACCACGAAGAACCGATCGGTGTCGATCGCGCGTCCCGGACCGATCAGCGGGTCCCACCAACCAAGTTGTAGATGGCCCGGCTCCGCCGGACCGGCCGCGTGGCTGTCGCCGGAAAGTGCATGCAGCACGAGGACCGCGTTGGACGCGTCGGAGTCGAGACTCCCCCACGTCTCGTACGCCACGTTGACCGACGACAACGCGCCGCCTGCGCGCAACGCGAGCGGACGATCCGTGAACAACGTCGCGAACTGCCGGCGCCCGAGCGGATCGCCGGGACGCCAAGCACCCGTGACCGGCGGTTCGCCCGTCACCGCATCTCGGTCGCGTTCATGTCGGGACCCGATCAGGACGACTTCGCGGCGCGCAAACCCGCGTCGAGGTCGGCGAGGATGTCGTCGAGGGTCTCGATGCCGACCGAGAGCCGCACGAGGCCCGGCGTGACGCCGGTCGTCAACTGCTCGTCGGGCTCGAGCTGGCTGTGGGTCGTGCTCGCAGGATGTATCGCGAGGCTGCGCACGTCGCCCACGTTCGCGAGATGACTGAACAGCTCCAGGCTGTCGATGAAGTTTCGACCCGCGTCGATGCCACCCTTCAGCTCGAACGCGACGATCGCGCCCTTCCCGTTGGGCAGGTACTTGTCGGCGCGCGCCTTCCACTTGCTCGACTTCAAGCCCGGGTACGCGACCCACTCGACTTCGTCACGTCCCTCGAGCCATTGCGCCACGGCGAGCGCGTTCTGCGAATGCCGCTCCATGCGCAGGCTCAGCGTCTGCAGACCTTGCAGGAACAAGAACGAATTGAACGGAGCGATGGAGGCACCGATGTCGCGCAGGTACTGCAGGCGGCACTTCAGCACGAACATCGCCGGGCGAAGCTCGGGCGGAAGCTCCGCGAACACGAGACCGTGGTAGCTCGGATCGGGCTCGGTGAAACCGGGGAACCGACCACTGCCCGGGTAGTCGAACGATCCGCCGTCGACAATGACTCCGCCGATCGAGGTGCCGTGACCGCCGATGAACTTCGTCGCACTGTGCACGACGACGTCGGCCCCGTGCCGCAGCGGCTGGAGCAGCGCCGGACTCGCCAGCGTGTTGTCGATCACGAGCGGGATCTTGCTGTCGTGCGCGATCTTCGAGATGCCCTCGAAGTCGAAGATGTCGCCCTTGGGGTTGCCGATGCTCTCGCCGTAGAACGCCTTGGTGTTCGGGCGGATCGCCTGCTTCCAGGCGGCGAGGTCGTCGGGATCGTCGACGAAGGAGACCTCGATGCCGAGCTTCGGGAACGTGTAGTGCAGCTGGTTGTAGGTCCCGCCGTAGAGCGAGGCGCTGGAGACGAGGTGGCCGCCGTTCTCGGCGAGGTTCAGCAGTGCGATCGTCTGGGCGGCCTGCCCGCTCGCGGTGGCGAGCGCCCCGACACCGCCCTCGAGCGACATCATCCGCTGCTCGAACGCGTCCTGCGTCGGGTTCATGATCCGCGTGTAGATCATGCCCAGCTCTTCGAGGCCGAAGAGGGCGGCGGCGTGCTCGGTGTCCCGGAACACGAAGGACGTGGTCTGGTAGATCGGGGTGACCCGGGCGCCGGTGGCAGGATCCGGCTCGGCGCCGGCGTGAACGAGTCGGGTCTCGAGACCCCAAGCTTGGTCGGACATGGTCGCCAATCCTTTGCGGGTCGATTTGGTGCGGATCCGGGCTTCGTCACGGTACGTCCCGATTCCCGACGAGTCCAGTAGGGATTCGGGCCGTGTTGAAGAATCTCGCGAAGAATCGTCAACACCGAGAAAACGAGCGACTGGGTTTAGCTCACCGGGATGCCGGGGTATGACTGCGGGCGAGTCCGTGGGCGCCGCCCCCCGCACGGTGTGCTCGGGCTCCCTGCAGCTAACCGGTTCGGGAACGTCGAGGATCGCCGCCCGGCCTCGACGTTCCCCCGGACCGCTGCCCCTGCCACTGGCGCGCTTCGGACCGGTGAAACCGCCGGCGGGTACCGTGCCTCTCATGCCGCGCAAGCGCGAGCTCGCGGACTACGAAGCCAAGCGCGACTTCGGCGCGACCCCGGAACCCCCAGCGCGCGCGACGCGTCGACGTCCACGGTCGAGCGCCTCTCGCTTCGTCGTGCAGGAGCACCACGCCCGTTCTCTGCACTGGGACCTGCGACTCGAGCGCGACGGCGTGCTCGCGTCGTGGGCCGTTCCGAAGGGCATACCCGTCGACCCGGCGCGCAATCACCTCGCCGTACGAACCGAAGACCATCCACTCGAGTACCTGACGTTCCGCGGAGAGATCCCGGCGGGCGAGTACGGCGGCGGGTCGATGGGCGTGTGGGACAGCGGCACGTTCGAAACCCACAAGTTCGACGACGACGAAGTGATGGTCACGCTGCACGGCGAGCGCGTCCACGGGAAGTACGTCCTGTTCCGCACGCGCGGCGATCAATGGATGATCCATCGCATGGACCCACCCGAGGATCCCGAGCGGAGCGCGCCGCCCAACGACCTCCGTCCGATGCTGGCGACGCTCGCCGCGCAACCGCCCCGTGGCGACGGTTGGGGGTGGGAGCTGAAGTGGGACGGCATCCGCGCCCTCGGATACGTCGATGGCGGGCGGATCCGGCTCGTGAGCCGAAACGGAAACGATGTGACCCGCCGATACCCGGAGATACGACGGCTCGGCGAAGTCATGGGCGCCCGTGACGTCGTCTTCGACGGCGAGATCGTCGCGTTCGACGAATCCAGCCGTCCCAGCTTCGAGTCGCTGCAGCGGCGCATGCACGTCGAGAGCGACTCCACGGTCCGGCGGCTCGCGCAGGAGATCCCCGTCACGTACGTGCTGTTCGACATCCTGTGGCTCGACGGACATTCGACCATGGACCTGCCGTACACGGAGCGGCGAGCACGGCTGCGCGAGCTCGATCTCAACGGCGCGTCGTGGCAAACCCCTCCGCACGAGGAGGGCGACGGCGCCGCCACCACCGAGGTCAGCCTTCGCTTCGCTTTGGAAGGGGTCGTTGCCAAGCGCCTCGACGCGCACTACGAGCCCGGACGACGATCGCGGGCGTGGCTCAAGATCAAGAACCACCTCCACCAGGAATTCGTCGTCGGCGGTTGGCAGCCGGGCGAGAAGGGCCGGACCGGCAGCATCGGATCATTGCTCGTCGGCTATTACGACGGAGACGTGTTGCATTACGCGGGCAAGGTTGGCAGCGGGTTGTCGGGTGCGGTCATCGCGCAGCTCGAACGGCTGTTCTCGGAGCACACCCGCGACGAAAGTCCGTTCGGTGCCGGGCGCGTCCCGAAAGGTGTGCGATTCGTGGAACCGGTGCTCGTCGTCGAGGTTCGCTTCACCGAGTGGACAGCGTCGGGCAACATCCGTCATCCGACCTTCCTGGGCACGCGCACTGACAAGGACCCGCACGAAGTTGTACGGGAACGAGCGCTTTGACCGGTCGCGCCCGATGCCGGCCACCCCCGGGGCGACCGCACCCCGAGCGACCGCACCCGGGGTTTACGCCCCGGCGCGACGCGGTACCTTGCTCACACGAGCGGGGACGAGGAGGACCGAAGTGGAAGACCAGGCTGTGGGGCCGGATCTGAAGCTCGCAACCGAACGGGACGGGGCCCGGGCGGTCGTGACGATCCAGGGCGAGCTCGACGCATACTCGGCGCCGAGCCTCGAAGAGGAGGTCTCGCAACTGCTCGGAGACGGCGTCACCGAGCTGGTGTTCGATCTCTCCGGGACGAAGTTCCTCGATTCGTCGGGCCTGCGCGCCATCCTCACGGCGCAGCGCCGGCTCTCGGAACGCGATGGTCGACTCTCGCTCCGCGCGCCGAGCGAGCCCGTCGGGCGGCTGCTCGACATCACCGGGCTCACCGATCACTTCGTCATCGAGTCGTAGACCCGTGAAGACCGCAGAGCCGAGAGAAGATATCGTCCGGCTGAGCGTGCCGGCGGCACTCGAGTACGTCCGCATCGTTCGCCTGACCGGTTCGGGCGTCGCGAGCCGCCTCGGCTTCGACGTCGAGGAGATCGAGAACCTCCGCGTCGCCCTCGACGAGCTGGCGAGCATGGCGATCGAGGCAGCAAGCGCGGGCGAGCTCGAGATCACCTTCTTCACGACCGACACCGAACTGCACATCTCGGGACGCGCGCCGATCGCGGATGGCGTCGGCGTCACCGTCGAGCCGCTGACGGCGCAGATCCTGAAGGCCGTGATCGACGACTACGAGCTCCGCACCGTCGACGGCTACGTCTGCCTGTCATGTGTCACCCGCCGGCCGCTGATCTGAGATGGTGCTCTCCGCGGAAGAGCGCGCACAGTCGCGGGCGAAGTTCATCGAATACCGCAAGACCGGCGACCGGAAGCTGCGCAACGAGCTGATCGAGGCGCACAAGTCGCTGGCCTCGCACCTGGCGCGCCGCTACGCGAACCGCGGTGAGCCCTTCGACGACCTCCTGCAAGTGTCATACCTCGGCATGCTGAAGGCGGTCGAGCGTTTCGACCCCGATCGCAACCTCGAGTTCTCGACCTACGCGACGGTGACCGTTGAGGGCGAGCTCAAGCGCCACTTCCGTGACAAGACGTGGTCGGTCCGGGTACCGCGGCGTCCGCAGGAGTTGCATCTCCGGCTCGGCAACGTGATCAACGAGCTGTCGCAGCGCCTCTCGCGCGCGCCCCGCGTTCCCGAGGTCGCGGCCGAGCTCGGAGTTGCCGAGGAGGAGGTGCTCGAAGCGATGGAGGTCGGCGGCGCCTACCGCTCGTCGTCTCTCGACACGCGTGCCGGCGAGAACGCGGAGCCGACGGCGATGGAGCGCCGCCTGGGCGCGGAGGATCACAACTTCGACATCGCCGAGCATCGCGTGGTCCTCGACGCGGTGCTCTCCGATCTGACCGAGCGCGAACGCACGATCGTCGAACTGCGGTTCTTCCACGAGAAGACGCAAACGGAGATCGCCGAGGAAGTCGGGATCAGCCAGATGCACGTCTCGCGACTCCTCGCGCGCACGCTCATCAGCCTGCGCGAGCGCCTCGAAACGCTCGACGCCTAGCGAGCCTGCACTCAGTGCGCGTGCTCGTGCGCGTCGTCGTCGAGGCACGCGTGGCACTCGACCTCGAGCGTCGCGTGCTCGATCGCGAACTTGGTTGCGAGCATGCGTTTCAGTGCCGCGGCGCGGAGCTGCGCGTCGTGGAGACTGAGCGGGCCGCCGAGCACCACGTGTGCCGACAGTGCGGCCTGTTCACTGCCGGCCGTCCACAGATGGAGGTGGTGTACGGCTTCGACGCCGGCTTCCGAGCACAGCGCATCACGCACCGAGGCGACGTCGAGATTGGCTGGTACGGCCTCGAGCAGGACGCGGCCCGCGTCCCGCAACAGTTGCCAGGCGGCCGCGATCACGAGCACCGAGATCACGATCGAGGCCGCGGGATCGAGCCAGGCGGCGCCGAAGAGCGCGACTCCCGCGCCCGCGACCATGACGGCAAGCGAGCCCAACGCATCGGTGAACAGGTGCCAGAACGCGCCCCGCAGGTTCATGTTCCCGTGCGCGTGCCGGAAGAGGGCGCGGGCGCTCGCGACGTTGACGACCAAGCCGATCGCGCCTACGACGAACACGCCGGCCGCGGAGAGCTCGTGCGGGGAGCCGAACCGGCGGAACGCCTCGATGATGACCACGACCGCACCCGCGAACAAGAGGAGACCGTTGGCCTGTGCAACGAGCACCTCGCTGCGAGCGAACCCGAAGGTGTGTCGTTCGGTGGGCGGGCGTTGCGTGATGCGCAACGCCGCGTACGCGGCCGAGAGCACGACTACGTCGGTCGCCATGTGCGCGGCGTCGGCGAGCAGCGCGAGCGAGCCGAACGCGAATCCGCCAACGACCTCGACCGCGAGGAAGACGGCGTTCGCGACGAGCGCGAACACCAGGGCACGACCACGGGCGTGTCCCAACTTGTCGATGCCCGAATTCTACGTGCCGTGAGGACTACGGATGTCCCGGGCCCAGGCGCTCGGCGCGCTCCGCCTCGCGGCGAAACAGCTCCTCGACGTCGACGCGCATCTTCTCGTCGGTGGGTGGCCAGCCGTTCGGGCTGACGCGCCCGTCGATGGTCGAGAGCTCGACCGGCCGCCGCTCGTTCGACGCCTGGTAGACCGCGAAGCAGAGTTGCAGCGCCCGCGTCGCGGTCTCGGGATCGAGATCCGGCGTCTCCCCGGCCAGCAACGCATCGACGAAGGCGGACGCGGACCGACGAAAGGAGCCGTCGTACGACGCGTCGAGCTCGGCGAAGGAAGTCTGGCGGCCGTCCTCCTCGTAGAGCACGACGGGCGCGAGGCCGATGTGCAGGTTGCCGCAGAGCCGCGTCACCCAGATGAACCCGCGGGTGCCCTGGATCTCGAAGAACTCGTCGGCGCCGTAGGAGTCGCTGCGAATGAACATGTCGGGCGCGTATGACACCTCCATCATGCCGAGCAAGTCGTCGCGGTCGTACTCGAACAGGGCGACGGTCGGCGCCTCGAAGAAGAGCGGGCCTTGACGAACGATCGACTGCACGCTGCGGATGTCGGTGTCGACGAGCCACAAGGCCATCGCGTACTTGTGCATGACGTCGTCGAAGAGATGTCCGCCCGGACTCTCGGCATTGAAGCGCCACGAGTACCCGGCGGGATCGAGGGTGGCCTGGAAGCGGGACTCCGTCCGCCCGACGACAGTCTTGATGCGGATAACCGTAGGCGTGCCGATCGCGCCCTCCCGGACGAGATCGCGGGCCTTGCGCAACGGCGGGTAATAGCAGCACTGCTCCGTGACCCGGAACACGCGACCGGAATCTCGCGCGACCTCGATCATCCTCCGCGCATCGCCGACGTCGTTGGCGATCGGCTTCTGGCACGACACGTGCTTGCCCGCCCGCAGGGCCGCGATCGTGTGCTCGGCGTGCAGCGGTGTGGGGCTGAGGATCTCGACCGCGTCGATCTCGTCGTCGGCGAGCAACTGCTCGAGCTCGGTGTAGCCGCGCGGTACTTCCCACTCGGCCATGCGCCGCTCGAGCACTTCCGGTCGAGGGTCGCACAGTGCGACGACGTCGCACTGCTCGTGCTCGAGGTAGCCGGGCACGTTCAAGGTCGCGATGTTGCCCGTGCCGACGATTCCGACACGTACTCGATTGGTAGCCATGTCGCTACTCTCGCACAGCGATCGGAAAATGTGCTCGCCGGGCCGCCCGACACACCTACGGTTGCCCGATGCAGATCGCCCAGACCGACCGCACCACGGTCCGCCGTCAGTCGCAACGCGCGAGCTACGAGCGCGAGCTCGTCGACGCCGTGATCGACGAAGCCCTCTCGTGCCACGTGGGCTTCGCGGTCGAGGGCCGGCCCTGGGTGATCCCGACCATTCACGCGCGGGTCGACGACGTCCTCTACCTCCACGGCGCGGCGGCGAACCACATGCTGCGCTCGCTCACCGGCGGGATCGAAGCGTGCGTCACGATCACCCTGGTCGACGGCCTCGTGCTCGCCCGGTCCGCATTTCATCACTCGATGAACTATCGCTCGGTCATGGTCTTCGGGCGGTTGACGACCGTCGACGACACCGAGGAGAAGCAGTCGGCGCTGCACGCGTTGGTCGAGCACGTCGTGCCCGGCCGCATGACCGAAGCCCGGCCGCCATCGGCCGCCGAGTTGCGCAAGACCTTGGTCTTGCGGCTGCCGATCGACGAGGCGTCGGCCAAGGTGCGCACCGGCGGGCCGATCGACGACCCCGAGGATCTCTCGCTCCCGATCTGGGCCGGTCAGCTCCCGCTGGTGAGCACGTACGGGTCGGCGATCCCGGAAGCCGACACCATCGCGAGCGTGCCCGCGTACGTGACCGGGTACCGACGACCGTAGCTAGGCGACGAGGCCGACCATCGGTTCCTTGCGCACCTCGTGGTTCATCACGTCGTCGAGGAGCGAGCCGAGATCGGAGCGCGTCGACGCGAATGCCGGGTCGTCGTAGCGATTCACGACCTCGCCCGGATCGTCGACCAGGTCGTACAGCTCGCCGAACGGAGCTTCGAGGTAACGGTGCAGCTTGTAGTGCGCGGTCGTGATCGTGCGCATCGGAATCGACGTCATGACGTTGAAGTCGTTCTCGGTGAGCACGTACTCGCGCGGTCGTTCTGCGAGTGAGCTGCCCTCCATCCAATCCGGCGCTTCGATACCGGCCGCCCCGAGAATCGTCGGCGCGAGATCGATGGTGCCGACGGGATCGGTCACGACGCGGCCGGCATCCATACCGGGGCCGCGCACGAGCAGCGGCACTCGCAGCAACGAGTCGTACCCGAACGGGCCCTTGAAGATCAGTTGGTGCTCACCGAGGAACTCGCCGTGGTCGCTCGTGACGATGACGAGCGTTTCGTCGGTGAGTCCGCGCTCGTCGAGCGCGTCGAGGACGCGACCGACCGCGTGGTCGAGCTGCGCGACCATTCCGTAATAGCCCGCCGTCATCCGCGCGAGCTCGCCGCGCGTCAGCGTCGCGCCGCCGGGATTCGCCCACTCGAGCGGCCGGCCGCGTAAGCCGTCCGACAGGATCTTGTGCAGGGCCGGCTTGTTCGCGAACTCGTCGGGATGGATCTCCGGCAGCACCTCGAGGGTGTCCTCGGGCGCGTAGCGATCGCACCAGGGCGCGGGCGGATCCATCGGATGATGCGGATCGGTGAAGCTCACCCAACCGAAGAACGGCCCGTCGACGTGGTTCAACCACTCGACCGCGCGGTCGGCCACCCACGTCGTCGGATGGTCCTCCTCCGGAAGCGCGTTGCGCCAGGTCTGGGTGTGGTCCCACACCGCGCCCGCGGCTTCGGGCTGCATGAGCCGCAGTCGCTCGAGGCCACGCTCGAAGCCGTCGCGGAACAGGTATTGCGCGTAGTGCAAGCCGAACGGTGGCGGTCCGAAGACCCAATTCCACTGGCCCATCAGATCGGCGATCCGCAGATTGTGGCCGAACAGCAGGAGCTCGGCGTGCTCGAATCCGAAATAGGGGCCGTTCCATTCGGGATCTACCCGGGCCGAGCCCTCGACCGACTCGATTTGCCCGGTCGGCAGAAACGGGAAGGCCGACGCGAAATGCGCCTTGCCGATGATCGCGGTTCGATATCCGGCGCGCCCCAAGAGGGTCGCGATCGAACGCTCCTGCGCGTCGGACGGAAGATCGACGCCGTTGCACGTGACCCCGTGCGTCGACGGGTAGGTGCCCGTGAGGATCGTCGCGCGCGCCGGCTGGCACAGTGGGTTCTGCGTGCGGGCACCGGAGTAGCGCGTTCCCCGAGCGGCGAACGCGTCGAGGCGCGGCGTGGCCTCCAAAGGACTGCCCTCGACGCCCAGCGTGTCGGCGCGTTGCTGGTCGGTCGTGATGAGCAGTACGTTCATACGCCTTTGCATCGTAGGTGGACGACCGAGGAGCTGCACCATGAAGGCGTTGCGCACGCCCGACGACCGGTTCGAGGGCCTCCCCGACTTTCCGTTCCCGCCGCACTATGTCGACGTCGACGACGGCGAAGGTGGGCAATTGCGTGTGCACCATCTCGACGAGGGCCCGAGCACGGGACCGGTCGTGCTGCTCATGCACGGCGAGCCCTCCTGGAGCTTCCTCTACCGGAAGATGGTTCCCGTGCTCACGGCGGCCGGACTCCGCTGCGTCGCACCCGACCTCGTCGGCTTCGGCCGCTCCGACAAGCCGACCGCGCGCACCGACTACTCGTATGCCCGCCATGTCGAATGGATGCGCGCCGCGCTGTTCGACGCGCTCGACCTGCGCGACGTCACCTTCGTCGGTCAGGACTGGGGCGGCCTCATCGGCCTCCGGCTCGTCGGCGAGCATCCTGATCGGTTTGCTCGCGTGGTCACGGCGAACACGTTCCTACCCACGGGCGACACACCGCCCGGAGATGCATTCCTGTCGTGGCAGAAGTTCTCCCAGACGGTCGACGACTTCGCCGTCGGCTTCATCGTCGGCTCGGGCTGCCACACGCCGCCGAGCGAAGCGGTGATCGCCGCGTACGACGCGCCGTTCCCCGACGACACGTACAAGAGTGGCGCCCGCCACTTCCCGTTGCTCGTTCCGACCTCGCCCGACGACCCCGCATCGGCGGCGAACCGGAGCGCGTGGGAGACACTGCGCGCCTGGACGAAGCCGTTCCTCACCGCGTTCTCCGACCAGGACGCGATCACCCGCGGCGGCGACCGCGTGTTCCAGCGTGAGGTGCCGGGCTGCGCGGGCCAACCGCACACGACGATCGAGGGCGGCGGCCACTTCCTCCAAGAGGACAAGGGCGCCGAGCTCGCCCGGGTCGTCGCCGACTGGATGGCCGGCGCCGCCCGGTGAGCGATGCCGAACCGCTCGACATCTTCGCATTGCTCGACGAGGTGCAGGCGATCGCGCGCACGGGTCTGCACTTCAGCGAAAACCCGTTCGACCGCGAGCGCTACACGCGGCTCCTCGCCGCCGCGCAGCGTCAGTACACGGCCCGCACGACGCTCGACCCCTCCGTCGTGCGCGAGCGCTTCGAGGCCGAGATCGGATACCTGACCGCGAAGGTCGGCGTCGACGCCGCCGTGTTCGACGATCAGGACCGCATCCTGGTTGCCCATCGTGTCGACGACGACAAGTGGGGACTCATCGCCGGTTGGGTGGACCCGAACGAGTCGCCCGAGCAGACCGCCATCAGGGAGCTCGGGGAGGAAGCCGGCGTGCAGGCGCGCGTCGACGGCCTCGTCGGAGTGTTCTTCCGCGAAGCGCACGCCGACGTGCACCCGCACGGCACGGTGTCGATCGTCTACCGGTGCTCGATCACCGGCGGCCGGCTGACGCCGCAGCCGCACGAGGTGCGCGAGCTCCGATGGCGGGCGATCGACGACGTGCGTCCCGACGAGTGGCACCACCATCACGAGCGACTCGCGCGGGCCGCGCTCGACGCGCACTGGCGGTCACGCGTGGGTCTGTAGCGGCGCGGCGCCGAGGCGATCGGCGATCATTGATTTCGTGCGGGTCAGGGCCGCCGTCGGAGGTGATGACGCCGAAGCAGTGGCGCGCGTCCACGTCGAGAGCTGGCGCTCGACCTCTACCGGGGCCTCGTCCCCGACGACTACCTCGTGGGTCTGTCCGTCGAGCGGCGCGCCGACGTCTGGCGCCGGCTGATCGCCGAGGCGGGCGCCGAGTCGGGATGACGACGGCGATGGCACCGGAGAGGTCACATCCATCTACGTCGCAGCCGAGCGGTGGCGACACGGCGGCGGCACGCAGCTGTTGGACGCGGCGGTGTCGGCCATGACCGCCGCCGGATATGCAAACGCCACCCTGTGCGTGGTCGACGGGAACGACTACTCGCACGGCTCCCGGTGGGCTGCCCGTAGCCAAGCCGCGCTTCGATTACCAGGCGGTGCCCAGCCAGTTCGGATCGGCTGCGGCAGCCGGTGCCGTACACCCCGCCGCAGGCGCGGCCGACGCGCCGCCGGCGTAGAAGGTACCGCCACCAACACCGGACTTGTCCTCGATACCGAAGCAC
>JBBQGQ010000017.1:0-90627 GCA_038323195.1 Acidimicrobiia bacterium | reverse complement strand
GCAACCCGAAGCACGAGAAGGCGGTCACGGCACCGCGGCGGTCGGCGACGAGCGAGCCTGTCGGACGGGTGCGCAGGTCCCCGTGCCACGGCTCGTAGCGGTCGAAGACGTGGTGCAAGAGGCCCGTGCCGCGCGTCTCGGTCATGAACTCGGTGCGGAACCCGATCAGGCCGCGGGCGGGAACGCGGAAGTCGATGCGCACCCAACCCGTGCCGTGGTTGACCATCTGCTCCATGCGGCCCTTGCGCAGGGCGAGGAGCTGGGTCACGACGCCGAGATAGTCCTCGGGGACGTCGACCGTGAGCAGCTCGACGGGCTCGTGACGCTTGCCGTTGATCTCGCGGAGCACGACCTGCGGCTTGCCGACGGTCAACTCGAAGCCCTCGCGCCGCATCGTCTCGACGAGCACCGCGAGCTGGAGCTCGCCGCGACCCTGTACTTCCCACGCGTCGGGCCGCTCGGTCGACAACACCCGGAGCGACACGTTGCCCACGAGCTCCTGCTGCAACCGGTTCTCGACCTGGCGCGCCGTGAGCTTCTTGCCGTCCTGGCCCGCGAGCACGGACGTATTGATGCCGACCGTCATCGACAGGCTGGGCTCGTCGACGATGAGCGGCGGCAACGGCCGAGGATCGTCGGCGTCGGCCAGCGTCTCGCCGATCGTGATCTCGGGGATGCCGGCGACCGCGATGATGTCGCCCGGCCCGGCCTCCTCGGCGGGAACGCGATCGAGCGCGTCGGTGAGATACAGCTCGACGATCTTCACGCGCTCGATCGTTCCGTCGATACGACACCACGCCACTTGCTGGCCCTTGCGAACGCGTCCGTTGCGCACGCGGCACAGCGCGAGGCGACCGAGGTAGGGCGACGCGTCGAGGTTGGTGACGAGCGCCTGGAACGGATGGCCTTCGTCGTACTCGGGCGCCGGAATGCGTTCGAGGATCAGCTCGCACAGGGGCTTGAGGTCGCTGCCCTCGACTTCGGGATCGAGCGACGCCCAACCGGCACGCGCGTTCGAGTACACGATCGGGAACTCGATCTGGTGCTCGTCGGCACCGAGATCGAGGAACAGCTCGTACACCTCGTCGAGAACCTCGGCGATCCGAGCGTCGGGCCGGTCGACCTTGTTGACGACGAGGATGACCGGAAGTCGGGCTTCGAGCGTCTTGCGCAGCACGAAGCGCGTTTGCGGGAGAGGGCCCTCGCTCGCGTCGACGAGCAGGAGCACTCCGTCGACCATCGCGAGAGCCCGCTCGACCTCGCCGCCGAAATCGGCATGACCGGGCGTGTCGACGATGTTCAGCGTGACGTCGCCGTACCGCACCGCCGTGTTCTTGGCGAGGATCGTGATGCCCTTCTCGCGCTCCAGGTCGTTCGAGTCCATGACCCGCTCGTTGACGTCCTGGTTGGCACGAAACGCGCCCGACTGCCAAAGCAGCGCGTCGACGAGGGTCGTCTTGCCGTGGTCGACGTGGGCAATGATCGCCACATTGCGTAGGTCGTCGCGCGCGGCCATGAGAACTCCAATTCGGGGGGACCTCCATTGTAGGGGTGGCAGCCGCGGGTCCCGGTCACCCGGAGCCGCCCGGCATTCAACGGCGCGAAGGCGACGGCGCGAAGGTCGACCAGGGTTGTGAGCAGGACGCGAAGCGGTCGTGCGGACCGCGCGAGCATGCCGTCGTGAACCTCGAGACGCTCGAAGCCGACGCCGCCGTGCTCCTCGAACCGTCCGCGCGCTCCTACATCGACCGTGGCGCAGGTTCGGGTGACACCCGCGCCGCGAACCTTGCCGCCTGGCGCCGGCTGCGGTTGCGACCGCACGTGCTCCGCGACGTCGCGCAGGTACAGACCGAGACGACGGTGTTGGGCGTGACCGTGGCGTCACCCGTGCTCGTCGCGCCCACGGCGATGCAAGGGCTCGCCGGCGCGGAGGGTGAGCGCGCGACTGCCGGGGCGGCCGCCGCGGCGCGCACGATCATGATCGTGTCGATGGCGTCGACGTTCCCACTCGAAGCCGTCGCGGCCGCTGCTCCCGACGCGCCCCGGTTCGCGCAGATGTACATGCTCCGCGATCGCGGGCACACCCGCGCGCTCGCGGAGCACGCGCGCGCGTGCGGGTGCCGGGCGATCGTCGCGTCGGTCGACGGCGCCGCCGTGCCGTACGGACGTGCCGCGCGCGCCGAAGCCCACATCGAGCTGCCGAACGACGTCGCTCGGCTCGTCGACGACTTCGATGCGTCGGTCACCTTCGACGATCTCGGTCGGTTCCACGAGTGGAGCGGTTTGCCCGTCGTGGTCAAGGGAGTGTTGCGCGGCGACGACGCCCTCCGCTGCATCGATGCGGGCGCGTCCGCGATCGCGGTGTCGAACCACGGCGGTCGCCTCGTCGATGGCTGCGTCGACACGGCGACCGCGCTCGCCGACGTGGTCGACGGCGTGGCCGGGGCGGCGGAGATCTACGTCGACGGCGGCGTGCGGTCGGGAGCCGACGTGCTGCGCGCCCTCGCGCTCGGTGCGCGGGCCACGCTGATCGGGCGCCCGGTGCTCTGGGGCCTCGCGATCGGTGGCGAGCAGGGCGCGCTCGACGTGCTGACGAGCTTCGCGCACGAGCTCCGCCGGGCCATGGCCTTTTGCGGAGTGACGAAGCCCGCCGAGATCGGCCGCGACCTCGTCGTCGCCCAATCGCCCCGACGCTAGACGCTTTGGTAGACCACTGCGCATGACCGAGAGCAACGGGACGACGGCCGGCGGCTTCGAAGGTGTCCGGGAGACGTTCGAGGCGAACTTCGCGAAGGGGCTCGAGATCGGTGCTTCGTTCAGCGCGTACCACCGCGGCAAGAAGGTGGTCGACCTGTGGGGAGGTATTGCCGACGTCGACTCGGGAAGAGCGTGGGACGAGCGCACGCTCGCGCTCGTCTTCTCGACGACCAAGGGCGCGACGGCAATGTGCGCCAACAAGCTCGCGCAGGAGGGCAAGCTCGACGTGGACGCGCCCGTCGCGCGCTACTGGCCGGAGTTCGCCGCGGGCGGCAAGGCCGAGGTCCCGGTCAAGTTCCTGTTGTCGCACCAGGCCGGGCTCGCGTGGATCGACGGTGAGATGTCGCTCGACCAGGCGCTCTCCTGGGACCCGGTCGTCGACGCGTTGGCCCAACAGACGCCGCATTGGGAGCCCGGCTCGAAGCACGGCTACCACGCGACCACCTACGGCTGGCTCGTCGGCGAGGTGATCCGCCGCATCACCGGCAAGACCGTCGGCACCTACTTCCACGACGAGATCGCCGCTCCGCTCGGTCTCGATTTCTGGATCGGACTCCCGGAGTCGGAGGAGTCCCGCGTCGCGCCACTCGTCGGTGGTCTGGCCGACCCCCTCATCACGGAGGATCCCGAGGTCCGCAGGTTCGTCGAAGAGATCATGGGCCCGGACACGACGCTCGGCCGGGCGCTGTTCGCACCCGGTGGCGCGTTCTCGGGCCCCGAGATCTGGAACACTCGAGCCGTGCACGCGGCCGAGATCCCGGCCGCGAACGGCGTCGGCGACGCGCGCTCGCTCGCGCGCATGTACGCCGCGTGCATCGGAACGGTCGACGGCGTGCGCATCCTCACCGACGAACAGCTCGCGCGCGCGACGACCCAGCTGACTTCCGGCCCGAACACGGTCCTGCTCGACCTCGACATTCAGTTCGGCCTCGGATTCATGGTGCGGTCGGGCTTCATCGAGCTCGGCGGACCCCGTTCCTTCGGACACTTCGGCGCGGGAGGATCGGTCGGCTGGGCCGATCCCGATGCCGAGCTCGCGTTCGGATACGTGATGAACCGCATGGACATGGGACTCGCCGGCGACGTCCGGAGCTACGAGCTGATCAACGCCTGCTACGCCGCGACGCGCTAAAACGCTGCGCTGAGACGCCGCGCTGAGACGCAGCCCCGAAACGGGGCAGGGCTCGTCGCTACGCTTCGTGGCGATGGACGTCGCGCCCGCGATCGACCCGGACGTTCCGTTCGAGCGTCTGCAGCTCGACGACACGTCGTGGATCGACAGCGCGCGGGGCTGGCTGCGCGGCGCGGACGACGTCTACCACCACCTCGTGTCGACCGTCTCCTGGACCCGCGGACGCGTCTGGCGGTACGAGCGTTGGATCGACGAGCCGCGCTTGGGTGCGGGCGGCTCGATTGCCGAACCGGGCCACCCGGTGCTCGCCGACGCGCAGAAGGCGATCGCGGCGCGATACGGCGTGCGGTTCGACGGCTTCGGCTTCGCCTACTACCGCGACGCTCGCGACAGCGTCGCGATGCATCGCGACCGAGAGATGCGCTGGCTCGACGACACCGTGGTCGCGATCTTGACGCTCGGATCGTCGCGGCCCTTTCTCGTGCAACCGCGCAGCACACGGGACCGGTCCGCGGCGCGCGACCTCTCCCCCGCCGGCGGCGACCTCATGGTCTTCGGCGGGCGCTTCCAGGCCGACTGGCTCCACGGAGTACCGAAGACGCGGCGCGCCGTACGAGGGCGGATCTCGGCCCAGTGGCGGTATACGTCGAAGCGCGGCCGGCGCGACACGCAGCCCGGCTACTACCAGCCCCGCGAATTCTCGAGGAGGTCGAGCCGATGAGCATTCGCGTCGAGCTGGCCGAGTTGGGCGACGTCGCGGCTCGGCAAACGCCGTTTGCGTACCTCCTCACCGTGTCCGACGACGAGCGTGCACACGCCGTCGCGATCACCCCGCGCATCGGTGAGGGTTCGATCTCGTGCGACGCCGGAAGTCGAAGCTGCGCGAACGCGCGGGCAAGACCGAACGTGTCGTTGCTGTGGCCGCCCGCGGCGCCCGGCGACTATTCCCTCATCGTCGACGGCCACGCGTCCGTCGAGGGGTCGATCGTGCAGATCGTGCCGGAACGGGCCGTGCGCCACCGCCCCGCGCCGGACGGGGGCTCCGACTGCGCGCCGGTGAACTTGCGGTAGCCCTCAGCCGTCGAGGTCGCCGGTCATCGGCCGCGTGCCGCGGCGCTCGCTGTCGCGGTAGGCGACCTCCGCCAGGCGGGCACCGAACACGACCTCGCCGGGGCTCGCGCCGTCGACGTGGCCCATGATGCCCTTGTACAGACGGAAACCGAGCAACTCGAGGAGGCGGTCGGAGAACGTCGCCGCGATCTCTCGCGGAATGCCGAGGTAGGGGTTCTGCTGCTGGCGCACGAACCCCGGGCAGTACTGCACGTTCACGCCGCACCGCCACTCGGCAGACGTCGTGTTCGCGCCGCCGCCGTGCCAGAGCGACCCGTGGAAGATCATGACCGAGCCGGCCGGCATCTCGAGCGCGCGCACCTCGACGCCGTCGAGGGCGCCCGGCTCGTCGGGCGTCGTCGGGAAGAGATGCGAGCCGGGAACGAAGCGCGTCCCGCCGTTCGCGGCGGTGAAGTCGTCGAGCGCCCACATGCTCGTGACCATCATCGGTACGTGCGGACGCTGCAGGTGGCGCGACATCACGATGTCGTCGCCGTGCATCGGTTGCTCGTCCTCGCCCGGACCGATGTCGATCGCGGTCATTCCTGAGAGCAGGCAACCGCGGTCGAGGAGACGTTCGACGATCGGCAACACGCTGTCGTGCAGGGGCATCGCCTGGAACACCGCGTCCTTCGCCAACAAGTTGTACATGCGCCGGGTCGAATGCCCCTCGGCCGCAGTGCCGCGCGGCTCGACGTGCAACTCGCGTTCGAGCCGGCGGATCGCGCCCTTCAGCTCCGTGACCAGCTCGGGCTCGATCGCACCCTCGACGATCGTGAAGCCGTCGATGTCGATTCGGGCGAGGTGATCGAAAATCGCGGGTTCGGTGAGGGTCACCATGACACCATCGCGGACGTGGAGGCGCTCGACAACCCCGTTTGGCACGCGTTGACCGGCCCGCAAGCCGAGTTCTCCGAGGGCAGCGGCCTCGCGTTGCGCTATCAGACCGACGTGGCGACGTTCGCCGCGCTCCCCGACGAAGCCGGCCCGGAAGCCTGGAAGGCCCTGGCGCGACTCGTCGGACCGGGCGGAGCGGCGGTGCTGTTCCGGCCCGCGGCGGTCGAGCTACCGGGCGACTGGGAGCTCGCACTGAGCATGAGCTCGCTGCAGATGGTCGCGACGGAGACGATCGGCGAGCCCGACAACACCTTCGCGCGACTGGGCCCGGGCGACGTCGCGGAGATGCTCGCACTGGTCGCGCGCACGCGTCCGGGTCCGTTCATGGAACGCACGGTGGAGCTCGGTACGTACTTGGGTCGCCGGGCGGAGTCCGGCGACCGGATCGTCGCGATGGCGGGTGAACGTTTGCACCCACCGGGCTACACCGAGTTGAGCGCGGTGTGCACGGACACCGAGGTGCGCAAACTCGGGCTCGCGACCCGGCTCATCCGCGCGGTGGCGGCCGGTATCGAGGAACGCGCCGAGACGCCGATCCTGCACGTGCTCGCGGAGAACCACGAGGCAATCCGGGTCTACGAGGCGATCGGCTTCGCGACCCGCAGCGCGTTCGAGACGCTCATCGTGCAAGCGCCGACATGATCGCGTCGACGATCGCGTCCGCGTCATCGATGTCGGCGTCGACGACCAGCTCCGCGAGCGCGCGGTAACGCGCGTCGCGCGCCGCGAACTGGGCCGCGAGCACGGCCCCGGCGTCGCCGGAGACGAAGGGCCGGTGATCGTCGTCGGAGCCTCTCGCGAGCCGGGCCGCGAGGACCTCGGGCTTGGCCCGCAGGTACACCACGTCGTGGAGCCTCATCACCGCGACCGCGAGCGGCTCGAGGGGGGCCGCCGCCGCGGCCGCGACGACTGCCGGTACGGGTTGCGCGAGGGCGTCGATCAATGCCTCGGCTTCCCGGAGGTGCAGGGCGTCGGCACCATCGGCGAGGGCGATCTCTCGCGCCGTATGGCCGGTTCGCCGCTCCAGCACGACGTCGTTGTCGACGAATGGACGGCCGAGCCGAAGCCCGAGCAATCGCCCGACGGTGGTCTTGCCCGAGGCCATGAGGCCGACGAGCACGAGATGGCGAGTCGAAGTCGTTGGCGAGGTCGTTGTCGAGGTCCTTTTCGAGGACGTGGGCCGAAAAGCCGTGGTGCCGTGAAGGTGGATGAAACTAGGTCAAGGTTGTGTGCAGGCGTCTCCATATGCGAGCCGAAGGAGCGTCGCTTCGATAGATTCCCTGTTCATGCGTGTGCCTCCTGCCCGGGCGTGCTTCCCGGCCGAAGACCGCGCCGAGATCCTCGCCCGCATCGATGAAGCCCTGATCAGCGGCCAGCTCACGCTCGGGCCGATCGGTCGAGAGCTCGAAGCCGCATTCGCCAAGCGGCACGGTGCGCAGCACGCGGTCGCGGTCAGCTCGGGCACCGCCGCACTGGAGATCATCCTCCGTGCCCTCGGCGTCGAGGGCCGCGAGGTGATCGTTCCCGCCAACACGTTCTTCGCGACGGCCGCCGCCGCCGTCCACGCCGGGGCACGCGTGGTATTCGTCGATTGCGACCCCGAGACGATGGCCTTCGATCTCGCCGACGTCCGGGCCCACCTCCGACCGGAGACCGCAGCAGTGATCGCGGTGCACATCGGCGGCCTTATCAGCCCGGCGCTCCCGGCGCTCGCCGAGCTGTGCCACGACCGGGGTGTGCACCTCGTCGAGGACGCCGCCCACGCGCACGGCAGCACACTCGGCGGACGGAGCGCCGGCACGTTCGGCATCGCGGGAGCGTTCTCGTTCTACCCTACGAAGGTCATGGCGGGAGGCGAGGGCGGGATCATCGTGACTGACGACGAAGCGATCGTCGAGGCCGCGCACACGTATCGAGACCAGGGAAAGGGATCGTTCCTCGCCAATTTCCACACGCGGATGGGCGCGAACTGGCGCATGAGCGAGCCGCACGCCGCGATCGTTCAGTCGCAGCTCGGGCGACTCGACGAATTCATCGCGGCCCGTCAGTCGCTCGCCAAGCGCTACGACGCCGCGGCCGACGACCTCGGGCTACGACCGTTGCGAATTCCGGCCGACGCCCACTGCAACTACTACAAGTACATCGCGTTCCTGCCGGAAGGTGTCGATCGCGCCGAGCTGAAGCAACTGATGCGCGACCGGTTCGACATCGGGCTCTCGGGCGAGGTCTACGACACGCCCCTTCATCGCCAACCCGTCTTCGCGGCATTCGCCGATCGAGCGCTGCCGGGTGCGGAGTTCATCGGCGCGCGCCACATCTGCCTACCCTTGTATCCATCGCTCAGTGAGAGTGATGCCGACTATGTCGTGGAGTCCCTGGGGACCGCGCTCGACGAAATGAGTCTGGCGAAATGAGTCTGAGTTGAGCAGCGGACTGATCGCGATCACCGGCGGCTCGGGCTTCGTGGGCTCGCACGTCGTCGACGCGCTCCTGGGGGCGGGGTACGAGGTGCGGGTCATCGACCCGAAGCCACCCGCCCAGCCGAACGTCGAGTGGGCCGACGTCGACATGCTCGATCAGGACTCCGTCACCGACGCGCTGAAGAACGCTCACGCCGTCTTTCACCTCGCGGCCATGGCCGACGTGAACGACATCGTCGCCGACCCGGCCGAGAGCGTCGCGCTCAACACGCTCGGAGTGGCGCGTGTCCTCGAAGCGGGTCGCCGGGCCGACGCCGGCCGCGTCATCGTCTCGAGCACCGTGTGGGTGTACGCGGCGACGCACGGCGACGTCGTCGACGAGACGACGCCCTTCGACCTCGAAACCGACCGCCACCTGTACGTCTCGGAGAAGATCGCGGCGGAGATGTTCTGTCGCGATTACGCGACCCTCTTCGGCCGCCCGTACACCGTGCTGCGCTACGGGATCCCCTTCGGTCCGCGCATGCGCAGCGACCTTGTCGTCGCCGCGTTCCTGCTGCGGGCGATGCGAGGCGAGCCGTTGCGGATCGACGGTGACGGCTCGCAGGAGCGGCGATTCGTGTACGTCGAGGATCTCGCCGCTGCGCACGTGCTCGCATTGAAGCCGGTTGCGAAGAACCGCACGTACAACCTCGAGTCGGAGGAAGCGATCTCGATCCGCCAGCTGGCGGAAACCGTGCGCGACCTCGTCGGCGACGTCGAGGTGACCTTCGGCCCGACGCGCCCGGGCGATTACCGCGCCCGCATCGTCCAGAGCAGTCGTGCTCGCGATGAGCTCGGCTGGGTACCCGGCCACACGTTCGCCGAGGGTCTGCGCAAGACGCTCGAGTGGTACCGAGAGCAGCGCGCCGACTCGTGAACGAGCCCCAGCCGCGTCGGATCGCGGTGGTCCCGGCGTACAACGAGGAGCCGACGGTCGCGGCCGTGCTGGAAGAGCTCTACCCGCTCGTCGACGAGCTGGTCGTCGTCGACGACGGCTCGACCGACCGCACCCGGTCCGAGATCGAGCGGTGGATGGAACGCGGTCACCCGAGGTGCCGGCTCCTCGTGCACGAGGTCAACCGCGGGATGTCGGAGGCGTACTCCACCGCGCTTACCGAGCTGCGTGCGCGGCTGGCACGGAGCGAGCTGAGCCCGGACGACTTCGTGTTCACGGTCGACGCCGACGGCCAACACGACTTGCACCTCCTCGAAGAGCTGGTCGAGATCACGCGGTCAGAAGGGCTCGATGCGAACATCGCGCGTCGTGACCTCTCGTACCACGGGCCGTTCAAACGCACAGGCAATTGGGTGCTGTCGAAATGGGCGAGCGGTTGGGCAGCCACCCCCCTGTACGACGTCGAATCGGGCTATCGCATCTTCCGGCTCGGAGCACTCGACCACGCGCTCGACTTCTACTCGGGCTACAAGTACAGCGAGACCGTCGAAGTCGCGGTCGTGCTCTGCCAGCTCGGATACACCGTCCGCAACGATCACGTCGTCCCCGTGCCCGTCGCCCGGTCGCGCACGCGCCTTCGCGACGCGGCGATCGACTTGGCCGTCATCCCCGTCGCGGTCGGTCGCGTGTGGCGGCGGGACCGCGCGCGCCACGCCCTCCCGACCGATGCGATCGCGCACCTCGCGATCGCAGGCGTGTTGGCCATGCTGCTCGCGCTCACCTACCAACGCTCGACCGCTTCGGCCTTCACGCTGGTCCTGGCGGCGTTGGCGGCCTTCGGTCTGGGCGCGATCCTGCGCTGCTCCGTCCCGCGGTCGTCGCTCGCGCTGCTCGGGTGGCTCGTCGCACTCGTGGCCGCCTGGCTCGTCCCGCAGCGACCCGACGCCGGGAGCGCGATCGTTCTCGCGGGCGTGTTCGGTGTGGGTGCGGCCCTCGCCGCGCCCGTCGTGCGCCGTCCCCGCCCGGTTGTCATTGCCGGCGAGTGCGCCGTCCTGGCGGTTGCCGCGCTCGCGGGATCGCGCGCCGTAGTGCTGGTCTTTGCCGTCGGCGCGGTGTTCGTCGCCGCAGTGGTATCGCGCTTCGGGCGGTTCGGCTTCCCCCGTACGCACCGCCTCCGTACCGTCGCGCTCGGGAGCTCGCTCGTCGTCGCGGTGAGCGGGCTCACCGGGTATTTCGGCGCGAGCACGGTCGGGGCAACGTGGTTCGGCGGCGGCGTGGTTCACGGGTCCCGCACGTCCACCGAGGTCGCGATCACGTTCGACGACGGCCCGGATATGAGCGAGACCACCACGATCGTGAAGATCCTCGACGCCGCGCACGTCAAGGGCTCGTTCTTCGTGGTCGGCAAGACCCTCGACTCGTCCCCGCAGCTAGTGCGCGATCTCGTCTCGGACGGTCAACTCGTCGGCAATCACTCCTACCACCACGACGAGTGGCGATGGCTCGACCCGCGTTATCCGGAGCTCGAGCGCACACAGGAGGCGTTCGCCCGCGAGATCGGTACCTGCCCGGTCTGGTTCCGGCCGCCGCACGGGCAACGCACTCCGATGATGGCACGAGTGGTGAAGGATCACCGCATGCGCATGGCGATGTGGGACGTCTCGGTGAGCGACCGCGGCCCCAACGATCCTCGCGCCATCGCGAACAAGGTGCTCGAGTCGGTGCGCGGCGGATCGATCATCGACCTGCACGCCGGTCTCGACGGCACCTCGCCGGCACACCGCACCGCCGTGGTCGCGGCTTTGCCGCTGATTCTCGACGGACTCCGCGCCCGCGGCCTGCGGCCGGTGCGCCTCGACACGCTCATCGGCGGACCCGCATACCAGTCCTGCGACAACCCGCACAGCTGACACGCGTGCGCGTGCACGCCGGCGACCGCGCCCGCCCCGGCACCGACGAAGCTCCGGGCGGGCGCCTCGCGCTCGCGGTCCTCGTCGTGGCCTGGATCGTCGTCATCGCGTTCTATCTGCGCCACACCATCGTGCTGTCGTCCGACAGCGTCAACAACCACGTCCACGTCTGGTACATCGCGCGCGATCTCTGGCACCACGCGCGGCTGCCGTGGCGCATGCCCGTCCTCGCGCACGGGGAGGCGTACGCGTACCCGTACGGATTCGTCAACTGGACGACGGCCGCGCTCGTCTGGCCACTGTTCGGCGATTGGACGGTCACGCTGTGGACCGCGCTGGGCGCGATCGGATGCATCGTCGCGACCTTCACCGCGTTCCCGGAGTTGCGACGCGGCTGGTGGGCGGCAGCCGTCCTCGCGAACCCAGCGATCCTCGAGGCGCTGCTGTTCGGTCAACAGTCGTTCGCGTGGGGCGCGATGCTGCTGCTGTTCGGCGTCGCGGCCTGGCGGCGCGGGCATCACGCGTGGGCGGCGATCCTCGTCGGCCTCGGACAGGCGAACCACGCGGCGATCGTCTTGCCGATCGCCGCACTGCTGGTGCTCTATTGGCTGCCGTTCGCCCTCGACCGTCGCGAGCTCCTCCGCTGGTACGCCTTGTCGTGCGCGATTGCCCTCCCCGCCGTTTGGCTCGTGTTCGCGTCGCCCACCACCGCCGAGAGCACGTTCGGGACGGAGCTGTCGAACTTCCTCATCACGATCGGACCGCGCATCATCATCGTGGGGCTGCCCGTGATCTGCGTGCTCCTGCAGCGCACGGGTCTGCGCGCGCTCGCTCCGCTCGGGATCGCGTTCGCGCTGACGGCCCATCTTGCCTTCGAGATCCCTCTGAACGTCGGCCAGCAATGGCATGCGCTCGTCGAAACCGGCACCGACACCGCGACGCTCGACGCGTACCTGCACTCGCCCGCCTTCGCACCAGGCGAGACGAATCGGGTCCTGCGCGGTAACGACGCCAAGCTCGGGGCGTACCACGTGCTGCGGGCCGGTGGCCGGCTCGACTCCGAGATGTTCCCCGAGAGCATGGCGATCCGCAGCTTCCGGGATCCCGGCGACTACGCGTCGTTGCTGTGCGACCGACATGTCGACCGGGTCATCCACTACGACACCTACGACGCGGCGCGACACACCAACGAGCGGGCGATGATCGACGCGCTCGAGCGCGCCACCGTCGACGAGGTGCACCTGCGACCGGTCGCGAGCGGAACCGGGTGGAAGGTCGACGCGGTCGAGCGGGCGGGCTGCGCATCGGCGCCTCGGTCCGCCACGGCCGACGAAGTCCCCCAGAGTCATGTCGACGGCGCGTAGCGTTGGCAACCGTGGCGTCCGTGGCGACAGAGCAACACTGGATCGATCTCTGCGATCCCGACGAGCAGACGTTGCGAGCAGTGCTGCCGGCCGGCATCCACGAGACCGCGATGGCCCATATCGTGGCGCCGGGCCGAGAGGAACCCCGGCCCCGCCTCGTGAGCCAGGGTAACTACGTCTTCGGCGTGCTCGCCTTCCCCGCGGTGCGTGCCAACGGTGAGGTCGTGTTCCAAGAGGTCGACGTGATCGCGAATCTCGACGTGCTCGTCACCGTGCGCAAGACGCCCGCCGGTCACACGCCCTGCGAGTTCGACGACGCCCGGAACGCGGCGCTGCGCAACGGCTCCCCGCCGGGCTTGTGCCTCCACGTCGTCGTGGACGAGATCGCCGAGCGGTTCCTGACGATGGTCGACGGCTTCGACGACAGCATCGACGAGCTCGAAGACCACGTGAAGGAGCGGCCGTCGACCGAGATTCGGGAGAAGATCTCCACCATCCGGCACGACATCCTCCATGTCCGCCGCGTGCTCGCGCCGACGCGTGACGCGGCACGCGCGGTGCTCGACGACCGCGTCGAGCTCGACGGCGATGTCTCGCTGTTTCCCCGCGACATCGAGCTGCGTTTCGCCGACGCGTACGACAAGCTGTTGCGCGCGACCGACGGCCTCGACCTCTCGCGCGACCTGCTCGCCGGGGTGCGCGACTTCCACCAGGCCGAGGTCGCGAACGACCAGAACGAGGTCATGAAGCGGCTGACGGTCGTCGCTTCGGTCCTCCTCCTCCCGACCTTCATCGTCGGTCTGTACGGCCAGAACTTCAAGCACATCCCCGAGACCGGATGGGGCCAGGGCTACGCGTGGTCGTGGGGGTTGATCGTCGTGACGACCGCGATACAGCTCTGGTATTTCCGGCGGAAGCAGTGGATCTGACCCGCTGACCTCGTACGGCGTGCACCACATGCCGGCGAGCGGGCCAACCAGTGGATACGTGCCCTAATCTGTCCCCGACGGTACGCGTCGGGTGCGTTCCGCAGTCAAGAGAAGGTACAGGTAGTGACAACTGGAACGGTCAAGTTTTTCAACGCCGAGAAGGGCTACGGCTTCATCTCGCTCGAAGGCGGCGACAAGGACGTCTTCGTCCACTACTCCAACATCCAGGGCAACGGATACCGGACGCTCGAAGAAGGCCAGAAGGTCGAGTTCGATGTGGCGCCCGGGCGCAAGGGAGACGAAGCACAGAACGTCCGAGCAGTCTGACGCTCGAAGCTTGCGAGACGAAGCCGCCGGCTCCACGCCGGCGGCTTTGTTCTTCCCACGAACGGGCTGCGAAGCTGCCGTCGTGAGCCCCGACGTCTCGCCTGAATCCGTGCCGGGCCACGGCATGCCGGCTGCGGTGTACGTCGGCGACGGCGCGATCGAGGTACAGCAGCTTCCGGTCCCGGAGTTCGGACCCGACGAGGCCCTGATCGAGGTTTCGCACTGCGGGATCTGCGGCACCGACCTGCACCTCGTGCTCGAGCAGTACGCGCGACCCGGCTCCGTGCTCGGCCACGAATGGGCCGGAACCATCGCGGCGCGCGGCGTCGACGCGCAAGGTTGGGAAATCGGCGCGCCCGTCGTCCTCGACCCCACACCGGGCTGCGGTCGGTGCCGGGCGTGCACGCGTGGCAGGTCGTCGGTGTGCCTCCGTCGCGACCCGCCCGACCTGCTCGACTTCTCGCGCGGCGCGTTCTGCCGTTACAAGGTCGCGCCGGCCGCGCGACTCTTGCGGGTTCCCGACACACTCTCGACGCGCGCCGCCGCGCTCACCGAGCCGACCGCGATCGCCTTGCACACGGTCAACCTCGCACACGCGTCGCCGGACGACCGCGTGCTCGTCACCGGCGGCGGCCCGGTCGGACTGTTGACGACGGCGGTGCTGCGAAGCCGGGGCGTGCGTGACATCGTGGTGTCGGAGCCCGCGCCGGCGCGGCGGGTACGTGCGCTCGAGGTCGGGGCCACGACCGCGGTCGCGCCCGACGAGCTCCCGCGCGCGCGTATGGGCCGTCCCGTCGACGCACCGTTCACGATCGCGTTCGAGTGCAGCGGCACCGCCGCCGCGGCCGAGTCCGCGCTCGATCAACTCGACTATGCCGGAACGCTGGTCTTCGTCGGCACCGGGAACACGCCCCCTCGTGTGAACCAGAACCGGGTCATCGTGATGGAACAGACCCTGATCGGTGCGTACAACTACGACGCCGCGGGCTTCCGGCCCGCGCTCGAGCTGCTCGCCTCCGGCTCGCTCCCGCTCGACCGCTTGATCGAGCCCGTCGACATCTACCTCGACGAGGTGCTCCCGACCATGCACCGACTCACCGCCGGCGAGCTGCCGGGCAAGGTCATGGTGACGCCGGAGGTGTCGCCATGACCGGTCGGCCGACCCTCAACCACGTCGCGATCAGCATGGATCCCGCAGTGCTCGACGAGCGCGGGCGCGCTGCCGTGCTCGCGTTCTACGGCGAGGTCTTCGGGTGGACCGAGGGAGACAACACGGGCGAGGACGGCAACCCGCTGATCCTCTATACCGGGGCGTTCGGCCAGTTCGTCTACCTGCTGCCTGCGGATCCCCCGCTCACCGCACCTCCGCTCGACCACTTCGGGCTCCAGGTCGAGACCCTCGACGACCTGCTCGCCATCGTCGAACGCGCCAAGGCGCGCGCAGAGCACGACGAACGTGTGCGCGTGATCGACGTCCACTCCCGCACCACCAACGGCCCGGCCCACGCCTACACGCTCACGAGCGCGTACATCGGCTTCGTGCTGCCCCTGATGATCGAGGTCCAGCACCTTCAGCAGGTCGAGGACTGACCGCCGGTCAGGTGACGAGCGCGGCGCGGCGTAACTCGTAGACGTGCTGCAACAGCGTGACGAGCGCGACCTTCACCGACTCACGGTTGCGCGCGTCGCAGTCGACCACCGGAATCTCGGGCGCCACGCCGAGCGCCTCGCGGACTTCGGGAATCGGATAGCGATACGAGCCCGCGAAGTGGTTCACGCCTACGACCATCGGGATGTTGCGCGTCTCGAAGTAGTCGAGTGCGACGAAGCTGTCGGCGAGCCGGCGGGTGTCGGCGAGCACGACCGCGCCGAGCGCGCCGTCGCACAGGTCGTCCCACATGAAGGCGAATCGCTCCTGGCCGGGGGTGCCGAACAGGTACATCACGAGTGCCTCGTCGACGGTGATGCGGCCGAAGTCCATCGCAACGGTCGTCGTCACCTTCGCGTTGACGAGCGAAGCGTCGTCAACGCCGTCCGCCGCGCTCGTCATGGCCGCCTCGGTCGTGAGCGGCGGGATCTCCGATACCGCCGAGACGAAGGTCGTCTTGCCGACACCGAATCCACCGGCGACGACGAGCTTCACCGACGAGACCTTCCGCGGGCGCCGGGAGACCGGTTCGATCGACCGCTGCGGCGCGCGCGTTGCCGACGCCGACCGTCCGCCCTCGCCACCCGGTACGTCAGAGGGCTCGGACACGTTCGATCATCCTCGTGAGGGTCGAGAGCTCGATCTCGACCGGGTCGCTGTGGGTGGTCTCGAGACAGCCGTCGTCGACCAGGTCACCGACGAGCACCATCGCGACGCCGAGCGCCACGCCGAGCGCCGCGGCGATCTCCGCGACGGACAGCGGCTCGTAGCACTCGTCGACGATGCGTGCCTTCTCGAAATCGAGGTCGTCGCGTGGCTCCCCCACGGTCTGGACCATCGTCTCCATGCGAAGCGTAGTATCGGCCGCGCGCGTCCGGCCGCCCGTGATCACGAACGGTCGCACGAAGTCCTGAGGCGTCCCGCCGGGCGGGAGATCGCCGGTCATTTCGGGGCCTTCACTGGAGCACGCTCTCCTTCAACTCCGCGACGAGGGACGGGCTGAGCGTCGCTCCGACCCGATCGACGAGCAACGTCATCTGGTACCCGACTGCACCGACATCACAACGACGGTCCGCGACGACGCCGAGTGCGCTGCCGTCCGATACCGATGACACGAAGAGGTATCCCTCTCGCATTGCGATGATCACCTGCTCGAGACCACCGAGCGCGAAGCAGCGCGCCGTGCTCTCGGCCAAGCTCGTCATGCCCGCGATGATCGCCGAGAGCTGCTCCGCGCCGGCGCGTTCGAGCGTGCTCGACATCGCCATCAGCAGTCCGTCGGACGACACTGCGACCGCGTCGGTCACTCCTGGTGTCGTGTCGACGAAACTCGACAGCAACCAATTGAAGTTCCGCACTTCGGCACTGGTGATCACAGCATTCGCTCCGTCCGGTTGCATCCTCAATGCCTTCTCCGATCGTCGATACCGGCTTCCTCGCGGGCTTGTTCGGCCGCGGCACGGAAGGCGGCGAAGAACGCGAACCGTTCACCGCCCCGGGCCGAGGGGGCCGGCGCCGAATCTGATTGCGGAGCCTCGTCGTTCGTCGCCGGGGCCGGTGCGGGACCGACCGGAGACTCGTCGACGCCGTTGCGCGACGGCGTCGGAGCGTCGGCGACGGATGGCGCGGGAGCCGGCGGCGCGACCGGGGGTTCCGGCGTGCCGGCGACGGGCCGTTCGCGTATCCACGGGGTCTCGAGGCGCGAGCTGCGCCGACCGCGCTTGGGCAACCGTTGCGGCAGCAGGTCCTCCGAGAACGGCGACGCGGGGGCGGGACGGCCGGTGACGACATCCACGGCTTCCGCCACCTCTGCGAACGACGGCCGCCGGTCGGGCGAGTCGACGGGGGCCCGATCCGGGTCGAAGACCGGCGGTGAGCTCGGCGCCGCGTCCGGCTCTCCGGGCACCGGCGAGTCGTCGGCGAGCGCCGGCTGCTCGGCCGGTTTCGGCGGCACGGACGCGCCGCGCAGGTCGGCGAACGTGCCGAGTCCGAGCCGGGGCCGTGCCGGCGGAGCGGGCGCGGCCGGCGGCTCCAGTTCCGGCGGCTGAGGTTCCGGCAGCTGAGGTTCCGGCAGCTCGGCTTCCGGCGCCGCGAACGGCGCGTCATCGGTCGTGGCGCCGGCGATGACGTCGGCCTCGTCCAAGGGCGAGACGAGCTGGAGCTCGGGCGTGGCCGCGGGCACAGGCTCGTCCGGAGGCGAGGGTGGGGCGGGAGACGCCCGGAACGAGATCGGCCCCGCCGACTCGCGCATCGCGACGGGCGGAGGCTCGGTCGCCGCTTCGCGACGGGGCAAGGCAACGACCGGACGTTCCGGCTCGCCGGTCGGCTCGTCCCCGGCCTGCACGTCGGCGGCTTCGGTCGAGGGCGCGTTCGTCATCCCGAGCAACACTGCGGGCAGCGCAATCGTCGCCGTCAAGCCGCTGGCCGGAGACGCGGCAAGATGAACCGTGAGCCCGTGGCGGTTCGCGAGCTGGGCGACCACGTAGTGGCCGAGGAATCGGGAGGGAGTGACGGCGAGGTCGCCCACGGACGCAATCAGCGCGTTCGCGCGTTCGAGCTCCTCTTCGTGCATCCCGATCCCGGCGTCGATGATCGTGATCACGTAACCGTGGTCGCCGCGGCGTCCGTAGACCTCGACCTCCGCATCCGGCGGCGAGAACGAAAGCGCATTCTCGACGAGCTCGGCGATCACGTGGCTGACGTCGGCCGCAGCCGTACCGTCGACATGGGCTTCGTCGACGTGACGCATGTACACCCGGCGGTAGCCCTCGACCTCGCCCAGCGCGCCGCGCACGACATCTCCCATGGCAACCGGTGCACTCCACGTGCGCGGCGGCGCCAAGCCCGCGAGAACCAGCAGCGACTCGGCATTGCGCCGCATGCGCGTCGCGAGATGGTCGAGGCGGAAGAGATGTTCGAGGGTCTCCGGGTCGGACTCGTCGTTCTCGAGCTGGGTGATGAACTCGAGTTGGCGGGAGAGGAGGTTTTGGTTGCGACGGCCCAGGTTGACGTACGCGTCGGCGATGTTCTGCCGCAGCGTCGCCTGCTCGACGGCGAGGGAGACCGCGCTGTCCTGCACCATGTTGAGCGCGACCGCGACCTCGTGCACCTCGCCCCCCGCGCGCACGCGCACGGGCTCTACCTCGGGTCGGGCGACGGCCTCGTTGACCGGTGATTCGAGGATCTCCTGCACCGCGGCCGGCAGCCGCTGTCCGGCCATCGCCGCCGCCTGGTCGGCCAGCGCGCGCAGCGGGCGCGTGATCCAGCGGTTCGTGAGCCAAAGCAATGCAATCGCGAGCATTACGGACCCGAGCGTGATGGCGATCCAGTCGGCCTCTTCGTGCTGCGCGGCGGAGGTCAGGCTGTGCGCTCGCTCGGTCACGAGGGAGGCGGTGTTCGTCTGCGCGACCCACAGCAGATTGACCGAGTCGGGCCGGACCTTGAGCAGGGTCACGAGGTTCGCGTGAAGGGGATCGTGCGCCGCGGCCTGCAGCTCGGCGACCGCACGCGTGCGAAGCGGCGCCTCGAGTGCTCCGACCAGGGCGCGCCCGAAGGGCCCGTCGGCGCGAACGAACAAGTCCTTGTCGCCCTGGGACTGCCGATCGGCGAGGCGTTGGGCATTCGCGATCGCGGCCGGATCGCGGGTGATCGCGGCGAGACCGACCTTGACACCGACGCCCGACTCGGTTTCGCTCTGCCGCGCGGTCGCGTTGAGCAACTCGACACCACTGCGCAGCTGCGCGTCGTCGATGGTTGCGCCGGAGCGTTGATCGGCGTCGAGCAGCGAGCCGATCAGCGTCGTGTATCCGTCGAAGATGGCGCCGGCCTGTCTCGCGTTCGCGGGCGATGTAACCCTCGACGCGTGATCCTCGGCCTGCTGACGAAGCTGCACCAGGCGCCTGGTCGCCTCGGTCAGCGCCGAGCGATAGTTGCCCGCCGCGTCGCCACCCACCGAGCTGAGCAGCAGCCGGAACCTCGTGAGCGCGGCGTCGGTGGTCACCGTGACCGCGCTCGAGAACTTCGCGTCCTTCGGGGCCACGAGGTTCTGCGTCCCGATGGCGCGCAAGGCCTCGTAGTCGCGCTCGTTCTCGAGCGCGTTCAGCGCGCCCGCCGGTCCGGTCGCCGACGTCGCCAGCCCGGCCTGGAGCCGTACCCGATCCGAGCGGTTGTACGCGTCGCGCACCTGGAACGCGGCGAAGCTCGCCAGCGCCGCGAGCGGCACCGCCAGGGTCGCCGCCAACTTGGTCCTGATCGTGACCTTGCGTCTCACCAGCGATCCCTCGCCCCGCGTCCCGTCTTGGTGCACCCGATGCCGCGAACGGCCCATTGAGTTGGGTTGTCGGCTCGCGCAGGCTCGTCCCTAAGCGGGATGTCATGGCCTCGCCGGCGGGAGCCGAGCCCGAGCCACGAGCCGGCGCTGGCGATTCGGGCGGTTCGACCGCTGCGGGTGGGTACCTCGGATCCGCGGCCATGCCAGAATCGGCGGCATGGCTCGACGGTCGCCGCTGTCTTCTTGGCTCTACAAGGCGTCCCGCACGACCCGCGACTTCGAGGTGCTCACCGGCAAGAACGGAGCGGAGCGCTACGCACGACGTCGGGTCCGTCGGGTCGCGCGCCGCCGCGGCCTCGGCTGGTGCCGCAAGACCGGCCTCTGACGCGTCGGGCGATGGTGCCGGAACGGACCGGATCGACCGCGGCGCCGTGTCCTAGCGGGGGTCGGGCCGGTCCAGGTTCCAGTGCTTTGCCACCTGGCAGTACCAGCCTTCGTCACCGGCCGGAAGCACGGTGAAGCGGCTGATCGTGCGTTGGCCCCCTTGTTGGTCGCCGTAGAGCAGGTCGATCGTGAACGGTCGGCGCTCGGTGAGCGCGCTCGAGAAGCCGGCACGCAAGGGGTCGTCAAGATCGCGGACGGCGCCTTCCCAGTATCCGGAACCACCTGCTGCGATGTACAGGTCGATAGTGAGGCGACGGAAGTCGTCGGGGTCGGCGCGCGGGTCGTTGAGGAGCGCTCGATCGGGCATCGGGTACCACCCGTGCAGCAGGGCGATTCCGGCACCGACGTTGCGCAGCCCCATGGCGAGATAGATCACGCCGTCGGCCGACTCGAAGATGGCGCGTCCGCCGCCGAGACGCACCGCATGTTGGTCCGACCACAGCACCTTCTGCACCGGGTCGTCGCCGCGCGACGGTATGAGCAAGGGCCGCATCGCGGTGAGGAGTGACTCCTCGGCGATGCGGGCCGAGCGATGCGACGAACGCACCGCCGAGAACGTGGCGATCGCGAGCACCAGCGTGCCGCTCGCGGTGGCGAAGGACGAGATCGTCTGCAAGTCCGCCATTACTCGTCCTCGAGGTCGGGACGATATTCGGGGTGCGCGCTCAACCATGCCGAGGCGCGGCGCATCGAGTCCTCGTTGTTCTTGTTGATGAACTTGTAGATCGGCCCTTCGAACCACTTGAACGGGGCCTTCTGCAGGTTGTAGCGCTCGTCGAAACGGAACATCGTCCGGTTCGGTGCAAGCGGTTCGAGCGCGACGTGACCGATCTGGTCGTTGCCGGGCGTCGACGAGATCATCGTGTACGTGTAGCCGCGCTCGGGGGTGACGTGGGTGACGAGCTCCAGCGCCGAGCCCTCGCGTCCGAACGGCATCTTGAAGATGACCCGCCGCAACCGGCCGTTGTGGTCGGCGTCGCCCGGGTACAGCACGTCGACGCGCTTCACCATCGGTGCGTAGTCGGTCCAGCGGGCGTAGTCCTGGAACAACGCCCAGATCCGCGCCGCCGAGTGTGGCATCTCGAACTCGTAACGGTGCTCGCGCACGAATCGGTCCTCCGCGTCTAACGTGCGATCCGTGATCCTGCACGATCTGAAGGTCGACGAGCACGAATTCGCGGCCCGCACCGGCTGGGCGATCAGACCCGAAGGCGCATGCAAGGCGGAAGTGTGCGTTCCGCTGCCGCCCGCCGCTCGCCTCGACGACGGCCACCTGGACGCATCCGTGCTCTCGGAGCGCCTCGGTATGCCCCTCGTCGCCGACGAGACGCACGGCCTCTGGGCGTTGGGTCCCGAGACTGCGGTAACCGGCCGCGCCCTCACCTCGGCCGTGGCCCCTGAGCTCGTCCTGCCCGACCACGACGGCAACCCGTTCCGGCTGTCGACCCTGCACGGCCAGAAGGTGTTGCTGGTCGCGTGGGCGTCCTGGTGAGGTTGCCGTTTCGACCTGCCCGTGTGGCAGGACTTGCGCGCCCGCTGGCACCCGCTCGGCCTCGAGGTCGTCACCGTCGCACTCGACGTCGAGGCGAGTGACGCGCGTCCGTTCATCGAACAGGCGCACGCCGAGCACCCGTCGTTGATCGACGTAGCCCACGTGACCGACGAGCTGTTCGGGTTCGTCAACGTGCCGAACGGCGTGTGGATCGACGAGGACGGCATGATCGTGCGTCCGTCGGAGCCCGCGCACCCGGGTCGTAACCCGTTCACCGATTCTTTCCGTACGATCGACCTGTCGACCCTGCCCCCCGACGTCGCCGACGTGCTGCGCGAGGCCAGGAAGATCAAGACCGATCCCGATCTGTACGCGGCGATGGTCGACGACTGGATCGCGCACGGCCGGAAGAGTCGTTACGCGCTGACGCCCGACGAGGTGATCCGGCGCTCCGATCCGCGCACCGGGGCCGAGTCGACCGCCGCCGCGGAGTTCGAGCTCGGTCAGTACCTGCACCGCGCCGGTGACCACGCCGCCGCGATTCCCCATTGGCGCGAGGCTCATCGTCTGTACCCGGCCAACTGGACCTACAAGCGCCAGGCCTGGAACTTCGAAGACCCGATGCGCCAGGGGCATACGGACGCGTACGACGGGAGCTGGTACGAGGACATCCAGAAGATCGGCGCCGAGAACTACTACCCCGAGATCGTCCCGTAGGCCGCGGCCTACGCTCTGAACATGGCACGGCCTACGCTCTGAACGTGGCAAGAATCGACATCCCCGAAGGGCCGGGGGGCGACGGCGCGATGGTGTGGTCGCTGCGACCCGAGATGGCCGGCATGGTCGACCGGATGATCACGACCGCCTACCAGCGCTCGTCGCTGCCCGCGGCCGAGCGCGAACCCGCGCGGATGCGGATCGCGCAACTGAACGCGTGCGACGCGTGCGCGACGTTCCGGGCGCCGTCGGTGATCGAGGCGGGCGTGACCGAAGACGTGTACGCGCACCTCGACGAATGGCGAACCTGGCCCGGCTACTCCGATCGTCAACGGCTCGCGATCGAGTACGCCGAGCGGTTCGCCACCGAGCACCGCGCGATCGACGACGAACTGTTCACGCGGCTGCGCGCGAATTTCGGTGACGACGAGATCCTCGATCTCACGCTGTGCTGCGCGGTGTTCCTCGGGCTCGGGCGCACACTCGAGGTGCTGGGCATCACCGACAACTGTCCGCTCGACATCTGACGAGGCACCGTCGCGACCCCTGATCAGGCGTCGTAGAAGAACGGCGCGTGTAGGCCGACCAGCGTGCGCGCCCGATCGGTGGTCGCACGCTCGGCGGCCTCGGGCGACAGATGATTCACCTGAGCCGTCGTGCGGATGCGTTGCGCGATATCGCGCCGCGCGTAGTGCACCTGCAGGAAGTAGCGGCCGCGGCCGCCCGGCCCGGCCGGGAAACCGCGGTGCCATGCGTCCGAGACGAAGCACGCGACATCGCCGGCCTCGACCTCGAACAACACGGGCGGGCGACCGTCGTACGAGAGGTCTTCCGCGTTCATCTGGTCGAACGGCGCGAGCCGACCCGATCGATGACTGCCGGGGACGACGGCGGTCGGGCCGTCGGCGCGCGTGCAGTCCTGCAGGTAGACGTGCGTGGCCACGGCGAACACCGGGTACGGGATGCGATCGTCCCACGGCACGCCCTCCGGCCGGGGCACGTGCGGGCCCGCGTCGCAATGCCATACGCCGCCGGGAAAGTCGGGCGGGTTGCGCCACGCGGTGTTCGCGATCACGTGGCAGTCTTCGCCGAGCAGCGGCTCGACGACGCGCAGGATCTCGGGATGCATCACCGCGGCCTGGCAGGCGGCGCCGCGGTTGAACATCTCGTACCGGTATTCGTCCTTGTCGCCGCGTACGCGTTCGGGCGCCGTCGCGTCGAAGATCCCGTCGATCTCCTCGCGCATGCGGGCAACCTCGGTCGGGTCGAACACGCCCCGCAACCGTGCGTAGCCGTCGCGTTCGAGCTGCATCGACTCCTCGGGAGCATCGGTCGGTTCGAGCAGCGTGAGGTTCTTCACGAGCCGGCGGATCACTCCGCAACGGTAGGCGCGGGCCTGACCGGTACGCCAAGATCTCGCGGTGATACACGACCACGACCACACGGGCGACCACGACGAGACGGGCGCCGACCTCGGCGGCTACGACCCGGGTTACGGACCGCTCGTGTCGACTCGGGTGCGCATCGGGACGTGGAACCTGTGGGGGCGGTACGGGCCGTGGGCCGCGCGGATGCATCCGATCGAGCAGAGCATGCGGGCCGCGGACGCCGACATCTGGGCATTGCAGGAAGTCTGGGCGGACGAGGAACACAACCAGGCGGCCGTGCTCGCTTCCGCCCTCGGCTACGACCACGTCGTGTTCGGCGCGAACCTCGAGCGCGATGGCGCGTTCTCCGGGAACGCGGTCGTCTCTCGTTGGCCGATCCGGGCCCACGAAGTGCGCGTGCTCCCGCGCACCGCGGGCGACGTCCGCGACGACGAGGGCGAGGAACGGCTCGTCGTCTTCGCCGAGATCGACGGACCGCGCGGGGCGATCCAGGTGTACTGCGCGCATCTGAGTTGGCGCGACGACCACAGCGCGATCCGCCAGGCCCAGGTCGCGGAGATCTGCCGGCTGGTACGCGAGCGCCGGCCGCGCCCGTTCCCCGCGGTCTTGTGCGGCGACCTCAATGCCGAACCGACGAGCGACGAGCTACGGATGCTGACCGGTCAGGCCGCCGTGCCGGTGCCGGGTGTCATGTTCCGCGACGCGTGGCTCGCGGCCGGCCACGCCACACCGGGCGCGACCGCGTCGAACGCGAACCCGTTCAACGCCGCGGCGCTCGACCGCGACCGACGTATCGACTTCGTGCTGGTCGGCACCCCGAAGCTGGGAGGCGTCGGGCACGTGCTCGACGCGCGGCTCGCCGGCGACGCGCCCGTCGACGGCGTCTGGCCCTCGGATCACCTCGCGGTCGTCGCCCAGCTTCGCTACTGACCGGTTCGATCGGTTCGATTGGTTCGGTCAGTTCAGGGCTGCAGGAGCAGCCCGATGCGGCGCGAGGCGACGCGCAAGCCGATCAACCCCATGACCACGAGGTACGCGGCGTGGAGGAACAACGTCCAGTGCAGGTCACCGATCACCAACGAACGCTCCAGGACCACCCCCTGATACAGCGGGGTGAAGCGGATGACCGCCTGCAACCCGGCGGGATAGCGCACCAGCGGAAAGAACGTGGCCGAGAAGAGGAAGAGCGGGATCATCGCCATGTTGACGTAGTCGAAGTCGACGAACGATCGCATGAAGGTGGTGGCCGCGAGACCGACACCGGCGAATCCGAAGCCGATCACCACGGCCCCGGGCAACGCGAGCACCGACCACCCCGAACGCAGATCACCGAACGCCAGCATCGTGAGCAAGAAGGCGGCGGAATAGGTCGCACCGCGTAGGAGCGCCCACGTGATCTCGCCGACCGCGACGTCGCGCGGAGTGAGGGGCGACGCGAGCACGCCGTCGTAGGTGTGCGAGTACTTCATCTTCACGAAGAAGTTGAAGGTCGTGTCGAGCAGGGAGCCGGTCATCGCGGCGATCGCGAGCAAGCCGGGTGCGACGAAGGTGCGGTACGGCACGAGGTGACCGCCGACGTGCAGATCGCCGACGAGCTTGCCGACGCCGATCCCGATCGACAGCAGGAAGAGCAGCGGCTCGGCGAACCCGCTCAAGAAGATGTACCAGATGCGCCGGTACGCGAGAACGTTGCGCTCCACGAGTCGCCACGGCCGACGCCGCCAACGCGGCAAGGGAATGATGCGCAAGGTCGAGGTCACGAGCTCAACCGCCGGGCAAACGCGCGCACCCCGAACCACGCGCTGACGACCACGCAGCCGACGAGCACCGCCACGTGCACGACGACCGCGACGGCGTCGAACCGTCCAGTGGTCGCCGCGCGTGCGAGCTCGACACCGTGCCAGAGCGGCGAGAGCGCGGCGAACGGCCGCAGCCCAGTGGGAAGCTGATTGATCGGGAAGAAGGTTCCGGAGAACAAGAACAGCGGAAGCACGCCGAGCCGCATGATCATCGGGAAGGAGAGGTCGGAATCCTGGGTGATCGAGAAGGCCGTGAGCGGCGCGCAGAACGCCGCCGCACACGAGCCGGCGGCCGGAATCGCGAGGACTCCCCATGCCGAAGGCACCGCGCCGAGCAGCGCGGCGACGAAGAGGAACGCGGCCGCTCCGAGCATGGAGCGCAGCGTGGTCCAGAGCACGAACCCGCCGTACAGCTCTCCCGGTCCGATCGGTGTGGCAACGACACCGTGGAACTGGCGCATCCACTTGGCACCACCGAGCACGGGCCACATCGATTCCCCTGCCGCGAGCTGCATTGCGCTGGCGACGAGCAGCCCGGGCGCGATGAAGTCGAGATAGGCGAGGCCGTCGACCCTCCCGCTGTGCGCGCTGACCAAACCCCCCAGGCCGATGCCCATCGCCGCGAGATAGAGGGTCGGCTGGACGAACGTGCTGAACGCGAGGCCGCGCCAAAGTCGCACGTACACGAGCGCCTCGCGCTCGACGACGCGGATCAGCGGAGGGGTCGACACGGCCGCATCTCAGTCCTCGAGCGTGCGCCCGGTGAGAGTCAAGAACACGTCCTCGAGGCTCGCCCGGCGCACGAGCACCGACGCCGGGTCGAAGCCGTCGCTCACGACCGCGCCCGCGGTGGTGTCGCCGTCGTCGGTGTAGACGAGAACGCGATCGGCAAGGGCCTCGATCCGATCTCCGAACCGCTTGAGCCGGGCGACCTCCGACGCGGGGTCGGCGTCGATGTCGAGGCGAACCTCGACCACCTCTCGGGTGACGTTGTCGGCGATCAGCTGCCGGGGCGAGCCCTCGGCGACGATGCTCGCGTTGTCCATGATTACGAGGCGATCGCAGAGCTGCTCGGCCTCGTCCATGTAGTGCGTCGTCAGCACGAGCGTCACGCCGGTGCGCTTGAGCCGGTAGAGACGGTCCCAGACGAGATGTCGAGCCTGGGGATCGAGCCCCGTCGTCGGTTCGTCGAGCAACAAGACCTCCGGCCGGTTGATCAACGAGCGCGCGATGGTGAGGCGACGTTTCATCCCGCCCGAGAGTGGGTCGACACGCGAGTCGCGGCGATCGCTCAGCTGGACGAACTCGAGCAGCTCTGCTGCCCGTTCGCGGATCTCCGCACGCGGAAGGTCGAAGTAGCGACCGTAGATCATCAGGTTGTCCCACACCGTCAGCTCGGTGTCGAGGTTGTCCTCCTGGGGCACGACCCCGAGGCGGGCCCGGATCGACGGTCCGTCGTCCTCCGGATCGTCTCCGAGCACGCGCAACACACCGCCGGACCGCGGTGAGACACAACCGATCATCCGCATCGTCGACGTCTTGCCCGCACCGTTCGGACCGAGGAAACCGAACGCTTCGCCTTGTTCGATCGTGAAGTCGATGCCGTCGACCGCGACGAACGGACCGAACCGCTTCGTGAGCGCGCGCGCCTCGACCATGGGAACCGACATGCCGGTCGACGCTACCTGTCCCCGGTCCGCCGGCCGGTCGAATTTGTCGTGCGTCCGGGGACGCGTCGCCGCGCGCCGTCAGGAAGGTGATTTGTCGACCGTCGCCTTCGAACCGCGCGGAACGTACTCGTGCTCGAAGCCGGTGAGGTTCTCGTCGTTGTAGCCGTGCATGCCCATCTCCGGGAGGTCGAGCCCGGCGAGCTCGTCGTCGCGGTCGGAGCGGATGCCGCCCTTCATCACCATGTCGCTGATTCGGAAGAACGCGTAGGCGATCCCGAACATCACCGTGCAGAGAACGAACGCGCCGATCAGTTGCGCGCCGAGCTGTCCGCCGCCGCCGTGCCCGTAGAACAGGCCCCATACGCCCGCGGTCTTGGTCCCGCCCGATACTGCGGTGCCGTTCCAGTCGCCGCCGTAGTGGCCGTTGGCGAACAGGCCGAGCGCGATGATTCCCCAGATGCCGTTCACCCCGTGCACTGCGACGGCGCCGACCGGGTCGTCGACACCGCGACGGTCGATGAACAGCACGGCTTCGACGACGAGGACCGCGGCGATGCTCCCGATGACGGCCGCGGCCCACGGCTCGACGAACGCGCACGGCGCGGTGATCGCGACGAGACCCGCGAGCAGACCGTTCCCGAACATCGCCGGGTCGGGCTTGCCGAAGCGCTTCATGACGTAGAGCATCGACACGACCGTTCCGAACGCCGCGGCAATCGCCGTGTTGGCGATGACGAGCCCGAAGCGCGTATCGGTGGCTGCCAACGTCGACGCGCCGTTGAAACCGAACCAGCCGAAGAGCAGGATGATCACGCCCATGAGCGCCATCGGAATGTTGTGACCCGGGATCGCCTGCGGCCGGCCGTCCTTGCGGTACTTGCCGATGCGCGGACCGAGCACGATCGCACCCGCGAGCGCGGCAACACCACCCATGGCGTGCACGACGCCGGAACCGGCGAAGTCGACGTACCCGTGGCCGAGGTTCGCGCTCGCGCCGAGCTTGGCGAGCCAACCTCCGCCCCACGTCCACGCGCCGAACAATGGGTAGTAGATCGCGCCGCAGAAGAAACCCCACACGACGAAGTTGTTCCACTTCCAACGCTCGGCCATGGCGCCCGTCGGGATGGTCGCCGTCGCGTCCATGAACGCCGCCATGTAGAAGAAGTACGCGAGCACCGCGACCGTCGACGCCTTCCCCGACATGAACAGCGGGGCCTTCCACAGCAACACCCAGTTGCCGCTGCCGATCAGCCCGCTGCCGACAGCGGTGTCGTAGCCGAACAAATTGGGGAACGAGTACCCGCCGAACATCAACGCGAAGCCGATCACGAAGAACGCGGCGAACGCGGTGCCGAAGATCGCCACGTTCATGCCCATCGTGTGCGCGGCGTTCTTCTTGCGGGTGAAGCCCGTCTCCACCAGCGCGAAGCCGCCCTGCATGAACATGACGAGGGCACCGCCCACACAGATCCACAACAGGTTCGTGCTGATGCCGAGGCCGCCGGCCCCGCCGTTGATCGTCGGCGGGAGCGGGTCGGACGCGCCGGCGGCCGACCCGGTGACGAGCACGACCAGGAGGGCCAACAGGGCGACGACGACCAAGCGACGCGGTCGCAGAACTCTCACAGTGCCTCCCAAGCCGACGCTGCTCTGATGGCCGGGCGACCGTTGGAACGGCCCCCCGGTGTGCAATTCTGGCGACTCTATGAGTGGGTTCTGACGCGATCCAGCCGAAAGCGTGAACGGTCCGATGCAGATTCATGAGCAGAATCTGACTACCAGGGCGGATGCCCTCGCCCGGTCACGGCGGCGCATTCGGTCCGCCGCGGACCATGCCGATTACCGTCCAACCGGAGTGCGAAGCCCAGTCGTTGGCACATCGCGAGTCGTCGGCCGCGCGGAAGGTCCGTGGTGAGCGGCACCTTCGCGGTGGCGACGCGCTCGCGCCGAGCACCGCACGTCGAGGGCTGGCCCACGGTGGCCGCGGTCGTGTCCGTCGCGGCCGTGCTCGCGCTCCTCGCGGTCATGCTCGGCTGGCGGGGGTCGGATCTCCCCGCGCAGATCTTTCGCGCCGAGCTCGTTCGCCGAGACGGATTCGTGCTCTGGAACAGTCAATGGTTCGGCGGACACGCGCTGCTCGGTTACAGCGTGATCGCACCCGCGATCAGCGCGCCGATCGGGCCGATCGCGCTCGGCGCGGTCAGCGGCATCGCCTCGGCCCTCGTCTTCGAACGCGTTCTCCGGTTCGCGTTCGGCTCGGTCGCGTGGCTCGGCAGCCTCTGGTTCGCGTCGGCCACCGTCACCAATCTCATCGTCGGTCGCACGACGTATGCGTTCGGGGTCGCGCTCGCCCTCGGCGCGATCTACGCGCTGCAGCATCGCAAGCCGGTCGTCGCGGTCGGCGGCGCGGTGCTGTGCTCGCTCGCGAGCCCGCTCGCCGGATGCTTCCTCGCGATCGTGGCCGTCGCGTGGGCCGCTTCCCAGCGGGAGCAACGCGGGCCCGCGCTTGCGCTCCTGCTCGGTGCGCTCGCGCCGATTGCCACCGTTGCGCTCCTGTTCCCCACTGCGGGCTCCGAGCCCTACGAGCCGTGGGCGCTCGTCTGGGACCTGATCCTCTGCCTCATCGTGGCGATCGCGCTGCGACGCCACTCCGCGGCGCGATGGGGAGCAGCGTGCTTCGCGCTGGTCGCGATCGGGTCGTTCATCCTGCCGACTGCGCTGGGCGGCAATGTCAGCCGGCTCGGCCAGTACATCGCGGGCCCGCTGCTCGCGTGCGCGCTCCTGCCCCGACGGCGGCTGGCGCTCGCCGTGATCGCGATCCCACTGCTCATCTGGCAGTGGTTCCCTGCCGTCGACGGCATCGCCTTCGCGAACACCGACCCGTCGACCCGCGCCGCGTACTACACGCCGCTCCTCGCATACCTGGGAGATCAGGGAGGCGCGCTCGGACGCGTCGAGATTCCCTCGACCTATCGCCACTGGGAGGTCGCGTACGCGGCACCACACGTGCTGCTCGCGCGCGGATGGGAGCGTCAGCTCGACATCGCGTACAACCCCATCTTCTACTCGGACCCGCTCACCGCCACGAGCTACCACACTTGGTTACACGCCAACGGCGTGAAGTTCGTCGCGCTGCCCGACGCGCGGCTCGACGATTCTTCGATCGCCGAGCGCGCACTGATCTCGAGCGGACTCCCGTACCTCCACGCGATGTGGCACGACGCGCACTGGCGCGTCTGGCGGGTCGACGACTTCGCCGGCTTGGTCGACGGGCCGGCCACGCTGCAGTCGATGTCGCCCGACCGAGTGACGCTCACGGTCTCGGGTCCGGACGACCTCGTCGTGCGCGTACGCGCCACCAGCCATTGGTCGGTGCATCCCGGCGGCTGCGCGGCGTCGACCGACGACGGGTGGACCCGATTGCACGACCTGCCGTTGGGCTCGGTCACGCTCACGCAGTCGCTCGCGGGAACCCCCTGTCCCGGCTGACCTCGCCTCAGCGAACGTCTCAGTGTGACGTGTAGTCGATCTCCGGAGCGCCCTTCACCGCGACCGCGAAGCAGAAGCAATGGATCGCACCACCACCAGTGGGGCGCAGGCTGTGGATCGTGTCCGGAGGGATGTACACGAGATCGCCGGGCGAAACGTCGCGGTCCTCGCCGTCGATCGTCATCACGCCTCGGCCCGACATCACGAAATAGAACTCGTGCGTCGGATGCGAGTGCGGGAACACGAAACCACCGCTCGCGACCTCGAACTCGTTGACCAGCTCGAGGTGGCCACCCTCGGTCAGGTCCTTCATCTCCCGCGGGTGCACGAGATACCAGACCGGGACCGTCCCGTTGTGCTCGACCTCCGGCTCGACATCGACGATCGATCGCACATCCATTTCCGGGCTCCTCGTTCGTGCCGACCGTGACTCAGGCCGACCGGTACACCGGTTGCAGTTGCAGCCTCGCGGCGCGACGGCGGCGCGTCAATCCGGCGCCCGGCCGTAATACTCTTTGCCGTGCATCCGACCCGGCTCCGCGCGGGCATCGCGCTCGTCGTCGCGCTGGGTGTAGGTGCGGCGGTCGTCGTCGCGAGACGCGACTCCTCCGGCACTGCGCACACGACGCACGCGGTGGTGCGCATCGAGCCCACTTCGCCGACATCCGCGTCGCGATCGACGGTTGCGACCTCGACGTCGACTACTGCGAGCACGACGACGACGGTGCCCCACAATCCGGCCGACGACTTCGTGCTCACCCGCGTCGCCACGGTCAACGGCGCGATCTCGCCCAAGTCGGTGACCGCGACGGGAACCGGTCTCGTGTTCGCACAGAACATGATGTACCGGCACACGATGACGGTCTACGACGCGGCCGGCGCGCTCGTGAAGACGATCCCGGACACCGTTGATCTCGCGCAATTCGGATTCACGGGCCACCCGGGCACTTCGCGCGGCGCGCCCGTCGAGGCTGCGGTCGATCACGTGCACCGGTACATGTTCGCGACCAACTACTCGATGTACGGCGCGAACTTCGGCCCCGAGGGATCAGATAACTGCCGCGGACCCGGCGGCCTGAGCCCGAGCTACGTCTACCGGGTGAGTCTGAAGACGCTCGCCATCGACGCGGTGGGCCAGGTCGGGATGGTTCCCAAGTACGTCGCCGTCACTCCCGACGACAGATACGTGCTCGTCAGCAACTGGTGCAGCTACGACCTCAGCATCCTCGACTACAACACGCTGCACGAGGTGAGACGCATCCACTTGGGCACCTATCCGCGCGGCATCGCAATCGACGGCACGGCCCAGGTCGCGTACGTCGCGGTGATGGGATCGTTCGACGTCGCCCGCATCGACCTGCGGACGTTCGCGCTCTCGTACTTTCGCGGGGTGGGCAACTCGCCTCGCCACCTCGTGCTCTCGAACGACGGTCGGCGCCTGTTCGTCACCCTCAATGGCGACAACCGAGTGGTCGCGGTCGACACCGCGACCGGACAAGTGGTCGGGCGCACCGCGACCGGCAACCAACCGCGCAGCATGGCGATCTCGTCCGACGGCCGCGCGCTCTACGTCGTCAACTATGCCTCGAACACCGTGTCGGTGCTGAACGCGGCCGACCTCAGTGTGGTGCACACCTTCCCGGTTCCCGATCATCCGATCGGCGTCGCGTACGAACCGACGCAGCATCGAGTCTGGGTTGCCTGCTACAGCGGCGCGATCCTCGTCTACGACGCGTGAGTCGCGGCGAGATACGCCTCACCGCGCGGTGACAAGCGGTAGCCGATCTCGAGACTCGAGGTGAGCCCGAGGTTCTTCAGCTTGCGCACGTCGACCTTGAAGGCTTGCGTCTCGCGACCGAAGCTCGCGGCGAGATCGGCCGCGCGCACTCCCGGCCGCTCGGCGATGGCCTCGAGGACGGCGGCCGTCCAGCTTCCGTGCGAGCTCACGCGGTCGAGGCGTCCGAGCCGGAGCCGGAGCTCGGTGAGGTCGGCGTCGGAGAGGGCGACGTTCGCCGCGAGCAGCGCACGCGGATCGGGGCCGTCCGCGGGACGGAACCGGATGCGATAGGTCGGAAGCTCGCTCGCTCCCGGCAGCCCGGCCAGCAGCTCGACCCGCGACGAGAAACCTGCTCGCGTCGCGTCGACGTCGGAGATGCGGTCGGGGTCCACCGCGTCTACCGCGTCGACCACGATGCGCCCGGCCGCAGTGCGATACGTGTTGCCGGCCACGACCTGAGCGCGTTTCCACCGCCGGAACGTCAGTGTGACCGCGCCAGTGGCAATCGAATCGGCGAACCGAGCCTGGATCAGCATTGTCGCAATCCTTACCGTCTCCCTAGGCGGCACTGAGGCCCATGATCGACGATCGTCGCCATGAACAGCCAAGCCGCCCTCCCCGCACACGAGAACGCGAGAAGCCGCAAGGATCGAGACGCCGGTCTGCGGCGGATCAAGCACCTGACCAGGTGGTCGCTCGCCGGCGCCCTGACCGGGACGGGCCTGTTCGCCGGGCTCGCCGCCCACGCCGGCGCCACGACGGGCACCGCGGCCACGACCGCGAAGCAAGCGACGGCCGCCTCGTCGAATTCGTCGACGGCTTCCTCGGGGTCGTCCAAGTCGTCCAACTCGTCCACGACGACGCCCGCGAGCTCGGCGAGCACGTCGGGAACGTCTGGTACGACCCCGACCACGGTCGCAGCGTCGAGCGCGGCCCCGACGGTGACCTCCGGCGCGTCGTGATGGGCGCACTCGTCCCGAGCTCGACCCTCTGGTACACAGCCCGCGGGACGGGGTTCGTCGCGGTCGTCATGCTCACCGTCAGCGTCGTCCTCGGGATCCTCACGACGATGCGCTGGAGCGCACCTCGTTGGCCGCGATTCGTGACGGCCGGACTGCACAAGAACATCTCGCTGCTCGCGGTCGTCTTCCTCGCGATCCACGTTGCGACGACGCTGCTCGATCCCGTATCACCGGTGCACCTGCTGAACGCGATCGTACCGTTCACCGGTGGATACCGCCCGCTCGGAATCGGGCTCGGCGTGGTTGCGATCGATCTGCTCGCCGCGCTCGTGATCACCAGCCTCCTGCGGGCGCGCATCGGCTACCGCGTCTGGCGCGCGGTGCACTGGAGCGCGTACGCCTGCTGGCCGGTCGCGATGTTGCACGGACTGAGCTCGGGAACCGACGCGGCCACAACCTGGGCGCGTGCCGTCTACATCGCGTGCGCGGCGCTCGTGCTCGCGGGCGTCGGGTGGCGGGTCAGCGCATCGATCCTCTCTCCCTCATCTGCATCGACGCGCCGGGTCACGATTCGAGGAGCCACGCGATGATCGCCGTTGCCGAGCCGTCCGCAGCCCGCGCATCCGACGAACCCCGGCTCCTACCGCAGCCTTCGGCCGCTCGCCTCGTCGATCACCTTGCACGTCTGGGCCCTGCCCCCCGGCTCGCGGGGGCCCGGCTGCTGATCGGCGAGGTCGAGCGCGCCGGTCTGCGCGGACGCGGCGGCGCGGGCTTCCCGACCGCGACGAAGATGGAAGCGGTGCGCGCCCGCGGCGCCCGCATCATCCACGGCCGGACGCCGATCGTCGTCGCGAACGGCACCGAAGGCGAGCCGCTCAGCGCGAAGGACAAGACGCTGCTCGTGCACGCCCCGCACCTCGTGCTCGACGGCATGGTCGCGGCGGCGCATGCGGTCGGCGCCGACGAGGCCGTCGTGTGCGTCGAGCGCAGCGCCGGCCCCGTGCTGCACGCACTCGACCGGGCGATCGACGAGCGTCGACGCGAGCCCGACGGCATCACTCTGCGGGTCGCGCCCGCGCCGGCCCGCTACGTCGCCGGCGAGGAGACGGCGCTCGTCAACTGGCTCAACGGCGGCGAGGCAAAACCCACCTTCACTCCTCCGCGACCGTTCGAGCGCGGCGTCGATCGTCGACCCACCCTCGTCGACAACGTCGAGACGCTCGCCCATATCGCGCTCATCGCGCGTTTCGGTGCGCCGTGGTGGCGCAGCTCGGGCACCGAAGCCGATCCGGGCACGATGCTGGTGACGCTCAGCGGCGTCACGCGTCCCGGGGTCTACGAAGTTCCACTCGGTACACCCTTGCGTCGCGTGCTACGCAACGCGGGCGCGCACGACGTGATGGGCGTGCTGGTTGGCGGATACTTCGGCACGTGGCTGACGCCGCGACAGGCAGCAATGGTGACGCTGTCGGCCGACGACCTGAAGGCGATGGGCGCGGGTCTGGGCTGCGGAGCGGTCGCGACCCTGACACGCGCCTCGTGCCCGCTCGGAGAGCTCGCCCGCGTGACGCGGTGGCTCGCGAGCCAGTCGGCCGGCCAGTGCGGAGCATGCGCGAACGGCCTGCCCGCGATCGCCGGTGCGGTCGAGCACATGGCGGGAGGTTCCGACCCGGACGGGAGTGCCGAGGCCGCCGCCCGCCGTTGGTTCGGGATGGTTGCCGGGCGCGGCGCGTGCAAGCTCCCCGACGGCGCCGTGCGCTTCGTCGCGAGCGGCTTCACGGTGTTCGCCGAGCACATGGCCGAGCACGGCACACGCGGCCCGTGCGCGGCATTCGATGCGCCGGCCGCCCTGCCGGTACCGGAGCCGCAAGGGTCGTGGCGATGAGGCCGAACGCGAGATCGCTTCGTCTCAACCCGATCACGTGCGTCGCGCACGGCCTCTGCGCCGAGCTGTTTCCCGAGCGCATCACGCTCGACGACTGGGGTTACCCGATCGTCGATCCGACCCCGATCCCGCCCGAGCTCCAGGAACACGCGCGCCGCGCGACCGACGCCTGCCCGACGCTCGCATTGCTCCTCGAGCGCGAACGTCGTCACTGAGCATCACTTCCCCGAGGGTGGCAGACTCCGCGCGTGCAAGCGGGGGGAAATCTGCACGGCGCCGGCGCGGCGCGGTGTACAGCGATCGTCGCGCTCGCCGGATTGTTGCTGCTCGGCGCGTGCAGCAGCTCGAGCCGTAACCACGCGAGTTCGTCCACGACCACTTCCGGCGGTAGTAGTTCGTCGACGACGATTCGTTCACCCGTAGGTTCCACGATCGCCTGGTCGCGCTTGCACAACCCCCTCTACCGCGACCGCGATCACGCAGTGAAGAACCCGGCCCTCGTCGCAACCGGCGGCGGGTGGGTCGCACTCTTCTCGCAGGTCGACGCGCAAGGGAAGTGGCGCGTCGGCATCGCGCGTAGCCGCGATCTCACTGCCTGGTCACCGCCGGCCCTGCTCCCTCACGATCCCGCGACCGAGGGCGAAGCCTCGCCCGACGTCGTGCGCGCACCCGACGGCACCTTCGTCGTCACCTACCAGTCGTTCGTCCACGACCGCGCCGGCGGCCAGTCGAAGCTCTACGCGACGATCACGACCGACTTCCAAAGCTTCTCTGCCCCGACTCGCTTGCTCGCGAACGTCCTCAACGCGCCCACAGATCGACTCATCGATCCGGCCCTCGTGTACTCGCCCGCCGGCCTCCTGCTCGGATTCAAGATCGGCACCACCGATGCCGGCGCGACGCAACGCTTCGAGCTGGCACGATCGTCGAGCGGCGCGCTCACCGGCCCGTGGCAGATCCTCGGCCGCCCCGGCATCACCGTGTACGGCGACACCATCGAGAACTACGAATTCCTCGACATCGCCGGTCACCGTGCCCTGCTCGCGACGAGCAACCAACTCGACCGGCCCGAGCTCTTCGAGCTGGCCGGCGCCGCCAACGATCCGACCGGCTGGCTGCACTGGTCGCCCGGGCGGGAGCTCGTCGTCCCGCAAGAGGCGTGGAATCCGGGGACCGGGCTCACCGGAGCCACATTCGAGCACGCGAATTGCGCGTTCCTCGTCGGCGGCGGGGCGAAGCTGGACGGCTTCTACTACCTCGTGTACGGGGACTCGCCCTCGGTGACCACCTTCGGCGGCGCGGGCCCCGCGCAGCTCGGGATCGCACGCAGCACCGACCTCGTGCACTGGTCGGTGCCACCTCGTTGACCCGCGTCGGACAAGATCGGGACATGAGATTCAGCTACGCCGAGACGTTCTGCGATCCCACGTTCCTCGCGCCGCTCGCCCGGGCGGCCGAAGACGCGGGCTACGACTCGTTCGTCGTACCCGACAGCCTGATCTTCCCCGCCGCCTCCGACACCCTCTACCCGTACACCGCCGACGGCGATCGGGCATTCCTCGAGGACAAGCCGATCATCGAGCCCTTCACGCTCATCCCGTATCTCGCCGCGCTCACGAATCGCATCCGCTTCACGACGTTCGTGTTGAAGCTCGCCGTGCGGCCCGTCGTGCTCGTCGCCAAGCAGGCGGCGAGCATCGCGGTACTGAGCGACGACCGTTTGCGCCTGGGCGTCGGCATCAGCCCGTGGCCCGAGGATTTCGCGGCCATGGCCGTGCCTTGGGAGCGGCGCGGTCAGCGCATGGACGAGATGGTCGACGTGCTGCGCGGGCTCATGACCGGCGATTGGTTCGAGCACCACGGCGACGTGTTGCAGCTCGAGCGGTGCAAGATCTGTCCCACTCCCGAGCGCCCGATCCCAATTCTGATCGGCGGTCACGCCGACGTCGCGCTTCGGCGCGCCGCGCGCGCCGGCGACGGTTGGATCCACGCGGGTGGCGACCCCGCGGAGCTCGGGAGCATGGTGAAGCGCGTGCACGCGCTGCGAGCCGAATACGGGCGAGCCGCCGAGCCGTTCGAGGTGCACGCGATCTCGCTCGACGCGTTCTCGATCGACGGTGTGCGCCGGCTCGAGGATCTCGGCGTCACCGACGCGATCGTCGGCTTCCGCTATCCGTACACCTCCGAGCCCGACTCGCAACCGCTGCAAGAGAAGGTCGACCTCCTCCGCCGCTTCGCCGACAGTGTGGTCTCACAGTCATGAGCGGGAATTTCACAGGTGCGAGCCCGCGGCCGTAGGTTCCCGCCCCATGAAGTTTGCGATGTTCTACGAGATCCCGGTGGCGAAGCCCTGGACGCCGCAGAAGGAATACGAGGCGTACAAGAACACCATCGAGCAGGTGAAGCTCGGCGACCGCATGGGGTTCCATTCGTTCTGGACGGTCGAGCACCACTTCCTCGACGAGTACTCCCACTGCTCGAATCCCGAGGTGTTGTACGGCCACATCGCCGCGGTCACCCAGAACCTGCGCATCGGCTACGGCGTCCGCCTCCTCCCTAAGCCCTACAACCATCCGATCCGGACGGCGGAGAGCGTCGCGGTGCTCGACCTCGTGAGCGACGGCCGGGTCGAGTTCGGGACCGGCCGCTCGTCGACCCGCGCCGAGATCGAGGGCTTCGGCCTCGACCCGCACGAGACCCGCGAGATGTGGGACGAGGCCCTGCAACACATCGTCGGCATCTGGACCAACGACGAATACTCCTTCGACGGCAAGTACTGGCAGATGCCGCCGCGGCGCGTGCATCCCAGCCCGTTGCAGAAACCGCATCCTCCGATCTGGGGTGCAACGTCGAGCGTCGACGGGCACTACGAGATGGGCAAGCGCGGGATCGGACTCCTGTCGTTCACGGTCGGCAACCCTCCCGAGAACCTCGAAGAGCGCATCGTGAACTATCGCCGCGGGCTCGCCGACTGTGCACAGCCCGTCGGCAAGTTCGTGAACGACACGGCCGCGACGTTCACGATGGTGCACTGCAGCGACACCAACGCGAAGGCGCGGGCGGAGGCCGAAGAGTCGTTCGTGTGGTATCCGCGGGCGGCCGGACATCACATTGCGACGCTCGCGGAGTGGATGGAAGACCGCGGCCAGGAGCTCGGCAACTACGGCTACGCGGGGGAGGCGCGCAAAGGTGAGCAAGCCGGGTTCTTCGACCACTTGAACATGGACTACCTCTACGACAGCGGAGCCGGTGTGGTCGGCGACCCCGATCGCTGCATCGAGATCTGCAAGCGCTACGAGGCGGTCGGATGCGAGCTGTTGTTCTGTCTGTTGAACCCGTACAACATCCCCCACGAGCAGGTCATGCATTCCATCGAGCTCATCGGCAAGCACGTCATCCCCGAGCTCGACAAGTAGACGGAGCCCGCGCCTCCCTCAAGGAGAGGCGGCGTCGAGGCGAGGCGCGTTCAAGGAGATGCGTCGTAGACGTCCTTGCCGAAGCAGGCGAGACCCGGTGCGCCGGCGAAGCCGAGGTGCGCGAGCCCGAACATGTCCTCCATGCTGCACAGCAGCGAGTAGTGGTTGTACGGGGTGGCGTCGGTATTCCCCGCCTTGGTGCGTGACGACAACACGAGTGTCCCGATCCTGCCGCCGCCCGGTCCGCTGAGTCCGGGCTGAGCGACGTTCGGCGCCGGCGGCGTGTGACAGCACGCCGTCGCGCTCGAAATCGCCGCTTCGTCGAGAGTGATCACCAGCATGCCGTCTGCCTTGTAGGCCGGCGACGCCAGGATCTTCGGAACCTCGGAGCTGAGCCAGCGATCGGCCGTGGTGAGGCCACCGGGTTCACCGTCGACGCACGGTCCGTCATGGCCGTCATTGCAGACGTTCGGCGTGATGAAGACGAGGTTCGGGGTGGTCGCCGCCGACTTCAGATCGGTTGCGAGGTGAGTGAAATCGACGACGTTCTGCACACAGGCGGGCGAATCGAGAATCGAATGGAAATACACGAACGGGTTGTGCCGCGTCGCGTACATGTCGCCGGGCTTCGGCGAGATGGTCGTGTCGCTCGCACCGAGGGCCGGGTGCCGGCACGGCGTGCCCATGTCCTGCATGTAGCCGCGCCACGTCTTGCCCGCGGCCGTGAGCTGATCCGCGATCGTTTGCACCGATTTCCGGTACAAGCAACCCACGCCGAGCGCCTGGCCGAACTTGCCGGTGCCGGTCGAGACGAATTCGGTGTAGTTGAGGCAGTCCCCTTGCGTCCTGGGGTTGGGCGCCTGACCGCTGATCTCGGCGATGTAGTTGCCGAGACTCGCGTGCCCGATGCCGTAGTACTGCGTGAGCAGCTTTCCCTGCTTCACGAGCGTGCCGTTGAGATACCGCGCGGGCGAGCCCTCGCCCCACGTGGTGTCGTAGTTCTCGTTTTCGAGGTTGATGACGAACACGTGGCCGATCGAGCGCGGCCCCGTCGCGACGGTGGTCGTGGTCACTTCGGTGCTCGTGGGACTCGATTGCTCCGCCGCCGGCTTCGCAGAAGGCTTCGACGATGACGAGCACGCGCCGAAGACGACGATGCAGCTGACGATCGCCGCGAGTCTCTTCACCTCGGAAGCTTGACGCCGCAGGCCCGACCTTCGCAACCGCGCGGTGGTGCCCGTGGCGGTTGGTGGGTAGCGTCGATCCCGATCGCTCGCGGATGCACACGAGGACCAAGCCCGGAGGACCACATGGAGTATCGACGTCTCGGCCGAACCGCGCTGCGAGTGAGCCCGATCTGCCTCGGCACGATGAACTTCGGACCGCTCACGAGCGAACCCGATGCGTTCGAGATCATGGATCGCGCGCTCGAGCACGGGATCAACTTCTTCGACACTGCGAACCGCTACGGAGGACCGAAGGGGCCGGGAACGACGGAGGCGATCATCGGCCGTTGGTTCGCCCAAGGCGGCGGTCGGCGCGAGAAGGTCGTGCTCGCGACCAAGGTGTTCGGTCCGATGACGGATTGGCCGAATGATGGAGGCCTCTCGGCGCGTCACATCCGCGCCGCGTGCGACGAGAGCCTTCGGCGGTTGCAAACCGATCACATCGACCTGTACCAGATGCACCACATCGACCGCGCCGCTTCTTGGGAGGAGGTCTGGCAGGCGATGGAAGGCCTCGTGCAGCAGGGCAAGGTGCTCTACGTCGGCAGCAGCAACTTCGCCGGGTGGCACATCGCGCAGGCCAACGAAGCCGCGAAGTCGCGCCACTTCCTCGGGCTCGTGAGCGAACAGAGCCTCTACAACCTCGCGTCGCGCACCGTCGAGCTCGAAGTCCTTCCGGCGTGCCGCGCGTACGGGCTCGGCGTGATCCCCTGGAGCCCGCTCGCCGGTGGCCTGTTGGGTGGCCGGACGAGCACCGGTGACACGGCCCGGCGCAAGAGTGTGCAACCCCGGTACGAACGTATCCGCCCTCAGCTCGAGCGGTGGGAGAAGTTCTGTGCCGAGCTCGGCGAGGAACCTTCTGCTGTCGCCCTCGCGTGGTTGCTCCACCAAAAAGGAGTGACCGGACCGATCATCGGCCCGCGCACACTCCAGCAGCTCGAAGGCGCGTCGCTGCGCGCCATTGATCTCGCGCTCGACGAGGCGACGCTGGCAACCCTCGACGAGATCTTCCCCGGCCCGGGCGGCCGCGCGCCCGAGGCCTACGCCTGGTAGCAACGGAACAACGGAACAACGGAGCCGAACGATGGACGTCTACGAAGCGCTCTACACCACGCGCGCGATGCGCCGCTGCAAGCCCGATCCCATCCCGATCGAAGTGCAGAGCCGCATTCTCGACGCAGCCATCCGCGCGCCGAGCGGCGGCAACACCCAGAACTGGCGGTTCATGCTCGTCGACGACGGCGACGTGAAGGCACAGCTCGGACCGATCTACCGCAGGTGCCTCGCGCAGCTCTGGGAGACGATCTACAAGGACCGCCTGGTGGCGGCGAACGCCGATCCCGGCAATCCCGAGATGGCGCAGCTCTTGCGCATCCAACGGTCGGCGCAGCATCTCGCGGATCATTTCGAGCAGTACCCGTTGCTCCTGTTCAGCTTCGTGCAGTTCGACCCGACCGGCGGATCGATCTTTCCCGCAACCTGGTCGGCGATGCTCGCGGCTCGGGCCGAAGGGGTCGGCTCGTCACTCACGAGCGTCTTCATGTTCGAGATCGACAAGGTGCTCGAGATCCTCTCCGTACCCAAGCAGGACGGCTGGCTCTTCTCGTCATGCGTGACCTTCGGCTATCCGACCGGCAGGTGGGGCGTCGCGCCCCGGCGCCCAGTCGACGAGGTCTCGTATCGCAATCGCTGGGGCGAGCCGCTCGGCTTCGACGTGCAAAAACCGCTCTGGCCCTGAGTCGAGCAACGTTGTCCGAACGCGAACCCACGGGTAGGTGCTGATCGTGCACAGGTTCTGGGATTGGCTCGGGCTCAATCTCGGTCGGCACTGGATCCTGGTGATGCTCGTCGGCGCGCTCACGACGTTGGTTCTCGGATTCGGCGCGACCCGGCTCGCGTTCTCGACCGGGCAGGAGAACTACCTCAACAAGTCCGACCAGGTCTACAAGGACAACGTCGCGTACCAGAAGCTCTTCGGCGGCGAGGCCATGGTCGCGTTGGTGACGATGGCTCCCGGCCACAAAGTTGCCGAGTTGTTCACTCCGGCGAACATCGCGCAATGGCAGGCCGTCGAACGCGAGATCCGCGATTCGCATCGGGCGGTCGACGTCGTGAGCCCGCTCACGGCGCTCCAGTGGAACGATGCGCTCGTGAGAAGCCCGTCCGGTGATCCCACTACCAGTGTCGCGGGCAAGATCATCACCGGCGAGCTCCAGCGCGACGCGTCGGCCGCGGGCAAGCAGGCCCGGCTCGCCGACGCAACCAAGACCTTGCAACGCCTCGGCGCGATCCCGCGGTCGAAGCGTTCGATCGATGACCGCGCGTACCTCGACGTCCTGTTGCACGACAACACCGGCGCGATCCGCAAGCCGCTCCTCGCCATTTTCCCCGACGACCGTCACGCCCAGATGGTCGTGCGGCTGCTCGGTAACCAGTCGATCAAGGACGAGGGTTCGGCGGCCGACTTCGTGCAAGGCGCAGTGGCCAAGAATCTGCACTTCGCGAACGCGCAGATCACCACGACGGGCGCGTCCGAGCTGCTCAAGAACCTGAACGACTACCTCACGGGTGGCATGGCGACGCTCGGCGGCATCGCGATCGCCGTGATGGCGTTGATCCTGTTGTTGACGTTCAACGTGCGCTGGCGGCTGCTGCCGTTGGGCGTCGTGATCATCGGCGTGATCTGGGCCTTCGGCGTGGCCGGGTACATCGGCATTCCGCTCACGATCGTCACGATCGCCGGCCTCCCGGTCATGCTCGGCATCGGCATCGACTACGCGATCCAGATGCACGCGCGCGTCGAGGAAGAGGTGGTCATCAACCGCGCTGCCCACCCGATCCAGACGACCTCGCGCAATCTCGGTCCGGCGTTGCTCGTCGTGACCTTCGACGCGGTGTTCGCGTTCGCGGCCCTGCACTTCGCGAAGGTTCCCATGCTTCGGGATTTCGGACTCTTGCTCGCCGTCGGCGTCATCGCGATCTGCGTCAACAGCATCATGGCGCCGCTCGCCATCCTCGGCATCCGCGAGTTCCGCTCACCGACGAAGGGCCGCGACTTCAGCGAAGGCCCGCTCGCACGGCTCACGGTCCGGCTCGGCTCGCTCTCGCACAAGCTCGCACCGCCGCTCGCGGTCGCGAGTTTGGTGGTCTTCACCGGGGGCCTGCTCGTCGAGGGCAAGCTCGTCCTCCAAACCGACCCGGTGCAATGGGTCAACCAGAAGTCGCAGGTGATCAAGGACCTCCACGTCCTCGACCGCGAGACCGGATCGTCGAGCGAGCTCGGGCTGTACGTGCAGGCGAAGGACGTCTTCGCGGACTCGACGACCCGGTGGGTCGACGGATTCACGCGCGACCAACTGCGACAGAACAAGGGAACGCTGCTCACCGCGTCGGGGCTCGTCAGCACCGTCAGCGACCTCGGCAACGTACCCGGCGCGCCCCACGTCACGCCGACCGGGAGCGACGTGCGCGCCGCGTACGCCGTCGCCCCGCCGGATATTCAGCGGTCGATCGTCTCGCCTCAGGGCGACGCCGCGAACATCATCTTCCGCACCGGGCCGAGCTCGCTCGACGCCCGCGCGAAGGTCGTGCGCGAGGTCCGCAAGACCGTCGTGTCCGTCCCGGGCATCCGAGCGACGCCGTCGGGTCTGGCGGTCGTCGGTGTCGGCCTCCTCGACAACCTGCTGGCGAACCGGATCCTGCTCACCTATCTCGCGATCCTGTTCGTCTTCTTGTTCTTGGCGGTCCGGCTGCGCAGCATCGTGCGCGCCCTGCTCTCGCTCGTACCAGTGCTCATCGCGGTCGGCGCCGCGTCGCTCTTCGCCTACGCGCTGAGCCTGAAGCTGAGCCCGATGACGGCCGTCGGCGGTCCGCTCGTTGTCGCGGCGTGTACCGAGTTCACTTCGCTCATCTTGTTGCGGTTCGTCGAGGAGCGCAGGCGTGGACTCGAACCGCGAGCCGCCGTCGACATCGCTGCGGCGCGCACCGGACGCGCGTTCATCGTCTCGGCGCTGACCGCGGTATCCGGCGTCGCGGTGATCGCGACCTCTTCACTGCCACTGCTGCGCGGCTTCGGGGAGATCGTGGCGTTGAACCTCGCGGTGGCCTTGCTGAGCGCGCTCGTTGTGTTGCCGCCGATGCTGGTGTGGGCCGACCGGCGCGATTGGGTATCGCGGGGACTGGTGCCACCGGAAGTTCTCCTAGCCTCGCGAGCACCGACCACCTCGCCGGCACCGAGTAATTGAGAGTCTTCCTCCAGCAACCTCACAGCCCACTCCCATTTGCGCCGAACAGAATCAGCGCCAGATGCGCCACCCCCGGGCGCGAGAGCACGAACTCGAGGCATGACCGATGAGTGAATCGGACCAGACCGAGAACCCCGAAGACCGCGACCCGACCGAACCGACACCGGTCGAGCCGGTCGCGCCGTGGCCGCAGTACACCTGGCCGCCGACGGCCCCGGGCGGACCCGTTGAAACCAACCCGGGCTGGGCGGAGGCCACCGATCCCCGCGCCAACCCCATCGGCAGCCCGGGCGGCGGCGAAGGCGCGTCCGGGCCCACGTGGGCGTCGTGGCCGCCCACCCAACCGAACCCGGCCCAACCGAACCCGACCCAACCGAACCCGACCCAACCGATCTCGTCCGGCGGTCCCCCAGGCGATCCGTATGCCTACGCGCCCGGCGCGAGCGGATCGGGAGGCTGGACTCCGTCCCCCGCGGGTTGGGGAGCCCCCGGTCCGGGTGGCTGGCCGGCCTCCGCGCCGGCGTCGCCTCCGCCGGCCAAGGCGCGGCGCGGCCTGGCCGCGCTCGCCGCGCTCGCGTTGGTGCTCACCTCCGCCGGAGTGGGCGCCGGTGTCGCGATCGCGGTGCACAACAACTCTGCTCCCCGCACGTTCGATGCGAGCGGCGGTACGTCGAACAACACACCGTCCGGCAACGGCAACACTGGCGGCAACAACGGCGGCAACTTCGGCGGTGGGACTGGATCCGTACCCTCGGGTACAGGGACGCTCGACACGAGCGCGATCGCGGCGAAGATCGACCCCGCGCTCGTCAACATCAACACGACGCTCGCGCAGGGTCGCGCCGCCGGCACCGGCATGTTGATCTCGTCGAACGGCGAGATCCTCACGAACAACCACGTCATCGCCGACGCGACCAGCATCAAGGTGGTCATCGGAGGCACCGGCCCGTCGCACACGGCGAAGGTGGTCGGCTACGACGTCACCGAGGACGTCGCGGTGCTGCAGATCTCCGACCAGGTCTCGAATCTCCCGACGGTGACGTTCGGCGATCCGTCGAAGGTCAGCGTCGGCGACCCGGTCGTCGCGATCGGCAATGCCCTCGGACAAGGCGGCACGCCGAAGGCATCGCAGGGTCAGGTGACTGCTCTCGATCAGCAGGTGACCGCCGGCGACTCGGCCGGCACGCAGGAGACGCTCCATGGCCTGATCCAGATCAACGCGCCCATCCAACCCGGCGACTCCGGCGGCGCGCTCGTCGACCGCAACGCCAAGATCATCGGCATGAACACCGCGGCGGCGGGAGGCGGGCGCTTCAACTCCCAGATCGGGTCGAACATCGGATTCGCGATCCCGATCGACAACGCGGTGAACATCGTGAGTCAGATCCGCACCGGTAGGAACACCGACAAGGTCTACATCGGCGACCGGGCACTCCTCGGCGTGCAGGTGGCGGCGCTCAACGGGCAGGTCGCCCCGGTCACCACCGGCGCACTCGTCGAAGGTGTGCAACAGAACACGGGTGCGAGCGACGCGGGCATCGTCGCCGGCGACGTCGTCGTCTCCCTCAACGGCAAGCCGGTCACCGACCCCGCGTCGCTCCGCCTCGCCCTCGTCAAGTTCCATCCGGGCGACTCGGTCAGCGTCGGCTGGGTGGATTCCACGGGCAACCGGCACAACCAGGACGTCAAGCTGATCGTCGGTCCACCCCTCTGATCTTTCGCCGTCCGCCGGGACTCCGATCGGATGGTGCGCGTATCGGGCCAATTGCGCAGGCCGGGAGCGGCGCGACGAGACGAGCAGCGCGCGTACGCGAACCTGTCGGGATGCGACAGCCGCGATCGACGCGCGTCCGCCATGGGCGACTGACCCCGGGCGAGCTCGCCGAGGCCGTGGTTCTGGCCGACGTGTCGCTCGCGCTCACGGTCGTCGGTCAGGTGGTGCCGTTCGGGGGTGCGCTCATCGCCGCCGCCGTGGTCCCTCTGGCCGTCGTCGCGGCGCGGCACCGGCTCCGCGCGGTGATCACCGGCGCGATCGCAGCATCGGCGGTCGGGTTCTTGGTGATCGGGACCGCGGCGTTCACCGCGATGGGCGCGAGCGCCGCGCTCGGCGCGCTCGTCGGCGCGGCCGACCGGCGCGACTGGAGCCGCCGCCGCACCATCGTCGTCGGGCTCGCGGTGCTGTGGCCGATCGCCGCCGTGCTCACCGATGCCGCGTTGCTCGTATTTGCGAACCTGCGCAAGCTCGCACTCGACCAGGTCCGCAACGGGTGGAGCGGCCTGCTCCACCTGCTGCGCAATCTCGGGCTGGTGCGGCTCACTCGCCCGGGTGAGGACCTCTTGGCCTGGGTGGTGCGCGACTGGTGGTTGAGCGTTCCGCTCACGCTCTTCCTTCTGCTCTGGTTCGCCATCTGGCTGGCACACGGTCTCTCGACGCCCGCGTTGCGCCGCGTTCGAGGCGCGTTCGGGAACGCGATCGTTGAAGAGGAGCTCCCCGATTCCGATCGCGAGCACGCACGCGCGCCCGAACCCTTACCGGTTGCGCTGCGGGGTGTGCGCTATCGATACCCGAACGCGTACAGCGACGCGCTCGTCGACGTCAGTCTCGAGCTCCGGGCGTCGGAGCTCGTCACGATCGTCGGTGCGAACGGCTCCGGGAAGTCGACCCTCGCCCGATTGCTTGCCGGCCGGCTCGCGCCGACGGGCGGCGAGATCGAGCGACCCGGGCCCGCGGCACTCGGGCGCTTCGACGGAACGGCCATCGTGTTCCAGCGTCCGGAGGCACAGGTGCTCGGCGTCCGCGTGCGAGACGACGTCGTTTGGGGCCTGTCCGACCCGGCGCGGGTCGACGTCGACGGCTTGCTCGATCGCGTCGGGCTGCGGGCGCTCGCCGACCGGGAGACGTCGACGTTGTCGGGCGGCGAGCTCCAACGGCTCGCGATCGCCGCTGCGCTCGCCCGCCGACCGGAGCTGTTGATCTCGGACGAGTCGACGGCCATGGTCGACACAACTGGTCGGGCACAACTCGTCGCGCTCATGAACGAGCTCGCGCACCAAGACGGCCTCGGCGTCGTCCACGTCACCCACCGGGCGGCGGAGGCCGCGGCCGCCGACCGGACGATCACGCTCGCGAGCGGGCGAATCGTCGACGCGCCGGCGCGTCTACGCACCGATGACGCCACCCGGGAGACGGCACGCCGGCCGCGGGTTCGGGTCGGCGCGCCGCTCATCACCCTCGAACGCGTCGGGCACGTCTATTCGCGCCAGACGCCCTGGGCGAACCGCGCCCTGTCGGGGGTCGACCTGACGATCTGCGTGGGTGAGGCCGTCGTCGTCGTCGGGCACAACGGCTCCGGTAAGTCGACGCTGGCGTGGATCCTCGCCGGGCTTCTCGCGCCGAGCGAAGGGATCGCTCAGCTCGACGGCCGACGGATCGTCGACCAGGTCGGGCGGGTCGGCCTGTCGTTCCAGCACGCGCGCGTGCAACTGCTCCGACCGACGGTTCTGGACGATGTCCGCGCCGCCGGCGGCGTCGATGAGGGCGCGGCGCGCGACGCGTTGCGTGCGGTCGGTCTCGACCCGTACGGGTTCGCAAGTCGACGCGTCGACGAGCTGAGCGGCGGCCAGATGCGCCGGGTCGTGTTGGCCGGCGTCCTCGCTGCGCAGCCGCGAGCGATCGTCCTCGACGAGCCCTTCGCCGGACTCGACGCGAGTGGTCGCGCCGAGCTCGACACCTTGCTCACCGACCTGCGGCACCGGCGTGACCTCGCGCTCGTCATCGTCACCCACGACCGCGACCTGCCGGCCGGACTCGTCGACCGGCTCGTCGAGCTCGAAGCCGGCCACGTCATCGGCGACGGACCGCTCGAAGACCCCGTCCCCGAGGCGCAACCGTGAACCGGGGCGTTGCGCTGACACGGGAGCGGTCGGGCCGGTCGCGCGGGTCGCGCGGCTCGCGCCCGGCACGACGCGAGACGGAGTTGACCTTCCTGCGGCTCGTACCCGGCGATTCCGCGATGCACCGGCTCTGGGCGGGAACGAAGCTGCTGATCGCGGCAGAGGTCGCGCTGATGGTGTCGATCTCGCCGACGTGGGCGATGATCGGCGTCGCCGCGGGCGTCGTCGCGCTCGAGCTGCTCGTCGCCCGCCTTCCCCTCGGTGCGTTCCCTCGCTTGCCGACCTGGTTCTTCGTCGTCTTCGCGATCAGCGGGCTCCTCAGCCTGTGGTCGACGACGAAGCCCCTCGCCGACGTCGGCGGCATCAGCGTCAGCCTCGGCGGGCTCGAGGAATGGGCGCGCTTCTCCGCGCTCGCCGTCGTGCTCCTCACCTCGGGCGCGCTCATCGGCTGGACGACGCCGCTCGGCGACGTCGCACCCGCGCTCGCCCGCCTCGGCCGCCCGCTGCGCTGGTTGCGGCTTCCGGTCGACGAGTGGGTCATCGCGGTCGCGCTGGCGATCCGCTGCCTTCCTCTGCTCATCGACGAGATCCGTGTCCTCAACGCGGTCCGGCGCCTGCGGACACGCGACGACGACACGACCGGAGAGAGCCCGCGGGCGATCGTGCGCAGCGCCTTCGTCGAGATCCACGATCTGATGGCGACCGCGATCGTCGTGTCGATTCGGCGCGCGCGCGATCTCGCCGATGCCATCGAGGCCCGGGGTGGACTCGGTGCCGCCGGCGACCTGCCGGGCGGGCCCTTCCGCATCGCGGACGGGCTGGTGCTCCTCGCCACCACGGCGGTGTGCGTCGTGAGCCTCGCGGTGCTACATCTCTGACATGCAACACGTTCGCCTCGGCCGAACCGGCCTCCAAGTGTCCAGAATCTGCCTCGGCACGATGACCTTCGGGCTGCAGATCGACGAAGCTCCGGCCCGCGCCGTGCTCGACAAGGCCGCCGACCTCGGTGTCACGTTCCTCGACACCGCCGACGTGTACCCGCTCGGCGGCGATCTCTCGACCGTCGGGCGCACCGAGGAGATCGTGGGCCGGTGGTTGCAGGGCAAGCGTGCCGACTATGTCGTCGCGACGAAGTGCTTCGGGCCGACCGGACGCAATCGCTGGGACATGGGGAACAGCCGCCGGCACATCATGGACGCGATCGACGCGTCGCTGCGCCGACTGCAGACCGACTTCGTCGACCTCTACCAGCTGCATTTCGACGACCCGGGTGTGCCGCTCGACGAGACCATCGGTGCGCTCGACGACCTTGTGCGCGTCGGCAAGGTCCGCTACATCGGCTGCTCGAACTTCCTCGCCTACCGTCTGGCCCGCGCCCTCGGCCGGAGCGAGGTGCACGGTTGGACGCGCTTTGCCTCGGTGCAACCGCGCTACAACCTGTTGTTCCGCGAGTTCGAGCGCGAGCTGTTCCCGCTCTGCCTCGACGAGGGCATCGGGGTGATCCCGTACAACCCGATCGCGGGCGGCATGCTCTCGGGCAAGCACGATCGAACCAAACCGCCCGACGAAGGGACCCGCTTCGCACTCGGCAACGCGGCCCAGACGTACCAAGACCGGTACTGGCACGAAAACGTGTTCGACACGGTCGACGAGCTCGTGAAGATCGCCGGCGACGCGGGGATCCCGCTGCCCACACTCGCAGTCGCGTGGACACTCCGGCACCCGGCGATCACCGCGCCGATCGTGGGCGCGAGTCGTCCGGAACAGCTCGACGCGACGATCGCGGCCGTGGATACGAAGCTCGACGAAGACCTCGTCGACCGGTTGAACGAGGTCACCGCCGCGTACCGGCGGGGGGACGCCCCGCGTTAGCGTGTCCGGGGTGACCGCGATCGCCGTTCCGTACTTCTGCTCGCTGCCCGCCGCGCCGCCACCGTGGCCCGGTGTCGTCGTCGTGATGGAAGGCATGGGTGTGACGCCGCAGCTGCTGCGCGTCTGCGAACGTCTCGCGGCCGAGGGGTATGCGGTAGCCGCACCCGACCTGTTCTGGCGCTTCGGCGGCAGCAACCCCGAAGCCGGTGGCAACCCCTACGGCGATCTGCGGCACTCCGACGGACGCGCCGACATCGTCGAGGTCGTCAATCGGCTGCGCGGACTCGGCGCCGCGACCGTCGGCATCACCGGCTTCTGCATGGGCGGCGGGTACGCGTACATGTCGGCTGTGACCGGAGTCGACGTCGACGCGGCCGCGCCCTTCTACGGCGGAGGGATCGCGCAACATCTCGGCGAGCCCTACTGCCCGCTGCTCTGCTTCTTCGGCGGCCACGACGAATGGGTCCCGCGCGACGACATCGCGCGCGTGGAGGATCATCACCCCGGTCAGGTGGTCGTGTACGAGGATGCGGGTCACGGCTTCATGCGAGACGGGTCCGAGAGCTACGACGAGGCGGCAGCCGCCGACGCGTGGCGCCGACTCCTCGAGTTCTTCGCGACCCAGCTCCGCCCCGCTCCCTGAGTCGGATACCGCGCTCTCACGATTCCCGTGACCGCGTCGGCCGTATTCGCACTCCGTGTGCGGGTCCGGGCATGATGCGACGCGGATGCTGGAGCTCATCGAGACGCCGGAGCCCCGCCGGGTCGAGAGCGCCGACGGTCGCGTCACGGGCTACTACGAATACGGCGATCCGAGCGGGATGCCCGTGGTCGCGCTGCACGGAACCCCCGCGTGCGGCGCCGGCTTCGCATGGGCCGACGAACGCGCCCGCACGCGCGGGATCCGGCTGCTCGCGCCCGACCGACCCGGCGTCGGCGACTCCGACGCCTGGTCACCCGGCCGGGGCGTCACCGTTTCCGACTACCCCGCGCGGCTCGGCGCCTTCGCCGACGCGCTCGGCATCTCGACCTTCTCGGTCCTGGGCTACTCGGGCGGCGGCCCGTACGCGCTCGCAACCGCGCATGCACTTCCCGGCCGCGTCCGGACCGCGGCCGTCGTCTCGGGTGCCGGGCAAGTGGGTGTGTGGGCATCGGTCGACGATTTCGAGGCGGCCGACCGGCGGCTGACCCAGCTCGCGAATCGCGCGCCCGCACTGACGCGCGTCGTGCTGTGGGTGGGGGCACACGCCGCCCGTTTCGCACCGCACACTTCGCTGCGATTCGCACAGATCGAGATGTCGGCGGCCGACCGCACGGTCATGGCCGAGTTCCCGTCGGCGCGCGCCGCGCTCGCGGTTTTCACGCAGTCGGTCCGCCGCAGCGCCGCCGGCGTGGTCGACGACTACGCCGCGCTCGGTCGGCCCTGGGGTTTCCCCGTCGAGGAGATCTCGATCCCGATTCACTGCTGGCACGCGACGACCGATCCGATCGTCCCGCTGCGTCACAGCGACGAGCTCGTCCGGCGCATTCCGGGGGCGCGACTTTCGCGATGGGTTGGCGAAGGACATCTCGCGATCGTCGAACACGTCGGCGAGGTGCTCGACGCACTCGCGGAGACCGCGCCGTCCTAGCGCGGCCGAGGTGCAGCGCTTCTCTACTCGCCGGTCGGGCGCGCGAAGTGCTTGCTCAGCGTCTCGTTCTGACCCTGATAGCTCGATCCGATGCCTTGTCCGTAGAGCCGGGCGGGAGCCTCGAGCATGTGCTCGAACGTGAGTTTGCACACCCGCTGACCGTGCTCGATCATGAACGGAACGTCGTGCGCGCGCACCTCGAGTGCCGCGCGCGATCCGACCGAGTGCCCGCCCGGATCGAAACCGAATCCGGGATCGAAGAATCCCGCGTAGTGCGTGCGCAGCTCACCGCTCGTCGGGTCGTAGGCCGTCATCTCCGATGCCAACGTCGGCGGGATGCATACCGCTTCGTTGCTCATCAGTAGATAGAACCGTTGCGGAGTAAGCACGACGCGGTCGCCTTCCTCGCGTCTCACGGACTCCCAGAAGGCTTCGGGGTCGACAGGTGCGATCGCGCTCTTCGCGATGTCGAGCAGGGGGGCGTTGTCGCGCGCGCGGTGCCCCACGTACCCCCGGGCATCGCCGTGGAGGTCGAGTCCGAGGAACAGCCCGCCTCCGAACGCGAGCTTGGCATTCGCCACCGGCGTACCGTGGTCGAACAGGACCGGCTGCCCCTCGTGGAACGCGCGGACTTCGTCGTCACCGAGCACTGCCGAACCGACCGACAGGCGCAACTGGTTCAGCGAGAGGTCCTCGCGGACGCGTACCGGGAACGAGAGCGGGACCACCTCGAGGTAGAGCGGCCCGTCATAACCGGCCGCGATCTCGTCGAAGCGGTAGCTCTCGTCGGTGATGACCCGGGTGAACACGTCGATCCGGCCGGTCGAGCTTTTCGGGTTGGCCTTCCCGCGAACCGTCGGCGGCAACGAGAGCCGCTCCTTCAGCGGAATGAGGTACGGCCGCTTGGTCTCGAGCACGACGCCGTCCTTGCGCAGGTCGAGCTCGTCGATGACGTAGTCCTTCACCCGCCGTTCGACGGACTGGCGACCGGGCAAGAAGCTGCAGCGGATCCGGTATGCGACCTCGCCGAGGCGCAGATCGAGGCTCGCCGGCTGCACGTTCTCCTCCGGAATCGTGAAGCGGCCGGCATCGACCACACGCGCCGCGATCGCGCGCTCGAGGTACTGACAGGGCAGCACGCCGATGCGATCGGTGGGGAGGTCGAGATCCACGACCGGCCAGCCTACGCGCGCTCCGTAGCCCCGGACGCCGGCTCGCGGACACCGGACCCGACGACCTGGCCTGGGTGTTTCGGCGACCTGACGCTAACGTCAGGGAACACACCGCCGAGGCCGACCGAGGGAGCGCTTCGATGGAGCTGCCGAAGATCATCAGCGTCGACGACCACGTCGTCGAGCCCGCGCACGTGTGGCAGACCTGGTTGCCGCAGAAGTACCGCGAGAAGGGTCCCCGCATCGAACGCAAGCGTTGGGGCGCGTTCTCGCACAAGCCGGGCGCGAAGTACGTCAACACCGAAGACCCCGACGGCTTGTGGGGCGACGCGTGGTACTTCGAGGACCGGCTCATCTACGTGCACAAGCGGTTCGTCGCGATCCCGCTCGAGGCGACCCCCGGCGGCGACCTCTCGAAGTTCGACCGCACGAAGATGGTGATGGAAGCCCTCACCTACGACGAGATGCGCCCCGGTTGTTACGAGCGTGACGAGCGGATCAAGGACTTCGAGCGGAACTGGGTCGACGGTTCCCTCCCCTTCCCGACATTCCCGCGCTTTTGCGGACAGACCTTTCTCGAGGCCGACGACCACGATCTCGGGCTCGCGTGCGTGAAGGCGTACAACGACTGGATGGTCGAGGAGTGGTGCGGCCCGTCGAACGGGATGAACATCCCCCTTTGCATCATGCCGCTCTGGGACGTGCACCTCGCGGCCGCCGAGATCCACCGCAACGCGGCGCGCGGCGTGCGCGCGTTCTGCTTCAGCGAGCTTCCCCACCACCTGAAACTGCCGACGATCCACAGTGGATCGTGGGACCCGGTCTTCGAGGCGTGCAACGACACCGGCGTGACGTTGTGCATGCACATCGGGTCGTCGTCGACGAATCCGGCCGCTTCGCCCGACGCGCCCGGCGGGGTCGGCGGCACGCTCGCGTTCAACAACTCCATGGCCTCACTCGCCGACTGGCTCTTCTCGGCGAAGCTCATCGAGTACCCGAAGCTGAAGCTCGCGTACTCCGAGGGGCAGATCGGCTGGATCCCCTACGCCCTCGAGCGGGCCGACACGGTCTGGGAGCAGCACGACAGTTGGCAGCATTCGAAGGAGCGCATCCCCGAGCCGCCGTCGACGTACTACTACGGCCGCATCTTCGGCTGCTTCACCGCCGACTACCACGGTCTGCACTCGCTCGCCGAGGTCGGCGAGGACAACATCTGCTTCGAGACCGACTACCCGCACACCGACACGACGTGGCCGACGTCGAAGGAGTATGCGGAGAAGATGCTCGCCGACTTCGACGACAAGGTCGCCTACAAAGTCCTGCGCGGCAACGCGATCAAGATGCTCGAGCTCGACCGCACCTGAGGTTTCGTTTCAGGTCGACAGGAATCGTTTCGAGAACGCCTCGACCGGCTCGCGGCCGCCCGGCGGCCAGCCGCACACGAGGTACTTGATGCCGGCCTTCTCCCACGCGTCGATGTTGGTCGCGATCGTGTCGAGATCGTCTTCGAGCGACAACGACGACGCCCGCGTGATCTCCGCCGGGTCTCGGCCCGCGGCCTCGGCGTGCGCGCTCAGCCGCTGCGACTTCGGGGTCATCGACTCGGGCGTGCCCCACGTGTGCCACACGTCGGCGTAGCGCGCCGCGATCGGCATCATGCGCTTCTCGCCCGAGGCGCCGATCCAGATCGGCGGGTGGGGCTGTTGCACCGGGCGCGGTCGCAACGTGGCGTCGCGCACCTGGAAGTGCTCGCCCTCGAACGTGAACCCGTCGGTCGTGAGCAGACCCCGGACGATCTGCACCGCCTCCTCGAACGCGTTGATACGTTCCTTGAGCGCGGGAAACGGGATGCCGAGCTCGCTGTGCTCCTTGTCGAACCACGCCGCGCCGTAGGCGAGCTCGAGCCGCCCGCCGGAAGCGTGGTCGATCGTGATCGCCTCGGCCGCATACACCGCGGGATGCCGGTAGGTCATGCCCGTGATGAGCAACCCGAGACGGACGCGTTCGGTGATCCCGCTCCATGCCGCGAGCGTCGTGCTTCCTTCGAAGCACTCACCCGGCCCCTCGCCGTACATCGGCTGGAAGTGATCGAAGCCCCAGATGCCGTCGAAACCCAGCTCGTCGGCAAATCGTGCACGCGCCGCGACCTCGCTCCAGGGCATCCGTTGCTGGGCGATGTCCAATCCAAACCTCATCGTGGCTCCCTCAGCTGAATGGGGTCTTCGGTCGTTCCTCGCGCTCGCCGTCCACGAAGAGATCGACCCGCTCGTTGAAGAACGCGACGTACCCGGCGACGCGCTCGCTCTCCGGCAGGGGCGTACGGTACGACCACACGATGTTCTCCTCGAGCGCGTCGCCGACGCGCGCCGACCAGTACTCGGCTCGGCCCTTGTAGGGGCAGTGCGTCACCTTGTCGGTCGCGACGAGGAGGTCCATGCGAACGTCGACCTTCGGGACGTACCAACGCGCCGGCAGACCGGTCTCGAACAGGACGCGCGCGTGCGACGAGTCGGCGAGCACGACACTGTTCACCTCGACGCGCACCTGCCGGGACGTCGGGAGGATGTCGACGCGCGTGTACGGACTCCTCGGGTGCGTGTACACCTCTTCATCCTCTTCGAACCATGCGTCCATCGCGTCCCAATCGAAGCGAATGTGGTCGCGTAGCTCCTCGATCGGCGAATCGCGGTATTGCCACGCGACATCGCGACGCTCGTCACCGTCGACGCGCACTGTGAAGTGCACGGCGTCACCGCGGCTCGGTGAGTGTGTCAGCGTCGACGTCTGGTGGAGCAGATCGCTGCGCACGTCGGCGGCGGGGAGGTAGTACTGGGGATAGAAGGGCGACTCCCACACGAACAGCGGCCGGACAGTGTCGGCGATCGTGACGCCGCCCACGTACACACGTACGCGCTTGGCGCCCGGCTCGACTCGCACCCGTCCGCGCGGGCCCGACGATATGTCTGATGACAATGTCTCTGATGCCATGCGACGGCCAACCTAGGCCCTCGCCTTCGCATTCCCGCATGCTCGGGCGCCAGAATGGCCGGATGGCACGAAGACGCGATCCGATCGAGGGCGTGCGCGAGCTGTGCCTCGGATTGCCGGAGGTCAACGAGCGTCTGAGCCATGGTGCGCCGACGTGGTTCATCCGGGACAAGAAGACGTTCGCCACGGCGTGGGACAACCATCACAACGACCATCGGCTCGGCCTGATCTGCGCCGCTCCCCCCGGCGTGCAGCAGCAGTTGGTCGACGAGGAGCCCGACCGGTTCTACGTTCCGGCCTACGTCGGTCACCGCGGTTGGATCGGCGTTCGGATCGACCGCAAGGTGGATTGGAAGGAGATCGAGCAGATCCTGATCGATGCGTACACGTGCGTCGCCCCGGCGAAGCTCGTCGCCCAGGTGACCCCGCTCCCCGGCTGAACCCGCTACGTCGGCGAGACGCGCGCGAGGAACTCGGTGATCGCCGCGGCCAGCGGCTTGCCGACGGCCGAGAGGTGATTGCCGGGGACGACAACGGCTTGCGCGCCCGGGATCATGGCCGCGAGCTCGTGCGGCGACCCCGCCAGGCGGTCGTCGGCGCCCGCGACGACCAGCGTCGGCACGCGGATCGACCGGACGTCGCCGGGTATACCGGCGGAGGCGGCACGCTGTACCGCGCCGAGCGCCGCGAGGTCGTTCGCGTTCTGCTGCGCGAAGCGCCGGAACGCGCGATCGACCGGTCGTTGCCCGCGTGCCGCGCCGCGGGCCTCGAGCACGGCTGCGGTTCGGGCTCGGGCTTCGGGGCTGCGGCCGCGCGCCAGGCGCCCGCCGACCCCGCCCAGGACAAGCGATCGCGCGCGCGGCTCGTGTACGACGAGCCGCGACGACACGATCGAACCCATCGAGTACCCGACCACGTCGACCGCGCTCACCGCGAGCAGGTCGAGCAACGCCTGCGCGTCCCGCACCATCGCGTCGTGCTCGTACGCGTCGACATCGTGAGGCTTGTCGGATGCGCCGTGCCCGCGCGCGTCGTACGCGATGACGCGACGTCCGGTCGCGACCAGCGCGTCGACGATGCCGGGACGTACCCAGTTGCCGACGTGATCCGAGGCGAACCCGTGCAACAGGAGCACGTCGGGACCTCGTCCGAAGACCGTGTAGGCGATCGACTGCCCGTCGAACGACGCGAAGTGCTCCAGCCGAGCCGTGCCGCTCATGACGGCGCGCGCTCGAGGTCGTCGGCGAGAAACGCGAAGATGTCCGGAAGGGCGCGTGAGTCCTGCGCGAAGAACGCGTGCCCACCCTCGTACAGACGAAGCTCGGCGTCCGGGACGAGCGTCGCGATCGCCTCGCTGTTGGCGACCGGTGCGATCAGTAACGCCGACGTCGCGAGCGTCGAGCCGGACCCGTTCAGGAACAACAGACGAGGTCCGCTTCCGTCGCGTTCGGAGTAGAGCTGTATGCCGTTCGCGGTGATCGTCGGGATGCGGGAATCGTTGTCAGCCCGGGCGTTCCGGTGCAAGCTCGGCCCCGGCGATCGCGCGCTGCAGCTCCGCGCCCGCGTTCGCCGCCCAGGCATTGTCGAGTCGCGTCGGGGCTGTGAACCCGTACAACTCCTGCGCGTTGGTACCCAGAATGCGCTGCTTCACCTCCGCCGTGAGCGCCGGATACCCGAACCGCTCCTGCATGTCGTCGGGGATGACGAACGACCGGAACGCGTCGATCAGCGCCTGCGGCGAGCCGTACCAGGCGGAATCGGTCCCCCACACGATCCGCTCCGGGCCGAGTGCGACCAGCAGCTTCCCGAGGACGTGCGCGGCCTCGCGCGGCCGGCGCAGCATCAGGAACCACGTGGTGCCGAGCTCCGCGTATACGTTGCCGTCCGCGCCGATCCCCGCGTCGGCCACGCTGCGCACGAGGCGGTCGACGCCGGTCGCCGGTTGCGCGGTCCCGGGATCGTACGGACCCTCCTGCCCGTCCGGGTTCCGCTCGTATCCGGAGTGGTACACGACGAACGTCACGTCGGGGAAGGCGGCCGCCGCGGGGCCGATGTCGCGCGGCGACGCCGCCGCGACCGAAGCATCGGGAACCGGACCTCCGAGACCCTTGTGCGTCGCGACGATGCGGGGGCCGAGCGCGCGCACCCGCTCGAGGAAAGGGAAGCCCACCTCGTCGTCGTCGAGGAACCAACCGCCGGTCGGCGAGGCCTTCGTCGCCGGGCCCCACAGCGTGTAGCACTTCCATCCCGACGGCCGAAGTGTCGCATGCCAGTCGACCATTGCGTCGAGCTCACCCGAACCCAGGTTGGGGTGCACGATCGTGTGGGTGAGCACCCGCCCGGTCCCGGCGTAACGGTCGACAACGTCGCGCGCGGCCGCGATCTGCCGGTTGGTGAGCACGTTGACGTCGGACCGGCCCGGCGTCGACGTCAGCAACGCGACGGCCGTCTCGGATGCGCCGAACACGAGCGCGGCCCACGCGGCTCCGTCGATCGCGCGCGGGTCGATCTCGCCGGACCAGCGATCGGGATCGGCCATGCGCAGGAATCCCGCCAAGGCTTCGGCCCCCGAGCCGCTCCAGCGCGCCGGGTCGACGAGATGGGTTTGGACGTCGACGACCGCGCCGCCGCCGGCGAACGCGGATTCGGCGTCATCGAGGTCGTACGCCGCGCGCTCGGGCACGTCGTAGAACCCGCCTCCGTGCGCGGCGTCGATGGCGCGCAGGGCCGCGGCCGTTCCCCGCCGATCGACCGCGTACTCCCGAGTCGGCTGCGCGAGGACGCGGGCCGCCGCGGACGCGACGGCGTCGTAGCGCGCGATCGCCTCTCGATCGGCCGCCGACCAGGGCAACGGCGCGTACTCGTCGCTCGAGCGGGCCCGAAGCAGCGAGGGGACGATCATCGCCCGCTCACACCCACTGCGCCGTCGCTGAGGCGTTGCGCGAGGTAAACGGGGATGATCGACAACACCACGACCACGGTCGCGACGACGTTCACGAGCGGGAGGTTGTTCGGCCGGAACATGTTGTTGAAGATCCACAGCGGCAGCGTCTCGAAACCGGCCCCTGCCGTGAACGTGGTCACCACGATCTCGTCGAAGGAAAGGGCGAATGCCAGGAGCGCGCCCGCGAGCAGCGCCGACCGCATCAAGGGGAACGTGATGTAGCCGAAGGTCTGGAATACGTCGGCACCGAGATCGGCGGACGCCTCCTCGAGGCTCGGCGAGAGCCGCCGCAACCGGGCCGCCACGTTGTTGTAGACGATCACGATGCAGAAGGTGGCATGCGCGACGACGAGCGTGAACAAGGAGAGGTTGATCCCGACGCGGTGGTAGCCCGAGTTGAGGGCAATGCCGGTCACGATTCCGGGCAAGGCGATCGGCAGCACCGCAATGAAGCTCACCGCGTTACGTCCGAAGAAGCGGTGGCGCGTCAACGCGAACGATGCGAGCGTGCCGAGCAGCAACGCGATCGCCGACGCGAGCAGCGCGGTCTCGAGCGACCGGAACAGCGCGTCGCGCGGACCCGACGCATGAGAAGCGGCCCGCCACCACTCGAGTGTGAAGCCTTGTGGTGGCCACGCGTACGACCGCGCCTTGTTGATCGACAAACGCGCGATATAGAGGATCGGGAAGTAGAGCACCAACAGCACGAGCGCCGTGAACGTGGCGAGCAGGTAACGGGCGGCGCGCGATACGTACACGAGCTAGAGCTCCTCGAGCGCGCCGGAGGAACGGGCGGCCGAGAGGTAGACGATCATGATCACGATCGGCAATGTCGCGTACGCCGCCGCGAAGGGCAGGTTGGCACTGAATTCCCGGTACACGACGTTGCCGATGAACTGGGTCGTGCCTCCGACGATCTGAGCCATGTAGAAATCGCCGAGCGTCAAGGCAAAGGTGAAGATCGACCCCGCGACGATCGACGGCCGGATCTGGGGCAGAACGACCCGGACGAAGGTCCGTCCCGCCTTCGCGCCGAGATCGGTCGACGCCTCGAGCAACGAGTTCGGGAGTCGCTCGAGGCCGGCGTAGATCGGGATGATCATGTACGGAAGCCACAGGTACGAAAGCGTGACCACGGTTCCCGATACCCCGAAGCCGGGTGAGTGTCCGAACACCTCGTGCAGCACCCCTCCCGCGGGGTCGAGCATCGCCCGCCAGGCGTAGCCCTTGACGAGATAGCCCGCCCACAGGGGCATGGTCACCGCGACGACGAGAGCCCGTCGTACCCACGGCCCGGCGAGCTTCGCCATGTAGAAAGCAACCGGAACGGCGATCAACAGGTCGATCACGGTGACGCTGAGCGCGGCACCGATCGTGCGGAACGCCACCGTTCGGTATACGTCCGTGTCCAGCACCCGTTGGTAGTTGGTCGTGCTCGGCGACGTGACGAGCCGCTGCACAAGGCCGGTCGGATCGTCTTGGTAGTGGTACAGCGAGGTGACGAGCAGCGCGACGAGCGAACCGAGGTAGGCGACGACGAGCCACGTCAGCGGACCGCCGAGCAAGAGCGCGAGCCGCAGCCGCGGCCGTTGGTAGAGCACGCGGGAGATCCGGCGACGAAGCCCGCCGCGCTCGTTCACCGGGTCGATCGTCGTGGTTGCCATCGCCGGATCTTCGGAGCGGGCTCTCGAAGAACACAAGAGCCCGCCCCGACCTGTTTCACCGTTGTGCGGCTCAGCCCTTGATCACGTCCCAGGCTGCCGTCCAGGCCGCGTAGTCCTTGCACGTCACGCCGGTGCGCCCGTCGAGACACTTCGCCGTCGGCGTCTTCCAGTAATAGAGCTGGCCGTAGAACGAGGCATCGCCCGCGTGGTACGTGCTGCAGTGGCTCTTGTCCACGGTCAGCGCGCACGCCTTCAGGTTGGCGGGCGCCTCACCGAAGTACTCGGCCACCTGCGCCTGTATGTCGGGCTTCGTGATCCAGTTGATCCACATGTAGGCACAGTTCGGGTGCTTGGCCTTCGCATCGATCATCCAGCTGTCGGACCACGCGGTCGATCCTTCCTTGGGAATGATCGCAGCGACCGGCGGAGCGGTCTTGTCGGCCTGAACCCCGTTCGTCGTGATCTGCCACGTCGTTCCCAGCACGAGGCTGGCCTTGATGAAGGCGTCCTGTTCCTTCAGGTAATCGCTCCAGTACTCACCGATGAGCGGTCGCTGCACCTTCATCAGATCGACGACGGCTTGGAACTGCGTGTCGTCGAGCGCGTACGGATCTTTGATCCCGAGCTCGGGCTTGGTCTTCATGAGGTAGAGCGCGCCGTCGGCGATGTAGATGGGCGAGTCGTACCCGGTGATCTTGCCCTTGTAAGGCGAGCTGGAATCGAACACCGCGCCCCACGAATCGGGAGCCGGCGTCACAACGTTCTTGTTGTACATCAACAGGTTGGCGCCCCAGCCGTGCGGCACGCCGTACACGACTCCGTTCACCGAGTTCCACGGCTTGATCTTGAGGAGCGGGTCGAGATCGTTCCAGTTCGTCAACAACGACGTGTTGATCACCGCGGCGTCCTGGTCTGCGACCATGCGCAACGTCGCGTCGCCCGAGCTCGACACCACGTCGTACTGGCCCGTCTTGAAGAGGTTGAACGCCTCGTCGGACGTACCGAAGTACTTCACCGTCGCCTTGCAACCGGTCGCCGCCTCGAACGGCTTCACCCAGTTGACCTTCGGATCGTTGGAGCCGTTCTCGGCGTAGCCGGGCCACGCGAGGATCGAAACGGCGCCCTCGGCGGCGCCGATGGCCTGTTGACCCGCCGGCAGGCTGGTGGAGCCACCGGAGGTCGTGGAGCTCTTGCTGCTGCTGCCGCACGCGGCCGCGACGAGCACGAGCGCGACTGCCATGACGGCGAGCCGGTTCGCGTGTCTCATGCTTCTCCCCTTGTGTTCGTCGAACTGACGTCTCCCACGGCGCGCACGTGCTCCGCGCGCCACGCAAGCGTGCACCGTCTGCCGGGCGCGACGTCGGCGTCGATGCCGGTCGCGGTCGGCGCGTCGACCACGAGCCGCGCACCGGTGTCGGTGTCGGCGCGGACACGTACGAACGCGCCGAGGTACTGGACGTCGCGCACGGTTGCGGATGTTTGCATGTGGTCGGCGCCGGGATCGGTGCCCGGCGCGAGGATGCGGATGTGCTCCGGCCGAATCGTGCAGGTTTCGTCGCGGCCGACGAGGGCGCGGGCCGCGTCGGGCTGCAGCACGTTCGAGGTCCCGACGAATCCCGCGACGAACTGCGTGACCGGACGCTCGTAGATCTCGATCGGTGTTCCGACCTGCTCGATGCGACCCTCCGAGAACACCGCGATCCGATCGCTCATGGTGAGCGCTTCCTGCTGATCGTGGGTGACGAAGATGAAGGTGATGCCGACCTGCTGCTGAATGGCCTTCAGCTCGACCTGCATCTCCTCGCGCAACTTGAGATCGAGTGCACCGAGGGGTTCGTCGAGCAACAGCACGGCCGGGCGGTTCACGAGCGCACGGGCCAGCGCGACTCGCTGACGCTGGCCACCGGAGAGCTGGTGCGGGCGGCGCGATCCGAACTCGTCGAGCCGTACCGTCGCGAGCGCGGCGTCGACCCGCCGGGTGCGCTCGGCCTTCGCAACCCGCCGAACGCGCAGACCGTAGGCGATGTTCTGCGCAACGCTCATGTGCGGGAAGAGCGCGTAATCCTGAAACACCGTGTTGACGTCGCGGTCGAACGGTGGGAGCCGGGTGACGTCGCGGCCCTTCAGCAGGACTGTGCCGTCGCTCGGTAGCTCGAAGCCCGCGATCATCCGCAACATCGTCGTCTTGCCCGAGCCCGAAGGGCCGAGCATCGAGAAGAACTCGCCTTCGGCGATGTCGAGGTCGACGCCCGCGACCGCGGTGACATCTCCGAAGCGCTTGATCACTCCCCGTAACGACACCGCCGGACCGGAGGGCCTCGAGTTCGCGTCGGGGGACGCCGAGTCGACGAGCGCTGGCTCGGGCAACCTGCCTCCCGTTGTCGCGTGGCCGCCAAACCCTAGCGAGAACGACCGGTCGAACTCGCGATGTCCGCCGGGGCGCTCGCAAATTTCGCCTACGGGTGACGCCTACGAATTTCGTAGTCAGATGTCGACGGCTTCGGCATCGGCACGGGTCTTGGGAGCCGTGAGCGAGTCGAAGACGGCCGGCGGATCGCGCCAGGGCGATGCGAGTCGCCCCGCTTCCGCATCGCGCACTGCAGCCCAGACGCGCTCCGCCGTGCACGGGATGTCGATATGGCGGACCCCGAGATGGCCCAGCGCGTCGACCACCGCGCTCTGCACCGCCGGTGTCGATCCGATCGTCCCCGACTCGCCGATCCCCTTGGCGCCGAGCGCGTTACGGGGCGAGGGCGTCTCGGTGTTCGAGGCCTCGAACGAGGGCAGCTCGGCGGCGCTCGGCATCGCGTAGTCGGTGAGCGTCGAGGTGAGGGGGTTGCCGTCGTCGTCGTACACGTACTGCTCCCACAACGCCTGCGCGATCCCTTGCGCGATGCCGCCGTGCTGCTGACCGGTGACGATCAGCGGGTTGAGGATGCGCCCGCAGTCGTCGACCGCGACATGGCGGACCGGCGTGACCAAACCAGTGTCGAGATCGACCTCGACGACCGCGACGTGGGCACCGAACGGGAACGTCGCGCCCGCCTGCTCGAAGTCGGAGACGGCGTGGATCGGTTCGCGCTGGGCGAGCTGCGACCATGTGAGCGCGCTCGCGGGCACTCCGGCCACGCCGACGCCGCCGTCCATCACGACGATGTCGTCGGGATTGGCCTCGAGCATCGTCGCCGCGACCTCTCGGGCTTGCGCGACCACCGCGTCGGCCGCGTTCAGCACCGCCGAACCGCCGAGCTGCAGCGAACGCGATCCGCCGGTGCCGCCGCCGGTCGGAACCTCGGCGGTGTCCGACTGCACGAAGCGCACGCTCTCGAGCGGGATCTGCAACCGATCGGCGACGATCATCGCGAACGAGGTCGCGTGACCCTGGCCGTGCGCGGACGTGCCGACGCGGATCGTCGCAATTCCCTCCGCGTCGACCGTCACCGATCCGTACTCCGATCCTCCTCCGCCCGCCGTGATCTCGACGTACGCGCTCACTCCGATCCCGAGCACGACCCGGTCGCCGCGGGCTCGTCTCTCGGCCTGCTCGCGCCGCAACTCGTCGTAGCCCGCGACGCGCAGCGCCTCGGTGAGCGCGCCGTCGTAGTCGCCGCTGTCGTACTCGGTGCGCATGACCGTGGTGTAGGGGAACTCGTCGGGCCGAAGGAAGTTGCGGCGACGAATCTCCGCCGGATCGATGCCGAGCTCGGCCGCGGCGATGTCGATGATCCGTTCGAGCATGGCGGCGGCCTCGGGCCGGCCCGCGCCGCGGAAGGCACCCATCGGTGTGGTGTTGGTCAGCGCGACGGCGCACTCGTACGAGATCTTGGGGATGCGATACACGCCCTGGGCCATCATCCGGGTCGGCCCCATCGCGAGCGCACCGCCGAAGCCGGCGTACGCCCCCGAGTCGGCGACGATCTGGCATCGCATACCCACGATCGTGCCGTCGCGCTTGCAGCCGAGCTGCACGTACTGCACCTGCCCACGACCGTGCGGCATCGAGATCAAATTTTCGGAGCGGGTCTCGACCCACTTCACCGGCCGCTGCAATCGCAGCGCGGCGGCGACCGCGACGCAGTGTTCGGCGGCGAGCCCGGGCTTGCCGCCGAACGCGCCGCCGACGTGCGGCGCCACCACGCGTACCTTCGCGGCATCGAGGTCGAACATCGGCGCGACGCGCGTGGCGAACCCGTGCGGCATCTGGGTCGAGACGTACACGGTGAGCTCGTGTCCGGCGCCGTCCGGTCCCGGGACGACCGCGATCGCGCTGCCTTCCATCGGCATGACCGCGATGCGCTGGTTCTCGATGCGCGCCCTCACGACCACGTCGGCACCTTCGAGCACGTCGCCGCGATTGCGCGGCCCGATCGCGGCCGCGAGATTCGAACCGAGCTCCTCGAATTGCAAGGGGGCGTCCGGCGCGAGGGCCGCCTCGGGATCGGCGACGGCGGGCAGCGCGTCGTACTCGACGATCACCGCTTCGGCCGCGTCTGCCGCCGCGGCGCGCGTCTCGGCCACGACAACGGCGACCGCGTCGCCCACGAACCGCACCTTCGCCTCGGCGAGTGGAGGGCGGACGCACGCCGCGTTCAGCTGCATCAAGCCTTCGTACGGCGGCAATCCGAGATCACCGGCCGCAAAGACGGCGACGACGCCGGGCATCGCGCGGGCGGCGTCGGCGTCGATCGACACCAGCCGCGCGTGCGCGTACGACGAACGTACGAAGTGGAGGTGCAGCAAACCGTCGATCGGCAAGTCGTCGACGAACTGCGCGCGACCGAGCAGCAGGTCGGGGTCCTCGACGCGCCGAACGGCGGTTCCGAGAATCGATCCGGGCATGCTCCGACCCTAGCGAGGACGCGGGTGAGGACGATCAGCCGATCCGCGGGTCGGGCGCGTGGGCCGTGCCCGCGCCCGCGCCCGCGCCCGCGCCCGCGCCCGCGCCCGCGCCCGCGCCCAGGGAACGAGAGCCCACGGAATCAGAGCAAGTGCCCGGTCAGGCAACGTTTGCGTACTTCCCGGACACGGTTCGGTGCCCAGCCACAACGGTCGCGTTATGTGCGCCCGTTCTGCTCGGTTTTGCGCATCAGCGGCGAGTACCGATCGGCAGATTTGGGCTCACCATCAAGCCCCGAGCTGAGGCCTGCTGAACAGCCTCTTGAGGTCGCGACGAGACGCGAGCCTTACGGAGGACGCTGCCGTCTCACCCTTAGGCCCGCGTTGTGGGGTGGCGCTTTGTCGCCTGAGCGGCGGCATCTGTCGCGAGGTCGACGTTTCCGCCGTCGCCACGGGTCAGAATGACCTCACCGCGGCCGTCCGGTCGCGCAAACGGGGGTCTCCCATGGGGAAGCGAAGCTCGACGTTGACGGGATTGACGTGCGCGGTTGCGCTGGTGCTCGCGGGCTGCGGAGGCGGTGGGGGCAGCGCGTCGTCGTTTTGCAACTCGGCCAAGGGCCTTCAGGCTAAGTACGGCGCAAATTTTGACGTCACGAAAGCCCCGAACGTGAACCAGGCGGCGACCGACTTCAAGAAGCTCGCTGGCAATTCGCCGAGCGAGATCAAGGCCGACATGCAGACGTTGTCCGACGCGTTCACCAAGATTGTGAACAAGGATTACGCGTCGCTGCAGGCCGATTCGGCAAAGATCCAGTCGGCGAGCACCCACATCGCGACATACCTGAAGGACAAGTGCGGTATCTCCACGACATCGTCGACATGACGGGGGGCTGATTGCCGACGATGGACCACGGCCGCCCTACGACGGGACCGTAGACCGCATACGTCATTCCAGACCCGCCCGGGCCCCTTTCCCAACAACGACGTCTTCAACCGTCTCGTGCCAGTCCTCGACAACAACTTCAACGCTCCCGCCTAGCCGAATTCCCCGATCTGGATCGGCTGTGGCGAACACCGATCGGCAGTACAGCTAGGGCGCTATGGCTGTCCCTGTGGGAAGACGCAAGACTCGTCGGCTTCGGGATCGGCCAGCACCATCCAGCGATCCCTTTGCGGCGGCTCGTGCTTGTGCAGGTCCCGTTCGGCGTATAGGTCTACTCCGTCCGCCTACAGCGAGGAGTGGCACGGTGAAGAAGCTTTGGAAAGAGTTCGTCGCGTTCATCATGACCGGCAACGTGTTGATGCTCGCGGTTGCGTTCGTCATGGGCGGCTTGACGAAGAAGGTCATCGATGACTTCGTCTCGTTCATCATCAACCCGATCATCGGCGCGATTGTCGGGAAGCCCGAGTTCTCGAACACCCTCAAGATTGGCAAGGGTGTGATCCAGTACGGCTCGTTCATCAACACGGTCGTCAACCTCGTGATCACGGGCCTGGTGCTCTTCTTGATCGTGAAGGTCTACGACTCGTACCAGAACCGCAAACGGGCCGCTGGTGAGGAAGACGCGGGCGACGAACCCGACGAGCAGGTCATGCTGCTCCGAGAGATCCGAGACGCCCTCGTCACGCGTGACTGACCGACGACGGCCCCGAGCTGACCCGGAGGGTCGGTTCGACAACGACCCATTTGGAGAAACGGCCGCGGGCACATCTTGTCCGTCGCAGGTAACGACGCGCTCGAACCCGTTCACCCATCAGGAACCCCGCGCGCACAGATGCCCACTCTGGGACGCTGATGCGAGGGGCGATACGACCCGACATCTCATGACCGCCTCGCCCGAGAATGCTCACTAGGCATAGGGGGTTGGCTGCTGGAACAGCCATTCCCGGACCCACCCACAAGGCTAGAACCGACAACGCGTCATGTCACGGGCACCACCCAACGCGCGCAAACACCGCCCCCAACAAGGCTCTTGACACAAACAGGCTTCGCTCTGGATCGGTTATGCGAGGGCCCAACGGCAGTTATGGCGGCGGAGAGTCTGCTTGGCGCGTCAGCGGCCCTTGTCGAGTTTCCGGTGCGACGTAGTGCCGTCCGGGGTGCCGAGCAGATCACGGATCCAGACGCTGGTTGCCGCGGCCGCGACGGTCTTGCCGTCGCATCGGTATCGGTGGCACTCGCGCCGTGTCCGAGTAGCAAGACGATGATCCGGCCCTGTTCGTCTCTCGCCGCTTGCGAGCCGGAGTTGCTCTTGCCCGTGTTCTGAACAGCGAGATGCAGCGGGGTCGAACCGTGCTTGTTCATCAGTTGCGGATTCGCACCGCCGTCGATCAGGGCGCTGACCGCATCCGAGCAACGGGTCCGAACGGCTCGATGGAGCGGAGCCACGCCACTCTTGTCCAACGCGTTCGGGTCGGCGCCTGCTTCGATGAGATATGTGATCACGTCACGCTGTGCAATCCGGTCCCGGAGCTGCGCGCCGGGACTCCCGTCTGCGGCGTAGTGGAGCGGTTCAGCTCCCCTTCGGTTACGAGCGCGAACGTCAGCACCTCTCGTGACGAGCGACTCGGCGAGTTCTCGTCGATGCGCGGCAGCAGCGATGTGCAGCGCGGTGTCGCCCACGTAGACGTAATGACGAATCGGACCAAGGAAGTACGTGTCGGCATCTTGGCGGCTCGCCCCGATGCGAATCGAACAGATTGCAAGATCGCGCGATGAGTCCAGCCGTCGCGCAATGTCGAGGTCATCATGTGAAGCGATCGCACCGAAGAGCGCGAACAGTGCATCATCGTCAGGTTCGTGGCGCCGCCGAACCATCTTCGCCACCCGTACAGATCGTCGAGGTCGTTCGGTCAGCGAGGAATGGCGCGACCCGCCAAGGCCATGAGGTGTTCGGTGGCGGTGGCGTCCGCTGGGGTCGGCGGTACCGGCTTGATGAGGTCATGGTCGCGTGCTGCGTCGGTGCAGGTTGCCGCGACCACCAGCTCGATCGTCGGAATCATGTCCGGCGGAAACTCGATCGGGGCACCGACGCTGGCACCGAGATCCCACGCGTGACACAGAGCGTCGATGATGGCGAAGTTGATTACCACCGTTCCCGGGAGCTCGCCGAGGGGCGTGACGTGGTTTGAGTCGAAGACGCCGTCGGTGCTCCACATGTCGAGGGCTCGGCGCGCGACTTCGCCCGCGAATTGCGCGAGGTCGCCGGTGTAGGGCTCCGCGCCCATCGTCGCCTCGAACGAGACCGTTTCCTCTCCGGTGACGGTGCCGGCCCAGAACAATTGGTTGTTCAACGCATGGCTGGCCAGCCGGCGGACCGTCCAGGGTTCGCAGTTCGAGACGATCTCCATCTGCTCGTCCGCCAAGACGACGATCTGCCCTTGCAGCGCCTGGAGGGCAAAATCCAGGGTTGCGACCTGGTCGGTTGCGTTCTGTTCCATCGACGTTCCCTCCGCTGGGTCACGCGGACGCTACTTCACCGACACCGACACCGACACCGGCCGACATCGACAAGGCCGCTGACACGGCACTAGGTATCGGTCGCGATCCAGTAGCCGCGACCATCCGTCCGCCCGGCGATATCGGTGGCATCGCCGGCGTGGACTCGGTTGTTCGCGCTGCCCATGTAGCGCGCGTCGCCGAAGGCCGAGATCCCGCCGTCGGCGGCGAGGAACCAATATCCTGCGCCGCTCGGGGTGGCGGCGATTCCGACGATCGGCCGGTTGAGCGCGATGTCGACCGTCGAGCCCGCGAAGCGCGCGTCGCCGAAACAGAACACACCACCATCCGACGCGACCAACCAATAACCGCGGCCGGTCGCCGACGCGGCCATCCCCACGATCGGGCGGTTCAGGCGCTCACCACCCATCGAACCCAGGAAACGCGCGTCACCGAAACAGAACACACCACCATCCGACGCGACCAGCCAATAACCCGGGCCCGTCGCGGAGGCCGCCATCCCCACGATCGGGCGGTTCAGGCGCTCACCACCCATCGAGCCCAGGAAGCGCGCGTCACCGAAACAGAACACACCACCATCCGACGCGACCAACCAGTAGCCGAGGCCCGTCGGAGTACGCGCGATGTCGACGATCGGGCGGTTCAGCCGCTGACCGCCCATCGAGCCGAGGAAACGTGCGTCACCGAAACAGAACACACCACCATCCGACGCGACCAACCAGTAGCCGCCTCCGGTACGTGTGGCCTCGATCCCGACGACCGGCTGCTGCAGGGGCCCGACCGGCTCGCCATGGTCGGCCGCCGCACCGAACGCGAGCACCGACGAGCTGAATTCGTGCAGGCACGGGGCGTCGTGAAGCGCGGTCGCATTCGAAGTCGCACTCGTCGTCGTGCACGTGGCGTCGAAGTCCCAGGGCGCGACGCACGTGACCACGCGGCACACGATCGGCCCGACACACGCGAGATCCTGATGGCACTGCCCGTACCGGAACTCGTTGCAGCACGTGAACCGCTCGTCGCAGGTGCCCGACGCGCAGTGGCAGTTGCACCCCGCGCACTCGGGGCCACACACGCCGCTGCTGCCACATCCACAGCTGCCGCAGGACGCGTTGCAATCGATGTAGTAGCGAGGCCCCGAATGACAGAACGCCGAGTTGTCGGCCTTCCACCACCCCGCCGGCACCGATCCCGGTGGGCACGTGTTCTCGCCGCCATTGACGGTGCAACAGAACGCGGTCCATCCCGACGTGCACGACGTGTCGGGTCCGCACAGCGACGCGTACGCCGAGCCCGGTCGCAACAGATATCGCAGGGGATTGACGGCAAGTGCAGAGCCGAAGACGGCGGTGCGGACCAGGAAGCCGCGCCGCGTGACGCCACGACCGATGCGCTTCGTCAGACCTGCGACGACGCGGTCGCCGAGACGCGCTCGCGGCTCGGTCATTGTCACGGCTGTACCCGAAGGTCGGCGAGCACCGCGTTGACCTCGGCGATGATGCCGGGCAGGTGGGCGCGACTCCCCGCGACCACGTAGAGACAGAACGGCCGGCCGTTGGCCGTGAAGAACTGCTGGCAGCCGAGCTGGCCCGGAAGCGGCCGTTGCAGGCGCTTCGAGCCGAACAGGTCGGCGCTGACCCTCGGCACACCCTGGCGCGCGAACAGCGGCGTTCCGAGTGAACCGGCCCCGTACTCGAACAACGTGACGAAGACGTCGGGCGACCGCATCGCGGGCGTGACACTCCCACCGAAGTCGTCGCGCTGTTCCGGCAACGCGAAGTTCGCGAGGTGCACCACCGCATGGGTCCGCTCGGCCGCCACCGCGGCGGTCCGGCGGTGGATTCGCCCCTCCCAGCCGGACGGCAACGCGAGCGCAAGACCGTGCGCGGCGAGTGTTCTCATGCCGCCTTCGCGACCGCGAGCGCGACCAGACCGACGGCGGCCGCTCCCTGGACCGCCGTCGTCGTGACGGCGACGCGCGGCCGCATCCCTTCCAGCCGGCGTACGAGCCGCCGCAGGTTCGACGGATCTCGTACGCGCGCGGCGGCAAGGATCGGGAGCGCGCGGGAAAGTCCGAAAGTCGCGCCGATCACTGCACCGGCAGGCGCGCTCGCGCAGAACAGCGCGCACCCGAACGCGACCCACGTTGCCGACGCGGTCACGATGGTCACGAGCGCGAGCCCGACCTGCACACCGAACCCTGCGCCGTACACCCACCCGCGATACGTGACGAGCCAGTTCTCATCGACCTGGCGCCGGGGCCCGGGCACGCGCGTTCCCAACCGGCGACCGTCGAACAGGATCCCCGCCGCGGCCAGCAGCGCGACGGCGGTGAGCGCGACCTCCGGACCCGCGACGGGCGCGCCGACGAACCCGAGGACGCCACCAAGGATCGCGCCCGCGACCGTCGAGCCGACGATGTAGGCCGCGACGGTCGTCGTATAGCGCTGGTTGCGGGCCCGCTCCCCGAGCGGATTGATGCTCGCGAGCATCGACTCTCCTCAGGGTGACCAGGCGCTGCGAACCGCGGCCAGCGCGGCGAGCACGCACCCGACGACGACAACTGCGGGGTTCACGCGCGCGATTCCCCGGCGATCTGCGCGGCCGTGCGGTACAGGCTCGGATCTCCCGGTGCGACACCGTGCGCGAGGAGCTCACGGTCGATGCGCACCTCGCGCCCGGCGCCGCCGCCGCCCACGTCCATCGCGTCGTCGGCCGCCTGGCGCAGGAGATTCTTCACCTGAGCCCAGTTCGCGCCGGTTCCCTCGCCCTGCACGCGACCGTCGGGCCCGTCGACGAGCACGAAATACGGCGAACCCGGAACGCGGTAGTCGGTCCACGCCGCGCTCGACATCACGACCGGCACGTCGGGAGGCGCCAGCCTTCGCAGCGCCGAGATGCTCTCCTCCCGACCGTCCTTGGTCACGACGACGAGCCGGGTGGCGTCCGAGAGACCGAGCCCGAGCGGGTCGGCGAACGCCTCCCAGAAGCGCTGGCAGGTGGAACATCCGCTCGACAAGAAGGCGAGCAGCGTGCGCCGACGGGCTCCGACGACCGACACGTGCATCGCGTCGTCGTGCAATCCCGCGCCGTCGAGATCGGAAGCTTCGGCGAAGGCTTCGGTTCCGCCGGATCGCAGACCTTCGGGGCGCGCGGTCGCGGGCGCCGGCCCCGCATCCCGGGCGTCGGGGTCGAGCCCGGCGCCGAGCGCGTGCAGTCGGCGGAGGATCTCGGCGTGGCTGCGCAGCAGACCGGCGACGAGCAGCGTGAGCAGGACGAGCGCAACCGTCTCGACCGCCAGGATCACATTGGTCATGGCGCTGCCTCCTCGGCGGCCGTCGCGAGTTGGGGTAGCTCTTCGAGCGCGAGCGCCGTGAGCTTCACGCAACACGCCACGAGCACCATGAACACTGCGCCGGCGAGCCAACGCCCGGCGATCGGCGCGAACGGCGAACCGCCCGACGCCGCGCCGATCGCGACGCACGCCGCGGCGACGTCGATCACGACGTGGGTGCGGGTCACGACCGCGTTCGTAGAGCCCAGACACGCGCACGGTGCCGTCGGCGCACGAACGAGAAGGCGGACGGCGAATGCGCCCAAGAGGAGGTAACACGCCGCAACCGCGAACGCGACGCGGCCGCCGAGCAGGGCTCCCGCGCCCCCCGCCGCGAGCTCGACGAGCCCGAACGCGACGACTCCGGAACGCGGAAGGCGCAGCCCCGCGGCACTGACCGCGGCCCGCGCCGGCGCGGGGCGGAGGACTTTTCCCACGCCCGCGACCAAGAGCAACGCGCACGCGGCGAGATAGGGCCCGGCAAGTGATCGACCAATGTCCGAACCGAGGCTCACGTCACCTCCCGACGAGTTGGCGCCGATGCGCGTCGGTTTCCAGCACCCCCCTGAACCCCGACAAACCCTACGAAACCGCGGCGCGTGCGGTCGGGATGGTCCACGTCGACGACGACCACTGCGACCGCCCCATGGACCGAGCGGGGTTCCCATCCGCGCGACGATGGTTGCCTCGTGAACACAACCGGACCCGTTACCCACGTCGAGCTGATAGCCAAGAACCGGCGTACCTCGTTGCTCATGCTCGCGATCGAGTTCGTGCTGGTCGGGATCCTCGGGGCCGCGATCGGCATCCTCCTCACCCGCTCGGTCCCGACCGGGATCCTCGTCGGCGCCGCGGTTGCAATCGTGGTCGACGTGGTCGGTTGGATGCTCGCGGTGCGCGCGACCATCGCGCTGACGCACGCGGTCGAGGTCACGCCGGAGCAGGCCAAGGTGCTACACGATGTCATCGAGGGTCTCTGCATTCGCACGGGGCTCCCGAAGCCGCGGGTGTACATCGTCGACGATCCGGCCCCCAACGCGTTCGCGTTCGGACGGTCGCCGCAGAGCTCCGGGGTCGCGGTCACCACGGGTCTGCTCAACCTCATGTCGCGCCGCGAGCTCGAAGGCGTGCTCGCGCACGAGATGTCGCACGTCCGCAACCGCGACGTCCAGGTGACCACGCTCGCGGTGACGACGGTCGGGATCCTCGTCGCGGTCGCCGAGATCGCGGCCCGTATGAGCTGGTTCGCCGACTGGGGCGATGACGACAACAACAACGGCGCGATCGTGCTCATCGGCATCGCCGCGCTCGCCGGAGTGCTCGCGTTCGGCGCCCGTCTTCTCTCGCTCGCGATCTCGCGTCACCGCGAGGAGCTCGCCGACGTCAGCGCGGCCGAGCTCGTCTCGCCCGACGGCATCCGCAAGGCGCTCGAGAAGCTGGAAGCCGACCACACCGTCGTGCACCACGTATCGCGTGCAACTGCGCACCTCTGGCTCGTGACACCGCTTCGCAATCAGGGCGACGATCGTCACGCCAAGCTCAACAAGATGTTCGACTCGCACCCGCCGCTCGACGAGCGCATCGCGATCCTGCGCAAGCTCGAGGGCCTCGACCCGAACGAGCGCGGCCCCGTCGACGCGACCACGACCGGTGTACCCGTCGACCTCGACGAGCTCGCGCACGCGGCGGAGCGCCGCGCCGGCGCGGCTCCGGTGCTCACCGGAGGACTGGCGGCGAACACCCCCACGGCACTCGCGTCGGACGCGTCCGCCGACGGCACGCCCGTAACGATCCCCCGACCCGGGCAGAGCCCGCCCGGTTGGTTCCGCCGCGACGCGACGACCCTGCGCTACTGGAACGGCAACGTGTTCACCGACTGGCGCGCGACGTGGAACGGCACGCGCTGGGTTCAGTCCCGTGAATCGAGCTGAGGTCTCGAGTCAGCGCTCGGCGCGCCACATCGTGATCACAGTCGGGCGACCGTCGGGAATTTCGATCTCGCCGGTCGGCTCGAAGCCGAGCCGCATGTAGCGCTTCAGATTCAGCGGGTTGCTCGACTCGAGGTACGCGGGCATGTGCTGGGCATCGACGTGCTTCAGGTTCTCGGCGAGGAGCGCCTCACCGATGCCGTGACCGCGATGGTCGTCATGGGTGGCCACGATGCTCAGGTAGTAGTGCGGGACGTCGTGTGGATGCGCGGCCTCGAATCGAGCGAGCACCCCCAGCACGGCGTTGGCGTGATCGCCACCGATGAGGTCGCCGACGAGGTGCGCCAGCTTCGATTCCTCGGCGGTGGTCAGCTCCTCGGCGCCGGGTGGTGCCCACATCGCCACCGACTCGCAGTCGTCGGTCACCCACGTCCACTCGTTGCGAAAACACGAGTCGACGAAGACCCGCCACCAGATCCGGAAATCGGCCGCGCGCCGGGTCTCGTCGGCGAACGCCCAACTCCACAATGGATCGTCGAAGAACGCGGTCGCGATCGTCTCCGTCATCGCGTCGGCGTCGGACGTCTGGGCAATGCGGGCCGGCACGGGTTCTCCGTCCTACGCGTCGAGCACGCCGGCCGCGATCATTTCCTCGAGGGCGCGATCGTCCCACCACGAGATCTGCTGCACCTTGGCGCGGCGGAAGTAGAGTTGGACGTCGTATTCCACGGTGAAACCGACGCCGCCGAACACCTGCTGCGCCATGGCCGTGACGTCGCGGAACGTCTTGCACGCGAACAGCTTGGCCATCGGCGCGAGCCGGTCGATCGGCCGGCCGTTCGCCCGGGCCCACGCCGCCTCGTACACGAGCATCTCGGCTCCGTCGACCGCAGTCGCGGCGTCGGCCAGGTAGTGCGAGATGGCCTGGAACGCGCCGAGCGGCTTGTCGAACTGCTCACGATCCTTCGCGTATTGCACGGTGATCTCGAGCGCGTAGCGCGCGCCACCGATCGCCTGCGCGGCGAGCATGATGATCCCGTCGAGCATCGCCTCGTGCCAGGTCGACCACCCTGACCCGGCCGCGCCGACGCGCGCCGAAGCCGTCACGCGCACTCCCGACAGCGTCACCGCGTATTGACTGTCGGACGCGAGCGTGAGTTGCTGCTGCAACGCCACGCCGGTGGCGGTCGGGTCGACGAGGAACAGGTCGATGTCGTCGTCGGCGTCGCCGGTGCGGGCCAATACGAGCATCGCGGTCGCGGCCGCGGCGAACGGCACGTGGCACTTGGTACCGTCGAGCACGAAATCGCCGCCGTCGGCCCGGGCGGTTGCCTGCACGCCGCGCGCCCCGAAGCCGTTCCCCGGCTCCAGCCACGCGCACGTGACGATCGCATCGCCCGACGCGATGCGCGCCATCCACGACTGCTTCTGCTCGTCGCTGCCTGCACGGAGGAGTACGCCGGCACCCATCACTGCGCTCACGAAATGAGGTGACGGCGCGAGCGCGCGCCCGAGCTCGCTGTACACCACCGCGCCTTCGAGCACGCTCATCTCCGAACCGCCGTACGCGGCGGGCACCATGAGACCGATCAGGTCGAGCGCGGCCATCTGCTTCCACAGCTCGGCCGGGAAACCGATCGGGTCGTCCTCGAGTGCGCGCACCGTCTCGAGGTTCGCGTACGAGCTGCAGACGCCGCGCACCATCTCGCGCAGCATCTCCTGCTCCTCGTTGAGGTCGAGATCCATGCCTTCAGCTCCCTACGGTCGCCACTGGTCGCCGCGGCGGGTCCAGGGGTTGTCGTCGTCGGTGACGGGCAGCGCGATGCGCGCCGTGCAGTCGGTCTTGAGGTCGCCGTCGACGGTGAGCCGGACGAGCACCATCGCCCAGCCGCAACCCGTCTCGTCGGTCTCGACCTTTTCGACGGTTCCGCCGAGCACCATCGTGTCGCCCGGGAACACGGAGCCCTTCATCCGGAACTTCATACGCCCCAGCCGGCCCGTCGGGCCCGACCAGTCGGTGAGGAAGCGCTCGAACCAGGCGGCCTGGTTGGGCGTGTTCATGAAGATGTCCTTGGTTCCGTTGCGATTGACGGCGAAGTCGTAGTCGTGGTGCATCGGTCGCCAGTCGCGGGCCGCGAGCGCGCCGAGCACGATGGTCGTCGCGGTGACCGGGTACGCGAGCTCGGGCAGGACGTCACCCGCATGTACGTCGGCGAAGTTGAGTCGCGCCGCGGGCGTGGCCGACGGGGCGGTCATGCGTCGCCTCGGCGGTAGCCGAAGCCGGTATACGACTCCACGCCGACGAGCTCGTCGTTCTGGTTGAGATATTCGACCTCGATCACCCAGAAGCGACCGGTACCGAGCTTTGTCGTCTTGGGTTCGCTGACCGAGCGCACAACCTGGCGCGTCCGCAGGCGGTCGCCCGGCCGGACCGGCTGGTGGAAGACGATGGTGTTGTCGGTCATCACCGCCTCGGGGAGCTCGAAGATCTCCTTCAGGTCGAAATGCGACTGCAACGGCACCGCCGGCTCGGTGCGTCCCGGCGACCACTGGTGCGGACGGAACCACACCGAGATCATCGTCGGTGGTGCGATCGGCCCGCCGGTGAGTGACTGCGCGACGTCGTCGTCCCAGAAGAGCGGATTGCCGTTCTCGACCGAGGAACACGACGTGTAGATGTAGCCGCGCTCGACGGGGAACTCCCCCGCTTCTTCGTATTGCACCTGGTCGATCAGCTTCTCGACGCGCGGCGGCAGATTGCTCACGCGGCGACTCCTTCCTCGCGCAGCGCCGCGATCTCCGCCGCCGAATAGCCGACCTCTTGCAAGAGCGCGTCGGTATCCGTAGCGGTCCCGTCGCGCACGACTGGGCCGGGTTGCGCGCGATCCATGCCCGCGAGCACCCAACCGACCTGCTCGAAGCTGCCGCGCCCGGCCGCGCGCGCGTCAACGAACACGTGGCGCGCCCGGAAGTGCGCGTCGTGCACGAGCTCCGGGACCGACGCGATCTCCGACACACAGGTATCGGCCGGACCGAGCTGCGCGACCCACTCGGCGCGCGTTTTCGTGGCGAACGCGGCGCGGAAGTCGGATCGAACCGCATCCTGCGCCGCGTCGTCGGTCTGGTGCGCGAGCCATTGGTCGCATCCGATCGCGCGACACAGGTTCGCGTAGAAGCGGGGCTCGATGGCACCGACCGCGATCCACCGGTCGTCGGCACACCGGTAGACGTCGTAGCACGCGTAACGACCCGTGAGGATGTTGTGGCCCGGGCCGGGAATCGCGCCGGTCGCGAAGAATTCGTCGATGTACAAGGACATGAGCGCGACCACGCCGTCGGCCACCGAGACGTCGAGGTACGCCCCCTCGCCGGTCGCCGACCGCTGCACGAGCGCGGCGAGAATCGCCATCACGGCCTGCATGCCGCCCCCCGCGGCGTCGCCGATCGTCGCGCCCGGCAGCGCGGGCCGGCCGTCAAGATCACGGCCCGTGCAGTCGAGGTAGCCGCCGACCGCGAGGTAGTTGAGGTCGTGGCCGGCCCACTGCGAACGCGGTCCGGTCTGCCCGTAGCCGCTCGTCGAGCAGTACACGATGGCGGGATTCACCGCGCGCACCGCGCCGTCACCCAGACCGAGGCGGTCCATGACGCCGGGACGGAAGCTCTCGATCACCACGTCCGCGCGGGTAGCAAGCCGAAGAAACGCGTCGCGCCCCGCGTCGGACTTCAGATCGAGGAGCGCGCGCTCCATACCGCGGTGCCCGCTGTACGCGTAGAACGGCGGAACGATCTGCACGCCCGATTGCTCGGGCGGCGGGCCGATCTTGACGACGCGCGCGCCGTAGTCGGCCAGCCAGCGCGACGTGCGCGCGGCCGGACCCACCGACGCGAGATCGAGGACGGTCACACCTTGCAGCACAGCGTCGTTCCAAACACGGGTCAGAAGTTCTTCGGGAGCCCGAGCCCGCGCCGGGCGATGATGTTCTTTTGGATCTCGGACGAACCACCGCCGATCGTGTCGATCACGGTGTAGCGATACGTCGACTCGGCCCGCCCCTCCATCGGCGCGGTCTTCGTGCGGATCCGGAGCTGCGCGCCCGGACCACCGATGTCCATCGACGCGTTCGCGAGCCGCCGCGAGTACTCCGTCGCGAAGAGCTTGTACTCGGACGACTCGATCGTCGGCGGCGGAGTGCCCGGAACCTTCTCGCCCTTCATCGATGCCGCGACCACGCGCAACCCGAGCACACGTGCGACCTCCGCGTCAGTCACGAGTTGGGCGATCCGCTGCCGCACGACCGGGTCGTCGCGCAGGGGAACACCGTCGCGCGAGACGGTGCGCACATAGTCGATCAGCAGGTCGAGTCGCTGCTTGATCGGCGAGAACGTGAACAGCGTGAAGCGCTCGAGGTCGAGCGCCTGCGAGATGTATTGGAAGCCACGATTCACCTCGCCGACGACGTAGTCATCGGGCACGAACACGTCTTCGATGAAGACCTCGTTCGTGCGTTCGTCGCCCATCGTCCAGATGCCCTTGATGGTGATGCCGGGCTGGTCGAGCGGAACGAGCATGAGCGTGATGCCCATGTGCTTGTTGGCGGGATCGGTGCGGGTACCGAGCCAGTACCACTCGGCGAAGTGGGCGGAGGTGGTCCACGTCTTCTGGCCGTTCAAGATCCAGCCCGTCCTGCCGTCGCGCTCACCGCGTTCGGCCTTCAGTCGCATCGACGCCGCGTCGGAGCCCGCGTTGGGCTCGCTGTAGCCGACGGCGAACTCCACGTCGTTGCGCAGGATCTTCGGGAGGAATTCCTGCTTCAGGAATTCGCTCGCCTCTTTGATGAGCGTCTTGCCGATGATGCCGACGCCCTTGCCGATCTGCGGGCCACCGCGCGCCGCCAGCTGCTCGTTGAGGAGGTACTCGTACACGCCTTCACCCTCGGAGCCGCCGTACTCCTTGGGCCACGTCAGCCCGAGCCAGCCCCGCTCGCCGACCTCACGCATGAAGGCGCGTCGCTTCGGCGTGTCGACGATCTGGGCCATGTTCTCGCGGGTCAGGTCGAAGACGTCGGGATCGTCGTGCTCGTCGAGGAAGCGCACGACCTCGCGCTCGAACGCGCGCTGCTCGGGCGAGAAATCGAAGTCCATGCGCCGGATTGTACGAGGCGCGCCGCGACCGCCGCCCGCCGACCAGACGACGTCCGGAACGTCGCGGTCAGGAGATGACCCCGCGTTCCCGAAGCCGTGCGAGCTCGGCGTCGTCGAGGCCGAGCTCGGCGCTCAACACCTCCGCCGTGTGCTCCCCCACCCAAGGGACGCGCGTCTCCGGGCCTTCGCTCATCTTCGACAGCTTCACCGGATTTCCGGGCACCAGCACCGGCTCGGGTTCGCCGTCGGTGCGCGGCATCTCGACGAGCATGTGCCGGACCGCGACGTGCGGGTCGGCGATCACGTCCGCGGCGTGATTGCTCGGGCCCGCGACGACCCCGGCCTCGGTGAGCGCGCGCGCCGCCTCGAGCTTGGTGCGCTTCGACGCCCACGCGTCGACCGCGGGCCGGATCTCCGACTCGAGGTGCGCCGCCCAACCCGCGCGTGTCGCGAAACGCGGATCGTCTCTCCACTCCGGGCGACCGACGAGGTCACCGAGGTTCCAGAACTGGTGCTCGCGCACGACCTGCGCGACCACGTAGCCGTCCGACGCGCGGAAGCCCTCGCAGATCACCTGCAGGCCCTTGTCGGGTTCCGGCCGAACGCCCAGCGACCAGAAATTCGTCACGATGTCGGTCATCGCGATCATCGCGTCGAACATCGCGATGTCGACGTACTGGCCCAGGTTCGTGGCATCCCGATGCCGGAGCGCGGCCATGATGCCGATCACGCCGAACAGCGCCGAGCTGATGTCGCCCAGCGCGCCGACCGGGATCGTGACGGGCGGCTGGTCGGGATGGCGGTAGTCGTAGATGCCCGACATCGCCTCGACGATCGACGCGTACGCGGGCCAGTCGCGATACGGCGTGTCGACCGTGTTGCCGAACCCGGAGATCGAGACGTACACGGCTCGGGGGTTGGTCTTCGAGATCACGTCGTAACCGAGGCCCATGCGGTCCATCGTGCCGGGCTTGAAGTTCTCGGCGACCACGTCGAAGTTCGGGACGAGCGCGAGGAACAGGTCTCGCCCTTCGGCCGACTTCAGGTCGATGCCGACGCTGCGCTTGTTGAAGTTGTTGCGCAAGTAGGTGGCGCCGACCTTGCGTCCCTGGGGGTCGGCCATGGCGGGGGTCGACGCGCGGGCCGACTCGCCGTGCACGGGGTGCTCGACCTTCACCACGTCGGCGCCCAGGCGGGCGAGCAGCTGGGTCGCGTAGGGCAGCGCCTGCATCTGTTCCGCCGCGAGCACGCGCACGCCGTCGAGGGGCTTGCCGTATTGACGCGCGCCTTCGTTCGCGACGTCGCCGAGCTCCATCTCGCCACACTAGGGAACGCGGCCTTGGGTTATTTCGACGGGTTCTGGAGATCGGCGTGGACGACGTTCACGCAGCTCGTCACCTTGGCAACGTCGGCCTCGAACCTGTCCTTCCACGCTCCGGAGGTGAGTCTCGGCTGGGGGGCGAGGTTGCGAAGGTCGGCGACGAGCCGCGCATCGGCAACTACCAACGCTCGAACGTCAGCGGCCACCCGACCGGGCCACGCCACACCCAACAGTCGTCGGTCGGCCGCTTCGATCGCGTCGGCGGCCGGAGTTGCGATCTTCTGCGCGTCGGCACCGGTGGCGGTGTTCGGCAGCGTTGTGATCGCCGTGAAGAACTTGCCGGTCGCGGCGTCGGCCGGGCCGAGGATCTGAAGGTACAGGCTCGCGAACTTCGAAGGTTCCGTCGTGGTGGTGGCCGCGCTCGCCGGGGCACGCGCCGAGGACGGCGGTGTCGTGTTTGGTGCCGAGTCGCTGCAGGCCGCGGCCATGGCGACGGCGAGCACCGCGACTCCCAAAAGTCGCTCGCGCACCAACCTCTGCGTCATGGGCGATGCTCCAAGTGATCCACGCTAGGGCGTGTCACGATCGGCGGTGCGACGCGGGTCGGGCCTGCCCTGCGGTTAGCGTGCCGCCGTGATGGCGCCGATCAAGATCCGCGGGCGTGCGCCAGCGTCGTTGTCGACCGTAATGATGTCGTTGTCGATCGTCATGGCGATGGCGGTGGGTGCGTGCTCGAGCGCGGGTACTCCCCGGAGCGCGAGCACTACTTCGCGCCCGGCGACTCCGTCGAGCGGCGCGGCGGCTCCGGCACCGACACCGGCCGCGCTGGCCGCGCTGGCCACGGACGCCTACGTGTGGGGATTGCCACTCGTGGTGTCGATGCGGACCGCGCAGACCTTCGCGCGTTTGATCGGCGTCAACCACCTCTTCAATCAGCAGAAGCTGTCGTCCCCGGGGCGCGGCATCGTCGTGGCGCCGAATGTCGACACCCTCTACAGCATCTCGGTCATCGACCTTCGGTCCGGTCCGGTCGTGCTGACGGTCCCGGCGATCCACGACCGGTACTACACCTACCAATTCCTCGACACGTACACGGAGTCGTTTGCGTACGTCGGTACCCGCGCCACGGCGGGGGCCGCCGGCTCGTGGATCGTCGCGCCGCCCGGTTGGGCGGGCGCCGTACCGGTCGGCGATCATTTGGTCCGCGCGACGACACCGCTGGTGTTTCTGCTCGGCCGGTTCCTCGTCGGCGACGCGAGCGATCTGCCGACAGTCCGGGGGGTCATGGCGCAGGTGCGGCTCGCGCCTCTGGCGTCGAGCGCGGCACCCTCATCTCCGGTCGCCCCGTCGCTCGGCGCGCCGCCGGGCACACCCCAGAGTGTCCCCAGTGCGGGAGCAGCGTTCTTCGACGAGTTGGGCGCGGCCTTGGCCGTCGACCCGCCGCCGACCGCCGCCGACCGCGCGGCCCTCGCCCGCTTCGCACCGCTCGGCATCGGACCCGGCCGCCGTCCCGACGCGGAGGGCACGCAAGCCCAGCGGGCTGTCCTGGCCCAAGGCGTCGGCGCCGGCGCGCAGCGCGTCGCGGGTGGCGCCTCTGCGTCGGGCCACGTGGTCAACGGCTGGCAGACGCGCACCGGACAGATCGGGCGCTACGGCGACAACTTCCTCCTGCGGGCCGTGGTGGCCCAATCGGGCTGGGGTGCGAACGTTCCCGAAGAAGCGGTCTACGTGACATCGCTGCGTGACGCGCACGGCGATCTCTATTCCGGCTCGGGGGCGTACGTGATGCACTTTGGCGCCGGTTCGCTCCCGCCGGCCAAGGCGTTCTGGTCCCTCACCGTGTACGGACTCGACGGATTCCTGGTCGCCAACCCGGCCAACCGGTACTCCGTCGGCGATCGCACCCCCGGATTGCAGACCAACCGCGACGGCCCCGTCGACTTCTATCTACAACACGACCCACCCGCGGGACATCAGTCGAACTGGCTTCCCACCCCCGCGGGCGGATTCCGGCTCACCATGCGCATCTACCTGCCCGAGCCCCGCGTCCTCGACGGGAGCTACCAGCTCCCGCCCGTCGAACCCGCGCCCTGATCGTCACGACGTCGGTGGCGTCGCGCGCGCTTGGAACTGCGGGGTTCGGAGCGGGCCGCCGCTCTCGGCGGGTTCGGACGGCCCCGCTCCGCCCTTCAGCGCGGCCGCGACGGCGTCGCCGTCGACGGTCTCGTGCGCGAGCAGGTCGTCGACCAGCCGATCGAGGGCGGCGCGATGATCGCCGAGCAGCGCGGACGCGCGTTTCTCGGCTTCCTTCAGCAGCTCGGAGACCTCTTCGTCGATTACCCGCTGCGTCGCTTCGGCGTAATCACGGCTGTGTACCTGCTCGCCGCCGAGATACATCGGTGCGCCGCTCGCGAAACCGACCGGGCCCAGCTTCTCGCTCATGCCGTATTCGCGCACCATGCGCGTCGCGAGGTCGGTCGCGCCCGCAAGGTCGCTCGACGCACCCGACGATGCCTCGCCGAGAACCAGCAACTCCGCCGCCCGACCGCCGAGTCGAACTGCGAGCGAGTCCTTCAGGTAGCTCTCGCTGTAGAGGTGCCGCTCGTCGGCCGGCAGCTGCTCGGTCGCTCCCAACGAGAGGCCCGCCGGCAGGATCGTCACCTTGGAAACCGGATCGGCGTTGGGTGACAGCGCAGCCACGAGTGCGTGGCCGGACTCGTGGACCGCGACGGCGTGCTTCTCGCCGGGCATGAGCGCGTTCGTCGCCTCCCGCCGGCCGAGCAGGATGCGGTCGCGCGCTTCGGAGAAGTCCGCGGCCGTGACGGTGTCGCGTCCGGCGCGTACCGCCACGATGGCGGCTTCGTTGAGAAGATTCGCGAGGTCGGCTCCGGAGAAGCCGGGCGTCGATCGTCCGACGACCTCGAGGTCGACGTCGGGGCTCAAGTGCTTGCCGCGTGCGTGCACGGCAAGGATCGCGGTTCGCTCGCGCAGGTTGGGGAGCGGAATCTCGACCTGGCGATCGAATCGGCCGGGACGCAACAACGCCGGATCGAGCGTCTCGGGCCGGTTGGTCGCGGCGAGCACGACCACGCCCGAGGACGGGTCGAAGCCGTCCATCTCGGCGAGCATCTGGTTCAGCGTCTGCTCGCGCTCGTCGTTCGACACCAACGCACCGCCGCGGCGCTGTCCGATCGCGTCCACCTCGTCGATGAAGATGATTGCGGGCGCGGCCTTGCGCGCCGCGGTGAACAGGTCGCGCACGCGCGCGGCACCGACCCCGACGAACATCTCGACGAAGCTCGAACCGGTCAGCGCGAAGAACGGAACGTCGGCTTCGCCGGCAACCGCGCGCGCCAAGAGCGTCTTTCCGGTTCCGGGCGGACCGACCATGAGCACGCCGCGCGGCGCGATGGCTCCCGCGGCCGCGTATCGCCCTGGGTTCTTCAAAAAGTCGACGACCTCGCTGATCTCTCGCTTCGCGCCTTCGTATCCCGCCACGTCCGCGAAGCGGGTCTTCGGTCGGTCCTGGTCGTACACCTTCGCCTTCGAAGCACCGATGCCCATCAGGCCGCCCGAGAGCTGGCGGGTCGCGCGCCGGCTGAACCAGAAGAACACCCCGAGGAGGAGCACAAGGGGCGCTAACCCGCCGATAACGCTCCAAAAGCTCGTCCCGTTGGTGACCCCGCTGATCGTAACGTGATGCTGCGTCAACTCGGCCGCGAGGGTGTTGTCGTTCAGGGCGGCGGGTATGCGCGATGCGTAGTGTGTCTTGGACTTGTCGGTGAGCTCGCCGGTCACCTTGCCCGAGGGATCGATGCTCGCCGTCTGCACCTGATCGGCGTCGACCTTCGCCTTCCAATCCGTCAACGTCAACGATTTCGTCGCAGGAGTGGAGCTCGGCACGAACAACAACAGGAGCGTCACGATCAACCCGACGACCCACACCGTGTGCAACCAGCGCGGCGTGGGCTTTCGTCCGGTCGGCGGTTTCGGAGGATCGTTCGGTGGACCGGACTTCGCCGAGCTCGATCGATGTACCGAGTACGAATACATGAGGCGAGTCCCTCTGCCGTCGAGACCGGCCACGCGCATCGGCCGGCCCGTCGCTGAAAGCTACCGGAGAGATCCGGCCCGGTCATTCGTTCCTTGTCTCCGAACGACGTGTCTCCGAACGACGTGTCTCCGAACGACACGTTCTGCATGAGCCGGGTCACGCGGCGGCGTCGCGCATCGATCGCCCTGCTGCTCGCCGTGATGCTGAGCACCTGGGTGCTGGCGAGCGCTTCGGGCGCGCGGAGTGCCTCCGCGGCGTTGACGGGGATCCACAAGATCCAACACGTCGTCGTGATCATGCAGGAGAACCGGTCGTTCGACGAGTACTTCGGGACGTTCCCGGGCGCGAATGGGATCGCGATGGTGAACGGGGTGCCGACTGCGTGCCTGCCGTCGGTCTCGGGGGGCTGCAAGCGTCCGTTCGTCGATCACCGCGACGTAACTGTCGGGGGACCGCACAGCGCGGCGAACTCGACGGACGACGTCGACGGCGGGAAGATGGACGGGTTCCTGACCGTGTCGGAGAAAGCGGCGCAGAGTTGCGTCGCGTCGAGTGCGGGCTGTCCGGTCGATCCGACGAACGTGCTCGGGTACCACCCCGAGAGCGACATCCCGAACTATTGGGCGTACGCGCGCAACTTCGTGCTCCAGGACCGCATGTTGGAGCCGGACGCGTCGTGGAGCCTGCCCGAGCACCTGTTCCAGGTGTCGGGATGGTCGGCGAGCTGCACGAGCCACGTCGCCGCGAGCTGCACGAGCGACCTGAACCAGACCGGGTTCCGGCCCGACAACTTCGCAGACCCGACCAAGGTGGGTCTGAATCCGATCTCACCGATCTACGCGTGGACCGACCTCACCTTTCTGATGCACCAGGCGAACGTCCCGTGGGGGTATTACGTGGTGCCGGGGACGGAACCGGACTGCCAGAACGCCGCGACGTTGTCGTGCGCGCCGGTCGCACAGCAGCCGTACACGCCGGGAATCTGGAACCCGCTCCCGTACTTCGACACGGTCCGCGCCGACAACCAGGTCGGCAATATCCAGGGCGTGTCGAACTTCTTTACAGCTGCGCACGCCGGGACGTTGCCCGCGGTGTCGTGGGTCGTGCCGTCGGGCGACGTGAGCGAGCACGCGCCGCTCGGGTCGGTGAGCGCGGGCCAGTCGTACGTGACCAGCTTGGTGAACGCGGTCATGAACGGACCGGACTGGTCGTCGACGGCGATCTTCGTGGCGTGGGACGACTGGGGCGGCTTCTACGACCACGTCGTCCCGCCGAGCGTCGATGTCAACGGGTACGGCCTGCGGGTGCCGGGCATCGTGATCAGCCCGTACGCGAAGCACGGCTACGTCGATCACCAGACCCTGAGTTTCGACGCCTACCTCAAGTTCATCGAGGACGACTTCCTCGGCGGCCAGCGCCTCGACCCGAGTACCGACGGCCGGCCCGACCCGCGACCAACGGTGCGCGAGAACGGCGGGATCCTCGGCGACCTGACCTCCGACTTCGACTTCACCCAGACCCCGCAACCACCGCTGCTCCTGCCCGTCCACCCGACGACGAGCCTCACGAACGTGGCGCCGTATCCGCCGCGCAGCATCACGGTCACCGCCGGCAGCGGACAGGCGACCCTGCAGTGGACGGGACCGATCACCACCGGCGGCTCCCCGATCACCAGCTACCACGTCGTCCCGTATCTCGGCTCGACCGTCCTGCCGGCCCGAAGCTTTCCCGCGACCGCGACGTCGGGCACGGTCGCGGGCCTCACCAACGGCCAGACCTACACGTTCACGGTCTTCGCCACAAACGCCATCGGCACAGGAATGCTCTCCGTCGCGACCCGCCCGGTCACGGTCGGCGCCCCCACCGCGCCGACCGCGACCTCGGCAACACCCGGGAACGGGAACGCGATCGTCGGATGGGCCGCGCCCGTGGCCGCGAACGGCTCACCGATCACCAGCTATCAGGTCACGCCGTTCCTCGGTCTCTTCCCGCTGTCGCCGGTCACCTTCGCGGCGAACGCGACGTCGGGCGTCGTCGGCTCCCTGACCAACGGCCACACCTACAGCTTCACGGTCGCAGCCTTGAACGCACGCGGGACCGGCACACCCGCGGGGCGACCGACCGCCACGATCGGCGCACCCACCGCCCCCACCATCGCCTCCGCCGCACCGGGCCCCGCTAGCACCTCGGTCACGATCCACTGGACCGCGCCCACGAACAACAACGGGTCGACGATCACCGGCTACGTCGTCACACCTCGCTACAAATTCGTCCCACTCGCCACCACGACAGTTGCCGCGTCCACCAACACGGTGACCCTCACCGGCCTGATGACCGGCCAGCCGTACACGTTCCTCGTGGCCGCGACCAACACCCTCGGCGCCGGCGCTCAATCGGCATCGACCGCCGAGCTCATCGTCGGCGCGCCCACCGCGCCGACCGCCGTCACCGCGACCGCCGGTGTCACCTCGGCGACGGTGCACTGGACCGCACCGAACGGCAACGGGTCGCCCGTGACCGGCTACATCATCACGCCCTACCTCGCCGGCGTCACGCAAGCCCCCCGCACCTTCAACTCCACCGGCACCACCCAAACCGTCACCGGCCTCACCACCGCCAAGACGTACTGGTTCAAAGTCGCCGCCAAGAACGCGGTCGGCACCGGACCCCAATCGCCTGCGTCCAACCCCGTCACACCGACGTGAGGCGGTGAACTCGTCCGAAGGACTGGAGCTGACACGGCCGTCATAGACTCCCGACCATGCGAGGGATCATCAGTGCGGGCGGCTACGTACCGTTCCGGCGCCTGCAACGAGCCGAGATCGCGAAGACGTTCGGGAGCGGAGGCGGCAAGGGAACGCGCTCGGTCGCGTCCTTCGACGAGGACACCACGACCATGGGCGTCGAAGCCGCGCGCCTCGCACTCCGGAGCGCCCCGGCCGGTACGACACCCGACGCGCTCTGGTTCTCCACGGCCTCGCCCGCCTACCTCGACAAGAACAACGCCTCCACGATTCACGCGGCGTTGCGGCTCGACACCGACGTGTCCGCCTTCGACTTCGGCGGTGCGCTACGGTCGGGAATCGGTGCGCTGCGGAGCGCGCTCGAAGGTTCCAACACCACCCTGGTCGTCACCGCCGACCAGCGGGGCGGCCTGCCGACGAGCGCCGACGAGACGGCTTCCGGCGACGGCGCGGGCGCACTCCTCGTCGGCGACGACGCCGACGGCCCCGTCATCGCCGAGTTCCTCGGTGGCGCGAGCACGACCGAAGAGTTTCTCGAGCGCTGGCGCACACCGGGCTCGACGCGATCACGCGCGTGGGAGGAGCGCTTCGGCGAGGTCAAGTACGCGCCACTCGTCGAGCAGGCGTGGAACGCGGCACTGAAGGCGGCCGAGCTCTCCGCTGATCAGGTCGCGCGGGTCGTCGTCAGCGGGATGCACACCCGCGCGACTCGTGCCGTGAGCGCTCGCCTCGGCACCGCGAAGGAAGCGCTGGTCGACGACCGTTCCGCGACGGTCGGCAACACCGGCAGCGCACACGCCGCGCTGCTGCTCGCCGACACACTCGAGTCGGCGCAACCCGGCGAGGTGATCGCGCTGGTGGTGCTCGCCGACGGCGCCGACGTCTTGCTGTTCCGGGCCACCGACGCGATCACGGCGTACGCGCCGGCGCGTACGGTCGCGGCGCAAGTCGACGGCGCCGCCGACCTCCCGTACGGGAAGTTCCTCGGCTGGCGGAGCGAGGTGAGGCTCGAACCGCCGCGCCGCCCCGAGCCCGACCGCATCTCGGCGTCGGTGTCCGGTCGCACCGAGGAATGGAAGTACGCGTTCGTCGGCTCGCGAGACCGCGGCAGCGGCGAGCTGCACATGCCGCCTGCGCGCATCTCTCGCGTCGGCGACGCGGTCGACGACATGCAGCCCGCGCCGATGGCCGATGTACGAGGCACGATCGCGCTGCTTACCATCGACCGCATCGCCTACTCACCGAGCCCGCCGGTCGCGTTCGCGGTGGTCGACTGGGACGGAGGCGGACGCCTCCCGGTGGAGCTCACCGACGTCGACGCCGACTCGCTGCAGATGGGCGACCGGGTCGAGATGACGTTCCGCAAGCTGTTCACGTCCGACGAGATCCACAACTACTTCTGGAAAGCCCGCCCGGTGAGGGACTGAGTCGAGCGCCCGCGAGGCGGGTATCCCGCCGAGCAGCGAGGCGGGTATCCCGCCGAGCAGCGAGACGGGGCCCAGCGGCCCGGTGCCGAAGGCACCAAGAGCGGAAACAAGGCCCAGCGGCCCGGTGCCGAAGGCACCAAGAGCGGAAACGAGGAGAACAATGGGTTCGCACGGCATCAAAGATCGGGTTGCCATCGTCGGGATGGGCTGCACCAACTTCGGCGAGCAGTGGAACAAGGGCACCGACGACCTCCTCGTCGACGCGTCCGAAGCGACGTTCGCGTCGGCCGGGATCACGAAGGACGACGTCGACGCGTACTGGCTCGGCACCGCGATGTCGGGCATGAGCGGCATGGCGCTCGCCCGTCCGCTGCAGCTGCACGACAAGCCGGTCACCCACGTAGAGAACTTCTGCGCGACCGCCTCCGAGGCGCTGCGCAACGCCGCGTACTCGGTCGCGAGCGGCGCGTACGACGTTGCGATGGCGATCGGCGTCGAGAAAGTGAAGGACAGCGGATACCAGGGACTCGTCGGCGCGGCGAAGACCCCGACCGACGGCACCGGTCGCACGCTCACCGCGGCCGCGATGTTCGCGATGTGCTCGCCCGGCTACGGCAAGAAATACGGCCTCGACGACGCGCAGATGCGCGAGGTGCTCGCCCGCATCGCCTGGAAGAACCACCAAAACGGCGCCCGCAACCCGCGAGCGCAGTTCCGAAAAGAAGTCTCGATGGAGACGATCTGCAACGCGCCGCTCATGGCGGGCGGACTCGGCGTGTACGACTGCTCGGGTGTCGCCGACGGCTCGGCCGCCGCGATCATCGTGCGGGCGGAAGACGCGCTGAAGTACACCGACAAGCCGATCTACATCAAGGCGTTGTCGCTCGTCGCCGGGAACTGCTCCGGCAACGCCGATCCCGAGTACGACTACACGACCTTCCCCGAGATCGCTGCGACGGGCCGCGACGCGTACGCGCAGGCCGGCATCACGAACCCGCGCGAGCAACTCGCGATGGCCGAAGTGCACGACTGCTTCACCACGGCCGAACTGTTGATCTACGAAGACCTGCAGTTCGCCGAGCGCGGCACCGCATGGAAGGAAGTGCTCGACGGCACGTTCGACCTCGAAGGTGCCCTACCGGTGAACCCCGACGGCGGCCTCAAGAGCTTCGGTCATCCGGTCGGCGCTTCCGGACTCCGCATGGTGTTCGAGGCGTGGTTGCAGCTGCGCGGTGAAGCGCCGCCGGAACGCACGATCAAGCACGCCGATCGCGGCCTGGCGCTCACGCACAACCTCGGCGGCTACCCGGGCGAGATGGTGTCGTTCGTCTCGATCCTCGGCAACGCGCTGGGCTGAGGGAACGCCGCTTCCGGCTCACCGTCTCACCGCTCGGGCATGATGCGGACGTGCCCGACCTTCCCGATGCGGGAATCGCCACCCGCCTCGGGCGGGGCGTCATCATCGGCCCCGGCGCGCCTGCCCCCGACCAATGGGCCGGTGCCGATCGGGTCGTGATCGACGACGCCGCGCTGCGCGATCCCGCGGCCGCGCTCGACGTCTTGCACCGGCACTGGGCCCAGCGAATTCCGGCCGTCGTCGAACTGCAGTGTTCTGCCGACGAGCTCCGCGCCCCCGAGGCCGAGCAGGGTGCGGCCCCCTATCAACTCTCCCCCCGTTTCGAATTCTCCAAGGAACGTCTCTACTTCCTCGCCCGCGCCAACAACTACGACGATCGCGTCGGCCGCATGGTGTGGGGCCCGACCGTGGAGGCGACGAGGCTCGGCGCGGCCGCATCCGAGGTCGCCGACGTGCTGATCGACGGCGACACACCCGCGTGGTGCGACGGTGGCCCGCGTGCGGGCGCCACCGTGGTACCCGAGGGCCACGTGCTCATCCATCGCAACAACCTCGAGCAACGGATCCTCGCCGCCGACCGCACCGTGAGCACCAGCGCGCAGCTCGCGCCCGATCAGCTCGCGGCCGTCGTGCACGACACCGGCGCGGCACG
>JBBQGQ010000016.1:0-92504 GCA_038323195.1 Acidimicrobiia bacterium | reverse complement strand
GCCAAGCTCGAGCCGCCGCGCCGGCCGGAGCCCGACCGCATCTCGGCATCCGTGGCGGGGCGTACCGAAGAGTGGAAGTACGCATTCGTCGGCTCCCGTGACAAGTCGAGCCACGAGCTGCACATGCCGCCCCAAAGGGTGTCGCGCGTCGGTGACGCCGTCGATGAGATGGTTGCGGCCCCGATGTCTGACGTGGAAGGCACGATCGCGCTGTTTACGATCGACCGGATCGCCTACTCGCCGAGCCCTCCAATCACGTTCGCGGTTGTTGACTTCGACGGCGGGGGTCGCCTTCCCGTGGAACTCACCGATGTAGACGTCGACACCCTCGCGATCGGTGATCGGGTGGAGATGACGTTCCGCAAGCTGGTCACCGCCGACGACATTCACAACTACTTCTGGAAAGCGCGACCCGTTCGCAGCTGAATCAGGGAGATAAGAATCAATGGGCTCTCATGGGATCCCAGGCCCGAGCGGCCGCAGAGCGGGAAACATCAAAACGAGGAGAGGGAAAATTGGGCTCTCATGGAATTAAGGATCAAGTAGCGATTGTCGGGATGGGCTGCACGCCGTTCGGCGAGCACTGGCACAAGAGCACCGACGACCTACTGATCGACGCGTCGGAAGAGACGTTCAAGTCGGCCGGCATCGACAAGGAAGACGTGGATGCTTACTGGCTGGGCACCGCGATGTCGGGCATGAGCGGCATGGCCCTCGCCCGCCCGCTGCAGCTCCACGACAAGCCGGTCACTCACGTCGAGAACTTCTGCGCGACGGCCTCGGAAGCGATTCGCAACGCGGCGTACGCGGTGGCGAGCGGCGCCTACGACGTCGCGATGGCAATCGGTGTCGAGAAGGTCAAGGACAGCGGCTACCAGGGCCTCGTCGGCGCGGCAAAGACGCCCACTGACGGAACCGGTCGCACACTCACAGCCGCGGCGATGTTTGCGATGTGCGCGCCGGGCTACGGCAAGAAGTACGGCGTCGACAACGAGCAGATGCGCGAGGTGCTCGCCCGCATCGCGTGGAAGAACCACTACAACGGCGCCCGCAACCCGCGGGCGCAGTTCCGCAAGGAAGTCTCGATGGAGACCATCTGCAACGCGCCGCTCATGGCGGGCGGGCTCGGCGTGTACGACTGCTCGGGCGTCGCCGACGGCTCGGCCGCGGCCATCATCGTTCGCGCCGAGGACGCCTTGCGCTACACCGACAAGCCCATCTACATCAAGGCGCTGTCGCTCGTCGCGGGCAACTGCTCCGGCAACGCCGACCCCGACTACGACTACACGACCTTTCCCGAGATCGCGGCGACGGGGCGCGACGCGTACGCGCAGGCCGGCATCACGAATCCACGCGAGCAGCTCGCGATGGCCGAAGTCCACGACTGCTTCACACCGGCCGAGCTGCTCATCTACGAAGACCTCCAGTTCGCCGAGCGCGGAACCGCATGGAAGGAGGTGCTCGACGGAACGTTCGATCTCGAGGGCGCGCTGCCGGTCAACCCCGACGGCGGCCTGAAGAGCTTCGGGCACCCGGTCGGTGCATCCGGCCTGCGCATGGTGTTCGAGGCGTGGCTGCAGCTGCGGGGCGAGGCACCGCCCGAACGCACGATCGCGCACGCAGACCGCGGGCTGGCGCTCACGCACAACCTCGGCGGCTACCCGGGCGAGATGGTCTCGTTCGTCTCGATCGTCGGCAACCAGCCGGGCTAGATCCCGCGTCGTCGCACGCGTCACAAGCCCCGTAACAACCATCGTCACACCGGTCGGGCATGATGCGACGCGTGGTCGCGCATGCCGAGCCGGGAGTCGTCGCCCGCCTCGGGCGCGGGATCATCGTGGGCCCGTCGGCCCCCGGTCGCGATCATTGGGCCGGCGCCGATCGGGTCGTGGTCGACGATGCGGCGTTGCGCGACCCGACCGAGGCCGTCGACGCGCTGCACCACCACTGGTCGCAGCGCGTCCCGGTCGTGGTCGAGCTCCGGTGCTCCGCCGACGAGCTGCGCGCGCCGGAGACCGAGTCGAGGCCGACGCACGCGCTCTCGCCCCGATTCGAATTCGGGCGCGAACGCCTCTACTTCCTCGTGCGCGCGAACAACTACGACGATCGGGCCGGTCGCATGGTCTGGGGCCCGACCCTCGAGGCGCAGCGACTCGGCGCGTCCCCGTCCGACGCGGCCGACGTGCTGCTCGATGACGGCGCCCCCGCCTGGTGCGACGGCGGTCCGCGCGCGGGCACGACCCCGGTGCCCGCCGGGCATGCGCTGGTGCATCGCATCACCCTGGAGCAAGGGCTCCTCGACCCCGACCTGACCGTCACCACGAACGCCGAGCTCGCGGCCGATCAGCTCGCCGCGGTCGTGCACGACACGGGCGCGGCGCGCGTGATCGCGCCGGCGGGCTCGGGCAAGACCCGGGTGCTGACCGAGCGCTTCCGCCTGCTGGTCGACCGCGGCTGGAACCCGGGCTCGATCACGGCGGTCGCGTACAACGTCCGGGCCAAGGACACGATGCGCGCCCGCCTGGCCGACATGCCCGAAGGCGCGCGCCGCCGCGTCCGCACGTTGCACGCGCTCGGGAACGACGTGCTCCGGCGCGCGGGCGGCAACCGCACGCTCATCGACGAGTGGGAGATGCGCCGGCGCATCGAAGCGCTCGTGCCCGTAAAGCCCCGGGCGAACACCGACATGTACGCGCCCTACCTGGAGGCACTGGGCGAGGTACGCCTCGGGCTCGTCGACCCGAACCTCATCGAGGAGCAACGGGACGACGTGGCCGGCTTCGGGGCAATGTTCGACGAGTACCGTGACAAGCTGCGCGCCGACCACGCGATCGACCACGACGAGCAGATCTACGGCGCGATCGAAGCACTCTTGGGCGCACCCGACGTTCGCCAGGCCTTCCAGCGCGAAGCCAGACACCTCCTGGTCGACGAGTTCCAGGACCTCACACCCGCGCAACTGCTCCTCCTTCGGCTCGTCGCCGCGCCCGCCTACGACGTCTTCGGCGTGGGCGACGACGACCAGGTGATCTACGGCTACGCGGGTGCCGACCCAGAGTTCCTCATCAACTACGACCGCTACTTTCCGGGTGGCACCCACCACGCGCTCGCCACCAACTACCGCTGCCCCGCGCCGGTCGTCTCCGCCACCCGCAACCTGCTCTCGTACAACCGGCGGCGCATCGACAAGCAGATTGTCGCGGCCAAGCACTCGACCGGCGAGCACGACGACGCCCTCTCCACCCAAACCGCACCCGCGGAACGCATCGCGCACGCCGCGGTCGAGCGGATCACTGCGTGGTTCGAACGCGGTGCCGAGCCCGCCGACATCGCAGTGTTGAGCCGCGTGAACTCCGTGCTGCTCCCGGTGCAACTGCTCCTCGGCGAAGCCAACGTGCCCTGCTGGACGCCGGTGAGCGTCGCGGTCCTCAATCGGACCGGCACGCGCACCGCGCTCGCCTATCTCCGCCTGGCGCTCGCCGCGGGCAACGACACCGGCTTCCACGGGAGCGACCTCGCGCTCGCGGCTCGTCGTCCGAGCCGATCGCTGCGCCGGGAGGTATTGCAACGGCTCGAGCGCCGCCGGCAATGGCGCCTGCCCCAGCTGCGCCGCGAGGCCGGCGGCATGAACGCGTCCGCGGCCGCCAAGTTCGAGACGTTCTGTGACGACCTCGAATCACTCGGCCGCGCGTTCGACGGCGGCGCGACCACCGACCAGCTCCTCACCCGCATCCGCGACGACGTCGGCCTCGGCGCCGCGCTCGCGACCCTCGATCTGTCGGGCAAAGCTCCCGACGCCAGCCACCGCGACGACCTGAACGCGCTCATCGCGGTCGCGACGTTCGAACCCGACCCCGCGGCGTTCGAGCCGTGGTTGCGCGCCCGGCTCCGCGCCGCGAACGAGCCCGCGCGCGACCACGGCGTCGCGCTGTCGACGGTGCACCGCGTCAAGGGCATGGAGTGGCCCTTCGTCGTCGTGATGGGCGCGCACGACGGTCTCATGCCCCACGCCCTCGCCGACGACATCGAGGAGGAACGTCGCATCTTCCACGTCGCCATCACGCGGGGCGACACCGCGGTGCACGTGGTCGCCGACGCGACGGCCCGCCGCCCGTTCCTCGACGAGCTCGACCAACCCGCACCACCGGAGCCGGCGCCCGGCGCCCGCGCCGCGGCGAGGGCGACCACCGAGACCCGTCCCGGCCCATCGAGCCGGGCCCGCACCACGATCGACGCCGAACTGGGAATGGAGGTGGCGTTTGCGGGATCCAGCGGCTCGATCGTCGAGCTGCGCGTCGACGCGGCGGTGCTGGAAGACGCCAACGGAACCCGAGTCGTGATTCCGTACGGGGAACGCGTCGAACGCGACGGTCGGCGAGCGCAGCTCACTCGCGGCCGTTCGGCCGACGTCACGCACTCGTCACCCGAGCTCGTCGACGCGCTCAAGACCTGGCGCCGACAGCGCGCCGCCAGCGACCGCGTGCCCGCGTACATCGTGCTCAGCGACGCGCACCTGGAAGGCATCGCCGACGTTCGGCCGGAGTCGCTGGCCGAGCTCGCCCGATGCGTCGGCATCGGGCCGACGAAGCTCGAGCGTTACGGCGACGAGATCGTCGCGGTGATCGCCGATTCGCCGCCCCGGTAACCCACCCCGCGAGTGCCGCGGCCTGCGCACGACAAGGCGCGCTTGCATCGACCGTCCGGATCGGATCATCGTCTGGGACCTCATTCCTCCGACCCTCCGACGGCCGTTCCCGAGAGAGGCACGCCCATGCCCTATCCCCGCGACGAGATCCAAGCAACCGTGGAACGCTACGTCGAGACCCGCAAGGTGATCGACGCGGGCGGCGCCACCTGGGGGACACTCGCGCAGTACTTCACCGACGACGCGGTGTTCATCGACCCCGCGTGGGGCCGGGTCGTCGGCCTCGAGGAGATGAAGGCGACCGTCTTCGGAGACGCGATGGTCGGCTTGGAGGAATGGACGTTCCCGGTCGAGTTCCACGCGATCGACGGTGACAACGTGATCATCAAGTGGAAGCAAGTCCTTCCGGGCCGGCGCACCGACGGGCGCCGGTACGAGCAGTCAGGCGTCTCGACCCTGATCTACGCCGGCAACGGGAAGTTCCGCTACGAGGAGGACCTCCTCAACATGGTCCACGTGCTCGAAGACATGCGCGAGAGCCACTGCAAGGTTCCCGACGTCGCGATGCCGCCCAAGCATCCCAACCGGGACTTCTCCCGGCCCGATGCCTGACCTCCCGTCGGATGACGCGCTGCAGGACACCATCGACTATGTCGCGATCACACGCCTGCAGAACGCGTACGCCGACGCGGTGACCCGCCGCGCTTGGGCGGAATTCCACGACATGTTCCTTGCCGGAGCACCGGTGCGGGTCGACACCGTCACCAATCCGGTCATCGAGCTCGCCGGGCCCCAGCAGATCGGCGATTTCATCGGCGACGCCGTCGAGCGCTTCGAGTTCTTCGAATTCGTCCCCTTGAGCACTCGGGTCGTGCTCCGGGCCGGCGGAGATCCTGACCGCGCGACCGCACGCCTCTACATCTGCGAGCTCCGCCAGGACGCGGCGTCGGGCCGTTCCACCCAGGCGTTCGGCGTGTACCGCGACGAGTACCGCCGGGTCGACGGTGCTTGGCGGTTCGCTCGGCGCGACTACCAATCGCTGGCGCGCTCCGGTCGCGGCGAGACGTTCGCGTTCCCCGAGGACGCGTTCCGGCTCTAGCGCACCTGCCGTCGGCGGTGGTCAACATGCCGACAGACCCGACTACGAATATCGCAGCGCGGTCGGCGGCCGGTTGAACACGACAACGCTGCGAGCCGGACCCGTTACCCGTGAGCACCGCTGCGGGTGCATGATCTCGGTTGCGGCGCGCCCTCGCATCTGGGAGGGTGCCCGACCATTCACGCGCGGCTCGCAGGAGGCGAGGTGACCGATCCCGAAGGGCCAGTCGAAGTCGGCCTCTACGGAGTGACGAAGCGCTTCGGCAACATGGTGGCGGTCAACGACGTCACGATCACCGTCGGGCGGGGAGAGTTCTTCTCGATGCTCGGGCCCTCGGGGTGCGGGAAGACCACCTCACTTCGCATGATCGCGGGATTCGAAGAACCCGACTCGGGACGAGTCGAGTTGACCGGGCGCGACATCGTCGGCGTCGCGCCGTACAAGCGCAACGTCAACACCGTGTTCCAGTCGTACGCGCTGTTCCCACACCTGACCGTCGCCGACAACGTCGCGTTCGGGCTCCGGCGCAAGAAGGTCTCGAAGAGCGAGATCCGCGACCGGGTCAAGCGCTACCTCGACCTCGTGCAGCTCCGCGGCTACGACGAGCGGCGTCCGTCGCAGCTCTCCGGCGGGCAGCAGCAGCGGGTCGCTCTGGCTCGGGCGCTCGTCAACGAGCCCGCGGTGCTCCTGCTCGACGAGCCGCTCGGCGCGCTCGACCTCAAGCTCCGCAAGCAGATGCAGCTGGAGCTCATACGCATCCAGCGCGAGGTCGGCGTCACCTTCGTCTACGTCACGCACGACCAGGAAGAGGCGCTCGTGATGAGCGATCGCCTGGCGGTGATGTCGCTGGGCAAGGTCGAGCAGATCGGGTTTCCCGAGGACATCTACGAACGCCCCGCCACCCGATTCGTCGCCGGCTTCATCGGAACGTCGAACATCATCGAAGCCGCGGTCACCGGTCGGGCCGGAGACTTCCTGCAGATCGAAGCCGCACCCGGTGACCGCCTGCTCGTCGCGCCGCCGGAGGGCCGCTCGATCAGCCCCGGCGAGATGCTCGCGTTCACCGTCCGGCCCGAGAAGCTGCGCGTGGTCGCCGAGAGCGAGCCCGTCGCCGAGAAGCTCTGCACGATCGCGGGCACGGTCGTCGACGTCGTCTACCAAGGCGTGTCGACCCAACTCGTCGTACAGACCGACGCGGGCACCACCCTCGTCGCCTTCCGCCAGAACAGCGAGCGGGTGAGCGATGCCGGTGTGCCCGGCACGCGCGCCAGACTCGTCTGGGACCCAGAGTTCAACGTGGTGCTCGCCGACGAGCCCACCCTCGACAAGGAGTTGATGTCATGAGTGATCCCGACCGCGTGTCGTTGGCGTTCATCTGGGACACGGCGTCGCCCCATTTCAGCCGCCGCACGTTCATGAGGACGATGGCGTTCGCCTCCGCGGCCGGATTCGTCGCCGCGTGCGGCAGCAGCAGCAAGGGCGCGAGCAGCGGAGGGGCGACGACCGCGCCCACGTTCTCGAACAAGCCCGAGGCCAAGGTCCTCAACTTCTTCAACTGGACCGACTACATCGCAACTGACACGATCCCGAACTTCCAAAAGGAGACCGGGATCAAGGTCACGTACGACAACTACGACTCCAATGACGTGCTGTTCGCCAAGCTGTCGGCCGGGACCACGGGCTACGACATCATCGTTCCGACCGATGCCACCCTCGTGAAGATGAAGCACGCGAATCTGGTCGAGCCAATCGAGCTCTCGCTGATCCCGAACGTCGTGAACCTCGACCCCCGGTTCCGCACCGCCGCCTACGACCCCGGCAACCAGTACTCGATCCCGTGGCAGTGGGGCACGACCGGGATCGGGTTCGACAAGACGAAGGTCGGCGGCAGCGTGACCGACTGGGACGCGTTCCAACTGCCGGCAGTGAAGGGCAAGTCGTCGTACCTCGACGAGGCGCGTGACGCGTTCGCGATGGCGCTGTTCGCCTTGAAGAAGGACCCCAACACCACGAACACCTCCGACCTCGACGCGGCCAAGAGCTACCTCATAGACCTGAAGAAGAAGATCAAGCAGATCACTTCCGACTACCAGGACCCGCTCAAGGGCGGCGAGCTCCTGCTCTGCCAGGCGTACTCGGGCGACGTGTTCACGATCCAGGCCGACAACGCGAAGATCGACTACGTGATCCCCACCTCGGGCGCGTTCTCCTGGGTCGACTCCATGGCGATCCCGAAGGGCGCGGGGCACCCGAAGAACGCCTGTGCGTTCATGAACTACATGCTCGAGCCCAAGGTCGGCGCCGCGCTCACGAACGTCGTGAACTACGGGAGCCCGAACAAGGCGGCCCAGCCGTACATCAACAAGGACATACTGACCAACCCGCTGATCTACCCACCCGCCGACGTGCTGGCGAAGCTTCCGTTCCAAAAGGACATCGGCGACGCCGAGCTCGAGTATTCCGACCGTTGGACAGAGGTCAAGACGGCTTGAGCGCAACGGAGGTCGAGACGCCGGCGGCGCCGACGCCGCGCAACCGACGGAAGCTGCCGGACTGGCTGGCGGGCAATCTGCTCCTGCTGCCGACGAGCGTGTGGTTCCTGTTCCTGCTCGTCATCCCGACCGTGCTCATCATCGCGTACAGCCTCGGTCAGCGCGGCGTCGTCGTACCCGTTCACTTCTCGTGGGGAAACCTCGTCTGGTCGAACTACCGCACCGCGCTCAATCCTCGGTTCCTGCCAATCTTCTGGCGTTCGATCTGGTACGCGTTGGCCTCGACCGCCCTCTGCGTGCTCCTCGGCTTCCCGCTCGCGTATTGGATCGCGCGGTTCGGTGGGCGCCTGCGCAACCTGTACCTCGTGCTCGTGATCATCCCCTTCCTCACGAGCTACCTGATCCGCATGTACGCCTGGCAGTTCATCCTCGACAGTCACGGCTTGCTGAACTCGCTGCTGGGGGCGCTCGGGCTCGGCAGTCATCACGTCTTCCTCAACACCAACTTCGCGGTGATCCTCGGCCTGACGTACGGCTTCCTTCCGTTCATGATCCTGCCGCTGTACGCATCGATCGAACGGATGGACAAGGCGCTCGTCGAAGCCAGCTACGACCTCGGTCACGGCAAGGTGTCGACGTTTTTCCGCGTGATCCTCCCGACGGTCTCACCCGGCCTCATTGCCGGAGTCCTGCTGGTGTTCATCCCCGCGGTCGGCGACTTCGTCACGCCCGACCTGCTCGGCGGCGTGCACACCCAGATGTTCGGCACCACCGTCTACGACCAATTCACCAGCGGGAACAACTGGCCGCTCGGCTCGGCGATGTCGGTACTGCTGATGGTGATCATTCTCGCGGGAGTGTTCGTCTACCTGCGTCGAGTCGGAGAGGAGGCGCTGTGAGCCGCAAGAGCGCGCTGCGCCCGCGCTATCTCAAGCTCCACGCCGCCTTGGTGTTCGCATTTCTGTTCGCGCCGATCATCGTGCTCGTCGTCTTCAGCTTCAATCACGCCCGCAGTGGCACCGACTTCACCGGCTTCTCGACGCGCTGGTACTCCGCGCTCGTGCACAATCACGACGTTCTGCAGGCCTTCCGCAACACGATGAAGGTCGCGGTAGTCGCCACCGTCTTCGCGACGGGCATCGGCACGCTCGCCGCGTTCGCCCTGACGCGTTTCAAATTCGCGGGTCGCTCCGGGTACTCGACGCTGATCTTCATCTCGTTGGTCATGCCCGAGATCGTGATGGGCATATCGCTGGTGGCGTTCTACCGGCGGGTCGCGCACGTCGAGTTGAGCATCAACACGGTGATCGCGGCGCACATCACGTTCTGCATCGCGTTCGTCGTGGTGGTCGTGAAGGCGCGGCTGACCGCGTTCGACAACCGGCTCGTCGAAGCGGCCGCCGACCTGGGTGCCACACCGCTCCAAGCGTTCCTGCGCGTCGTGCTGCCCCTGGCCGCGCCGGGTATCGCGGCCGGCGCGATGCTCGCGTTCACGATCTCGCTCGACGACGTCGTGATCACGTCACTCACATCCGGCCCGGGTTCGACGACCCTGCCCCTCTACATCTTCGGCCAGCTCCGATTCGGCGTGTCGCCGTCGATCAACGCGCTCTCGACCATCGTGTTGGCAGCGTCACTCGTCCTCCTGACGATCGGCGGCTTGTTCAGCCTGCGCGCGGCGCGTAGCGGCATCGCCGCCATCGACGTCAACGCGCTCGGGTAGGTGCCCATGGAACAGCAACGCAAGCTCGTCACCGAGATCCCGGGTCCGCGCTCGCGCGCGCTGTGGGAGCGCCGGACGCGCGCCGTACCGGCCGGTGTCGGCACCACGCTGCCGGTCTTCGTGCATTCCGCGCAGGGCGGCATCGTCGAGGACGTCGACGGAAATCGGCTGATCGACCTCGGCGCCGGCATCGCGGTCGTGAACGTCGGTCACGCGCATCCGGCCGTCGTCGACGCGATCTCGAAGCAGGCGGCGAACTTCGTCCACACGTGCTTCCAGGTGACGCCGTACGAGGGCTACGTCGCGGTCTGCGAGCAGCTCGCGCAGCGCACGCCCGGAACCCACGAGAAGCGTTCCGTGCTCGTGAACTCGGGTGCCGAGGCGGTCGAGAACGCGGTCAAGGTCGCCCGGGCCGCGACCGGCCGGCCCGCGGTGATCGCCTTCGACCAGGCGTTCCACGGCCGCACGTTGCTGGCGCTGTCGCTGACCGCCAAGGTCGTCCCCTACAAGAAGTCGTTCGGTCCGTACGCGCCCGAGATCTACCGGGCGCCGTTCTCGTACCCGTTCCGCGGTACCGGGGGCCTGGCGGAGACGATCGCGTGGATCGAGGCGAGCGTCGACGCGGCCCAGGTCGCGTGCATCGTCGTGGAGCCGATCGCAGGCGAGGGCGGGTTCGTCGTCCCCGAGCCGGGATGGCTCCCGGGGATCGCGCAGTGGTGCCGCGAGAATGGGGTCGTCTTCGTCGCCGACGAGGTGCAGACGGGATTCGGGCGCACCGGTGCGTGGTTCGCGAGCGAGCACGAGCACGTCGTGCCCGACCTGGTCGCCACCGCGAAGGGTCTCGGCGGAGGCATGCCCATCGCGGGCGTGACCGGTCGGGCCGAGCTCATGGACGCGGTCCACGCGGGCGGTCTCGGCAGCACCTTCGGCGGGAACCCGGTGTCGTGCGCGGCCGCGCTGGCGGCGATCGACGTGATCGAGAACGAGAACCTGGTGGAACGGGCCCGGAAGCTCGGCGACCGGATGCTGGAGCGGCTGGTGGCGCTGCAGCGCGCCACGGCCGGGGTGGGCGACCTCCGGGGCCGGGGTGCGATGGTCGCGATGGAGCTCGTGCGCGGCGACGGCGCCCCCGACGCCGAGCGCGCCAAGCGCATCTGCGCGTCCTGCCACGAGCAAGGCGTGATCGTGCTCACCGCGGGCACCATGGGCAACGTCGTGCGTCTGCTCCCGCCGCTGGTGCTCGACGACTCGCTCCTCGACCAGGGACTCGACGCCCTCGACGTGGCCGTACGCGCCACGCCTCCGACCTGATACCGCCGATCCTGATACGAAACGTCAGTCGATGGAACTCATGACGTGCTTGACGCGCGTGTAGTCGTCGAGCGCGTACATCGAGAGGTCCTTGCCGTAGCCGGAGTGCTTGAAGCCGCCGTGCGGCATCTCGGCGACGAGCGGGATGTGGGTGTTGATCCACACGCAGCCGAAGTCGAGCGCGGCCGACAGACGCATTGCGTTCGCGTGATCGCGTGTCCAGACACTCGACGACAGGCCGTAGTCGGTTCCGTTCGCGTCGCGCACCGCGTCGCCCACTTCGGCAAACTGCTGCACGGTGATCACGGGACCGAAGACCTCCTGTTGGACGATCTCGTCGCTCTGCTTCAATCCCGCGACGACGGTCGGCGCGAAGAAGAAACCCGCGTCTCCGATCCGTTCGCCGCCGCACAGCACTTGCGCGTGGGAGGGCAGGCGGTCGAGGAAGCCCCGTACGCGTTCGAGTTGGCTCTCGTTGTTGAGCGGACCGAGATCGGCGTCGGCGACGTCGAGCCCGCCGACGGTCTTGCCGCGCGCCTCGGCGACGAGCATGTCGACGAACCGGTCGTGCACCGATGCCGCCGCGAGCACACGCGTCGCGGCCGTGCAGTCCTGTCCGGCGTTGTAGAAGCCTGCCGCCGCGATGCCGGCCGCCGCCGATTCCAGGTCGGCGTCGTCGCACACGACGACCGGCGCGTTGCCACCGAGCTCGAGGTGCACCCGCTTCAGGTCCGTGGCAGCCGCGGCCGCGACTTCCATGCCCGCGCGCACGCTGCCGGTGATCGAGACCAGTCCGGGAACCGGATGCGCGACCAACGCGCGTCCACTGTCGCGGTCGCCGCACACGACGTTGAACACACCGGCGGGCAGGAACTCGGCCGCGAGCTCCGCGAGCATCGCCGTCGTCTCCGGCGTACTCTCTGCGGGCTTCAGCACGACCGTGTTGCCCGCGGCGAGCGCAGGCGCAATCTTCCAGATCGCCATCATCAGCGGGTAGTTCCAGGGCGAGACCTGCGCGACCACGCCGATCGGCTCCCGGCGGATGAACGACGTGAGGCCGCTCATGTACTCGCTCGCGGCGCGGCCTTCGAGCATGCGCGCCGCGCCCGCGAAGAAGCGCAGCTGGTCGACGGCGGGCGGGATCTCGTCGGAGGTCATCAGCGCCTTCGGCTTGCCCGTGCTCCGGCATTCGGCCTCGATGAAACGCTCGGCGTCCTTTTCGAGCGCGTCGGCGATGTGCAACAGCGCGAGGCTGCGCTCGGAGGGCGTCGTCGACCGCCAGCCGTCGAAGGCCGCATGCGCGGCGCCGACCGCGTCGTCGACGTCCACCCCGCTCGACCGGGGCGCCGACCCGTAGGTCTGGCCGGTGCACGGGTCGACGAGCGGGGTCGTCGCGCCGTCTCGGGCATCGACCGGCTTGCCGTTCACCACGTTCTGCACGACTTCCATCGGGACCCCCTTCTACGCGAGCTGTCCCCTACGAGGGTAGTATTCGCAGATCAAACGCTCGCCATGCAAGTAGATCGTTGTGACAAAGATTACTGACGACGAAATTCGAAGTTCGGATATTCGAAGTTCGGATATTCGAAGTTCGGAGATTCGCACACCCGCTCCCCTGCTCGACGACGTCTCGATGCAGATCATCCGGGAGCTCCAACGCGATGGTCGGCGCCCGTACACCTCGATCGCAAAGACGATCGGGCTGTCGGAAGCCGCCGTGCGCCAGCGGGTGCAGCGGCTCCTCGATGCGGGCGTCATGCAGATCGTCGCGGTCACCGACCCGCTCCGGGTCGGCTTCCATCGTCAGGCCATGGTCGGAGTCAAGGTCGACGGCGACGTGCGCGAGCTGGCGACCAAGCTGAGCGCCAACGCGGAGATCGACTACGTCGTGATCTGCTCGGGCACCTACGACCTGCTCGTCGAGCTGACCGCGCGTGACGACGAGCACCTGCTCGAAGTGATCAATACGCAGATCCGATCGATCCCGGGTATCCGCTCGACCGAGACGTTCGTCTATCTCCGACTCGAGAAGCAGACCTATTCCTGGGGTACGTGATGACAACGACATCGTCCAAGACGCTCACCGCCGCGGCGCAACGTCACTTGTGGATGCACTTCACTCCGATGTCGAACAACCCCGACGCTGACATTCCCATCATCGAGCGCGGCGAGGGCGCGTGGGTCTACGACCAGAACGGCAAGCGCTATCTCGACGGTCTCGCAGGTCTGTTCGTCTCGCAGGTTGGTCACGGTCGGAACGAGCTCGCCGACGCGGCCGCCGAGCAGGCGCGCAAGCTCGCGTACTTCCCGGTGTGGAGTTACGCGCACCCGCGCGCGATCGAGCTCGCGGAGCGCCTCGCCGACCTCGCACCGGGCGACCTCGAACGGGTCTTCTTCACGACGGGTGGCAGTGAGGCGGTCGAGTCGGCGTGGAAGCTCGCCCGGCAGTACTTCCAGGCGATCGGTCAGCCGCACCGCTACAAGGTGATCGGTCGGCACATCGCGTATCACGGCACGACCATGGGCGCGCTCTCGATCACAGGTGTGCCCGCGATCAAGGCGCCGTTCGAGCCCCTGGTTCCCGGAGCCGTGCGGGTGGTGAACACCAACCCCTACCGGCCGGCACCGATCGATCCGGCCGAGGCGATCGCGCTGGCGATCGAGATGGAGGGCCCCGAGACCGTCGCCGCAGTGTTCCTCGAGCCGGTACAGAACTCGGGCGGCTGCTTCCCGCCGCCCGAGGGCTATTTCCAGCGGGTGCGGGAGATCTGTGACGAGACCGGCGTGCTCCTGGTGTCGGACGAGGTGATCTGCGCGTTCGGGCGCCTCGGTCACTGGTTCGGCTCGCAGCGCTACGACTATCAGCCCGACATCGTCACGATGGCCAAGGGCATGACGTCGGGCTACTCGCCGATCGGCGGCATGATCGTCCGCCCGTATCTCGTCGAGCCGTTTCTCCGCGACCGCAGGACCTTCTTGCACGGAATCACCTTCGCCGGTCATCCGGTGAGCTGCGCGGTGGCGCTCGCGAACATCGATCTCATGGAGCGGGAAGGCCTGCTCGAGCACGTCCGCGCGAACGAGGGGGCGTTCCGGGCAACGCTCGACAAGCTGCGCGACCTGCCCATCGTCGGTGACGTCCGGGGCGCGGGCTACTTCTACGGCATCGAGCTCGTCAAGGACAAGGCCACGCGCACGTCGTTCGACGCGGAGGAGAGCGAACGCCTTCTGCGCGGATACCTCTCACGCGCGCTGTACGACTCCGGTCTGATCTGTCGCGCCGACGACCGCGGCGATCCCGTCGTCCAGCTCGCACCGCCGCTCATCATCGGCCAGCCCGAGTTCGACTACATCGAGCAGGTACTGCGTACGGTGCTCACCGAAGCCTGGGCGCGCATCTAGCGCCGGCGACGAAGGTCACGTACGTTCGACAACCTCGATCTTGCCGACGGTCGCGACCAAACGTTCTCCGGGCTCTGTCACCGCGGTCGGGTCGGCCGCCCGGATGACGAAGGTAGGGCCTGCGACCGCAGCGGTGATGTTGCCCCGATAGAGATTGACGGTGGGGTCCACGTGAAAGTGGTAGCCGTCCTTGTCGAGTTGTACCGAGAGCGCGCCGGGTTCGGAGAGCTTCGGTACCTCGTCGTGGAGCGTGAAGGGCCGGCGCTTGTCGCCGAGCTCCAGCTCGATGCGAGCGGTGATGATGCGCGCATTCGGGCCGTCCCCGATACTCGTCGGTGCCGCGTGGGCGACGGTACGTAGCAAGCAGCCGAGCAGGACGACGACCGCGATCGCGCTCACGACGGAGATGACGAGGCCGTAGGACCGACGCGCCGCGGCGGTGTCGGGGGCGGAGCGGCGGTCGGCGGCGGATCGCGTCCAGTCGAGCACGAGCCACCCGCCGGCGACGATGGCGGGGAACGGCAACGTCTCCGTCCAATAGAAGAGGTATGCGTCCTGCGGGCCGACGACGCGGCTGGCAGCGAGCACTGCCACGGCGAGTCCGATCGTGGTGGTCAGGCCCAATGCTGCAATGAACGGTGCGCGGTGACGCGCGACGGCCGCGGCGGCGAGACCGAGCGCGGCGAACGCGCCGGCGGTCAGCAGACGGCTGCGGTGCCCGTGCGTGTCCTTCGGAATGCCGAGCGGAACTGTGGTCGAGGGATTGCTGACAGCGGCGAACGACGACGAGAGCGAGTGGCTCGTCGGTGCATCGGCCGGCGGATGCGCGTAGAAGCTGACGATCTGCGTGAGGTTGCCGTTGTGGTTGGTGACCTCTTGTACGACGGGCGCGATCCATATCAAGGTCAGCAGCCCGATCGCGACCATGAATGGCGCCCGAAGCGAGCGGCGCGGCGCGAGCGTTCCTGCTCCGTCGGCGGGTCGTGTCCAGCGGCGGCCGAAGCCGATCGCGGCGAGCAACAGGAGCGCGACCGAGACCGGGAACGTCCCGAGGTGCGTCTGCACGAGGTACGACGCGGTGATCAGGGCGACGACGAACGCCCAGGCCGATCCGCTGTAAGTCGCCGCGGCACTTACCATCAAGAGGAGCATCGGAAAGGCGAGGACCTTCGGGTTCCACGGATCGATGAAGTGTCGGAATCCGAAGACCAGCATGGAAGCGAACAGCACGATCGTCATGAGTCGTGCGGCCCATTCGCCCGCGCGGGCGCGCACGATCCAGACCGTGGTGAGCGCGCTCGCGCCGTTGATCAGCCACGCGGTGAGGAAGAGGCTGCGCGAGCTGTCGCCGCTCATCCAGTACAACGGCACCATGAGGTAGAAGAGCGCCGGTCCGGGGTGATGCCAGCCGAAGCGTGAGTAGACGCCCAGGCCGTTGCCGTGGTGCAACGCCTGACGAACCCCGAGCTCGATGTACGCGATGTCGCCGAACGTCGTGAACGGGCGTCCCAGCGGCCGCACCAGTCTGATGGCGCCGAAGGCGAACACGAGCGCAACGCTGATCGCCGCCAGCGAGTAGCTCGACACGTTCTGCCAACGCCGCGCGTGAGGCTCACTCGGCGGTTCGTCGGTGCTCGGCGAATCGTCGGCCACCGTCTCTGCGCTCCCCATGTGGGGGCGAACATAGTCGGACCCTCCCCGCGTCGGCGCGAGGGGGTCGGTATCGCGTCTCAACGCTCGTCGAGGTGCCACTCCTCGCCTCGCTCGCGCAGGCGATCGAGGAACGGAACCGCGTCGAACGACTCCGGTCCGAGTACTCCCGCACCTTGCCAGACGTTGGTCGCAAGCAGCTCGAGCGCGACGACGGGGTTGATGGCGGTCTGCCAGACAACGGCTTGCGCGCCGTGGCGCGCCATCGTCTCCGCGTTGTCGGCCACGTGGTACAGGTACACCTCGCGCGAACGGCCGTCGACACCGGTGCCGGTGAGCCACGTTCCCGCGCAGGTGCGGCCCCGCATGCGACCGCCGAGGGTCGCCGGATCGGGGAGAACCGCGGCCACCAGGTCGCGCGGCGACACCTCGACCCCGCGCACGCGTACCGGTTCCGTCGCGGCCAGGCCCGTCTTGTCGAGCACGCGGAGAACCTCGATGAACTCGTCGCCGAGCCCGTACTTGAACGTGACCCGGCGACACGTCACCGCGCGCGGGATCAAGAGGACCTCCTCGTGCTCCACGTTCACGCACTCGATCGGGCCGATGCCTTCGGGAAACACGAAGATCTCCGGCTCGGAGAAGGGCGGCGTGGTGAACCACCCGCGTTCGTGCTCCCAGACCAGTGGCGGATTGAGGCACTCCTCGATGGTGGTCCAGACCGAGAAGGTCGGCGCGAAGTCGTAGCCCTCGATCACGAGGTCGGAGCCGTCCCGCACACCTATCGCGTCGATCTCCGCGAACAGATGGTCGGCGGCGTAGCGGGCGAAGACGTCGGAGAGACCCGGCTCCACCCCCATGCCCACCAGCGCGAGGAGTCCCTGCTCCTTCCAGCGGTCGGACGCGTCGAACTGGGCGGCGCCCAGCATCACACCCGGCTCCTCGTACGGCCGCTCGGGGTGGGGTTCCGACAGCGTCATCGCCATGTCGATGTAGTGACAGCCGGCATCGAACGCGGCTGCGAATATCGAAGGATTGAGGCGCGGGTCGCACGCGTTGACCACGACGTCGACGCGTTCGTGATGCGCGAGTTCCGTGATCGCAGCCGGGTTCGACGCATCGAGCGCGTGCGCTGCGAATCTCGCATCCGCACACCGTTCGACCGCGGCCGAAGCGCGAGGGAGATCGAGATCGGTGACGACGACCCGCTCGAGAACCTCGGTCTCTGCCGCCGCGCGCGCGATCGCGGCCCCTACTCCCCCGGCTCCCACGACGAGAACGCGCATGCGTTCACGTTACGTTCGAGAGCCGCCTCACGCGTGATCCGCGACCGCCGACCGGACGACTCGCCGAACGGCGCATGTGAAGGTCGATCACGACGCTCACGATCGCAGCCCAGAAACACCACAACGAGATGAAGCCGCTCACCGTCATCCACATGAGCAACGGAACGGCGACGAGGTTCATCACTCCGAGCGCAGCGATGTCGCGATAGCTGCAGGCAATGAGCGCGCCACACGCGGCGACGACATAGAGCGCGGTGAGATCACGACCCTGGCTCAACGCGCTCACGTCGTAGGCAATATGGCGACCGTCGATCGCGGCGTTGACGGACCCACGGAACACCGCGACCCCGAGCGAGACGCCCACCGCAATTCCGAGTATCGAAAACACGCCGATCAGACGCCGGCGCGCCGGTGACCGCTCGACCGCGAGAACGGCGAGGGGCACGAGGGCCGGCAACGCGCCCAGCGCGAAGAGGAGGTACACCCACACGCCGATCCGCTCGAGCGACTCGGAAACGTGGCCTTGGAGGCCCCACCACACGAACGCCTCATCGAGCTGGTGGAGCCCGAAGAGCAGCGGGAGCGACGCCAGCAGGATCTGCTTCGGCTCGCGCACGTGACGCAAGGCGTCCATGCCGATCACGACGACGATTCCCCCGACTACCGCGTCGGCGTCGGGGGAAAAGCACATGCGCTTAGTCCGACCTGCAGATCGCGAGCTGCGCAGTCGTGGGCCAGTGCACGTCGGTGGCCCAACCCGCGCGCTCGAAGAGCCGGATCACGGCCGCGCCCGGATCGATTTGATGCGCGAGCGCGCCGTGGCGAGCCGAGCGCGGGAACGCGTGGTGGAAGTTGTGCCAGGCCTCACCGAACGAGATGATGCCGAGGGGCGCGAAGTTGGTGCTGCAATCCTTCTGCGTCGCGGGCTTGCTGCCGAACATGTGGCAGATGGAGTTGACGCTCCAGGTCACGTGGTGCAGGAGCATCATGCGCGCGAGACCCGCCCACAAGAATGCGGTGAGCGCTCCGCTGAGCGCCCCGGTGATCGTCCAGCCGAGGAAAAAGGGCGCGGCGAGGGATGCCACCGCGAAGAGCGGGAACAGCCGGCTGATGATCATCGTGTCGGCGTCGGCGAGGAGATCGGGGGCGTACCGCTCTGCCGAGGTCGGATCGGCCTTGAACAACCATCCGACGTGCGCGTGCGCGAACCCGCGGATCTGGGCCGCCGGTCCGGGGCCGTACTCGTGCGGCGAGTGCGGGTCGCCCGGCTTGTCGCTGAACACGTGATGGCGACGATGGATGGCGACCCAACCGACGACGGACCCTTCGACTGCCATCGAGCCGGTCGACGCCAACAGGATCTTGAGCCAGCGCACGGCCCGGAAGCTGCGGTGCGTGAAGAGCCGGTGATAGCCGACCGCGATCCCCAACCCGGTGACGACGTAGAACGCCGCGGCGAGGATGACGTCGAGCAGGGTCACCGCGCGACCCCAGAGCAGGGGAATCGCGATCGCAAGGGCCACGGGCGGGCTGATCATGAGGAACCCGGTGACCAACCGCCCGGCTCGGACACTGGCTCGGCTCGGGGGGCTCTCCGGCGCGCGTTCAGGCGCAGCGGGGCGATCCATCAGCGTTGTCATGGGCGTCATGCCTCTCTGGAAAGATGAGAACGGCCGTTGCTCCGACCAGCCCCGGGGTCCAGGAGGGTCGCCAGGCGCCGGGCGTGGTACGCGCGGCTCTTCGAGCATACGCCACCGAACACACCGGCTCGCCCGCGGCCCCGCCGCGCGCGATCTCGGTTCCTTGCGTCGGCAATGAAGCCGGCGAGAGCCACGCCTAGAGGTTCAATGCGCCTAGAGGGTCAGTGCGCCTAGAGGTTCAGTGCGCCTAGAGGTTCAGTGCAAACGCGTCGAGCGCTTCCAGTGCGGAGAGGCTGCGACGGAAGAGCGCTCGGGTCAGCTCGACGTGGCGAGGGTCTTCGATCGTCAGCGCGCCGGTGGCGATCACCGGGTACACGAACCCGAGCATCGTGCCGTAGCGGTACATCTCCCACGCCCACGACTTGTCGAGGTCGACGCCGAGATCGTCGAGGTCCGAGACGTAGGTGTCGAACGCGTGCTCGTACCCCGCCGGGTCGTCGATGTTGACGCTCTGGGTCACGTGGTACGAGAGATCGCGGGGCCCGACCGACCGGTCGATGAGCTGCCAGTCGACCGCAATCACGTCGTCGTCGTCGGTGAAGAAGAGATTGTCGAGCCGCCAGTCGGCATGCGACAGCACGAGCGGGCCGTCGGAGAGCTTGGCGAACAGGGCGGGGATGCGCGCGGCGTAGCTGTCGCCGAAGTCGCGGACGCGGTCGTCGATCATGTCGCCGAACAGCTCTTGCACACGCGGCCACGCCACCTCGTACGCCAGCGCGACCGCGGCCGGATAGGGATCGTCGGCGAGCCGCAGGAGGAACGACGACGCGGGCAGCGACGGGTCGTCCCAGAAACAGGCGTGCAACCGGGCGAGGGTGCGAATCGCGGCGCGCGCCTCGTCGAGCGAGCACCCGGAGACCTGGTCACCGGCGCGCCCGCGCCCCGAGACGTCCTCGAGCAGCAGCAGCGTGTCCTGCGTCACCGGGTCGTGCGCCGCGAAGTAGCAGGCGGGGTGTGCGATCGACGTGCGTTCCGACAACTCGTTGTAGAAGCCGACTTCGCGGCCGTACATGTTGAGGACGGTGGCGACGAAGCGGCCGTCCTCGGTGGGTGCCGCGAGCTTCGCGATGACGGTCGACGGTTCCGCGCCACATTCCATCTGCAGCCGGAACAGCTGGCCGACGAGGCCGATGCCGACACCGACGGGCTCCTTCGTCACGCGCGTCACCGACCGGCCGAGCGCGTCGCTCAGCCATTCAGGCGTGACGTCGTCGATCGTCCTCGGAATCGTCATTTCACACCCATCAGGAGAAGCTCGGTGATGCGGCGCGGTGCCTCGACGATCAAGGGGAACAACGCGTCGCGCAACGGTAAACGTACGTGTCGCTTGTCGCGCTCGATTGCGTCGGCGAGCGCGTCGACCACGACGCCCATGTCGAGGTCGATCGAGACATGGAGTCGCTCGAGCCGGGCGAGGGCACGGCGCGTCGGCTCGTGGGTGCGCAGGGAGTCGACCATCGTGCTCTCGACGGTGCCCACCTCGGCAAGGGTCGTCGTGATCGGCGTGCCCTTCAGGTCGGCCCGCAGTCCGGCCGTGAAGTGACTGAGCCCCGCCTTCGACGCCGAGTACGGCGCGAGGCCGGGCACCGCGTTGGTGCCGGCGAGCGAGGAGACGTTGACGATGTGGCCCCGGCCCCGACGGCGCATCCCCGGGATCACCGCCCGGCACAGCAACATCGGCGCACACAGGTTGACCGCGACCAGGCGCGCGATCTCGGCACCCGGGAGGGCGACCAGATCGCCCGTCAGATCGACGCCCGCGTTGTTGACCAGCACGTCGATCGGCCCCTCGGCCTCGATCCGGCGCACCAGGGGCTCGATGGCCGACGCGTCGGCGAGATCGGCCGCGAAGGACTCACCTCCGAGCTCGGCCGCGAGCTTCTCGAGCGGCTCGACGGAGCGGGCGACAAGCACAACGCTCGCACCCCGAGCCGCCAACTCGGTCGCCAGCGCCGCGCCGATCCCGCGGGACGCACCGGTCACCACGACTCTCGCGCCCGGCAACCTCACGTCCCGACCGCCGACGACGCGCGTTCCCGTTCGATGGCGTTCAGCTCCGTGTACTCGACGCTCGTGTCGACGAAGTCCTCGTACTCGAGGACGCCCATCTCGGTGAACCGGTCGCGCAGCCACGGGGTGCGCGGGTCGAGCAAGCCCAACTTCTTGCAGTTCGGCACGATCTTCGCGAACAGCATGCGCTGGAAGAGGATCTCCTCCTCGCGGTTCTGCCGAATGAAATACGGGACGATGGCCCGGGCCGACACGCCGAGGCGTTCCCAGACCTCCTGGTGCAAGAAGCGGTCACGCATCCGCAGCGAGCCCTCGTAGACGAACTCCTGGCGCTCGCGCAGCTCCGGCCCCGACAACTCCGCATACGCCTCCTGCAACGAGAGCACTCCGAATGCCACATGACGTGCTTCGTCACTCATGACGTAGCGGATCAATTGGCGCAGGAGCGGCTCGGAGCTGGTCTTGTAGATCGTCCCGAATGCGGCCAGGGCCAGGCCCTCGATGAGGATCTGCATCCCGAGGTAGGTGATGTCCCAACGGGAGTCGGAAAGGACGTCGTCGATGAGCGCACCCAGGTGGGCGTTCATCGGGTAGCGCGTCTCGAGCTTCTCGTCCAGGTAGCGACCGAACACCTCGACGTGGCGAGCCTCGTCCATCACCTGCGTCGATGCGTAGTACTTGGCGTCGATCCACGGCACCGTCTCGACGATACGAGCGGTGCAGATCAAGGCACCTTGCTCGCCGTGCAGGAACTGACTGACGCGATGGGCAGTGTTCTCCATCGCGTAGCGCGTGATCTCCGCTTCGCCCCAACTGCGCACCGGCGAGCCGGGTTCGTCGACAAGCGAGCGTACGTATTGCATGCGCCGATCGTTCCGGGACAGCTCGATCGCGGTGCGTTCGGGATCGACCTCGATCGACCAGTCGAGGTCGGTCGTGCCGTTCCACTGCGAGTTCTTCGCCTTCTCGTACAGCTTGTCGAGCGCGGGACGCTCGCCCTTGGCGTAGTTCCACGTGAACGCGGCGTCGAAATGCGACGTGATCGCGTGGGTTATCGAACCGTCGTCGACGGCAACCTGCGAGAGGATCGCTTCGATGTCGTCGTGCGCCCGCGGAGTCGTGGTCATGGTCGCATGATCGCACCTGGACGCGCGACTGTCGACGAGCGGCCGAACGGGCCGTCAGCCTCCGGCGACGCGGGCCGGGACCTTCGCCATGCGCGCCTCGAACACTGCGACGATACCGGCGATCCCGGTGTGACCGTCGACAGACGGCTGGGGCCCGTCGGGTTGCGCGAAGTAGATGCCCATCAGCATCCGACCCCTCCGTAGGTACACCGCGACCGTGTGCAACGGAACCTTCGTGGTCGTGTCGGTCGTCACCATGTCGTACGCGAGCCGCTCGACCGACGGCGTTCGGGGCCACGCGCCGTCGGGCGCTGAGCGGAACCTCGTGGCGGTCGTACCCTCACCGACGGGACTCTCGACCGCGGTCGGGGGACAATGCGCGGCAACCGACTGCAACTCGTGCATCGCCTGCGTACCGACGGAAGGATCGCCGTACAGGATCGCCTCGGTGCTCAGCCGCAAGTTGTCCTGGTCGTCGGCGACTGCGACCTGGCGCCGGGCCGTGCGCCGCGACTCGCTTGCGAACCTCCCGTTGCACAGATCGAGCGTCGCGACGGTCAGATCTGCGCCGTGCTCGAGGAGCGAGACCGTGAGCCCGGCCGGCAAATCGCGCTGTTGCAGGATCAGCCCACCGAGGACACTGTCGTCGGGAGCCACCGCCGCGACCCGCTTGGGGCTCGAGTCGCGCGCGTTCAGGACGACCGTCGCGACGCCGAATCCGACGACGAGCGACACGACGGCCAAGGCGGCGACGAGCCCGAGCAACGGCCGCCGACGGGCGGGTGCGGATGGCGGCCCACCGCCGGCTGCGGGATCGCTCGGCGCGAGGGGCGCGACGGTCTCGAGATCCGGGTCGAAGTCGTCGTTCACCGTCAGCAGCGTAGGGCCCCGACGAGAGGTTTTCGTACGCGCCGAGCCGGAACCGACCCCTCGAACTATGGCCAGCCCCGCCACCCGACGATCTCGATCGCGACGACCGCGCCCGGCGGCGGCTCGGCTGCGTACACGGGGTACTTCCGCGTAAGAAGCGCGATCGCGTTGTCGTGCTCGGCGCCGGGGTCGAGGACGATGCCGCGGCCGTCCATTCGCACCCACCACAGCATCGACCAATCGTCGGAATAGAAATCGACGAGCAGCGCCGCGTACGGATGCGCCCTCAGGTTCGCAAGCCGGCGCAAGGCAAGCGTCGATTTCGGCTTCGCGTCGATCGCGGAGTACGCGACGTCACCCGACAGTGCGAAGCAACATGGCACCACGTGCGGTCGCCCGTCGCTCGTGACAGTAGCCAACCGGGCGACGCGGGCGTCGTGCACCCGCCGACGCATCTCGTGCTCGTCCATCGTCGACACCGTACGACGAACATGCCGGAACGCGACGAACGTTGCGGTCGGCGGCGGTCAGGTGGCTTGGCGAGCCAGCGACAGTGACTGCTCCCGCATCACGTAGCCGACATTGCGCACACTTGTGATCGTCAGGCCGAGCTCGGAGACGCGGCGCCGGAGCCGGGAGATGTGCACGCGCCGCGTTTGCTCACTCGAGCCGGCGGGCCAAGCGCGGTGTGCGAGGTCGGCGTCGCGCACGGCCGTTCCGAAGGTTTCGACGAGCACTTGCGCAACGCGCTGGTCGACGGGCGAGAGAAACACGCTCGCGCCGCGATGCGTGAGCTGTCCGAAGTCGTCGAGGACCGGAACCATCGGGTGGCGCGCGGCGCGTTGCGAGAGCGAGAGGAGCCGGGCCCGAACGTCGCAGTCCTCGGCCGGGAGACGCAGCCAGTCCTCGAGACAGCTCTCGCTCGGAGGAGGCTCGGTGCCCGCCTCTACGATCAACAGCCGCGGAACCGCGAGGTGCTCGAGGCGCTCGCGCTCGGCGCCCTGTTCCGGCCAGCGGAGCACGACGACATCCCTCGACATGCTTGCGTAGACGAGTTGGCCGACTGCCTCGTTCGCCGCCACCGACTGTTCATACCTCCGAGTCGGGCCGTTGCGGCGCGTCCATACGAATTCTTTGCACCCGGAGCTGCGGGCCATCGCATCTCGCCGCGTGCGAGACTCGCCGGATGCGCCGCAAGACATCCGTCATCCTCGGCGTCGTCGTGGCCGCGGCCACCGCGCTGGCCGGCTGCTCGTCGTCCTCACACTCGGGGGCACCGTCGTCGACGACGGGCCCGGCGTCGACACCGTCCACCCGGATCGCGATGCCGAGCGGACCGGAGGCGTCGATCAGCGGACCGTTGACCGGCGGCAAGGGTGTGTCCCTGACGTCGGGCAACAGCATCGACCTCACGCGCGCGGGCTACACCGAAAGCGAATACTTCGCAGCGGGGACCGCCAGCTCGTACCGCTACGTCGGCGCCCACGGAACGGACGGGCACTGGGCGGTCGCCCCCAAGGCGACCGCCGCCTATCGAACTCGCATCGTCGTACGGCGACCCCGCGACCCGCAGAAGTTCAACGGGACAGTGCTCGTCGAGTGGTTGAACGACACCGCCGGATTCGATACCCCGGCGGACTTCTCTACCGCCGGTACCGAGATCACGCGGAGTGGATACGCGTGGGTGGGATTCTCGGCCCAACAGATCGGCGTACAGGGTGGCGCGGCCGTCATCCCCGTCGCCGGCCTCCCGAGCGGAGGAGTGCGCGGGGCCGACCCGGCGCGCTACGGGTCGCTGCACCATCCCGGAGATCAGTACGCCATCGACATCTTCTCGCAGATCGGGCGGTCGCTGCGCACCCCCGGTAGTTTCGATGCGTTGGGTAGCTTGCGAGCGCAGCGCATCGTCGCCATGGGCGTCTCGCAGTCGGCGTTCCAGCTCACGACCTACATCGACGCGATCCAACCGACCGCGCGGATCTTCGACGGCTTCTTCGTCCACAGCCGTGGTGGCGGCGCGATCCCGATCACCGGCGGCGGCATCACGACCGGCATCGTCGGCGGCGTACACATACGAGACGACATCGACGTCCCCGTATTCCTGTTCGAGACCGAGACCGATCTCGACGTGCTCGGCTACGTCAACGCGGTCCAACCCGACTCGAAACACATCCGGCTGTGGGAAGTCGCAGGCGCTGCGCACGCCGACGCGTATCTCGTGGGCGGCAATGCGAACGCACTGGGCTGCAAGACCGAGATCAACTCCGCACCCACGCACTACGTCGTCGAAGCCGCGCTGCACCAGCTCGACGAATGGCTCCGGACCGGTACGGCGCCCGCGTCGGCGCCGCGCCTGCAGGTCGCGCCCGCAAAGGGCTCGCTCCGCGTGCGGCGCGACACATTCGAGAACGCGATCGGCGGCGTGCGTACTGCCGCGAACGACGTCCCGATCGCCGCGTTGTCCGGCGACTCAGCCGATTCGTCGATCCTGTGCCTCTTGTTCGGGAGCACGCGTCCCTTCGACCACGCGACCCTCCAGCGCCTCTATCCCACCAAGGCCGCGTACCTGGCCGCCTTCGGCCGGGCGACCGACAAGGCGATCGCGAACGCCTACCTCCTTCCGGCCGACCGTGCCGCGATCCTCGCCGACGCAGCCAATGCAAATGTCTGACGATCGGGTGGCTGACGATCGGGTGTCTGACGATCGCGCCAACGCGGGCGAGCGGCGGCGGTGGAACGACGAGCGCTGGACGTCGGTTTGGCCGAGACGCGAGCGGTTCACCGATGCCGTCACCCCCCGCCTGCTCGACGCGCTCGCGCTCGCGCCGGGCGAGCGCGTGCTCGACGTCGGGTGCGGCGGCGGCAAGGCCACGATCGAAGCGGGCCGGCGCGTCGGGCCGGAGGGGTCGGCAATCGGTGCGGACCTCTCGGCCGCGCTGGTCGATCTCGCCCGGCGGCGAGCCCGCGACGCGGCCGCCGACAACGTCAGCTTCGAGGTCGTCGACATGCAGCAGGACACCGTTTCCGGCCCACCGTTCGACGTCGCGATGAGCCAGTTCGGTGTGATGTTCTTCGACGAACCGGTGACTGCCTTCGTCAACATCGCGCGGCACCTCCGCGCCGACGGGCGCATCGTCTTCGCGTGCTGGCAGGCGATCGACCGCAATCCCTGGTTCGTCGCGTCCGCGCTCGCGCGCTTCCTGCCGCCCGTCCCGCCGCTCGCCGAGGGCAAGTCACCGACCGGGGCCTTCGCGCTCGCCGACCCCGACCGAACCGCGGGGATCCTGCGCGACGCCGGTTTCTCGGCAATCCGGCGCACTGGGGTCGATTTCACGGTCGACCTCCCCGAGGACTCGATCGTCGACGACGACCAGCTCGAATTCATGGGTCTGAGCGCAGCCGACATGCCTGCGGCGCGGCAGGCGATCGACGCACACATGAGCCGGTTCCGGCAGGGTGCCGAGATCTCACGCTTTCCGTTGTCGTTCCAGATCTTCGAAGCTCGACGCGCCCGGCCCTAATGGCGAACGAGGCCCTAGCCGCGGTCGTACTCAGAGGAGGCGGCGTTCACCGAACCGCGGCCCAGACCGCGTACAACGGATCACTTCCCGGCGGCGTTGGACACTCGCGAGTGGTGGACGGCTCGTATCGTCCGGCCGCGTTGAAGTACCCGGCGACGATCTGCCGGTGGGTCGTACTCTCGGAAGCCAGCCAGCCGCGAATCGCCTTGGTGGGAAACAACCGGTTCGAGAACGTACACACGAACACACCGCCCGTACGCACCACGCGCGCGACCTCGCGGAACACGTCGACCGGGCGCGTGAGGTAGTCGACCGAGACACAGCACGTCCCGTGGTCGAAAGCATCGTCGTCGAACGGGAGCGAAGGGTCGGCGTTCAAGTCGTGCACGACCCAAGACCGGGCTTGCCGGTTCGCGGCGAGCTCGTCCGCGTTCATGCCGAGAACCGTGAGCGCGTCCGGCGTCACACGGAAGTGTGAGATCCACGAGCCCATGAGATCGAGGACGTCACCGCGCACGCTGAGCTCGGCGTAGAGCGCGCCGACGGCGTCGATCGCGCCGTCGTCGATGTGGGTGACATAGCGAGGAAACGCGTAGAACTCGGCGTCGTTCGTCTCGTCGGCGCGCGCGAAGAATCCGTCCGGAAGTTTGAGACCCTCAGATCCAGAGGTCATGCGCGCCAATGTAGAGAGTCCGAGGCGTGGGGCCGGGGAGACACCTTCGGATAGCGTCCTCACCGATGCGCCGCGCCCTGCATCCGTGGAACACCGGCTTCGTCTGGTCGGACCACGCCGGCCGGCACGCGGCCGTCTCCGCGGGGCAGGCCCGGGATTTCGACGAGCTCGGGTACTTCGTGATCGAGGACGCGTTCGACGGCTCGACCCTCGCTCACCTCGACGCCCAGCTCGCGCCCGGCGACGAGAAGGCGCGGCAATTCCTCGCCGGCGTACCCGAAGGGCGCTTCGGCGTGACCGGACTCGACTCGCAGACGGTCGCTCCGCACGCGGTCACCCGCAGCGCGTTCATCCGCCGGTTCGTCGCCGCCGACCTCTTCGTCGGCCTCGCGCGCGATCTCATCGGTCCCGACGTTCGGCTCTACTGGGACCAATCGGTCTTCAAGCAGCCCGCCGGCGCCGAACCCGTTCTCTGGCACCAGGACAACGGCTACACCTACGTCGAGCCGCAGGCGTATCTCACCTGCTGGCTCGCCATCACCGACGCGACGCCCGACAACGGCTGCATCGCGGTCATGCCCGGCGTGCATCGAGAGGGCACGCTCGCGCACCGCTCGACACCTGTCGGCGAAGAGTGCTGGGGCGACTGGTCCAGCGCGGTCGAGGTGCCCGTGCGCGCGGGCAGCATGGTGGTGTTCAGCTCGCTCACTCCTCACGCGACGAAGCGCAATACGACGAGTGAGGTGCGCAAGGCATACATCGTCCAGTACGCGCCGGACGGCGCGGTCGCGCACTACGGCAACCCCGAGGCCGGTCCGCCTACGAGAGCCGACATCCTCGGCGACGACAAGCGCCGCTACTGGATCCTGCGCGACGGCGTGCCGGTCGAGCCCGCAAGCGTTTGATATTGACGAGAGCCGATCGGAAGCTCAGCGCTTCTTGGCGACGCGCTTCGACGTCTTCTTCGCAGATTTCGTCGTCTTCGCGGCGCGCTTCGCGGCACGACCCTTCGCGGCGCGAGCAGCGCGCGCTTTCACGAGGTTCTGCGCGAGCTTTGCGCGAGCCTCGGGCGACAAGGGACGGCGCTTCTTGACAACCTTCTTCGCTGCCGTTGCGGCACCCCTCTTTCGGCTCGCCTTGGTGACCGGCGGTCGGCCGACCGCGGGAGCCACGTCGGCGACTTCGACGCTGTCGCCGAAAAGATCGCGGGCGACGATCGCCGCCTGGTATTGGTTACTGGCCTCAACGATCTCAATGGACGAACGTCTCAGAGTCACTCGGTAACGCGGCATTCGATATCCCTTCGGGTCGGTCGACTTCTGACACCGTAAACGACCGGCAGCTCGTGAGGAGGAACTGGAACACCTGCTCTCGGCAAAGAACGTCTCCCGCGGGTCACTGTCGCAGACACCGCGCAGCGGTGCAATCAGGTAAAACCCGCTCTCAGCACCGCACCAGCGCATGCACAAAGACACGGCATCTTTCTTTCATCACTGATCCCGATATCCAAGCGGCGGCCGCGGTGCTACAGAAAACGCTCGCCGCTGCCGACAATTGGTGCGGCGCCCGCCACTCCCCCTCGCGCGGACGTCGGTACGACGCCTCCGGTTCACGCATTGCCATAGCGCCGGAGGCGTCGTCGCGCCGGTCGGACCACTCTCGATCCGCGTGACGCCGGTCAGCGTCCGACGTCGAGCCAGATGTCGCCGGTCGTGTCGTTGCGGGCGAGATGGATGTGCCAGCAACCACGCGCGTCGAAGAGGAACCCCGTACCCCATTCGTCGCCGGGACGGTGAAAGCTGCTCCCTGCGGCATGGGCCTCCGGCCCGAACACCAACGGGTGCGGGCTGCCGTCGGGCGCCGCGAAGGCGACGCGCAACGGGCCGGAACCGGTCATTCTCCAGACGATCTTGAGCTCGTCACCGATGTGCGGTGGAACGTGGCCGGGTCCGAGGACGAGGCCCCAGAGCTCGCCATTGGTGCTCGCACCGTGGAGCTCGTTCGCCGCGCCGCCGTCGCCGAATCGTGAGGGCGCCGGGCAGGTTTCGCGCCGCGCCGCCGGCCCAGTGACGCGCGAAACAGTCGGGACCGGAGTTACTCGGTCCGCCTTTGGGGACGATGAGCATGCGGTGCCCAACGCGATGAGTACGACGATCGCCGCGCGCCGGGATCCGGACCCCACGGTCGCATACTGCCCGCGCCGAACGCTGCCCACCAACCGCGAGGAGCACCGCAACTACCCTGGGCCGATGGTGGAGTACGCCGGCTACCTCGGTCGGAACTGGTTCTTACGGTGGTGGCCCAAGCTCCTTGTGGTTCTCGGCGGGGTAGTGCTCTACGTGGACTGGAACCACGCGATCCAATGGGCGACCCTCTTCGGCGCGATTGCCTATGTGCACGGGCGGTGGCTTCCGTGGCAGTTCGCGATCCGGGAGGACGGCCTCGCACTCACCTTCCCGTTCGGCCGGCACCTGTTCTTGCCGAGGAGCTCATTGACCGTGCGGATCGAGGTCGTCGGCGCGATTGCGATGGTCGGCCGTCGACGCCACTTCGGTTACCTCTTGATGGACCGCATCGGCTACGAGCCCGACGGCGAACGACGCCTCCGCAACGCGTTCACTGGCCTCGGGTACAACCTGCTTTGATACTGGCTGCTTTGACACCGGCTGCGGTGGCACCGGTCCCCTTCGGGGGCCGGGTCCGTTACTCATTCGTCGAGCGCTACCGGTTCTCGGTGCTCGCCGAGGCGGGCGGCCGGGGTCTTGCCGGAGTCGGCCGGGTCGTAGGTCCAGTCGGGTTGTTTGTCGCGATGATGCTCGTCGATGCGCGCGATGCCGTCGTCGATGCCGACGAGCTCCGCAACGACGAGAGGCGCGGCCGAGCGCGCCCGCCCGTCGAGGTGCGCGGCGAGGTCGTCCGGGAACTGCTGGAGAAGGCTCGCGGCGACGACTTGCTGTTGGGTGGCAAGCGAGCACCGAGCGCTGTCGGCGACGGTCGCGATGCGCGATCGCAGCTCGTCGACATCGTGGGCGGAGGCTAGGCCCCGTGTCGTGGTACTGAGCAGTTCCGCGACGCGCAGACCATCCAGTTTGCAGGGCGAGCACTGGCCGCAGGACTCGACCGCGAGAAACCGCGAGACGCCCGCCGCGACCGCGACGAGATCGTCGGCGTCGTCGAAGACGATGAAGCCGCCCGAGCCGAGACCACTGCCGAGCGCGGCCAGGGCTTCGTAGCTCACAGGAGTATCGAGCGCGGAGCCGTCGATGAACGTGTTCGAGACGCCGGGGAGGACAGCTCGAATGCGACGGCCGGGCCGGGGACCACCGCCGATCGCGTCGATCACCTCCCCCAGTGGAGTGCCCATGACGACCTCGCCGACGCCGTGGTGTCGCGTCGAGCCCGTCACCGTGCAGACGATCGTTCCCGGCGACTCGGGCGTGCCTTCGGTGCGGAACCACTCCGCCCCCCGGGCCAGGATCCGAGCGACGTTCGCGAGGGTCTCGACATTGTCGACGAGCGTCGGCGGCGCTTCGGTGTCGTCGCCCGGGCCCGCCATCTCGACGTGCGCGGACAGACCGCTCTCCGTCTCGACATCGGCAGATGACTCCACGACCTCACGAACGCCGCGCCGGTACGGCGGAGCGATGCGGGGGAACGGGTAGCGCCCGTCGATGGTCTCCAACAGCGCGGTCTCTTCGCCGTACAGATACTCGTTCGGGCCCTCGAAGACTTCGACGTCGATCCCGTCGGCCCAGCCGGCAGCCGTGACCTCGTCGATGGCCGCCTGCAGGCGCGCGACCTCGACCGAGAAGGTGTGCTTGGCCGCGACGATGACCTGGTCGGCCTTGACCGCGCGTGCGGCAATCAGCGCGCCTTCGAGGACCTGATAGGGATCGTTTCGCAGGATCGTCCGGTCCTTGAACGTGCCCGGCTCACCTTCGGCGGCGTTGACGACGACCGATGTGCGTTCGAAAGCCGAGCAGTAGTCGCGCACCGTGCGCCACTTCCGTCCCGTCGGAAAGCCGGCTCCGCCTCGACCGCGCAATCCGGACGCCTCGATCTCGGCGATGATCTCCTCGCCGGTCAGGCTCCGCGCCGCGGACAGACCCCTGCCTCCGCGAACCTTCCGGTACTCGTCCAGCGATTGGATCGGGGTCGGGTACAGCACCCGATGCACAAGGGTCATGAGCGCAGTCTCCCTGATGCCGACGACGAGCGGCCAGCGCCGCGAGCACCCTACGCGTTCTCCACGCCGATCTCGAACGCAGCGCGTGCGGCTGCTCGCTGCGATCGCGATCGGTCACGCGCGGTCCGCACGCTTCGACGTCGTCGCCGACACATTCGATGGGGAGCCGGCAGCCAGACGGAGCTGCAGCGACGGCTCGCGGCTCCGCATGATGCGGCGCGAGGTCGTCGCCGTGGATACCTTCGCGACCGGATGAGCCGAAAGCGGACCGTTGACGAGCTGCTCGCCGAGGCGCGCGTGCCACTCGTGCGGCTCACACCGAAGGAGGCCGCGAGCGCAGCTGCGGACGGCGCGTTGATCGTCGATATCCGGCCCTCGGAACAGCGTTTGCGCGACGGCACGATTCCGGGAGCGCTCACCATCGACCGCAACGTTCTCGAGTGGCGCCTCGATCCGGCCGGCGCGCATCGCATTGCACAGGTGTCGTCGCACGACGACGTCGTCATCGTCGTATGCGACGAGGGATACGCATCGAGCCTCGCCGCTATGTCGCTCCAGGAGTTGGGCATGCAGCGCGCCACCGATCTCATCGGTGGGTTCCAGGCCTGGAAGGCGGCCGGACTCCCGACCGAACATCGCTGACCCGACACCTCTGTCACGCCGAGTCGGACGCTTCATCTGCGGGTTTACGGGCCGTTTACGCCCCGCGCCTAGAAGCAGTGTCCGAGCGACCTCTGCCGATCCGTCGAGACCTGGGGTATCCGAAAACGCCTGGCTGTCCATCACCTCCGTTAGTCGAGATCATGCTCGTCGACCCCCGTGCGGTGGTCCGAGCGGGCCTGCGCGCGCTGATCGACAAGGAGCCCGATCTTGTCGTTGTCGCACAGGCGGCAACCGTCGGCGATACGACGAGGCTCGATGTCAGTCCCGAGGTCATCGTCACCGATATCGAGTTGCCGGACGCCACTCGCGGCGAGGTCATCAGCCGGCTGAGCGCGCTTTTCCAACAGAGCTCGATCCTCGTCTTCACGCCGATCGGACATCTGGCCGACGTCCAGTCGGTGCTCGCCGCGGGTGCCAGCGGCTACCTGTTGGAGACCGCTGACCCCGATGACGTGCTCGCGGCGATACGCACCGTCGCCCGCGGCAAGACCTATCTGCAACCCTCATTGAGCGGCGCGCTCGCGCGGTTGCATCGGAGCGGAGACACCGGGCCCGGGTTGACGCCCCAGGAGGAGCAGGCACTGAGGTTCCTCGCGCTCGGTTACACCAACGTCGAGGTCGCCAGGCATTTCGGCGTGAGCCTGCGCACGGCCGAATCTCTCCGCGCCCGGATCCGGCGCAAGCTGGGACGGCGGACACGAGCGGAACTCGTCGAATACGTGCTGGAGGCAGGTCTCATCGAGCTGGGCTCGTCGTGATTCGACGAGCGCCGGAGACTACGTGCCGAGTTGCGCGGCTACCTGGGCGATGATCTCCGGTGGTACGAAGTTGTTTTCGGTCGTCGTTTCGGCCTCGGTCAGCTCGACCATTCGGGTCACGACCTCGGCGGGATCCATCTGCCCGGTCGTGACGAAGTCACGCATCATCTGGAACATCGGTGTGGCGGGCGCATTAAGTGACCCGTCGCCGAACCACTCCCACATGGAGTCGGCCATGCGGTCGTTGAATCCGGTCAGATACGGACCCGGGTTCAACAGCGTCACGTCGATACCTTGCGGAGCCAACTCGGCTCGCATGGCCTTGCCCATCGCTTCCAACGCGTGTTTGGTCATCGAATACGGACCGAACGATGGTCCCGACATCACCCCGGCGATCGACGACACGATGATGATGCGCCCGGCGCCCTTTGCCACCATCCGCGCCAGCACGCTCTGAGTGATCGCGAGCGTTCCGAATACGTTGACCTCGAACAGGCGCCGCACCCGATCCAAAGGCACGTCCGCCATCGGTCCGGTCTGACCGGCGCCCGCGTTGTTGATCAGCACGTCGATGTCCCAGTCGGCGGCTTTGCCGACGTCGGTCGTGGTGATGTCGAGCTTCTCGACCGTGAGCTGCGGTGCCTCGGCGCGAAGTGCTGCTGCTTGGTCCTCGGTCTCAGTGGTGGCGATGACGCGGTGACCCCGCGCGGCCAGAGCGAGACTGGCGCCCTTCCCGAATCCGGAACCTGCGCCGGTGATCATCACGGTCTTCGTCACGGCATCTCCGGTCGTCGTGCCCAGGGGCGTTTTGCGGGGTAACGGAAGTGTTCGCGAAGGCACCGTATCCTCACGTCGCGTTCGGGTGACAGGATGAACAGATGACGACTGAGCGGTTGGAGGTCCAGCGGACAATCGAAGCGGACCCGGCCACGATCTTCCGGCTGCTGTGCGACCCGAACGGTCACGTGGCGATCGACAGTTCCGGAATGCTGCTGGACGCCACGGGCGAACCCGTGGCCGCGGTCGGCGACACCTTCGTCGTACACATGGATCGCGAGGCGCTGAACGACTACCCGATGGGCCGTTACGACGTGACCGTCACCATCACGAGGTTCGTGCCCGACCGCGAGATCGCGTGGACGATCGTCGGCCAGATCCGCCCACCCATCGGCCACACCTACGGCTACACGCTTGTACCCGTCGACAACGGCACGCTCGTCACGTCGTACTACGACTGGTCGTCCATCGACCCCGTCTGGAGAGAGGCGGGGATCTTCCCGGTCATTTCCGAGGGAGCACTGCGCGCGACCCTCGGGATCCTCGCCCGGACAGTGACCCGGGGTGCGAGCAGCACGTCCACCTGAGTCGACGTCATGCACTTGTGACAGCCTGAGTCCGCCCAAGGGGGACGGATGTCACGAATTCGCGCCGGTCAGCTGCAACGAGTCGAGGCCGACGTGCCCGCCGAGCAGGTCGCGGCGGCACTCGCGCAGGACGGTGCAGTCATCGTCCACGATCTGGTGTCGGGCGACGTCGTCCGCGCGATCAACGACGAGGTCCAGCCGTTCGTCGACCGGGCCGACCCGGACATGCGTCATCTCAACCCGGGTGTGCAGGTCTTCCACGCCGACACTCGTCACGTCTCCGGACTCGCCGGCAAGTCGCCCACCTTCGCGACCGAGGTCATGATCCATCCGCTCCTCATGGCCCTGTGCGACACCTTCCTCAGTCCGTCGTGCGCTCGTTACCAGCTCAATCTCGCTCACCTCTTGGAGCGTCTGCCGGGCGCGGCCGCGCAGTTCTGGCATCGGGACGAGATCGTGTGGAACCTGGTGCCCGAGCCCAAGCCCGAGCTACAGCTGGCCTCGGTGATCGCGCTGGTCGACTTCACGGCCGACAACGGCGCGACGCGCGTCTTTCCCGGAAGTCATCGGTGGGAGGCCGGGCGCTACCCGACGAACGACGAGGCGGTCGCCGCAGAGATGCCGGCCGGCTCGGCGATCGTGTATCTCGGATCGACGTTCCATGGCGGCGGCGCGCACTCCGGCTCGCAGCCGCGCCGCGGCGTGCACCTGTCGTACACGTTGGGTTGGTTGCGCACCGAGGAGAACAACTATCTGGCCGTGCCGCCCGAGGTTGCCTGTCGGTTGCCCCGACCGTGCCAGGAAGTGTTGGGGTACGCCGTGCACGATGCGATCGAGCGCGGCGGTGGCTACCTCGGCATGCTCGACCTCCGCGACCCGATCGAGCTGTTCGAGGAAGGCTGGCCGGGCTCGGCCCGCAGCGTCGGCGGCCGGTGAAGCGAGTTCTGCTCAGTGAGGCGTGGGGAGTCGCGGCGCCTGCTCGCCCGCGCTCGCGACAAGCTCGACGCGGGCTTTTCCGCCCCGTTTGGCGAGGTACGCCGCGGCATCCGCGCGTCGGAGCAGCGAGGCGGAGTCGTCGCCGGGTTCGGAGATCGCGACACCGATGCTCCCGGTGATGTCGGGGCGGCCAGGGGTCGTCGTAATGCCCGTGTCGTGGGGAGCGGCGATGGCGGCGCGGAGCCGTTCGGCGATGTCGAGCGCTTCGGCGCCGTCCCCGTCGATGTCGCAGACCACGACGAACTCGTCGCCGCCGAGGCGTGCCGCGACATCTCCGGCGCGAAGCGTTTCGGTGATCCGGTCGGCGACGTGCACGAGCACGTCGTCGCCGGCGTCGTGTCCGTGCGCGTCGTTCACGGACTTGAAGTCGTCGAGATCGATGAACATGGCGGCGACGCGTGGGCGGTGGCGGCGACGCAGGGCGTAGTCGAGGTGTTGGGTGAGCGACGGACGGTTGCGCAGACCGGTGAGCGCGTCGTGGGAGGCACGACGCTCGAGCTCTTCCTCCAAACGTTTGCGATCCGAGATGTCGGACTGCAACGAGATGACGTAAGGCTGCTGCTCGCGGTCGGTCGGGACCACGAGCGAAGCGTGCGACAACAGCGGGACGACCCGGCCGTCCGCGCACATGACCCGGAACTCGGCCGGGGTGCTGCTTCCATCGAGCTGTGCGGTGGTGAGCTGGATGGCGAGGGCGCGATCGTCGGGGTGAACAGTCAGCTCGGCGGGCGTTCCGATGAGCTCCGCGCGCTCGTAACCGAGCATCTCGCAGCCGGCGGCGTTGATGTCGACGATGCGGCCCTCGAGATCGATGATGGAAACCGAGATTGGCGCGTGCTCGAACGCGATATTGAAGCGTTCCTCGGCGGCTCGGAGCTGGGCCTCGGTGAGCTTGCGTTCGGTGACATCGCGTGCGGTGATGACGACCCCGCGGATATGAGTGTCGTCGCCCAGGTCTTGGCCGACGCATTCGAACTGTCGGTATACGCCGTCCGCGGCTCGGAGCCGCACCTCGATGGGCGCGTTCGGTGCGCGAGTGCCGGCCAAGATCTCGGCGAGTGCCGCGGACGCGTCGGGGATGTCTTCGGGGTGGATCAGAGAAAACACTCCGCCGGGAGGATCGAACCCCTTCGGGTAGCCCAACAGCCGCGTTCCCTGATCGCTCGCCTCCCAGTTGCCGTCGGGGTAGAGGATGGCGATGATGTCGGGCGAGTTGTCGATCAGCGCGCGAGCGCGCGCCTCGCTGCGCGCGAGCGCTTCGGAGTCTCGCAACTGCAGCGTGACATCGTCGAGCGTGACGAACAAATACTCGAAGCTGCCATCGAGGTCGCGCAGGACACACGCGGCGGTGCGTCCGACGAAGACGTCACCATCGGCACGAACGTATCGCCACTCGCCGGAGAGGTTCGGCATCTCGCCTGACTCGAGGAGGGCTCGGTACTCCGACATGTGGGGCCGGTCGTCCGGATGGACGAGCGTCTCGGGCACCGTTTCGAGCAGCGCCTCGCGCGACTGCCCGAACATGCGTGCGAACGCCGCGTTCGCGACGACCCCGGTACGGCCCGGCGCGACCAACGCCTGCGCGACCGGAGACTGTTCGAACATCAACCGGAACCGACGTTCGGCCTGACGCCGGTACGAGAGATCACGGCAGGAGAAGACCATGCCGGAAACGTTCGGATCAGCGAGAAGGTTGGTCGCGACGACCTCCAGACAACGCCACGTTCCGTCCGCCGCTCGCACCCGAAGTTCGAGCGGCACCGCATGCAGCTCGCCGCGCGCGACGGTGGACGCGAGCGAGTCAACCGCATCGGCGACCTCTTCGGGATGGATGTAGTCGAACACGCTCGAGCCGACTACCTCCGCCGGATCGAACCCGAGGACGGTTCGCATCGCGCCATTGGCGTATCGAAGTCTCCCCTCACCATCGGCAATGACGACCATTTCCGATGCCGACGCGAGAAGCGCCGCCGCGACGGCCCCGAGGGCGTCGCCCTCTACGTGACCGCAGGGCGCGCCCGGATCGCCACCCCTCTCGGGCGTGAGGCGAAGTTCCGAGCGGGCCATTCATTTTGGATCGACCGGCACGCCACCTCCCTGAAGGTCCACTCGCGGCGCTCCACGGAGATCTCCGAGCCGGCGCCGGGACATTTCGGCGTCGCGTCGAAGAGGGCCCAACGTGGCGCCCCGGGCCCGTCAGCGGCGGACCCGTCCGAGCAATCGGCCAGGTCGGGAGCCGAGTGCGAGCTCCGCGACCTCGTCGACGTGCTGCAGCGACCAACCAGCTTCGGCGAGCCACTGCAGCGCCACCTCGCGATCGGGCACGGTCAGCACGGGCGCTCGCGTCGAGATGCTCGCGACGAGCTCACTTTCGGCTGCGCTCTGATCGGCGGCGGCGCGCAACAGCTCACGGACCAGTGCTCGGGGAGGTAGCGCAACTCCCCTTCGCAGACGAACAGCGACCGCTCGAGACGATCGTGGCCACTGGCCGCGAGCGCGATCGGAAGTCCCGGCTCGGTGAAGTCCGCCGCGACGAACACGATGCCGTCAGTCGAAGCGCCGATCGTGGCCAAACGCGCGCGCTTGTCGGCTTGGGTCGCCGGATAGTCGACCTCGAAGAACGTGACGTCGGGCGTGCGGAACCGGAGTGCGCGAGCGTCGTAGCCCGCGCCGAGGATCACGACCTGACGCACTCCGTCAACGATCGCCTGCAGGACGGCGTCATCGAAGAACCGCGTCCGCACCGCGATGTAGTCGAAGAACTCACCCCGTGGTCGAGAACCCGCATCGACCGAGCCGGCACCGAGCGCCGCGGTAAGGCGCTCCTCCGCCTCAGGATCGCCGGTCGCGGTCAACTACGTTACGTGGGCGGATGCCCAACCGCACCGAGATCCCCGACCACGCGACGTTGAGCCAACATCAACGTAGCGTGGTCGGCATCGAGCCCGTCGACGAGCGTCGCCTGTCCGGGCAAGCACCCGTGTGCCTTCCGCCGTCACCATCTAGTCGCTGAACGCGTCGATCTGAAGCATCGACCTAGCGTCTGCCACCTCCCTCCTGGTCCCCCGCCTTCCCCCGCCTCCCCTTCCCCCGCCCCAAGGAGCACGCCGTGCTGAGTCGCCTCGCGCATTGGTGCTATCGACGCCGGCGCGTCGTGCTCGCCCTCTGGATCGTGTTGCTCCTCGGGAGCCAGGTTGCGAGCGCCACGGTGGGCGGCAAGTCGTCGATGAGCTTCCGGCTCCCGGCGAGCGACTCGCAGCGTGCCGTCGACCTCCTGGCCGGGCGCTTTCCGACCCAGTCCGGTGCCAGCGGCGACGTCGTGATCGCCGCGCCGGCGGGCGTGCGCAGCTCGGTGATCGAAGCCCGGGCCAATGCACTGTTCGCCCAGCTCGCGCGTTTGCCGCATGTCGTCGAAGTCACGAGCCCGTACGACGCGGGAGGTGCACGCCAGATCTCTCACGACGGAACCATCGCGTTCGCGCAGATCAACTTCGACGCGAACATCGACGCGCTCAAGACCGCCACCACCGATCAAGTGAAGCACGTCGCCCTTGCGGCCAAGTCGTCGGGCTTCGACGTCGAGCTGTCGGGCACGATGTTCCAGAGCCGCAAGCCGCCGGGCGGGACCGAGATAATCGGGGTCCTCGCGGCAATCGTCATCTTGCTGATCGCGTTCGGCTCCGTTCTCGCCATGGGTCTGCCGATCCTGACCGCGCTCTTCGGCATCGGTGTCGGCCTCGCGGGTGTCACCCTGCTCGCGAACGTGTTCTCCATGCCGAGCTTCGCCAGCATTCTCGCGGCGATGATCGGCATCGGCGTCGGGATCGACTACGCGTTGTTCATCGTGACCCGTTACCGACAGGGACTCCACGACGGACTCGATCCCGAACGCGCGGTCGTCAAGTCGGTGACAACCTCGGGCAAGGCAGTGGTGTTCGCGGGATCTACCGTCGTGATCTCGTTGCTCGGCATGTTCGCGATGGGACTCTCGTTCGTTCGCGGACTTGCCGTCGGCGCCTCGCTCGCGGTCGTACTGACGATGTTGGCGGCCGTGACGCTGCTTCCCGCAGTGCTCGGCTTCGTCGGACACAACATCGACAAGCTCGCGCTTCCCTGGACCAAGCGCAGCACCAACGGCGGACGCACGACCGTCGCGTACCGGTGGAGCCGGCTGATCCAACGCCGCCCGTGGACGTTCGCGCTGGCCGGTCTCGTGGTTCTCGTGCTGCTCGCACTTCCGGTGTTCTCGATCACACTCGGCAACTCAGACGCCGGCAACAACCCCAAGTCCGACACCACCCGCGCCGCCTACGACCTCCTCGGGAAAGGATTCGGGCCCGGCTTCAACGGACCGCTCCTCGTCGCGGTCGAAGTGCCGACCGCGCATGCGGCAAGCGCACTCCCGGCATTACACACCGCGATCGCAGCAGTACCGGGAGTCGTCGAGGTCACACCCGTCCGCCTCGGACCGTCCGGCACCGCCGCAGTGATGCAGGTCATCCCGTCGACCGGACCCCAAGACCAACGTACGGTCACCTTGATCAACGACCTGCGAAATCGCGTGATCCCGGGCGCCATTGCGGGCACCGGTCTGGTCGTGCACATCGGCGGGACGACGGCAACGTTCTCCGACCTGGCGGCGTTCTTGGGCTCACATCTCCCGATCTTCATGCTCGTCGTGCTCGGCCTCTCGTTCCTGTTACTGCTCATCGTGTTCCGATCCCTCGTGGTCCCGGTCAAGGCCGTGATCATGAACGTCTTGTCGATCGGCGCCGCCTACGGACTGCTCGTCGCGGTCTTCCAGTGGGGCTGGGGCGCCGGGCTCATCGGGATCGGGAAGAAGGGTCCGATCGAGAGCTTCATCCCGATGATGATGTTCGCCGTCATCTTCGGGCTCAGCATGGACTACGAGATCTTCCTCCTCAGCCGCATCAAGGAGGAGTTCGACAAGACACACGACAACGCGCAGGCCGTCGCCGACGGGCTCGCGCAGACCGCACGCGTCATCACCGCCGCGGCGGCGATCATGGTGTGCGTCTTCGGATCGTTCGTGTTCGGCGGTGAGCTCGTGATCAAGGAGTTCGGCCTGGGTCTCGCGGCCGCGATCCTCATCGACGCGACCCTCGTTCGTCTGGTCCTGGTTCCCTCGACCATGGAGCTCCTCGGCGACGCCAACTGGTGGCTCCCACGAGGCCTCGCCCGTCTCCTACCGAACGTGCACATCGAGGGCATCGACGACGACATCGACACCGAGCTCTCCGACCTGCTCGCGCAAAGCGACGTCGCCAAGCGATAGCGACTTTGCCCCGCAGCCTTCCCGGCGTTAGGTGGTTACGAGTGGTGATGTTGCGCGAAGAAGCTCAGCATGAGTGCGGTCGCGTCGATTTGCCGGGTCGTGAACGTCGGGTTGCTCTTCGGATCGGCACCCGGCCACGTGTGACCGCCGTGTTCGATCGTGTAGAGCTGCACGCTCGTGCCGTCGCTGCATCGCGGCCAGGTCGTGTGCGTCACCTCCGTCCCGACCGTTTCGGTAGACGGATCGGGCCCGCACCCGTCGAGGCGCGCCCAGTCAGCCATGTTGAGCAACGTGCCGCGCACCTTCACCCCGGGTAACGACGCGCCGATCGCGCCATTTCGGTACGGGACCGCGGGGTCGTCGGTTCCGTGGAACGCGAGGATCGGTAGGCGGAGCGTGCATCCGAGTACGAAGTCGACCGCCACCGTCGCCACCGCGGTAATGCGACCGGGTCGCGCACACGCGTACAGGATCGCGAACGCCGCGCCCGCCGAGTAGCCGGCGACATATACGCGATGAAGGTCCACGCACATGGCGTTCTCGACGCGGGCGACGAGCGCATCGATATACGCGGCGTCGCTTCCGTTTCCGCTGAACTGCCAGGTGTGATCGGGACCATCGGGAGTCGCAACCATCACGCCCCGACGTTCGGCCTGCGCCGGCATTCGCGTCAGCGTGGCGATGGCGCGGTCATCCTCCCCGAACCCCTGGAAGAGGAGCGCGAGCGGTGTCGGCCGATCGCGGGCATAACCCTGCGGAATCGACAGGAGGTATCCGTGGCTGACACCTCCGATCGCGATCGCACCGGACGTCTCTCCGCGCGCCGGAGCGGCACCATTACTTCTACTTCCCGTTGATGCCGAACACCCTCTCGAAGGCGCTTGATCGACAACGGCGACGTTCCTTGCGCGCGTGCTTCCCGGAACGCTCGATGCCGATTTCGTCTGCGGCACACTCGGAGACGAGCTGCAAGCGGCCGTCACACCGACCAGGAGCGGCAGCCACAATTTGGAGACGGCAACCCTGACCCTCATGTTCTTGTGCTCCGCGGTGCGAGCATGCGAGACAGCCTCGACGGCCGACGCCGCGCGCGTCCACACCGACCTCCCTAGTTGCCCGGGTGATCACTCCAGGCCTTCTCGTTCGCCACGGGCGCGTCGCCGTCGGGAGGCCGTGCAATCGCACCTGGGCCTGCGTCCGATCGGTCGGCGAGCATCGCCGCCGCGATCACCCGGCCGACACCCACCATCATCGAGATCGCCTCGGCCCGGTCACTCGGCGAGAAGCCGACTCCAGTGGTCGACGACTGGGTGACGAGGACGAATCGACCCACCGGGAGGCCGAAGTGGCGGACGGGGAGCTCGACGCCCGGCTCCCCCGACCACACCGCGACGCCCGGCTCGGCGGCGGGCAGGACGACACGCCCGGGCTCGATCCGGGGAAGGTGGACGTCGAACGGGAACGGCTCGAACCGGCACGCGCAAAGTCCGAACTTCGCGACGAGCCATGTTGCCGCGGCGCACAGGATCGACTCGGTGGCCGGCGACTGCCACCAGCTCGGTGCCGGCTCGAACGATGATCCAGGCATCGACGACCCCTTTCGAGGGACCGCTCGAGAGCGGTTCTTCGTACGGGTCTACGCCCGGCACCTGCGAAGGACAGCCGTCCTTACGCCTTTCTTGTGCGTCGGCGCCGGGTCGCGACGGGTTCTTTGCGCGCTGCGATCCCGAGCCGAGGCCGACCACGCACCCATACGGAAACTGGGGTCAGCGCTCGATATCCCGCACCAGGCGGACTGCGTCGACGAGCGGGAGCGTGCGGCCGTCTTCGTAGGCCGCCTCGAAGCCGTCACCGAGCATGTTGCGCAGCGAATCGAGCTGCGTCTCGCGGGTGTCGCGCATGTTGGCTTGCCACCCGAGTCCGAGCTGGTCGGAGATGGCGTCCGCCCGGCCGTACAGGGCAACCGCGCGGCGGAGGTCGCCGGCGTGGTAGGCCGTGCTCGCGGCGCCGTAGAGCGCGTGGGTTTGTCGCTGTTCATTGCTGCTGCTCTGCCCCACCTCGAGTGCCTCTACGAGGCGGCGGATCGCGAGATCGATCAAGGCGGCGCGGACGTCCGCGTCGACCGCGGATGCGAGTCGAGCGACCGCGAGTATCCCGAGGTTGGCGCTGATCGCCGCAGCCAAGTCGGGGAAGCGGATCTCGCGGGCGAGCGCGAGCCCTTGGTCGGCGAGGCGCTCCGCTTCGTCGAGATCGCCGCAGAGATGTTCGAGGATGGCCTGGTTGCAGCAGATGGCCCCAACCTCTCGGAGATCTCCGAGCGTTCGGGCGCACGAGAGTGCCGCTTGGTAATTCGCCCGAGCATCGTCGTGATCACCCTCCTCGCTGGCTACGTCCGCGAGACCCTTGAGCGCGGACATCTCGGCGCGGCGATCGACGTGTTCGCGCGCGAGCACGAGCCCGCGCCGATAGCAATCGCGCGCGGCGGAGAGGTCGCCGAGCTGGAACAAGCCGAAGCCCTGGAGCGACAGGATGAGGCACGCCAGCTCGTGGTGAGCACCTTCATCGATCAGCGACAGCGCCTCGTCGAGGAGCGGAATGCTGTCGCGGGCTTGGCCGAGCGTGATGCGAAGCATCGCGGCGTTCGCAAGCACCGCCGCGCGCAATCCTGGCGCGACAGCCGGCTCGTGACGCTGCAGGACCGCGGTGAGCCAATCGACACCTTCGATCGTCGCGGTGCGATCCCAGAACCCGCCGAGCGCGCGAGCGAACCGGTACGCCTGTTCGGTCGATTCCGCCCGACCAGTCGTGAAGGCCAGGGCCGCGCGGAGGTTGTCGTGCTCAGTGTCGAGTGCGTCGAACCAGCGCGCTTGGTCGGGTCCCGAGAGCTCGGGTTCCGCGCGCTCGGCGAGCATCAGGTAGAGGTCGCTGTGCGCGCCGCGGCACGCGGCTTCTTCGGTCTCCCCGTCGGCGGCGAGATGGAGTGCGGCGAACTGGCGGACGGTCTCGAGCATCGCGTAGCGCGATCCGACGGCCTGCGGGTTGTTGACCAGCAGGCTCTTGTCGCTGAGCGAGCTCAACACGTCGACGACGTCACGACGATCGATGCGTTCGTCGTGCCCGACGACCGCCTCGGCTGCGTCGATCGTGAACCCGCCCGCAAATGTCGAGAGTCGGCACAACGCGAGGCGCTCTCGATCGGCGAGCAGCTCGTAGGACCAGTCCATCATCGCCCGCAGCGTCTGGTGGCGAGGCAGGACGTCGCGATCGCCGGAGGTCAAGAGCCGGAAGCGCTCGCCGAGCCGGTCGGAGATGTCTCGAAGTGTGAGGGCGGGAACGCGTGCGGCCGCGAGCTCGATCGCGAGGGGAATACCGTCCAACTGTCGGCAGATCGCGCTCAGCGTCGCACCGTCCGCCTCGTCCACATCGAAGGCGTGGTGACGGGCGCGCGCCCGCTCGACGAACAGCTGCACCGCGTCGGTCGCGAGCACCGTCTCCAAGGACGAGCCATCGGGCGGCGTTTCCAGCGAAGCGACTCGAAACACCTGCTCGCCGCGAACCCGCAAGGGCTCCCGACTGGTTGCGAGCAACCCGACTCCCGGGCAATTCGACAACACCCGTCCCGCGAGTTCGGCCACCGCATCGACGACGTGCTCGCAGTTGTCGATCACCAGGAGCAAGTGTCGCGACGTCAAGAACTTCGCAATCGCGTCCAACGGGTTGTCCGACGATTCCAGGCGAAGATCGAGCGCGGCGGCGACCGTCGGCGCCACCAGTACGCCATCGGTCAACGAGGCGAGCTCGACGAGCCAGACGCCATCGCCCGATCCGTCCAGCAGTTCCGCCGCGACCTGAACCGCGAGCCGGGTCTTGCCGCATCCTCCCGCGCCGACGAGCGTGACCAGTCGGCCTTCGTGCACGAGCGACTGCAACTCCAGCACTTCGGACGTGCGGCCGACGAAGCTCGACGCGTAGCGCGGAAGGTTGTTGCGCAACTCGGGGTTGCCCAGTGAGCGCAATGGCGGGAATTCGCTCGCCAGTCCGTCGATCATGAGCTGGAACACGTGCTCCGGGTCGGTCAGGTCCCTCAGACGGTGATGACCCAGGTCGAGGAGCTGCAAACCGGCGGGGAACGGCTCGCCCGCCGCCGCGGCCCGCTCCGACAGCACGACCTGTCCGCCGTGCGCGATCGCCTCGAGCCTCGCGACCCGGTTGACGGTCGGACCGAAATAGTCGCCCTCGCGTTCCGCGCACACTCCGGTATGCAACGCCATGCGGACGCGGATCGAGGTCTGGTCCGGCCACGACTCGCGCCCCAGGCGACGCTGCGCCTCCGCCGCGGCCGATACGGCACTTCGACTGTCGGCAAATGCGGCGCAGAACGCGTCGCCGACGGTCTTGAAGACGAAGCCGCCCGCGCCTTCGATCGTGTCCCGCAACAACGCGTCGTGGCGCGCCAATGCGGCCTGCATCTCGACCGGATGCAACTCCCAGGCGCGCGTGCTGCCCTCGATGTCGGTGAACAGCAACGTGACGATGCCCGAGGGCTGCACGACGAGAAGCTAGCCCGCAGCCGCGCGAGGTTCCCATTGTTGATGAAGACGTTGAAGGTCGTCGCGATCGGCGTATCGGAGTGCATCTGGATTCGAATCCCTGTCATGATGCGCGACGTGGTGGCCAACAACTGTCGCGGCGTCGCCCGTCCGGTCGGGTAGCCCTGCGGATGGCTCTCGACCTTTCCGCGGTGTGGACGTACTTCGCCGACACGTCGTGCGGCGCGTACTCTCCGCTCTACGACCGCATCTGCCGCGCCGTGGCCGAGAGCCATGACGTGCTCGAACTGATCGGCGAAGCGCCGCCGCGCGGTCATCAGCCCAACGTCCTGTTGGCCGCGGTGCATTACCTGCTGCTCGGTGGTCTCGTCCACGAGTTGGGGGCTGTGTACGCCGGGAGGTCCGACGCCGACGCGGGGCCCTTGTTCGTCGATCTCTGCCTGCGCCACCGCGACCAGGTGCTGCCGCTGCTCGCGAACCGCCATACCAACACCAACGAGGTCGGGCGGTCAGCCGTGCTCGGGCCCGCGCTCACAACCGTCGCGGAACGCCTCGGCGAACCGCTCGGACTGGTCGACGTCGGGTGCAGCGCCGGGGTCAACCTGCTGTGCGACCACTACCTGCTCGACTACGGATCAGCCGGTACCACCGGGCCGCACGACGCGGCGGTTCGCGTCGCGTGCGACATCGTCGCGGGTCACCCGCCGATCGCGCCGCGGCTTCCGCCCATCGCGGCGCGCGTCGGGATCGATCGTGACCCGGTCGACGCGAACGACGATGACGAGTCCCGCTGGCAGCTCGCGTGTGTGTGGCCCGACACGGGCCGGCTCCCCCGCACGCGGCGAGCGCTCGAGGTGGTGCGGCAAATGCCGCCTCGACTCGTCCGCGGCGACGCGGTGGAAGCCGTGAGCGATGTCGTGCTGGGGTTACCTCCGGGAATCGTTCCCGTCGTGACGACGACATGGGCGCTCGCATATCTGTCCGAGGCGCGCCGGGTCGTGTTTCGTGAGACGCTTGCCGCCGCATCGCGAGAACGAACGATCGCATGGGTCAGCGGCGAAGGCTCGGGTGTCGTCGACCTCTTCGCCGGTTTCGAGGCGCCGTCGGATTCGCAGGGGATGGAGGCGAGCCTCCTCGGTCTGACGGTGTTCCGCGCCGGCGATCTCGATGCCGAGCTCCTCGCGTTCGTGCATCCGCACGGCAACTGGATCGAGTGGCGGGACTAACCGGCAAGACTGGAGCGATGCGCCTGACTGTGCAGGTGACGTTGCGGGCCAGCCGCTCAGAGGTGTGGGCTGCGGTGTCGACCGTCGGGGGCATCAACCGGGAGCTCGCGCCGTTCGTCCGGATGACCGACCCAACGCGCGGTGCGCCCTTCGACACCGAACCGTGGCGGGTAGGCGCTCCCGTCAGTTGGCAGCTGCTCCTCGGAGTGATCCCAATCGATCGCCACCGAATAGAACTGGTCGCGCTGCCTGACGGGCGTGGCTTCCGTGAGTCCTCGTCCAGTTGGTGGCACCGTGTCTGGTGGCACGAACGCACCCTGCTGGACGATCCCGGCGGCTGCGTCGTGCGCGACTCGGTAGAAATCGAACATCGACTCGGCGTGCTCGATCCGATCGAAGGGTGGGCAGTCCGCCGGATGTTCCGCCGGCGACATCGGTCGCTGCAGCGCCGATTTGGCTGATCGCTCACGGAGATCGCGGAACTGCTGGACTGACGGATGTGAACGACGTTCGGTGTCGCCCGGCCGGGCCTGAGGACTTCACCTTTCTCGCAACGATGCTTGGCGAGTCCGCAGTCTGGCGCCCCGACAAGCCGACACCGACCTCTTACCAGGTGCTCGCCGATCCCCGCTACGCGCGGTACCTCGCGGGATGGCCGAGGCAAGGTGACTATGGACTGGTTGCCGAACAAGACAGACCGGTGGGCGCGGCTTGGTATCGGACGTTCACTGAGGCGAGCCATGGCTTTGGCTTCGTCGCTGAGCATGTCCCCGAACTGGCGATCGCAGTCATCGCGTCCCGTCGGCACGAGGGGATTGGCCGTCGGCTCCTCATCGACCTCATCAACGCCAGCGTTGGTCAGGGATACCCGGCTCTGAGTCTCAGCGTGGCCGAACAGAATCCCGCCCGTGGCCTCTACGAGTCGGTCGGCTTCGTCTCCGTCGAGAAGCACGGATCGTCCTGGACGATGGTCCGACATGCCGCTCGATCAAACTGACCCACTACCCACACGTCGCCGCCCGATTCGCGGCAATCGTGTAATGCACTCCGGACGGCATGACCGAGATCCGGCGCCGGACCGGCGGGGTGTAGGCGTCGGATAACGGTCGCGGCGGGCGACACGTTGCCCTGGGAAGGTAAGTTCGAGCTGCCTGCAACGTCTGGGGGGACTCGTGAAGGCTCAATCTCGCAAACCGATCGCGTTCGGAGCAGCAGTGGTCGTCGCCGCCGCGCTGCTCGGCACGGCAACGATGACGGGAGCCGCCTCCGCTGCGCCCCATGGTCGACAGGATGCGCCGCCCGGTCGTACGAAGCACATTCCCGACGCCGCCGTCGACGGCTGCGACGTGCTGCTCAGCGCGCCGGCCGGACACAGCTGCCTGCTGCCGTGGCCGAACGACGCGTTCACCGTTGCCGCAAACACCACGACCGGTCGCCGGCTCAACATCTCGTCCCAGGTCGACCCGACGAACGTCCATGGCGTGCACGTCAACACGACCGCGCAGAACAAGGCTGACGGCTTCTCGCCCGGCGCGGAGATCCTGACGTACGTCCCCGGATTGAGCATTGCGGCGTCGAGGATCGCGACGTCGACCAACATCGGTCTCTCACTCGCGCGGAACGCTCCGATCGTCCTCCTCGACACCGAGACGCACAATCGCGTGCCCTATTTCGCCGAGCTCGACGCACAGACCTCGAACCCGTCCGAGCAGCTCCTGCTCATTCATCCTGCCATCGCATTGACGGAAGGACATCGCTACGCCGTGGTGTTGCGCGACCTGTTCGACGCCAACGGCTCCCGCATCGCGCCGCTCGCAACGACCACTGCCGCCATCGCCGGCACACTGAAGCCGGCCGAGCGGGGCGCACACATCCGTTACGTCATCAAGCACGACTTGCGTTCCGTGCTCGGCAACGAGATCCCCTACCAGGCCTGGGACTTCACCGTCGCCAGCGCCGAGAGCCTCGCCGGCCCTGGGCTCACCATGCGAACGTTGGCCTACGAGTGGCTCGACACGCATCACGTGGCTTCGAGTACGAGCTCCGACCTCGCGCCTTCGTACGCCGTCACTTCGGTCACCGACACCGCCGGCGTGCGCGACATTCACGGAACCTTCCAGGTGCCGTTGTTCCTCGCGGACACCACACCGTTGTCGGGACTCGTCACCGATAGCGCCGGCAATCCGAGGATCAACGGGTCGAAGACGTGGACCGCCAACTTCATCTGCGTGCTCCCGTCCACCTTGCAAAGTGCCGGACCCGCAACTCCGACGCTCTACGGACACGGCCTCCTCGGAAGCGCCGGCGAGGTCGAGGGCGGTTCGTTCTCGGCCGGCATCGCGCGCGACTTGATGGGATGCGCGACCGACTGGGTCGGGTTGTCGGGTAGCGACATCCCCAACGTGGTCCGGAACCTGCAGGACATGTCCACCTTCGACACCCAGGTCGACCACATGCTGCAAGGTTTCGTGAACTTCCAATTCCTCGGTCGCCTGATCAACTCGACGTCGGGCTTCGTCACGAACGCGGCGTTCCAATCCGGCGGCCAGGCGTTGTTCAAGACCAACGACGCCCACTTCATGGGTTACAGCCAGGGCGGCATCATGGGCGGCGCCGTCTCCGCCCTGTCGACCGAATGGACGCGATCGATCCTGGGCGTCCCGGGCATGGACTACGGCGGCTTGCTGCTCAACCGGTCGGTCGACTGGGACCAGTTCAACGCCATCTTCGGCGTCGCGTACACCGACCCCGTCGACCAGCAGCTGGTGCTGCAACTCGCGCAGCTGCTGTGGGACCGCGGCGAGAACGAGGGTTACGCCCAGCACCTGACCACGCACCCCTATCCCGGCACTCCGGCCAAGCAGATCTTCATCATCGAGAACTACGGCGATCACCAGGTTGCGAACGTCGCGGCCGAGATGTTGGCCCGGACGATCGGCGCCCAGAATCACCAGCCGGCGTTCGATCCTTCGTTCTTCGGTGCGACGCCGCGACTCAACACTCCGGTGGTTCCCCAGTGGGGACTCTCGAAGTTGAACCAGACCAAGCCGGCAAAAGCGGGTCTCGTGCTGTGGGACTACGGGACGCCGACTCCGCCGACGAACAACCTGGCTCCGGACGGCCCGGCGTTCGGACAGGATCCCCACGGCTTCGGTCGCGGCAACTCGTTGCTCTTGGATCAGATCACCACGTTCCTCGCTCAGGGAGTGATCCCGAACGAGTGTGGCGCGACGGCCTGTCAGAGCATGACGCCGTAGGGGTACGCCGCGTCCGCTAGTTCGCCAACTTCACCGGGTGCGCGGCGTCGGAGAAGTCGTAGGTCGCGCTGAATGAGTTGTGCGTGATAGTGATCTTGCCCGAGTTCCATGCCGATTTCATGGAGGGGCTGTTGAAGACATCGGTTGGCGAGTAGTTGGTCGGAAGGCCGTTGACCAGGTAGGAATTGCTGCCGACGGACCACGAGAACTGTGTGCCGTTACTCGATGTGTAATGGACCACGCCGCTGCTGTACGTGAGCTGGTTGTTCAGAATGTCGGACTTGAAGGCGGCGAAACTCGTATATTGGCTGGCTCGAGCGGCCTCGAAAATTATGCGCGAAGAGGCGTGCGCCAATTCGATGAAGCGGTTGTTGATGTTGGCGGCCTTGTTCTTTGCCGTCGTCAACCAGGCATATCCGTTCTGGGGCCGGACGGCCAAGTAGGCGGAGCCGTCCTGCACGAACAACCAGCCGTTTTGCTCGTTGAGCACCTTGAGACTGCTCGGGAAGTAGACCAGGCTGGGCTGGACTGCGTCCTTCTTGTTGGTGATCAACACGTTCTGGTCTTGGACCGACGCGTACGCGTCACAGGGCCAACCGCCGGCGTATGAACTGAGGACGGGCTGGGGATAGACGCGGTCCGTGGGGCCGGTATTGAAGATGATGCCTTGCCAACGGTTCTGGCAGCTCGGACCGATGTAACTGCCAGCGGGATTCAGCTCGGCTGTGCCCATGACATAGTCCGGCGTCGTGTAGGAGTAGTCCAAGACGCTCTTGGTGATGTCGAGGTGCTGGACACCACCACTCGAGCCGAGAGGACCGGCTCCCGGGCGCCGCGCAATGTACTCATAGCTGCCCTTGCCGAAGCGGTCCGCCATCAGCGATCCCACGACTGCGGGCGGGTTGTAACCGCTGGTGGCCAGCGCCAAGACATGGTTGCCAACCTGCGCGGTCGTCGCCGGTATCGGCATGGGGCCGTACAAGAGGTCGGCGAACTGGGTCATGGAATCACTATCGCCATAGGAATCGAGCGGATACGAGCGGCTCGCGGGGCCCCCCGAAATGTTGTGGAGCTGGGTTTGAGCGAAGTCGGCGAAATCAAGATCCAGGATCATCCCCGCCTTCTTGCGCAGGACCGGGTCCTGGGCGAAGTTGTAAATGTTGAGAATCGCCTGGACGGTATAGCCGTGGTAGGTGGGCGAAGCTACCTCGATGAACAGACCCTTCTTGGCTCGCTCGTCGAAGTATCTGCTCCAGTAGTCGTGCCAGGCGTTGTACTGCTGCGCGACGGTTGAGCCGTCCCGATACGTCTTGGTCTGGTATCCCGGCGTGTTCATGAAGACTTGCGCGGCCAGGAAATTGAAGCTCTTGCCTTGGGCTTCGTGATTCTCGCTGTTGTACATGAGCCAGGGATCGGCGGCCTGACTGAGCACGCTGTACGGGTTCGCGTAGGCCCACATCTGCGCCACGAGGTTGCTTTGTGCGGCGGCGCTCATCCGGCCCGGAAAGTAGCTGCTCTGCGTGTTGTAGAGCAGGTAGGGACGCAGCAAATACCCGAGCCAGAGGTTCGAAGACGAGACGTCTTCCGATGGGCTGCAGTTTTGGCCGTCGACGTGGCTGATTTGGACGGCGGAGAGCTTGCTGTTGGCGTTCGCCACATCCTCATTGAGCCACAGTGCGGCTGTCGCGTAATTCAGATACCCGAGGTGGTCGGTGCAGCCCGTCAATGGCGGCCAGGGATGATTGAAGAACACCTGAATGAGTGAGTTCGTCCTGATGGCGTAACCGGTAGCAGCGGCTGGGTAGACGAACATGCTGTACGTGTTGGTCGCAGTCGACCCGTCGAGCGCGAGCGCCCGCACCGCGAACGTGTATTCACCCGGTTGGGTCGGGACGCCGCTGATGCTCCCACTTGCGAGGACCAAGCCGGACGGCAGTTCGCCACTCGTCACGCTCCACGTGGCTCCCCCACCGAACGACAAGCTCTGGTGATACGCCTGACCGACGTACGCCGGAGTGTTCGTCAGCGTCGCCGGGGAGATGTACGTTCCCAGCGCGTAGGACGAAATGGCCGCGGGGAGACCGACGAGGGCAAGGATCAGAATCACTGCCGGGACGACGAGGTGGTTGCGCGCGGTGGTCAACCAGGTAGAGAACATCTGAATCTTCCCCCAAACTCAGTTCGCATTCGCCACGAGCACGCCGTCGGCGCGGTGGGACTTCCGTCCGGCGCGCCGGCGTCACCACGCGTCGAGGCCGTGACTTCGCGGCGCCAGGCTCGATGCCGTCGCCTCGCGCATCGGTCTCACGGCCGAGCCCCCAATGCAGGTTCCGAGACCCACGCTCACTCGGTACATATGCAGTATCGGCGCGGCGGCGCGTTTTCTTGAGCTGCGTTGCGCGCGCTGCCTGCGCCGCTCGCGCTGAACGACGCGAGCGATCTTGTCGTCTAGGGGTGTAGCGCGTTGCAGGCTTCGATGCCTGCGGGGTCGACTGGCGCATCCGGGACGGACGGGTGCAAGAGCGCCGCGTGGCCGAAGTCGAACATGTCGAGCATCGGATCGGCGGCCGCGTCGCGGCGCGTGAGCGGCGGGAGTCCGAAACGGGTCTCGATGAACTTCAGGATCGAGGTGTGGTCGTACACGACATGCGAGACGTGGTGCGGACTCGAATAGGGCGAGATGACCGTCGCCGGGACGCGCACGCCGTAACGGTTGAACGCGTTGAACGGATCGCCGGCAGAAACCATCGGTGGGATGTCGTCGGGCGGCACCGCGGCCGGAGGGCTCACATGGTCGTAGTAGCCGCCGTGCTCGTCGTAGGTCAGGAACATCGCCGCCGATGCCCAATCCGGCGAGTTGACGAGGGCGCTGACGATGTCGTGCGTGAACTTCTCGCCGACCTGCACGTTCGCAGGTGGGTGCTCGTCGGTCTCGGTGTTCACGGTCCCGAAGCCGTCGGATTCGACGAACGACACCTGCGGCAGCGTGCCGTTCGCAGCGTCCGTGAAGTACTGCGCGATCGGGAACACGTGGCCGGCGAAGTGGTCCTGCACGTACTTGAACAACTCCTCGACCTGAGCCGACGCGAGATAGATCTTCCAACTGACGGGAGTCGCCGCCTCGTCGAGCGATTGGAAGATCGTCTTTTGGGTGTACGTCTTGACGACATTGTCGGTGTATCCGAAGGACGTACCGGTAAGCAGGTAGAAGCGATTGGGGAACGTCGGTCCCGGCACCGAGGCGAAGTAGCGATCGGCGATCGAGAACTCGTTGGCGATGCGGTAGTAGAACGGCAGCGTCCGCTGGTCGTAATAACCCATCGTGCGACTGCCGGTCCGATCGGTCGGGTCCACGTTCTGGGTGGTGAAGCCGTCCATGCGGCCACCGTCGATCTCGTTGTGCGTGCCGTCCCATCCGTGGTTGAGATCCGCGCTGGTGCACGGGTTCGTCGTGAGGAACGGATGGATGGGCGGCCCACCGAGCGGGTTGATGTTCGGGCGCTGCGATTCGACCGAGGAATGGGGCTGGCCCTCGAAGTGGAGCTGACCGAAATAGGAGTCGAACGAACGGTTCTCCTGCATCAGGACAACGACGTGATCGATGTTCGCTATCCCCCCGGGAGATCCGGCGTGCGCCGACGGATTCCCTTGCGCGCGGCCCGGATCTGCGCTCGCAAGCGCGCCGGTCCCGACGATCAACGAGACCACGACGAACAACGCCGTGCCGAGACCCACCACACTGCGGCCGTTCGATCGACGCACTTCGCGACCCTCTGTCCTGCTCTCTTGTCGGTTAGTGGCCTCGATGACCGTGCTGTGTGGGCGGTCCGGTCTCTTGCGGCGACGTTGTTGTGTTGCTCGACGCGGCGCTGGCCTTGCCCGCCTTGGGGCCGTGTCCAGGCGGTGTAGGGCAGGGCTTGGAGGCATCGCCGACGACGTGCGGGTTGCCGACTGCGCATCCGCGTGGTGCGGTGCAGGCCCTGGAGACGTCGCCGACGACGTGCGGGTTGCCGACTGCGCATCCGCGTGGTGTGTTGCAAGGGTGGGAGTGTGTGCCAACGGGAACCGACTGGCTTCCCACCGCGCATTCGCCGTTGCCCTTGCCATTGCCGTGGCCGCTCGCCACGATCGGAGTAACGACCGCGACGCCGCTACCTACGACGACGGCGAAGATGACGCCCGCGAGATCTTTTCGGGTCATGGTTCCTCTTTCGTTTGTGCGGGGACGTTAGGTCGCGTGCCGGCAGGTGGCAACAGAACGCCGACGAGAATTGCGCCTGAGAGCGGAATAAGAGGGACATGCCATAAGAAGTCCATCGAACTGTGCACGCCGAATGCGACTAACGCGCTGATACACCCAGCTTTGGCAAATACGTAACAATCGCCGCGCGCGCGCAAGAGCGCGATGCCGACCGTTGCAAAGCCGGCCACGAGAATGAGTGCTCCGATGGCCCCGGTTTCGTCGAGAACCTGCAGGTACTCGTCGTGCGCGTACTCGATGTGCATGGTGAGAGGTGCCGGAGCCGTGACATTCCATGTCAGGTCGACGCGGCCAGGGCCAACGCCTGCAATCGCATGGTCACGCGCGAGCTGGAGCGCGGCATGAAGTTCGTGTGATCGATCAGGTGAGCTCGTCGTGAGCCGGTTTTCCCGCAGTGTGTCTACGGCATCGATCGCGCTGTGTCGCAGGCCCGACACCGTGACAAGGACGGTGGCGATCCCTAGGGCAACGACTGCGATGACCCGCGCCGGCGATATCGATATCGCTGCGCCAACCGCAAGCCCGACGAGTGCGAGTGCCGGGTGTGGTTGATGCGACGCGGGCATGGAGGGTAGGAGTGCACCAAACCCGACGAACGCACCGGCGAACAGCTGGTAGCTCCGTAGGAGTACGCGACCGCCCGTCCAGACGATCAGTACGGAAAGTCCGGCCCCAAAACCGATGAGACCGGCACGACTGGCGGTTGCGAGCAAGCCGACGACGAGAAGGTACGTGACGAGCGTGAAGGCAGGGTGCTTGCGCTCCAGGACGAATCCGCCGAGCCCGAGCAGGGCCAGCGCGGCGAGGATCCCGCCGGTCGCATTCGCATAGGTGATGGTCGACGCCGCCCGCCACAAGCCGCCGTCCTGAAGCGACCACGGGGACTGCCTCCACGCGACGCCCACCCAACCGCTGAGCGCGACGAGCACACCGACACCGAGGAAACCAACGAGCATCACCTCTCGCTCAGTTGCGTCGGCGCGTCGCACGATCAAGACCGTTGCAATCAGTGCGCCCAACAGCGTTACCGCCGGTACAGCACCTGCGGCGTCATGAGCGAGTAGCCCGGAGGTCAAGTACCACGCGGCAAGTACAAACGCGGCGAGTACGGGACCGTCAACATCACGTCGCGAAGGGTGGACCCCGATCGCGCTCATCACAAGGCCCGCGAACACCAAGCCGGCCATTATCCGTAGCTCTCGCCAATAGAAGGCGCCGTGCGAGACCGCGGCATAGCCGACGGCAACAACGACCAGCATCGTGCTGCCCCGGACGAATCGAGCCGAAGAGAACGCCGGATCATCTGAGCTCCGCGCTGTCTCGCGTCTCTCGCCCACACGACCACGAGGCGGAAGGGTCACGGCCATGTACGACTGCACCATCCTTGGATCCGAGCGCTGGCGACAGCTAGCTTGCGCCCGCGATACCGCTACGCGCCAGACGACAACGCTGTCCGCCGATAGACGGCTGACCTATCGCCCAAAGACGCATATTTCCCTAATGGCCGTCAGTGCACAGTAACGCTCACGGACGCACTCAAGGCGGAGACGTGTCCGGCAGTGTCTACTGCCGCCACTCGATACGCATAGGCAGTGTTCTTAAGGACATTGTTGTCGATATAGGTGGTCGTCGGCGCACCGACGTGCTTGACCAAGACACCGTTGCGGTAGACGCGGTACTGCTGGACCTTGACATTGTCAGTTGAGGCCTTCCAGCGGACGGTCACTTGGTTGGATCCCGTTTGCGTCGCGGACAGGCTCGTCGGGATGGAAGGGGCGGTCAGATCTGCGTGTGGTAGCGCCCGGGCCAAGTCGGGCAATGGCCCGATGTTGCCGGTCAGCGCGCCGTTCGAGGTGGTGTCTTGCTTGGTCCCAAGGAGGATCAGAATGCCCCGAACCCACTGAGGCGTCGGGCTCTTCTGGTTCAGCGCCTCGTAGGCACTGGACAGAGAAGCGACCGCAGCCGTTACCACCGGACTAGCTGAACTGGTGCCACTGAATGAATTCGTATACCAAGCATTTACACCACCGGCGTTATATAGATCACCGTACCATCCAGTTGTCACGACACAATCGCCCAAGCCTTGCAGGTTCACCCGCGCGCCATAGTCCGAGAAGCTGAGGCGTGAGCGCGCCGGACTGCCCCCAGCACAGGCTTCACCGGCCCCGACCATAATGGCGCCCGAGTCAGCTTTGCCCTGCGGAAACGGATGGCCGTAGAGCGACGCGTCATCGAGGTTTTGGCTGCCGTTCGCAGCTGGCTCGACCACAATAACTCCCGAAGCCGTTGCCACTTTTATCGCGTCATAGATGGACGGCTCCCATTCCACCGGTACGAAAGAGTCGTTCGGACCATATGTCTGCTGTTCAATCAAGAGCACATCGCCGGCACGCATATGACTCACCGCGATATTGATGGCGTTGGCGACGTCCCAGGCGCGTTCGGTGTTGTAGGCGTTGACCATGTGCAGATCGACGTTGGGTGCTTCGCCAGTTGTCCCGAACGTATTGGCATCGCTGGCCACGATGCCCAGCACCGCCGTGCCGTGGTCATTGTCGCCAAAGGGATCGTACAGCGTGCCGTTGGGCACGAAGGCGCCACTCAGCCGGGCCTTTGATAGATCTATGTGACTAGTGTTCCAGCTGTACTCGATGTCATAGACGCTGACTTTCGATCCTTTGCCACCCGGGAAGCTGGCGGCATAACCGGCGTCCACACCGACTGGAGCCGCTTTAAGGTAGTTTTCCTGGCTGACAAAGTTCGGTACGGTCGGCGGCGGCGCCGGCAAGGGTTCCGGGTACGCTTCGGCGACAATCGGTAGGCGCTTCAACTGTTGACTGAGGATAAGGCTGTCCGCGCCATGCGTCGTCGTGATCCGGTAATAGCGACTCAAATCTGGGACACTGATACCGGTTCGATCCTTGATGTTCTTCGCACGCGCGCGAATGTCGTTGTCGCGGGCGGCAAAGAGCCGGGCTTTGCTGGCCCCGACGCCGTCGAGCAAGGCATTGACTGACTCAATGTCGGGATCCGAGCTGACGAAACGGCCCCGCTGCAGCACAACTGTGTCCGAGCCCCGAAACTTGATATCCAGCGCCGTTTTGGAGGTAGTCGCGTTGGCTTCGCGGGCGGTTGAGGCCAGAGCGACCGGCGCCACCGCCTTTGCGGGCGTGGACATCGCGAAGACGACGGCGGCGAGCCAGAGTGAGAGCGCAGCCGCGCGAGCCCGTCCAACGATCATCTGAGCTCCCCCCGCTCAACCGCTCCGACCACTTGCTAGCCGCGTCGCTCGTCTCGGTCAACCAGGGCGTTCAGCGGATCTCGTGCGCCACGACGCGGGCGCCGACTCACTAGCGTTCGTTACATGACGAGTGATGAGTCGCGCGACGGTGTCGCGCTGACCAACCTCGACCAGCCACTGTTCGACGGCGCCGACGCGACCAAGCGCGACCTCGTCGACTACCTCGACGCAGTCAGCGAACGCATCGTGCCGGAACTGCGGGACCGCCCCCTCTCGGTGATCCGCGTCCGCCCGGGCCAAGCGCCGTTCATGCAGAAGAACGTGCCGAAGTACACGCCGGAGTGGGTGCGCACGGTGCGGATGTGGGCCGAGACGTCGAAGCGGGAGGTGGCCTACGCTCTGTGCAACGACCGCCGAACGCTGCTGTGGTTCGCGAACCAGCGGGCCGTGGAGTACCACCCGGCGCTCGTCCGCGCCGATCAAAGCGGACACACGACGCATCTCGTGCTCGACCTCGATCCGCCCGACGCCGGGGCGTTCCCCCAGGCGGTGCGCGCCGCCCGGCTCGTGCGGCAGGCACTCGCCGACGACGACCTCGCGGGCGCGGTCAAGACGAGCGGCGCCAAGGGTCTGCACGTGTTCGTTCCCATTGCGGACGACATCACATCGCACGATGCGGCCGCGGCAACGCGCGCCATCGCGGCGCGTGCCGCACAGCTCGACCCGAGCGTCGCCACAACCGAGTTCATGAAGGAGGACCGTCACAACCTGGTGTTCGTCGACGCGACCCGCGTAGGGAGCGCCACTGTGATCGCGGCGTACAGCCCGCGTATCCGGCCCGGCACGCCCGTCTCGTTCCCGGTCGACTGGGACGATCTCGAAAACGTCGTGCCCGGCGATTTCACGATCCACACCGCACTCGCGCATCTGGGCGAGACCAATCCTTGGACCGCGCAGATGCCGCGGCCACAGCGATTGCCCGACCGTCTCCTCGACGAGGGTCATGCCATCCCGGTTGCGCGCGTCCAGGCCATGCACGAAGGCAAGCGCCGCGCCCGCGCTCGGCGCGCAGCGTCAGATCCGCAGACCTGACGCGAAACGCGAATACCGGCGTCCGATTGCGGTTCGCCCCGGGCCGCCGTTAGATTCGCCGACGCAACTTCTTCAACTGGAACAGGGGATCTCGTGGCGCTTGGGTTCTATTTCTCACACGGTGGGTTCACGCCGGACAAGTACGACAAGGTGATCAAAGAACTCGACGCCGCGGGCGCGGGGTCGCCCAAAGGACGAACCTTCCATGTCGCCCTCGAGTCGAACGGCGAGATCCAGGTATTCGACATCTGGAACTCCCAGGAGGAGTTCGACGCGTTCGGGACGACGCTCCTGCCGCTCCTCGCGGCACAGGGCGTCGAGCTGAACGCGCCGATGGCGGCGCGCGTACACAACACGATCCAGGGCTGAGCTCACCGGTTCACGGCCGCTGCGTGCGTGCCGGGGCTGGTTCGCCCGGGGGGTGCAGATGACGAGGGCAGGCTTCATCGGCCTCGGCAGCCAGGGTGCCGGCATGGCCCAGCGGATCATCGGGCAGGGTGTGCCGACCACGCTCTGGGCTCGCCGCGAGCGATCGCTCGAGCCGTTCGCCGGCATCGCCGCCGTCGCCACCGATCCGGTGGCGCTCGGGCGGGCGAGCGACGTAGTCGGGATCTGCGTCACCGACGGAGCCGCGGTCCGCGACGTCACCCTCGGGCCGCGCGGCGTCCTCGCCGGGATGTCGGAGGGCAGCGTCCTCGCGCTGCACTCCACGATCGGCACCGACGAGTGCGCCGAGATCGCCGACGCCGCCGCGCCGCGCCGCGTCCACGTGATCGACGCGCCGGTGAGCGGCGGCGGGGCCGCGGCTGCCGAGGGACGCCTCACCGTGTACGTCGGCGGAGCCGAGGACGCGGTGGCGCGCGCCCGCCCGGTCCTCGAGACGTACGGCGATCCAGTCCTCCACATGGGCGCGCTCGGGAGCGGCTTGCGCACGAAGCTGCTCAACAACGCGCTGAACGCGGCGCACTTTGCGCTCGCGCACGACGCGCTCACAATCGGCAGGGCGCTCGGCCTCGACCCCGCGACGCTGGGCGAGGCGCTACGGAACGGCAGCGGTCGCAGCTTCTCGCTCGAGGTGTTCGTCGGGCTCGGCTCGTTCGACGCCATCGCCGACCACGTCGGGCCGATCATGTCGAAGGACGTCGGTCTGTTCGCGCGGGAGACCGGAGGTGCGCCGGATCGCGCGGTGCTCCTCGCGTCGGCCGACCGGTTCCTCGAGCTCGTCGGGCATCCGCGCGGCCTCGCCGAGGGATGTCCCCGGTGAGCCGCACTCACGACGTCGCCGGAGCGAGCGTCGACACCCGCACGCGTCCGGTGGGCGCGGCGTCTCCGGTCGATCCCGCGACCTTCTGGGACGGCGAGTGGCGCGACGCGCTCGCGCGCAACGGCCAGCGCGCGGCCGCCGATGCGGAGCGCCTCGGTCTGGCGCCGCTCGCGATCGCGGTCGACGGCGACGTGTGGACCCTGCGCCGGGGCGAGCGCGCCCTCGAGGTCGTGCCCGGTCGCGACGCGACGAATCTGCAGGTCGCGCTCGACCGCGACGCGTTCGCCGACCTCGTCCACGAGCGCCGAACCGCGCTCGGTCTCGTGATCGGCGCGCGGGTCGACGGCGATCCCGAGTCGAACGAGGCGTTCTGCGCGTGGGATCCCGTGCTCCGCTCCGCACTCGACGGTCGCGGCGTCTACCGGCCCGGGGACGTCACGATGCTCGACAAGATCGACGGCTCACCCCTTGCACTCGACCAGCGGTTCCGGCTCGGCGACCATCCCGCCGAGGCGTCGCACTTCCTCGCCGTTGCCGGGTTCCTCCTCGTGCAGGACGTGTTCAGCGACGCGGAGATGGACGCAGTCGACGCCGACCTCGCCCGCGCCGTCGACGCGGCGCGTCCCGACGATGGTGAATCGTGGTGGGCGGCGACGCGTACCGGCGAGCACTACCCATGCCGCATCCTCGAGTTCGCCCGGAAGTCGGAGTCGCTGCGCGCTCTGCTCGCCGATCCGCGCTTCCTCGCGATCGGCGAGCTCCTCGGCGACGGCCACCGCCCGGGCGACCCGTTCGGCGAGCACTTCGCCGATGTCACGGCGGAGGGGTTGGTCAAGCGGGTGGACTCCGTCGAGGGGCTGGCTTGCTTGCCCTGGCACAAGGACTGCGAACGCGGCGGCCATTCGATGTTCTGCTCGGGCCTCACGGTCGGCATCTGTCTGACGCCGGTTGACGATGCGCACGGCGGACTCGACGTCGTCGCCGGCTCGCACCGGGCGAACATCGCCCGCGCCCAGGTCGACCGGGAGCTCGACCTTCCGCGGGTCACGCTCCGAGCCGATCGCGGCGACCTCACCGTGCACATGTCGTGCGCGCTGCACCGGTCTACGCACCCCGCGAGCCGCGAGCGACGCGTCGCGTACACGGGCTTCGCACTGCCGCCGCGGCCCGGCGACCGGCACGCCGAAGACGCGCAACCCCGCCTGCGCCGCGAGCGCGCCACCATCGGCGAGCCGACAACGCGCGCACGACTCGCGTCGGAGATCGAACCCGGAAGAACCCGTCGTTGACAGCCGTGTCGGTCGTGACCGGTGCAGCCGGCGCGATGGGCTCGGCGTGCGCACTTGCACTCGCGCCCGCCGACGACGTCGTGCTTCTCACCGACGTCGACGGAGACCGGCTCGCCACGCTCGCCGAGCACATCGAGCGCGAGACGACGACGAAGGTGTGCACGGCAGTGGGCAACCTGGGCGAGCCCGCGTTCGTTGTCGATCTCGCGGCGCGCGCCGACGCGCTCGGCGACCTTCACTCGCTCGTGCACGCCGCGGGCCTCTCGCCTTCGATGGCGGGGTGGAGGGAGATCCTGCGCGTCGACCTCGCCGCGTCCGCGCGGTTGCTCGACGCCTTCCTCGCGCACGTGGTGCCCGGCAGTGTGGCGGTGTGCCTGGCGTCGGTGTCGGGGCACATGGGCGCGTTCGATCGCGCGATGGACGAGGTGCTCGACGATCCGCTCGCCGCCGATTTCGAGGCCCGGTTCCGGGCGCTCGCCGGCGACGAGCCCGACTCGGGCACCACCTATCGCCTGGCGAAGCGCGGCGTCATCCGGCTGTGCGAGCGGGCGGCGGTCGCGTGGGGCGCGCGCGGCGGACGCGTGGTGTCGCTCTCCCCCGGGCTCATCGACACCGCGATGGGCCGACTCGAACTGGTTCACAACCCGATCAAGACGTGGATGGCCGAGATCACACCGGTCGGCGGGGACCGGTCGGGATCCGAGACGGTGCTTCCCGGGCGCGCCGACGACATCGCGAACACGGTCGCGTTCCTGTGCTCGGACCGGGCGTCGTTCGTCTCCGGGTGCGACGTCCGCGTCGACGGCGGCCTGATCGCGGCGATGAACCGTCAGCCATGAGCAGTAACCGACACGTCACGAGAACCCACGGGAGGCAGCAGTGCCGGACGACCAGTACGAGCGCGTGAGCCGGGAGCTCGCCGAGGCGCGCACCGAGACCGGCCGGCGCCGCTACCGGGAGGTCATGGTGTCGGACGCACCGCCGCCGGCCACCCCGTACCTCGCACACGGCGTCGTGGACTCGGTCTTCGGTGAGCTGTGGGACCGCCCCGGGCTCTCCCGGCGCGACCGCCGCTTGATCACGCTCGCGTGTGTCGGGGCCGCTGCGGTCGACGAACCCATCCAACAGCACGTGTACGCCGCGCTCGCCAGCGGCGACATCTCGCGCGAGGAGTTCCAGGAGCTCGTGCTGCACTTCGCCTACTACGCCGGATGGCCGCGTGCGTCCGCGCTCGAGATGGCCTACTACCGCGCGACCGCGCGCATCGACACCGACCGTGCGGAACACGCCGACTGAGCAACCTGCACCGGCGCGTTCGGCGCCGATGAGGGGACACTCAACCGGAAGTCACTTGCGCGTGCGGTTGCCCGTCCCCTGAGGCGCAAACTCGGTGGCGTCGGCAAGCTCCGCGAGTGCAGCGAGTCTTTGACGCTTCGCGGCAGCCTGTTCCGCAGCGGCCGTCGTCTTACGGGGGCGACCACCCAGGCCGGTACCCGACTTCCGAGCCGAGGTGGGCCCGTCGTCGCCTTCACCGATGGAATCAGGCATGTTGGGTGTCGCTTTCGCTCGAAGACGTAGACCCGTTGCCTTGCAAGCGTATCGCCGTACCTCAAATCGGACGAGATATCGGACGAGCAAGCCTCCGTCCGAGTGCCGATGTTCGCGGTTTCCTAGGGCGTCGTCGGTACCCGACCGGCGTTCTCTTGTGCTTCTCGGGCTGCGCTCTCGCTTTTTTCGTGGGTCGGGTCCTCGTTCGGCGTGAAGCGACCGCCGGGTCCCCGGCCGGAGAATGCTTTGCCGGAGTTCTCGTCCGCTTCCCGTTGGCTGCTCTCGGCCTTTTCGTGGGTGGGATCTTCGTTCGAGTGGATCGCACCTGTGCGCGGGGTAATCGTTGCGCCGGTGGCACCGGAGGCCGGGACAGTGGTGGTGGTCGTCTGCGCGCCACTACTGGCCGGCGTGAACAGCGCGTATCCAAATGCGCCTGCGGCAAGCATCGCGCCGCCGACCGCTACGCCGAGAGGGAACTTCCGAGATATACGCATCGTGGCTACTTCCTTCGATGAGAGGCACCGTTCGCCGTAGAGCGAACTCGACTGTCCCTCGAGACTCATGAGCGCACGTGAGACGCGGCTGAGCCCACTTGAAGAACTAGGTAAGAAATCCGGGGACGCCGGCCCATGCCCACCGGGACGTGCAGCTGAGAGATCGGCTGTGCGGGGGTGAGCCTTGGGCCGAGCAGACTCACCCGCACAACGGCATGCGGTCACGAGACCGGCTAGGGAACGCTGGGCACCTGGCCCGCGTTCTCCTGGGCCTCTCGGGCGGCGCTCTCGGTCTTTTCGTGCGCCGCGTTCTCGTTGGAGTGGAGCGTGCCAGTCGACGTACTGCCGTTCGTCGCGGTGGTGCTCGTGGTCGCCGCGTTAGTGGCAGTCGGAGCCAGAACGGTTGCGCCGACCAGACCACCGGTTGCCATGGAACCGAGGACCGTCGAGACCAGGAATACTTTTCGTTTCGTGTTCATCGCTGTGACTTCCTTGGTTGTACCTTCGCGTCTCGAAGGCTTCGCCGAGCGTGCTCCTTCCAGGTAAGGCGCACCCTACGCGGGCCGTAGAACTGACGTACAAGATGCTGTGCGTTCGGTTGCCCCACGCGAACGGGTAACGAAGGACCACGGCGTGTTTCCACTCCGTGTGTCGCTTTTCCTAGGTTGAGATCGACGACTTCGGGGTCCCCGGGGAACCGTCTCGCTCTGCCGCGAAGGTTGTCACGAGTGCCGCACCGAGCGTCGCGATGAGGAGCAGCACGTCGCTGTTGCCGACGAGGAATTGCCAGACCGCGTGGTGGTATTCCCGGTCGTGCGTGTTGGGAACGTGCCAGATGACGCCGAACCAGAGCGCGCCGACGAGCCCGCACATCAGCCACCGCAGCAGTCGCGAACGCTGCTCCTCGGCGCAGAGCCGGAAGCAGGCAACCACGAACGGGAACACAAGAATCCAGTGATGCACCCAACTGACCGGTGACAGGAGGAGCATCGCGGCAAGCGCGGTCGACTCGGCCAGCCACGGCCGCCGGTCGTGGAGCCGTCGCACGGCCCACAGGATCAGTGCGGCCGTCACCATCGCGGTCGGGAGCCAGAACACGCGGGCGTGGTCGGGGCTGCCGGAGAGCCGCACGATCATTCCGTTGATCGATTGGTTGCTGATGTACCCGATGCCGCCCGTGCGGCGTGCATCCGCGAAGTAGCCGTGCAACCAGTACTCGTTGGACGCCCGCGGTGCAACCAGGAACGCGAGAGCGGTGACGGCAGCAAACGTGGACGCGGCGACGGCCGCGGCGCGGTATCGGCGGACCGCGACGAAGTAGGCGACGAGGAAGAGTGGCGTGAGCTTGAGCGCGGCGGCAATGCCCGTCATGACTCCCCGCGGGAGACGCGGCAGCGCGTCGCAGAGATCGGCGACGAGGAGAAGTCCGATGAACACGTTGATCTGGCCGAAGGTGAGATTCACGCGCACCGGATCGGAACGAGCAACCAAGATGAGTACCACCAAGAACACCGTCGTGCTGGTCGCCGCCACACCGGTGGCGTAGCGCCGCATCGTCAGCCGAACGAAGACTCCGAGCCCCACCAATGATGCTGCCATCCATACGACCTGACCGGCACGGACCGGTATCAACGCGAGGAGCGCGAAGAACACGGCCGACGCCGGTGGGTAGGTGAACGGCAATCCGACTGGCAGCACTCGCAGCGCGTACAGATCGCGACCGGTCAAGATGGCGTGCCCGCCGGCCCGGTAGACACCGAAATCGACCTGATCGTGCAGGCCCGCGGATCGAAGGTAGAAGCCGAACACGACCAGCAGCCCGGTCACCAGAACGAGTCGCACGACGGAGATCGCATCAACCCCCGACCACGACCGACGTTCGGTGAAATCGCGCACGATGCCTCGCTGCCCACTCGCCGCAAGCTGGGAGCAAGTTTAAGGACACACTGCCGCTTCGGGAGCGGCTCCGTCTCATCGCGGGTACGGTGCGAGCCGCTGCGGGTGGTGGAGGAATGATGCCCGAGGAACTTGCGCTCGCGCGGGTGCTCGCGCATCCGCTGGAAGCCGTGAGCGGCGCCATCATTCATCGGGCACGTCATGACGCACCTTTGGTCCGTGCCGGTACGACCGAGCATTTCGTCGTCGAGTATCAACGTCACCTCGGCGGCGAAGGCGAAAAGCTTGCGCAGGGCGTGCTCGGCATGTGCGAGGCGGACTTGGGCAGGGTGCAGGGGTGGTTCAGTGGAGCCCTACCGGACGACCTGCCGTTTCGATGCGTGATCGTGCGCGGCAACTTCGGTGCGTTCCACGGGACGTGTTCGGATACCGAGTTGCATGTCGCAGCGTTCGACGAACACAACCCCGAACTGGTCGAGATGGTCCTCATGGCCGAAGTCGTCGAAGTGTTCTCCGCGCACCAACGGCGCGGCTGGAACTGCGGCGCGAGCAACGGCGAAGGGCTTTCCCGCGTGCTCGCGACAGAGCTGCACCCGTCGCAGCTCGACGGATTCGCGACTGCGTCGGCCTGGCTCAACTCGAAACGGCCGAACTTCGTTGACCTCAACGATCCCACCGACCAACATGCGGTCTCGACCGGCTGCGCGGTGTTGTTCCTGAACTACCTGCGCTACCAGCTCGGTTACTCGTGGCAGGACATCGTCGCTCACGGCCGACCGACGCTCGCCGAGACCGCCTACAGCCTCACCAAGAAGGCCTCGAACGTTTGGGCGACGTTCTCCTCCCTTATGGACACGCACTTCCCGAACGGCACACGTGTCCACCTCGCGGGCGACAACGTCTTCCCACTGAACCCCTGAACCCCACGACCGCAGTTCAGTGTGAAGTGGAATCGTTGCGGGTCTTCCGGCCGAGCGCCTCGATCAATCCATCGATGTCAGCAACTGTGACAGTCAGCGCGGAGTGGCCCGATCGTCGCAAAAGGCTGCCGACTTTCTCACGGAAGTGAATGCAGACACCGGCGGTGTTGTTCGTGCCGAAGGTCAGTCCATCGTCGGCCAACGACAGCCGTGCTCCGATAGCTGTCCACCACCGGTAGCCCGATGTGACATGTGCTTCATCGATGTTGTCCAGTCGCGTCTCGATACGAATGATGCCGTAGGTCGCGACGAATCGCCCGTCGTCGGTAAGCGTCACCGCGTCCTTCGACGGCCAAATGGCGAACGGCAGCCACAGCGGAAAGAACTTCTTGTCGATCGCGTACGCGAAGACTTCGCTCACGTCGCTCCTGCGAGGGTCATGAGCCGGCGTGTCCGTTCGCGGCGGCGACTCGGGCCGCGAGCAGAGCAAGGAGCGGGTTGTCGTCGATTGGCAGCGGGCTGGGTAATCCGGCGTCTTGGTGCAGATAGCCGATCCTGGTCATGATCGCGGTACTGCGGATCAAGGCCAGTATCTCGTACCACTCGAAGTCGTGCAGGGTGCGTCCGCTGAGCGACTCGTACTGCGCGATCGTTCCGTCGCGGTCCGGGAATCCGGCGAGGTGTTGACCGAGCAATGCTCTCGTCGTGGACTCGAGCGTCGTGAACCACGCAACGTCGTGCTCGGGCGCCCCGATCGACGCCATATCCCAGTCGAGCACCGCGACCGGCATCAGGTCGTCGCCGAAGATCACGTTGCCGAGCCGAACATCCCCCCAGAGCAGGACGGGCGCGGACTCGACCGCGGGTCGATGCGCCCGACACCATCCGAGCGCGTCAATGAGCGCGCGAACCGGCGCACCGCCGCTCGACCAGTCGAGATAGTCCGCCCAGAAGTCGAGCTCGGCTTCGTTGTCGCGTTCGGAAACGCCGGCCGCGGCGGCGAGGTCGGCCCGGTGCGTCGCGGCGACTGCTGCCACGAAGGCCTCGTGCACTTGGGCGCGCTGGCCCTCGGTGAGCGAGATCAGCCATGGGTCGACGACCGCGACTTCACCGATGAGGTGCCCGCGCACACGCGGCATGACGAGGAACGGCGCGTCGAGCCATCGTGGGTCGGAGACGAGCCGGGGTGCAGCGATGGCAACGCCGGCGGCGGCGGCCGCGAGCTGCGCGACGGTCTGCTGCGCGAGGTCGTAGTCGCGAAAGGTGCCGACCGTGGGCGGGGCGAGGCGCACGACGAACTCGTGGGTTTGTTCGTCGTGTTCGTGATTGTCGCCCGTCCACGCGAGGTCGACGAGGACCGTTTCGCTCGACCACCCGGTGGAAGGATGCTCGGCATTGATCACGCGCACGTCGCGAGCTCCGGTGCGCTCCGCGATCCAGCCCGCGAGCGCGGTGCCGACGACCAGCGGTTCACGATGGGTCAGGAGCGCCATGCCGAGCCTCTCGCGTACATTTGCCCTGATGACGTGTATCGATGACGGTACTTGAAACCTGATGACTGATCTCGGGCCGCTCGGACCCCTCGACGAAGTGCTCGCCCACCAGATCGTCGACACGTTCGCGACGGTCTCGCAGTCGGATCGATCCTGGACCGAGAAGATCTGCGCGATGGCCGGCGCGAACGACGGCTCGATCTCGCTCGGCTTCGGGCTCGGCAAGTACCCGAACCGGGGCGTGATGGATGCGTACGCGGGCGTGTCGCGTGGCATCGAGCAATGGACGGTGCGCGCGAGCCGTGAGCTCGGCGCGGACGGCGACTCTGCCGTCGTCGGGCCGATGCGCTACGAGGTGCTCGAGCCGATGCGCCGCATCCGATTCGCGCTCGACCCGAACGACGCGCAGCCCGTCTCGTTCGAATGGGTCTTCGAGGGTGTGGTCCCCGCGGTCCTCGAGAACCACGAGGTGCATCGCGCGCGCGACGGACGACGCCTCGACGCCGACATCGCGCGCTACCACCACATCGGCACCGCCCGCGGTTGGGTCGACATTGACGGCGATCGCATCGAGTTCACCGACGAGGCCTGGGTGTCGACGCGTGATCACTCGTGGGGGGTCCGGTACCAGGTCGGGGTCCCGGTCACCGACGTCGCGCCGGCGCCGGTCCCGGCGAACGTCGCCACAACGGTCATCTGGTCACCGATCCTCATGACGCGCCCCGACGGCACGCACTACGGCCTGCACACCTATTACCAACGGCACAGCATCGGCGGCTGGAGCCGCATCGAGCTCCAGGGCGGCTTCGAACATGGCGACGGGCGACGCGAGCCCTACGCCGCCCTTGTACCCGAACTCGACGTCGACCCGCAGAATCGCCGCCTGCGCGGCGGCGTGTTCCACGCCACGATGGGCGACGGTTCCCCACGAGACATCGCGATCACCGCGCTGTCCGCCACCGGCTTTCACCTCGGCGCCGGGTTGTACTTCGGCTTCGACGGCCACTGGCACGGCGAATGGCGCGGCCCCCAACATATGGACGGCGAGTACATCGCGGACTGTACGACGTACGAACAGGCGCGCCGCCTACACCAACTACGCGACTGCATCGTGAGAGTCGACGATCCAGTCGGAGCCGGCGTAGGTATCGGCAACCTGCAGAGCATCTTCGCGGGTCCGCATCCCGACCTGGGGCTCGACGAGCAGTCGTCGTTCATGTGAGCGACGCGACGAGCGAGGAGACCATGGACCACTTGCCCGCCGATCCAACGGTGCCCGGCTACTACCTGCGCCCCGACTACTACGAGCTCCTCGCCGATCTACGCCGCGAGTCGCCGGTGAACGAGTTCGCGCCCGGCATGGTGACGATCGCGCGTTATGACGACATCCGCCAGATCAGTCGCGATCCCGCACGGTTCTGCTCGTCCATGGGCGCCCTCGTGAACGATCCGATGCGCACGTGGGAACGCCCCGCCAAGGCGCCGTCGATCTTGCACATGGATCCGCCCGACCACGTCGGGTTCCGCAAGCTCGTGAATCGGGAGTTCACGCCTCGAGCGATCGCGATCCTCGAGCCGCGCATCCGGGAGCTCGCCTGCACCGTGCTCGATCGAACGCCGGATGCGGGCGTGTTCGATTTCGTCGACCGCGTGGCCGCGCCGTTTCCGCTGATGGTCATCGCGGAACTCCTCGGGATCCCGGACGGGGATCGGCCCGACTTCCGGCGCTGGTCCGACGCGACCATCGAGGCAACGGACAAGCCTCCCGAGCAGACGGCCGCGGCCACCAGTGAGCTCTTCAGCTACCTCGTCGAGCACATTGCGGCGAAGACGGCGCATCCCGGCGACGACGTCGTGTCCATCCTCGTCGGCGCGGAAGTTGACGGCCGCTCGCTCGACCGCGACGAGCTGCTGATCTTCCTGCTGGCCCTCCTCGTCGCCGGCAACGAGACGACGCGCACCTTGATCTCCGGCGGCACGCTCGCACTCTTCGAGCATCCCGCGCAACGCGCCGACATGGTCGCCGATCCGACCCTCATCCCATCCGCAGTCGAGGAATGCCTGCGCTGGGTGACGCCGATTCAGGCGTTCGCCCGAACCGTGACCGCCGACACCGAGATTGGTGGTGTCGACGTAAGAGCGCTCGATTACCTCATCATGCTCTATGCGTCGGGAAATCGAGACGAGGGTGCGTTCGGACCGACGGCAAACGTCTTCGACATCCGACGCGACGCGAACCCTCCGCACCTCGCGTTCGGCTTCGGTGAGCACCTGTGCCTCGGCGCGGCGCTCGCGCGCATCGAGACCCGCATCCTGTTCGAAGAGATGTTGAACCGGCACCCCAACTACGTCGTCGCCGGCGAACCGCAGTGGGTTGCATCGAGCCTCGTACGGGCAATGGACTCGCTGCCGCTCGCTTGGGACGCATAACCAGTGGACGATCGTCATTCGACGGTTCGCGTTCGTGCCGGTACGCTCGGTGGGAACTCGGGGGTGGGGTTATGGGGCGACCCGTTCTGCGGACAGCGTTGGTGCTCGCGGCGGGGTTGGGGTTGTCGGGCTGTTGGTTGCAGCCCGGTTTCGATGCGGAACGCTCGGGGTTCAATCCCCTCGACCGTGTGATCACACCCGCGAATGTCGCCGGGCTCCACGTTGCGTGGACGGCGCATCTCGGTCCCGAGGTGAACGACCCGGCCGTGTCACCGAGCGGCGTGTACGTGACTGCGGGCGGCTACCCGAGCGCCGCGAGGCTGACCTTGCTCACGCCGGCCGACGGCACGACCCGCTGGACGGTTGCGCTGTTCGGCGCGCAGGATCCTCACTCTGTCGGCAGCCCGACACTCGTCGGCCGCACGGTCGATGTCCCCGTCCCCGGTATCTCGAACGTCGTCCGCGATTCCATCCAAGTGTTCGATGCCACGACGGGCCAGGCGCGATCGACAATCGCCGAGCGGACCATCGAAGTGATCGGACGCGACGCGAAGCTCGTCGGTACCCAAGGCGAATGCACCGATGCCCAACTGTGCGTGACCTCGCTGTTCGTGTACGCCGGCACCGGAAGTGGCCGCTGGTCCACGATGCTCGACGTCACCACCGGCCGGCTCTCGGCCGTCACGAGCCCGGCGGTCGGCCCGGAGCACGTCTTCATCGGCCGCGACGCGAGCGTGCAGAGCTGGCCGCTTGCGCCTCCGACCAACTGCACCATGCCGGGCGGCCGGCCGCTCTGCCCGCCGGCATGGTCAACCCCGACTGCCGCCGCGATCGCGGGTCATCCCGTCCTGTCGTCTGACGACGCGACGGCGTTCGCCGCGGCCGGGACCAGCGTCATCGCACTCGACGCGGCGAGCGGCACACAAGCGTGGGCCGGAACCCTCGATGCGAACGCAAGCGCCGCCCCGGCCGTCGGCCGCGACTTCCTCTACGTACCGACCACCAGTGGGGACCTGCAAGTGTTCGCCACCAACGGTTGCGGGAAATCCAAATGCACACCGCTGTGGACTGCGCATACCCATAGCAGCATCACCCGCCAACCCGCAGCTACGTCCGGCGGTCTCGTATATGCCGCGTCCGCCGACGGTACGGTGCGGGCGTACCCGGCTGCCGGTTGCGGCAGATCAACCTGCGCATCGCTGTGGTCCGCGGCCACCGGGAGCACCATCACGGGTGGCCCGGTCGCGGCGCTGGGCAACCTCTACATCGGCACCAACGACGGCCGGCTCGTCGCATACGGCCGCTGACCACGCGTTCGGACGCCACAGGGCAGACTGATCATGAACGCGTCGATCACGGGGGTCATTTCATGGGTTGGGACTTCGCTACCGAGCCTGAGTTCCAGGAGAAGCTCGATTGGGTCGAGCGGTTCTGCCGGGAAGAGGTGGAGCCCCTCGAGTACGTGTTTCCCTACGCGGTCAGGTCGCGCGATCCGAGGATCAGGGGACTGGTCAAGGGCCTACAAGACCAGGTCAGGGCCCAAGGGCTGTGGGCGATCTTCCTCGACGCGGATCTCGGCGGGCCCGGCTACGGGCAGCTGAAGCTCGGCCTGTTGAACGAGATCCTGGGCCGCTTCCCGTCGGCGCCGCAGATGTTCGGAGCCGCCGCTCCCGACACCGGCAACATGGAGATGCTGGCCGCCTACGGCACCGACGAGCAGAAGAAGCGCTGGCTCGAGCCGATGCTCAACCAGGAGCTCTGGTCGGCGTACTCGATGACCGAGCCGCAAGGTGGATCAGACCCGAACCTGTTCAGAACCCACGCGGAACGCGACGGCGACGAATGGGTCATCAGCGGCGAGAAGTGGTTCACCAGCGCCGGGCGGGTGGCGGACATCCTCTTCGTCATGTGCACGAACGGCATGTACGTCGTGCCCCGCAACACCCCCGGCGTCGAGATCCAACCCGAGCCGCGCAACCACAACCACATCATCTACAACGAGGTCCGAGTTCCCCTCGACCACCTGCTGGGTCCCGAGAACGGCGCCAAGGTGCTCGCGCAGCGCCGGCTGGGCGGCGGGCGCATCCACCACGCGATGCGCACCATCGCCCAGTGCAAACTGGCCTTCGACATGATGTGTGAGCGAGCCCTGAGCCGCGAGTCGCACGGCAAGATCATCGCCGAACATCAGATGGTGCAAGAGAAGATCGCCGACTCCTACGCGTCCATCCGGATGCTGCGCTTGTTCGTCCTCGAGACGGCATGGAAGATCGACAACACGAGCACCCAAGAGACCCGGACCGACATCGCGGCCGTGAAGTACACGATGGCCAAGGTGCTGCGCGAGGTGTCGTTCAACGCTCTGCACATCCTCGGCTCGCTCGGCACCACCAACCTGACGCCGCTGCAGGCCATGTACGCGGGGGCGCCGACGATGGGCATTGCCGACGGCGTCGACGAGGTGCACAAGGCCACCGTCGCCCGCAACGTCCTCAAGGGATACCGCCCGCACGAGGGCTACTGGCCGACCGAGTACTTCCCGGCCAAGCGCGAGAAAGCACTGGAGAAGTTCGAACCCGCGTTCCAGGCCGACCCGGAACTGCGCGCACTGGCCGAGGGCTACGCCAAATACATCGCCAGTCGCGCCTGATGTGACATATGAGCGTTTCCGACAACGACCGCCAAACTGTCCGAGAGATCGTGCTGCAACGGCTGATCCCCCCGCGGCCGTCAGACCCGAAGACCGGCAAGATCCTGCCTTGCGACCTTACGGACCTGTCGATCTCGAACGTCGACCTTTCCCACAGTGAGTTCTTCCACGTGCGATTCGGCGCGAAGTCCGAACGGCACCGAATCGAGAATGTCGATTTCACCGGATGCACCTTCGAAGAGTGCGACTTCGAGATGTGCGAGCTTGTGGATTGCAAATTTCAAGATTGTCGGATCATCGACTGCGACTTCCGTTACGCCAGGTTCGTTACGTCGTCCTTCGCTCGAGCGACAATCAGCCGTTCTGACCTGTACCGCACCGTGTTCGAGATCGGCAACATCTTCGAAGGCGCCGAGCTCACTGACGTGAGCCTGCACTTAGCCGAGCTTCACGGTTCCGATCTTCGCTGGAGCAACTTTGTCGGTCCGCTGATGGCTGAAACGCCGACACTTGCTCGTATGTTGCAAGAGCATCCCGAAAAGCAACGTGGAGAACTCGAAGACCAGCTCGCCCGCGCGATCTATGACGCGATCGACACCTACCGACGACTTGCCGGCATGTGGAACGGGCTTGGATTGTATTCCGACGAGGCGCGCGCCTATCGCTACGCCAAGCGGCTCGAGCTCAAAGCTGCCTCGATCGCTCTGCGACGTCATTCTTCCGAAGTTCCACTGTCGCCCGCGAGCGGACAGCCAAGCCGACGAAGGGCGTTGCAGATCGTCGTTGGCCACTCGATCGCGAACGCACTCTGCGGCTTCGGCGAAAGCCTCGGCCGAATCACCCTTTGGATCCTCGGTGTCGTACTTGCAACCGGCGCCCTCTTCAGTATCTTCAACGGCGTACAACACGACAACTCCAGCAAGGCAAGCGTCGCCGAGTCGTTCACATACGCGGTGAAGAATCTCGTCGGAGGCACTGCAACGGGTCTCCATCTTCGAACCAACTGGCAACTCGTCGGTGCCGCCGAGACCATCGTCGCACTCGTACTCATCGGCCTGTTCGGGTTCGTGCTCGGCAACAAACTCCGGCGATCCTGAGGAGGAGTACGGCGTGACCGATGCGGAGCGAATCGCGGCGCTGCTCGAGGAAGCGGCCGAGACCCACCATCGCGTGTACCGCATCAGCGATGGCGTCGACGAGGACTGGGCGTCGTGGTACGCCGACTGGCTGCTTCGGCTCTCGGAGCTGCCCGGCATGCTGGCATCGACGCCGGTGCGGAGCGAGCTCGTCTACATGCTCGTCGGTCTCGACAAGGAGCACACGTCCGGCCGCGTTGGAGAGCCATGGCCTGAGTTCTACGCGCGCCAGCTGATCGAACGGTTCGGAGCGACGAGGATCTGACGTGGGCATCTACCGGACGCTGCGGTCGGTCGTTCGGTTCGACCGCATCGAGACGGACCCTGTGGAACGCCGGCTCAAGAGAGCCGCGTCGGTCGCCGACCTTCGTCGCATCGCCAAGCGGCGCCTGCCGGGTGGCGTGTTCGACTACATCGATGGCGCCGCCGAGGACGAACGCACCCTCGCCGCGAACGAACGCGCCTTCGCCGAGGTGACGTTCCGGCCGCGCGTGCTCCGCGGCATCGCGCGGATCGACGTGACGTCGACGATCCTCGGCCGGCCGCTCGCATACCCGTTGGTGCTCGCGCCGACCGGGTTCACGCGCATCGCCGACCCCCAGGGCGAGCTCGCCGTAGCGCGCGCCGCCGCGCGCGCCGGGCTTCCCTACACTCTGTCGACGCTCAGCACGCGCTCGATCGAGGAGGTGCGCGCGGTCAGCGACGGGCGGCTCTGGTTCCAGGTCTATGCGTGGCGCGACCGCGGGCTGGTGAAGGAGATGATCGACCGGGCCGCCGCGGCGCGTTTCGAGGCACTCGTCCTCACCGTCGACACCGCGGTCTTCGGCCGCCGCGAGCGCGACGTGCGGCGCGGGTTCTCGTTGCCGCCCAGCATCGGTCCGGCAACGATCGTCGACGGCGTACGACACCCGGCGTGGACGTGGGCTTTCGTGCGCAGCGAGCCCATCCGGTTCGCGAACGTTGCCGGCCGCGAGGTCGGCGACGGCGCGTCGCCGGTGACACTGTCCGACTACATCAACACCCAGTTCGATCCCGCGCTCTCGTGGCACGACGTCGACTGGCTCCGTTCGGTGTGGAACGGTCCCATCGTCATCAAAGGCATTCAGACCGTCGACGATGCGCTCCTCGCGGCCGACGCCGGTGTCGAGGCGATCGCGCTGTCGAACCACGGCGGCCGCCAGCTCGACGGCGCGCCCGCGTCGTTCTCGCTCGTCGCACCCGTCGCCGATGCGGTCGGCGGCCGCATCGAGATCATCTGCGACGGCGGCGTCCGGCGCGGGAGCGACATCGTCAAGGCCGTCGCCGCCGGTGCGAGCGCATGCATGGCCGGGCGCGCGTATCTCTACGCGCTCGGCGCGGGGGGCGAGCGCGGCGTCGATCGCGTGCTGTCGTGGTTCCGCGGCGACGTCGACCGCACGCTGAATCTCGTCGGCGCGCCCGACTTCGCCTCCCTCGACCGCACCTTCCTCGACTGCCCCTGAGCGAGCGAGCGGTTCGCGGCGCAACAACGCGAACCTTCGGTACCAATCGTCCAAATTGTCGGGATCGCGACAGTGGTGCCGCCCGCGCCGGGCGGCCACAGAGCCCCCGGTGGCTCTTTATGTCCATGGAAATGTCGATGGAGATGTCTATGCAGGTCTTCGTGCGGCTCATTTCGTTCGGAATATCTCGGGGCCGCGGGGCGCGGGTGCTGGTCGCGGCCGTCCTCCCGGCGGCGATGGTGCTCAGCGCCGGCGCGTCGCCGGCCGCGGCTGTGGCGGCTTCATCCGCGGCCGGCGTCCCGGCCACGTACTCCTCGACCACCGCCATCGCCGCACCGCCGTCGTCGAACTTTGCCGGCGCGGGAGCGGGCGGCGACGGCTGGGCCGTCGGGCTCACGTCGAGCCAGGTCTTCAACGTTTTCCACCACTCGCCCACGCTCGAGGTCGCGTGCCACAACCAGTCGGACGCGTCGAACTGTTGGACCGGCGCCCAGGCACCCAGCGGCTTCAAGACGATCACCGACGGTTCGGGCGGCGACTTCGTCACATCCAGCCAACCAGGCCTGTGGGTCGACCAACACAGCCAACACGTGTTCGTGTTCGTTACCCGGTCGGCCGACCAGACGGCAGGAGTGGCGTGCATCGACGCGACCGCACCCGCGTCGGCGGCCGACCCGTTCTGCGGCTTCATACCTCTCTCCGGCGTCGGCCAAGCTCCCGTCGCGGGAGGCATCAGCCAAGTGAGCGACCCGGTGGTGGCCGCCGGCAACTGGTACGCCTTCAACTACGTCAACGGCAGCCCCGCCGGCTCCGAGGACGAGATGATGTGCTTCAGCCTGACGAGCCTGAATGCGTGCTCCGGCCAGCCCTATGCCGTCAGTCTCGGCCTCGGGTCGGGCGGCGCGCAGATCGCGAACCGCTCCGAGCCCGAACCCGCCATCGCCGCTTCGGGCACCGAGATCCTCGTCCCGACCGTCGTCAGCTTCACCAGCGCGCCGTTGGCGAACGAGCTCGGTTGCTTCAATGCGGCGACCCTGCACGACTGCGCCGGCAGCTGGCCTCAGGCCGACAGCTTCAACTACCCGAGCCAGATCCAATTCGCCAACATCGGCGGTGCCGCGTTCCCGATGCTCGACGCCGCAGGGACACCGATCGGCTTCTGCGTCCCCACGACGGGCGACCCGTGCCTCAGCCTCGCGGGGAACGCCGTGACGACCCCGCCGGGGATGACGACCGCCGTTCTGGCAAACGCAACGTTCGACGGCACGTCCGTCGTGATCGGGCCGCGCGTCTACGTGCCGGACGGGACGTTCGCGGGCGCGCCCCAGCCCGTCGCGTGCTACGACTTCGCGCGGAACGCCGGCTGCGAGAACACGCCCGTGCAGCTGCAGAACCTGAACATCCTCTACACGGTCAACCCGGATCCGCAGCGCCCCACGTGCCTCTGGGTCAACTCGGACTCGGGCCAGTTCCAGATCCAGAACTTCGATGCCTACACCGGCGCGGCCTGCGGCCACGGCAGCGTCCGGGTGCTCGCGTCGGCCGTCGTCGTTCCCGACCCGCGCTGCGCCCCGACGAACTTCCTCTCGATCCAGATCGTCGCGCCCCCCCGCACCGCGTACGGAAGTGGCACGGTGCAGTTCGAGGCGGCGGACGGCGAACCCCTCCCCGGCGAGGCGGTTCAGCCGCTCGACGCGACCGGCTCGGTCGACCTCTCGAACCTCGGCCTCACCACCAAGGACCCGCTGCCGCAGTTCTTAATCAACCTGACCGGCGCGTCCTCCAACCTCGGGCAGGTCGTTGTGAAGCTCACCTGGACGGCCGCCTTCTCGACGGCGTGCCTGCAGCCCGGGACGACCATTGTTCCGACGCCGCCGTCGTCCGGGCCGGGCTACCGGCTGGAGGGAGGCGACGGAGGAATCTTCGGCTTCAACGAGTCCTACGAAGGTTCCGTGGGCTTCCCGAGCCCGCCCGGGCTGGGCCTGCACCTCTCCAACTTCGTCGGCATGGCGACGACGAACGGCGGCTACTGGCTCGTCCAACGCAACGGCGGCGTGTTCTCGTTCGGCCGGGCGCAATACCACGGCTCCCTTCCGGCGAGTGGCATCACGGAGGATGACGTCACGGGCATCGCCGCCACGCCGGACGGCGGCGGCTACTGGCTGACCGATCGGAGCGGCGCGGTGTTCGCGTTCGGCGACGCGCCATTCCACGGATCGATGGGCGGCATCCATTTGAACCGCCCGATCGTCGGCATCGCGGCGACGCCGAACGGCACGGGCTACTGGCTCGTCGCCCGCGACGGCGGCATCTTCGCGTTCAACGCACCCTTCTACGGCTCCACCGGATCGATCCACCTCAACCAACCGATCGTCGGCATGACCGCGGCCGCGAACGGCACGGGCTACTGGCTCGTTGCCCGCGACGGCGGCATCTTCGCGTTCAATGCACCCTTCTACGGCTCCACCGGATCGATCCACCTCAACCAACCGATCGTCGGCATGGCCGCCTCGCCCGACCGTCACGGGTACTGGCTCGTCGCCGGCGACGGAGGCGTCTTCTCGTTCGGCGACGCTCGCTTCCAGGGCTCCTGTCCCCCCGCCGGGTCCGGCTGCAATGACCTCGCGGCACCGATCGTGGCGATCGCGTCGTGAGTCGCCCGGAAAACATCGGAAGGAAGAGTTGAGGGCCCGGGGGTAAAGACGGCACGCTGTCTACGATTCGGTCGCCGCACGCGCGAGGTCGTATGACCATCACCAAGACGAGTACCTGTCGGCTGTGCACAGCCATGTGCCCGATCGTCGTGACCATCGAGGACGGGCGGGCGGTGGCGGTGCACGGCGACCGCGACGCTCCGCTGTTCGAGGGTTACACCTGCCCGAAGGGTCGAGCCCTACCGGAGATCCACGCGAACCCCAAGCGGTTGCTGCACAGCCTGCGGCGTCGTCCGGACGGATCCCACGAGCAGATCGCAAGCGTTGACGCAGTAAACGAGATCGCCGATCGCCTCCGCGCCGTCGTCGACCGCCACGGTCCGAACGCGGTCGCGATCTACATCGGGACGTCGAGCGCCGCCTATCCGGCCATGGGCTCCATCGCGGCGGCGATGCTCACGGCCCTCGGCAGCAAGATGATCTTCTCGGCGGCCTCGATCGACCAGCCCGGCACTCGCATCGCCGACGCCCTTCATGGCCTGTGGCTCGGTGGCCGGACTCCGTTCGACGACGTCGATGCGTTCCTCTTCGCGGGAACCAACCCGGTCATCTCCAAGCAGTTCCTGGCCGAGAACCCGGCGAAGCGCCTGGCGCGGGCGGTCGAGCGGGGCACCAAGGTCATCGTCATCGACCCGCGGCGCACCGAGACGGCACGCCGGGCGCATGTTCACCTGCAGGCCCGACCGGGGCAGGACGCCGTCGTGATGGCCGGGCTGCTCCATGTCATTTTGCGCGAGGCGCTGGTCGACGAGGACTTCATCCGCCGGCACGTCGACGGCGTCGCATCGCTCCGCGCTGCGGTCGCGTCTTTCACTCCGGAGTTCGTCGCCCGGCAGGCCGACATCTCGATCGACGACCTGGTCGAGGCGGCCCGGACGCTCGGCACCGCTCGCCGGGGCGGCGCCGGTGGCGGCACCGGAATCAGCATGACGAGCTGCACCAGCGTGGTCTCCTATTTGCTGCTGTGCCTGATGTCGGTGCGCGGTTGGTGGGCCCGCCAAGGCGATCGCATCGAGCGGCCGAACGTTCTCATGCCTCCCAACCACGCGAAGGCCCAGGCGCGCGGGCCCTACCGGGCGTTGGGTTTCGGGCACAAGATGCGCGTGCGGGGGCTCGAACAGACCAATGGCGGACTGCCGACCGCGGCGCTGGCCGAAGAAATCCTGCTTCCCGGTGAGGGGCAGATCCGGGCGCTGCTCAACGTCGGCGGCAGCCCGATGATGGCCTGGCCCGACCAGCGCCGAACCCACGAGGCCCTGGAGTCGCTCGAGCTGCTGGTGACGACCGACGTCGAGTACTCCCCCACGGCCCGAATGGCTGACTATGTGGTCGCGACCAAGATGACGTTCGAGACGCCGAGCATGACGCAGGTCACCGAGGTCATCAAGTACTTCCATCCCGGATACGGCTTCCGCGCACCGTACGCGCAATACACGCCGGCGCTCATCGACCCACCCGCGGGCGCCGACCTCATCGAGGACTGGCAGTTGTACTACCGCGTTGCGCAGCGCCTCGGACTCTCGCTCAACGTGGTCAACGTCTTCGGTCGCATGGGAGCGCATCTCGAGGCACCCATCCAGGTGGTGCCGCTCGACATGGAGCATGAGCCGTCCACGGATGACCTCTACGAGATCATGTGTCGCGGCTCCCATGTCTCGCTCGACGAGGTCAAGCGTCACCCCCACGGTTACGTGTTCGAAGAGCTCCTCGACCAACGAGTCGGCGCGAGTGACCCCGACTGCGAAGACCGCCTCGACGTCGGCAACGCGGCCATGCTCGCCGAGCTGGGCGAGATCCGGGATCGGGCGCACACGACCGAAGTGGACGACGACCGACCGTTCCTCTTCATACCCCGGCGCGAGAACCGGGTCATCAACTCAACCGGCCGCACGCTCCCGGGTCTCATGCGGGGCCGCAGTTACAACCCCGCCTTCATGCACCCCGACGACCTCTCCCGCCTCGGCATCGCCGCGGGTGACGTGGTCGAGATCCGCTCCGAATACGACGCCATCACCGGCGTTGCCGAGGCCGACACCGACCTGCGCCCCGGGGTGGTGTCGATGAGTCACAACTTTGGCGGCAATCCCGGCGAGAACGAGGATCCCCGCGTCGACGGGGCGAACACCAACCGCCTGTTGCGGACCGACGTGGAGTACGACCGATACACCGGCATTCCGCGGATGGGCGCCCTTCCGGTGGCGGTGGTCCCCGCGGCGTCGGCCGCTGCGGTCTAGAACGGATCAGTCTTCGGGGAGATCGGCGAAGTTGCGCTTGGCCGCGCGATACCAACCCATCCCGGAGATGGGGTGCTTCCACCGGCCCTTCATCTCCTTGAGGGCAGCGGCGTGCGTGTCATCGCCGTCTGCGACCATTTCTCTCAGATGACGATCTTGGGCCTTGATGACCACGTCCGCGGTGTCTCCTTGCAGCCGATGGTCGCACGGCCCACCCAATTGTTTGCATGTCATCGTTTTCATTGGCTCGCCTTGTCTTGGATGAGTCCGAGGACGTTGCCATCGGGATCGATGACCGACGCCACCACTCGGCCGCCACCTACTTCGTTCGCCGGGTCTTTGACCGTGGCACCAGCAGCAGTCACTTCGGCGAGCTTCGCTTCGATGTCATCGACGTGCCAGTACGCGACCGGCGACGTCATGCCCTGCGGACGACCGCCGGGCAGCAGCCCGATGTGCTGGCCTGCGACATCGAAACCGACGTACCAGGACGAGTCGGTCTGGGGCGCGACGCCGAGGAGCGCGGTGTAGACCGCCTTGGCCTTCTCGACGTCGGACACCGGATGCAACACCGTCTTGATTCCCTGGACAGATGACGCGCTCACGGGTCGCTCCTTTCATTCGGGGGCTGATTGCTCGAATGAACATGGCACTCTCAAATCGAGAGTGATACTATCGTTTCATGAGGGAGCCCGTCAAGCGCGACGCACCGAGCAACAGCGGGCGTGGTCAGGCCCGAACGCGGCTCGCCCGGCGAGCGGTGATCGATGCGGCTCGGGCGCTGTTCCTCGAACGCGGCTACGTGGCAACCACCATCGAGGCAATCAGCGACCGCTCCGACGTGCCAGCGGCGACGGTGTACCGGCTCTTCTCCTCGAAGCTCGGGATCCTCAAGGCCCTGCTCGACACGTCCATCGCCGGTGACGATCAGCCGCGGGGGGTGCAGGAACGTCCCGACGTCGCCGCGCTGTTCACCGAACCCGACCCGCACACGCTCCTCGCCGGGTTCGCCGGTATCACGACGGCGATCAACCGGAGGACCAACGACGTCTACCTCGTCGTAGCGAGCGCGGCCGGTTCCGATCCCGCGGCGGCCGAACTTCTCGACGAGATCCGACAACAGCGCGATCGAGGTCAAGGCCAGATCGCACGCGCACTTGCTCGCGCCCGCGCACTCAAGCCCGGACTGCGAGAACGCGACGCCGCCGACCTGATCCACGCGCTGATGTCGCCCGAGGTCTATCGCCTCCTCGTCGGCGACCGCCGCTGGACACCCGAGCGCTACCAACAGTGGCTCGCGACCACCCTCATACAACAACTGACCTGAACCGCCGACGTTGCGTCGGTTCGTTCTCGACGTCAGTCGAAAGTTTCAGCCCGCTCGCATGCCGGTGGTGGTCGGCAGTCTGACGTCGATTGTCGTGAACTTCACGTCGCCGCCGAGGCGTGGTTGCGCGTACGCGGTAGTCGACGTGGTGAGCTGGAGCGTCAGCGTGGCTCCGCGCGCCGCGGAGAACACGACCATCTCGAGCGGGACTGTCGTTGTGTGGAGCTTGCCGTCGAGCTCGACCTTGATCGGCGTGATCTGGTTGCCGACAACGAGGCCGGTGGCGGGGTCGACGAGTTGCGCGAAGACGCGGGTCGGCCGCGCGCCGGCGGGCACGGTGCCTGAGTACGTGATCGTCAGACTGGGTGCGCCGAGCACGAGCGCGGTGTCGGCGAAGGTCACCGTCACGTCGACGCCGTTGGTCGCTCGGGCGGGCGTGATGCCGCCGGCGACGGTGCCGAGCACGGCGGTCGGCGCGCCCGCGACGGGTCGCGCCGGCGCGAACCTCGTGGGCACCAGCGCGAGATCGCCGGCGCCGTGCGCGGTGATCGCCGGGCCGGACGTGGGCGGGTAGGTGTCGGCGACGAGCTCGGCGCCGTTTTGGTCGACGGTCGCGAACTCGGGCCCGAGATGCGCGGACGTGTCGCCCTTCACATAGCGCGCCAACCACGCGATCGAGGCCGTGCCCGTGCGGGTCATGTCGCCGCCCTTGGTCAAGCACACTCCGTGCCCTCCGCAATACCAGATCATCGCGGTGGGCACGCCCCGAGCCTTCAAGTTCGTGTAGTTGGTCACGGCCTCGTCGAGGGTGAACAGCGTGTCGACCGTTCCCTGCACGAACAGTGTGGGGACGTCGATCTTGTTGACGAGGTCGCCCGGGCCGCGTGATGCGAACCACGCTTCGTCCGCGGCATCGATGGTTCCCGTCGCGTCGCCGCTGGCGTGTGCGCTCGTAATGTGCGGATCGAGCCTGCGGCCACTCGCGGCGCTGTAGAGCAGGTCGCCCCAACCCTGCTTCACGGTCTGCGCCTTGTACAGACTGGTGGTCAGCGAGTGCCAGGCGATCGTCGGAACGATCGCGTCGACGCGGCAGTCGATCGCGGCGACCACCAGCTGGATACCGCCGCCGTACGAACCGCCCACCATGCCGACGCGCGGATCGCCCGGGCCGTCGAGCTGCACTTTCGGCTGCGTAGCGACCCAGTCCAGCAACACCTGGACGTCGCGGCCCTCGACGTCAGGAGCGTCGGTCGACACCACGCCGTCGGACTTGCCGAAGCCGCGCGGGTCCCACGTGAGCACGTTGTAGCCCGCGGCCCACAAGTTCGCGATGTTCACGTCGCCGAACAATCCGTTCCCGCGCGTCTTGGTGTCGGTGTCACCCGGCGAACTCCAGCCCGGGCCCTTGAGGATCGTCGGCCGCGGCGCGGCCGCGGTCGCGTGCGGATTCGGGAACCAGTGCACCCGAATACGAGTGCCGTCGAACGAGGTCACGTCGTATTCCGAGGGACCCTCGGGGCTCGCGATCGCGTGGGGAGCGCTCGGTCGAGTCTCTCGACACGCCGGGCGCGCGTACCGCTTCGGCGAGGCGGTTGCCGGACGGGCCGGCGTCGCGGCACCGGCGTGCGCCGACGAGCTCGAACACGCTCCGGTAACCGCGACGAGCGCCAACACCACGATGCCCGCGCTCAACGACGACCCACCACGACGCTTCACGATGAAGGACCCGAGGCCACGTCGCGGACGTTCCTCTTTCGAGCCACACCGTGCCGAGACCCTCGCGGGACGCCTGCCGAGCGCTATTGCGTGATCGCTTGGGCGTGGAAGATGCAGCCGGCCGGGCTCCAATGCGCCGCTGTCGTGATCGTCGCGGTGTGGCCGGGTCGGCCCGCTTGTTCGGTGAACAGTTGATCGCCCTTGACGTCGAGCGCGATCTGGGTCGCAGTGTTCGTCCGGTTCCGCCACAACCCCAGCACGCCGCTCGATGTCTGGGTGGTCGAGCTCGTGTACGCGGTAGCCCATCGCGTCCTCGGCCGCCACGATCTGGCCGAGGAAGCCGTACAGCAGACGTTCGTGCGCGCCTGGCACGCGGCCGACCGTTTCGACATCACCCGCAATCCGGCACCGTGGCTGGCGACGATCGCAAGGCGCGTCGCCATCGACATACAACGGAGCGAACGTCGTCGGCCGACCATCTCGCTCGCGGGCGTTGCTACCGACGATCGAGCCGTCGTGAGTCGGCCACCCGACCTCGAAACGCTCGCCACCGTCTGGCACGTACGGCGCGCGATCGAATCGCTTCCGCCCGACGAAGCAACGATCGTACGCCTGAGTCACCTCGAAGGAATGACGCACGCCCAGATCGCCGAGAAGCTCGGCATCGCGTTGGGAACCGTGAAGTCACGGTCTCACCGCGCGCATCGCAAACTCGCAACCCTGCTGGGGCATCTTCGCGAACCCGTTGCGTGAAACGCCGCCGCGCTTGTCATTCCGACGTGTCAGCCTGCTCTGCATGGGCGCGTGAACGCGTGTACTCGGCGTCGTCGAGGATCGCCCATGCGGCCTGACCAATGCCGAGTACCCCGCGGGCCGGGAGCGGAACCTGTCCGATCTGCGGGTTGGGGCTGACCCGCGCGGCCCGGCCGAGGTCCTCGCCATCGAGTACCGCGGTTGTCTCGTTGATGAGGTACATGCGTTCGGGCATGAAGATCCCGAGGTGACCACTGGGCGTCGTCCCCGACATGCGGATGTCGCCAATGCCGAGTATTCGTCGTGCGATCAGCTCGCGGGCTCGCACGAGCCGTCTGGATCGCCACGTCCACCGGGGCATCCGTGGGCTCGTCGCGTTGAGGAGACGCACAATTGGAGTCTCCGTGGCCGTGAGCGTCCACTCGAGATGCGGTGCGTCCATCGTTACCCGCACGGACGTCGTCGCCGTCCACTCGAGATCGATCTGAGCGTGGTCGACGTTGGTGCAGGCCGGGCCGAAGTAGCGGGGGCATGCGGTGTCGAGACGCGCGCCGTCCACGTAGATCGCCCAGCGGCCCTGGGGGTCGCGATGCCAGACAGTTCGGTAGGGCGAGAAGTCGTTCTCGGGAAAGACCCGCAGGGCCAGCACGTGCCCGGAGTCGAACGGCAGACCGAACACGCCCCAGCCCTTGACGTATTCGTGGCCCGGCCAGGGCGCAACTCCGCGCCGGGCCGGCATGTCGCGCAACTGCGATGCGAGATCTACCAACGCCGTCACCTTCTCGATTCCTCGTTGCCCTCGGCGAACCGTCGAACCACGGGTCAGTAGTTGAAGGTCAGCGCCCCACCTTTGCTGAACTCATACACCGACGGCGCGCCCTTCACTTCCGCGCCCTTGACCCACGCGGCCGATTCGAGCTTGCGCGTCTTGACGCATACGGGACAGGCGAAGAAGCGTCCGCCTTTCTCCACGTATTCGGCGTGGAGCTCCTTGAGAGACGGCGCGTCGGGCACCGAGAGGGCATCGGAATACCCGTCGGTTGCGATGTGGATGCCGTCCTTGGTGAGCCACATCACGACCTCTTTACCCGCGCGCAGCGCTTCGACCCCGAGGAGATAACCGATCAACACTGCCTCGGGGTCGTCGGATCCGTGGGTTTGGCCGATCACAACCTTGTCGTCTGCTGCCATGTCACATTCCCTTCTCATTCATGGGTTCGGCCCGGAAGCCGGAGCACAGCACGTCCAGAGCCTCGATCGACCCCGCGACGTCTGCGTACGCGTGTTGCTCGATGAGATGCCAGCCGTCGCCGATACCAGTCGGCGCAGGACGGACTCGTACGCGCCACGACATGTGGAGCCGTCCGGCGACATCGCCGATTGTCGCGTCGACGACTTCGAACTCCTCGGCTGAACCGAACCACGATTGCAGCGCGTCGGCGACGGCCTGAGGCCCTTGCCACTCCGAAGGCCCTCGAGGAAACAGTGCTCGGAACCGGACGTGCGGATCGAGCGTCGCGGCGACGCGTTCGTAATCACGCACAGCGAATCCCTCTAGGAACAGGCCCGCCACTGACCATCGAGCCGAATTGTCCGCGCGGGTTGCATCCGTAGGTCGCATGGGGTGTCCTCGTCCGATAGTGCGACCATACGGATCACTGCTGGTGCTGTCGTCGGGAGTTCACCCCACAAAACGAGGGGCAACACGCCGGGAGGCCGCCTTCTACGCTGCTGCCATGGCAAGCGACGAGAACGGGGGCTTGCGTCTGGCCGAGTTGGTCGCCGCGTTCTCGATCGCGAGCGATCTTGGCCTCGGCCAGCCGATGGAGCACGTGTTGCGGTCGTGGCGCATCACCGCTCGCCTCGCGGAATGGATCGGTCTCGACGACCGACAGCGCGCCGACCTCTACTACGTGGCATTGCTCGCATGGGTCGGGTGCGTCGCCGACACCTACGAGGTCGCGAGCTGGTTCGGTGACGACATCGCCTTGCGTGCCGACAGCTACGAGATCGACCTCGCCGGGCTCCCAATGCTCGGCTTCATGCTGCGTCACGTCGGCGCCGGCGCGCCCGCGCTGCAACGCCTCCGCCTCGCAACCAGCCTCGTTGTAACCCGTGGGCATGCCGTCCAGCGCGGCCTCATGTCGCATTGCGTCTCAACCGCGCATCTCGCCGAACGGCTCGGTCTTGGACCCGACGTACAGGAGCCACTCAAGCAGATGTTCGCCCGCTGGGATGGCAAGGGCGTGCCCGCCGGCGTCGGAGGCGAAGAGATCGCGCTGCCGATCCGGCTGTTCCATGTCGCTGACGTTGTCGAGGTGTATTACCACCAACACGGCATCGACGCCGCCCGCGAGGTCGCCCGCGAACGACGCGGGAAACAGTTCGACCCCAACATCGTCGATCAGTTCTGTCTCCACGCGCCCGAGCTGCTCGAAGCCACCGACGGTGACGTCGATTGGATGGTGCTCATCGAGCGTGAACCCGGCCTGCGCGCGCGGCTCGACGATCCCGAAATCGATAACGCGCTCGAAGCCGTCGCCGACTTCACAGATCTTCGTTCGCCGTTCCTCACCGGCCACTCCCGCGGCGTTGCCGACCTCGCCGCAGGTGCCGCCACGGAGATCGGTTTACCCGCACAAGACATCGTCGCAACTCGACGCGCCGGGCTGCTCCACGACCTCGGACGCCACGGCATCCCCGCGACCATTTGGGACAAGCCGGGACCGCTCACCACGGCTGAGCGCGAACGGATTCGGCTTCACACCTACTACACCGAGCGCATGCTCGCCCGACCTCCCGCGCTCGCATGCTACGGAGCCATCGCGGCATCGCACCACGAACGACTCGACGGCTCCGGCTACCACCGCGCCCTCGGCGGGCCCTCACTCTCGATGCCCAGCCGCCTGCTCGCCGCCGCCGACGTCTACCACGCCATGACCGAGCCCCGACCACACCGGCCCGCGCTGAACGCGCCACAAGCAGCGAAAGAAATCCACGCCGAAGTACGCGCCGGCCGCCTCGATGGCGACGCGGTCGACGCCGTACTCGCCGGGGCCGGACAGCAGCGACGCAAGCGCCGCAGCGGACCCGCCGGACTCACACCACGCGAGATCGAAGTGCTTACGCTCATCGCCCGCGGCGCATCGAACCGCCAGGTCGCCCACGCACTCGGCATCGCCCCCAAGACAGCCGGCACACACGTCGAACGCATCTACATCAAGATCGGCGCGTCGACGCGCTCGACCGCGGCGCTGTTCGCGATGCAACACGGCCTGCTCGACCCACTCTCTCCCCTCGAAGCATGACCGACAGCGGCCGTCAAGTGGGCGATCTCGAGTCTCGGCTGACACGGCCACTCCAGGACGACGCGAGGTATCCGAGAACGCCGGCCCGGAGGCGTTCGGGCTGTGCGTTGATCTGTGCTCCGCCCGTGCTCGTGTTAGCCGCTGTCGTAGCCTCTGACCCATGGCCAAGATCACGTTCCTCGGTGCCGGCAGCACTGTGTTCGCACGCAATCTGCTCGGCGACATCCTTGGTCACGAGGAGCTCGCGGGCTCCGAGATCGCGCTGTTCGACATCGACGCCGAGCGCCTCGCAACGTCGGAGCTCGTCGCCCGGCGGGTGGCCGACGCCCTCGATGCACCCGCGAAGATCAGTGCGACGACCGATCGGCGCGCCGCGCTCGAGGGCGCCGACTACGCGATCAACATGATCCAGGTCGGCGGCTACGAGCCGTGCACGATCACCGACTTCGAGGTACCGAAGCAGTTCGGGCTCCGCCAGACGATCGCCGACACGCTCGGCATCGGCGGAATCATGCGGGGGCTACGTACGATCCCCGTCATTCTCGACATGTGCCGCGACATGGAAGAACTGTGCCCCGACGTGTGGTTCTTGAACTACACGAACCCGATGGCGATGAACTGCCGCGCGGTCTCGCGGGCGACCTCGGTGCGCACGGTCGGATTGTGCCACAGCGTGCAGGGAACCGCATTCGAGCTGTCTGTCGACTTGGGCATCCCATATCGCGAGATCGACTATCTTGCCGCCGGCATCAACCACATGGCGTTCTATCTACGGTTCTCGCGCGACGGTGAGGATCTGTATCCACGGTTACTGGAGCTCGCTTCTTCGGGGCGCATACCCGAGGACAACCGGGTGCGGTACGAGGTGCTTCGGCATTTCGGTTACTTCGTCACGGAGTCGAGCGAGCACTTCGCCGAGTACGGGCCGTGGTTCATCAAGCGCGATCGTCCCGATCTGATCTCGTCGTTCAACATTCCGTTGGACGAGTATCCGCGTCGGTGCGTTGCGCAGATCGCGGACTGGGATGCGGAGCGGGCGCGGTTGGAGGGTGGCGCCGCGTTCGACGTACACCCGAGCTTCGAGTACGCGGCGACGATCATCCGCAGCATCGAGACCGGAAAGCCGCGAGTCGTGTATGGGAATGTGCCGAATCTCGGTTTGATCGACGACCTGCCCTCCGGGTGCACCGTGGAGGTGCCGTGTCTGGTCGACGGGAACGGCGTCCAGCCGACTGCGATCGGTGCGTTGCCGCCGCAGTTGGCCGCGTTGATCCGCACGAACGTGAACGTGCAGGAGCTGACGGTGGAGGCTGCGCTGACGGGCAAGCGCGAGCACGCGTACCACGCGGCGATGCTCGACCCCCACACCGCGGCCGAATTGTCGCTAAACGAGATCCGCGCGTTGGTCGACGCGTTACTGGCCGCGCACGGCGAGTGGATCCCCGCGCTGAGCTGAGGTGTTCCACCAACCCCACACGGCCGAGACCCACAACCCTGACCGCGCGGACCGCCTGGTTCATAGCGTTCGCCTCCAAAGCGCGAGCCGTCGCTTGGCATCTCCAGCAAGCTCCAACGCGGTCAGAGTTGAGCCAGCCTCGGCGTGTGGGGTCGCGGTCGACTGCTGGTGGTGTAGACGCAGCGCGTCTTTTGGGTCTGCGCGGCGTACCGTGTTGCTGTCGTCGTCGTAGATACCGCCGAGAGGGAAGGCTGAACGGGTTGGGGCAGCTTCGATCGATGCAGAAGCGCCGGGGGCGTTGGTGCTTGCGACGTTGGTCCTCGCGGTCGCGACGCTGAGCGCGTGTGGTTCGTCGCAGGCGGGAAGCGCGTCCGCGGCTCCGGCGGCTGGTCCGCGGGTGCTGCTTGTCGGGACGTTTGCGGGTCATGCGGGGCAGTACCAGACGATTCAGTCGGCAGTGAACGCGGCGCGGGCGGGTGATTGGATCCTGGTTGCGCCAGGCGACTATCACGAGACGGCCGACCTGACCGGCCCGGCGTCGGGGTACGTGTCGTCGGGCGGGTTCGGCGGTGTGTACATCGCGAAGTCGAACCTTCACTTGCGTGGCATGAACCGCGACACGGTGATTGTTGACGGGACCAAGCCTGGTGGCGGCGCGTGCAGTGCGAGTGCGAGCCGGCAGAACTATGGCCGGATCGGCGGGGGCGGCAAACCTGACGGCAGGAACGGCATCGTGGTGTGGCAGGCGAACGGCGTCAGTATCGACAATCTCACGGTCTGTAACTTCCTGGCGGGTACGGGGTCGTCGGGGAACGAGATCTGGTGGAACGGCGGCGCGGGCTCCGGAACGATCGGCCTGCACCGCTATTCCGGCAGCTACCTGACGGCCACCTCGACGTTCTTCGGCACGGAGAACACGGCTGCGCAATACGGGATCTTCTCGTCGAACGCCAGCGGACCCGCGGCTTGGACGAACACCTATGCGAGCAACTTCAACGACTCCGGCATGTACGTCGGTGCCTGTCTCCAGGCGTGCTATATCACGATCGATCGTGCGTGGATGGAATACAGCGCGCTCGGCTACTCGGGCACCAACTCGGGCGGCGCGATCGAGATCAAGAACTCGCAGTTCGACAACAACAAAGACGGTCTCGACACCAACACCCAGATCGGCGGCGACCCACCCGCCCCGCAGAACGGCGCCTGCTCGAAGAACGCGATCAACTCGATCACTCACACCCACTCGTGCTGGGTGTTCGAGCACAACAACGTGCACGACAACAACAATCCCAACGTGCCCGCTGCGGGCAGCGCGAGCGCGGGCCCGGTCGGCACCGGGATGACACTCTCCGGTGGCCGCAACGACACCGTAAAAGACAACACCTTCGCCAACAACGGCGCGTGGGGCATTCTCTTCGTCCCCTATCCCGACAGCGGCACGCCCAGCCTCGGCCAGACCTGTGCAGGGACCGGCGGCGTGCAGCTCGCAGGTCTCGGCTGTGTCTACGACCCCCAAGCCGACGCGCTCGTGCACAACACGTTCACCCACAACGGATACTTCGGCAATCCAGCCAACGTCGACTTCGGACAGATCACGATCTCCGCGCACGAACCGCAGAACTGCTACGCCGCCAACACCTACCCCGACGGCAGCGCGCCGGCAAACCTCGAGACACTCCAGCCAACCTGCGGTCCCCTCACCAGCGCCGCCAACACCGGAGGCCCACTACTCGCCCAAGTGCTCTGCGACACCGGCTTCGGGACCTGTCCGCCCGGCGCGCACTACCCAACACCCACCGGCGTCGTCATGCACCCACTCCCGAAGAACCTCCCCACAATGCCGAACCCATGCGCCGGCATCCCCGCCAACCCATGGTGCGCCGGCGGCAAACCCATCTGACCCCGGCCGCGGCGCGGCGCCAATGGCGATCCGTCTGATGTCCGGCGCCGAACTTGTCACCGCCATGCGCGTGGCGGATCGAGGACCCGGGATCGGACGACGACGCACGGCGAGACGAGGTTGACGTTGTGACATTCGGGCCAGGGCAGCCCGAAGTACCAGACCCTCGATGACAGCGGGCGCCAATTAGACGTGCCGGGTTCGGGCGACGCCTCCGAAGCACGAATGACGGCGTACGACCGAGGCAAACGCGATAACCCTGTGCCGTTCGCTCAACGCGCAGGTGCGCCATCACGGCCAAGCGCTTCGGTCAGATCGAGGGTATTTGGTTCGCGAGCTCGAACGCCGACTTTCCGGCGTGGTACTGGTCCTCGGTTCGATTCGTCTTCAGCCGGCGAGGCCGATTGTCGCGTTGCCGCAGGTGAAGCCCGGGTTGTTGATCTGCCGGCCGATCGAGCAGGTCGTCGTGTAGGTCGTGGTGCCCGAGACGACCTTGCCGGTTGCGGTGACGGGTCCGGCGCCGACGATGTCGGGGATCGCCCACACGATCGGCAGACCCGGGACGGTCTCTTGGCTCGAGGCACTTGCGTTGAACGTGAACGTCGTCGCCGACGGCGAGTTCGCGCACGCAGCGATCCCGACCGGCAGCGACGGCAGCGTGACGTCGAAGTGCGGCGACGCGATCGCGCTGTCGCTGGCCACGACCGAGACGTATGCCGGGAAGCTGATCGTGGACGTCTTGTACACGATCTCGGCGATGGTGTTCGCGGGGTAGGCGACAGTGCCGACGAAAGAACCCGGGTTGAACCAGTCGCCGGCGATGACGAAGCCCTCGGGCGTGCCCTCCGCGCAGGCGTCGACGGTCGGAAGGAACGTCGGGCTCAGGTTGAGTTCACCGGCGAGCTGCGAGACGTGATCGCCGTTCTCGGGCGCGCTGACGGTCGCTGAGCCGAGCACCAGCTTGGCGGTCGTCGCCGTCGCGGTCGCGTTCTTGGTCAGGAGGATGGCGGTCGACGAGCTGACCGTCTTGATACATGTACCGGCCGGAATACCCGGACCCGATATACCGGTGCCCGCGTCGGCCGCTAGGAACTTCGCGGTCGCCGACGTGACATTCGCCGTTCCCGACGTCGTGTGCCCGTCGTTGATCTGTCGGGGTGCCGAGATCGCGGTGTCGCCAATCGAGAGCTGTGCCGTCGTGGACGTCAGGTCCGCGGCCGGGGCGGTCGTGATCGTCGTTCCGTTGACGTTGACACTCGCGATCTTCGTGCCCGGCTTGAGGCCGTTGCCGATGATGATCTGGTTAGCGTCGGCGGCACTGAAGCCCGCCGTCGCCGACGTCACCGTCGTCGAGCCACTCGTGATGTGTCCGTCCTTCAACGTGCGCGCGGTGTTGTCTTCGATCGCGAGCGACGCCGTCGCCGCGGTCGCGGTCGCGTTCGCTGACAACGTTGCGTTCGTGCCGCTGACCGACACGACCCACGTTCCGGCCGGTATCCCCGGGCCGGTGATCGAGCGGTGGATGTCTCCGGCCGGACCGGCGACGTTCGAGAGGAACCCGGTCGTCGAGGAGATCGTTGGCGAATTGAGTGTCGTCGCGGCCGTGATCGTCCGAGCCGACCCAACGTGCCAGACCGCGTCGTTGAAGTCGTGGATCGTCAGCCCGCTCGTAGCCCGAACGTTCCAACAGAGGTCGAAAGTCGCGCCGTACTTAGCCTGCAGGCCCTTGGCCGAGTTGCAAAAACGACGATGCGCTACTCCCACCGCGGCGACGTACTATCGCGTCGAGCCCTGAAGATCGTGGCAACGACACCAAGCACGGTCTAACCGCTCGGCATCTTGACGTGACGTACCGCAGGATCGCGCGAGGTGCGTGCCGTTCTGCGTGATGTTACGGTCCGCGCGGACAAGATCGAGCGTCAAGGGTTTGCGACGGGCACGGAGGCGGCGTCGTTGTTCGAACCGACGGTCATCGGGGCGTTCCGGCGGTACTGGCGATTCGTGTTTGCGATCGTCATCGCACTCGTGATCCCGGTCGGGCTGTACGTCTCGACCCGGCCCGCCGTCTATTCCGCCAAGGCCTCGCTGATCGTTGC